>NZ_CP074404.1:0-664984 GCF_018388465.1 Cellulomonas fengjieae | reverse complement strand
CCGAGGTCGTCGTGGCCGTCCTGCTGGCCGCCGCGTCGGTCGCCGCCGGGGGTCGGTCCCCCGCAGCGATCCTCGTGCTGGTCGCGGTCATGATGGCGTGGCAGCTGCGCAGGCCGCCGCGGTCGCACGGCGTGGCCGCCGCGCGCGCGACGGTGATGCTGGCGGGCCTGGCCTACGCGGCGTACTCGCTCGGGCAGGCCGTGATCCTCGAAGGTCTGCTGGGCGAGGCCGCCCGGGAACGCACACTGCTGCAGCTCCACCAGTCGGGCAACCTGGTGGTCGGGGGGCGTCCGGAGCTCGCCGCGGCTGCCGCCCTGCTGCGCGAGTTCCCCGCGGGCTTCGGCCTCGGGGTCGTGCCCAACGCTGCCGAGATCCAGGTCGCCAAGACCGGCATGGTCGGGATCAACTACGACCCGGACAACAACTACGTCGAGACCTACCTGTTCGGCAGCAGCTTCGTGCTGCACTCGGGCATCGGGGAGCTGTGGGCGTGGCTCGGCCTGCCCGGCCTGGTCCTCGCGCTCACCCTGTTCGTCGTCGTCGTACGCGGGATCGTCACGGGCATCACCGCGCGGGCCGCCCCCGCCGTCATGCTCTTCGCCGCCCTCCTGACGCTGTGGAACCTGTGCTTCAGCCCCACCCTCAGCTCGGCCCCCATCGCGATGCTGTGCCTCGGCCTGCTCCTGACGAGGCGGCCGACGGCACCGCCGGGTCGCGCCGCCGAACTTGACCCGCTCCCGGACCCACCGGGGGATTTACGCCGTGGGATCATGACCAAACCCGGCACGACGAACGGAGCTGCCGCAGATGGACCTGCGTGACTACATCCTTGCCCTGCGCAAGCGCTGGGCGGTGATCGTCGCGCTCACTGCCATCGGCGGCGTGCTCGGATTCCTCTACGCGCAGAGCCTGACGCCCATGTACAAGGCGAGCACCAAGGTCTACGTCTCGCTCAACGGCGGGCAGACGGCCGGAGAGCTGGTCCAGGGCTCGACGTTCGTCCAGAACTCCATCGAGTCGTTCGTCCAGCTCGCGAGCATGCCCGTGGTGCTCCAGCCCGTCATCGACGAGCTGGACCTCGACGTCAGCGCCGGTTCCCTCGGCCGCTCCGTGAGCGCGTCGAGCCCGCTCAACACCTTCATCATCGAGATCTCGGTGACCGACCCGGACCCGAGCCGTGCGGCCGCCGTGGCCGACGCCGTGGGTGCGCAGCTCGCCGTGAAGGTCGGCGACCTCTCGTCGAACGCGCCCGACGGCGAGGAGGCGATCTCGCTGTCCACCGTCTCGCCGGCGGCGACCCCGTCCTACCCGTTCGCGCCGAACAAGCGCGTCCTGCTGGCGGCCGGCGTCGCCGCGGGCTTCGCGCTCGGCCTGGCCTTCGCCCTCGCCGCGGCCGCGCTCGACACCAGGGTCCGCACGTCGGCCGACGTCGCGAAGCTCACGCGCTACCCGATCCTCGGTGCCGTGCACTGGATCCGTGATGGCAGGCGGGCCCGGACGACGGTCCTCGACGATCCCCGCTCCGTGCGTGCCGAGGGCTTCCGGCGGGTCCAGACCAACCTGCAGTACCTCGACACGGTGCACCAGCTCCGCTCCATCGTGGTGACCTCGGCGACGGCGCACGAGGGCAAGACCTCGACGGCGATCAACCTGGCGCTGGCGGCCGCCGAGAAGGGCGCCTCCGTCCTCCTGGTCGACGCCGACCTGCGTCGACCGGCGGTCGCGGACGCCCTCCACATCGAGTCGGCCGCCGGGCTGACGACGGTGCTGATCGGGCGGGCGACCCTCGACGAGGTCGTGCAGACGTGGGGGCGCACCAACCTGCACGTCCTGACGACCGGCGAGGTCCCGCCGAACCCGAGCCAGCTGCTCGACTCCGACGCCATGCGGGACCTGATCGCGGCCGCGGCCGCCAGCTACGACCTCGTCGTCTTCGACACCCCGCCGGTGCTGCCGGTGGTCGACGCGTCGGTCGTCGGCCGCGCGACCGACGGCGTGCTCATGGTGATCGGGCTGCGCCAGGTCCGCCGGCAGCAGGTGCGGGCGGCGCTCGAGTCGGTCGAGGCCGTCGGCGCGCGCATCCTCGGCGTCGTGGCGACGGGCACCCGCGGTGCCGAGAGCCCGTCGTCGTACGGCTACGACGTGGGCCCCCTGAAGCAGCGGCGGCGCGGCCGCCACCGACCCGCCGCAGGCACACCGGTTCCCCCCTCGGCCCGCGGCGTCGGCGGCGAGCCGACGTCCGCCGGGCGGGACGCGCGCACGTCCGACGACGGCACGGCCGAGGCGACCGAGGCGGCGACGCCTGCCGCGGGTGGCGAGCACGCGCCCGAGGCGCCGGCCGGCGACGCCACGACGCCGGCGGCGGAGCCCGCGGCGGACCAGCTCGTGGTCGACGAGCACGTGGTCGACGAGCAGGTGGCGGTCGAGCAGGCACCCGACGAGCAGGCACCCGACGAGCGGGCACCGGACGAGCAGAGCGCACCCGCCCTCGAGCGCCCCGCCGACGGTGCGCGGACCGGCAAGAGGCCCGCCAAGGGCGCCTCGACCGGTGCGGAGAACGTCGTTGCCACGTCCTGACGACGCCCCGGCGGCGGTCGGCACCCGTCCCCTCGCGTCGCACGTCAAGCTCTACCACCAGGCCCGGACGGCTCATCTCGAGCGCGCGACCGGGAGCCCGCACGTCACGGTGCTCTACGCCCGCCGCCGCTACGACTTCGACGAGTCGACGGCAGCGGGCGTGGACGCCCGCCAGGCCTCCGACCGCGAGGCCGCCCGACTGCTGGCCGGTGCTCCCCCGCAGGTCCTGGAGCTCACCGAGCCGGCGTACCTCCCGGGCGTCCGCCGGGCAGCGCTTGCGCTGGCCGCCGTGGAGGTGCGGAGCCTGGGGCGCCGCGGCGTGCGCCCCCGTGTCGTCTGCTACGCGATCGCCAACAGCGACCCGCGCCGCGAGTGGCAGGCGCACGGGTTGCGCGGCCGCGCCGGCCGCGCCCTGAGCATCGGCCTGTCGCGCTGGGTGCACTCCCGGGTGGACCGGATCGCCTTCGGCACCTCGGCGGCCGAGGACCTGTACGGCGACCTGTACCGGCGCACGCCGCGCCGGCAGCGTCGGATGCTGGTGCCCGCGCTCCCCGCGGCCTGCACCTGCGCGCAGGGCGAGCCGCCCCGCCCGCTGTCGCTGCTGTTCCTGGGCGCGTTCGCCACGCGCAAGGGATTCGTCGAGCTGCTCGAGGCCTGGCCCGCCGTCTCGTCCGCAGTACCCGGCGCCACGCTCACCCTCGTCGGGATGGGTGAGCTTGCCGCGCAGGCGCGCGAGCTCGCGGCCGCCGACGACCACGTCGAGCTGGTCGAGGACCCCCCGCGACCCACCATCCACGCCGTCCTGCGACGGTCGTCGGTCCTCGTCCTGCCGTCCCGCCCGTCGGCGACCTGGCGGGAGCAGGTCGGTCTGCCGATCGTGGAGGGCCTGCAGCACGGGTGCACGGTGGTCACCTCCGAGCAGACCGGCCTCGCCGAGTGGCTCCTCGCGCACGGGCACCACGTCGCCCCCAGCAGCACGGGCGCCGCCGGGCTGGCCGCCGCGCTCGGCGCCGCCCTCCTGCGGCCGCGTGACCGCGAGGCGGTGCTGGCCGACCTGCCCGACCGCGACGGCCGCTCGGCCGCCGAGGAGTGGATGTTCGGGCCGTGACGCGACGAGGGCGCCGGGGAGACGAGCCCGGGCGCCCTCGTCGTCACCGGTCGCCTACGGCACCGGCACGATCACCTTGAACTTCTGGACCTGGATGGCCAGCGGCGCGTTGGTCGCGGAGCCGCTGAGGTTGGTGTCGATGCCGACACCGCCGGCGTCCTGGAGCTCGGCCGTGGAGTCCGTCGCGCTCACCTGCCACGTCGTCGGCTCCGTCGTGCCGTCCTTCCAGACCCGCAGCCGCAGGGTGGTCGGGTTCGAGCCGACGGCCTGGAGCCGCGCGTTGAGCACGTCCCCCGCGACGAGGGTCGGGTCCGCCAGGTTCACCTGGGCGAGCGTGGCCTCGGTACCACCCGCGATCCGGGTGAGCGCGAGGTTCACGACCCCGGTGGACTTCACCCAGACCTTGCCGCGGTACATGCTGCCCCACCCGGCGGTGCGGCCGGTGAGCGAGTAGAAGGTCCCGCCGCCGCTGCCGAGCTTGTCGAGCGAGAACCGCGAGCTCATGTCGATGTCGGTCGCGGACACGCCCTGCAGCTGTACCCGGGGCAGGGCACCCGCCGCGTTGAGCCGGAACAGCCCCACGCCCGGGTTGACGCCGTACTGGGACGCGCCGCCGTACAGGGTCCACGCTCCACCCGTCGTGGCGGTGCCCCAGCCCGTGGCGAGCGTCCGCGCGAACGTGTCCTCGGCCAGGACGACCTCCCCCGGCAGGGGCGGCGCGACCACGCTGATCTGCTGCGTCGTCGTCGCGGTGCCCCCACGGTCGTCCGTCACCGTGAGGGTGACCGGGTAGGTGCCCGTGTCCGGGAACGTGTGCGCCGCGGTCACCCCGGTCGCCGGCGTGCCCGCGAAGTCCCAGGCGTACGAGACGACCGACCCATCGGGGTCGCTCGACGACGAGCCGTCGACCGCGACCGTCAGGTCCGTGGTGGTCTGCGTGAAGGCCGCCACCGGGAGCTGGTTGGCCGCCGGCGGCGCCGTGACGCTGACCTGCTGCGTGACGGTCGCCGTCGCCCCCTGGTTGTCGGTGACCGTCAGCCGCACGGGATAGGTGCCGGTCGCCGCGAACGTGTGGCTCGCGGTGCTGCCGGTCTTGGCGACGCCGTCGAAGTCCCACGCGTACGAGGCGATCGCCCCGTCGGGGTCGTGGGACGCCGATCCGTCCACGGAGACCTGCAGGTCCGTGGCCGCCGCGGTGAACGCGGCCTGCGGTGCCTGGTTCGCCGGTCCGGCGGCGCCGATGCGGCCCGCGTAGAGGTTGTCCAGCGAGATCACCACGGGGGCGTTCGTCGCCGAGCCGGACAGGCTGGTGTCGATCCCGATCGCACCGGCGTCCTGCAGCTCCGCGGTGGAGTCGGTGGACGTGACCTGCCAGGTCGTCGGCTCCGCCGTCCCGTCGAGCCACACCCGGGCACGCAGGGTGGTGGGGTTGGAGCCCTGCGTCTGGAACCGCGTCCGGAGCACGGCCCCCGGCGTGAGGGTCAGCCCGGGCACGTTCACCTGCGCGAGGACCGCCTCGGTGGTCGTCTGGCGCGTGAGGGACAGCGCGACCGTGCCGACGGACCGCACCCAGATCTTCTCGCGGTAGAGGCTCCCCCAGCCGCTGGCCCGGCTGGTCAGGGAGACGTACGTGCCGCCTCCGTTGCCCAGCTTGTCCAGGGACACCTGGGCCGTCACGTCAATGTCCGCCGCGCTGACCGTCCGCAGCTGGCCGCGCGGCGCCACGCCGGCCGTGTTCAGGGACGCGACACCGACCCCGCCGGCCACGCGGTACTGCGAGGCCGCTCCGGACAGGGTCCAGGCGCCGCCGACGTCGGCGGTGCCCCAGCCCGTGGCCGCGGTGCGGGAGAAGTAGTCGGTCGCGAACACGACGGGCGCCGTGACCTCGACCGGCACCGACGACGTGCCCGTCGCACCGAGGTTGTCCGTCACGGTGAGCGTGACGGGGTAGGTCCCGGGTGCGGCGTAGGTGTGCTGGGCCGACGCGGTGGTCGCCGTCGCCCCGTCGCCGAACTCCCACAGGTACGCGACGATCGAGCCGTCGGGGTCGGCCGACCCCGCGGACGCCACGTTGATCGACAGGTCCGCGACGGTCGGGGTGATCACCGCGACCGGCGCCTCGTTCGTGGTGACCGTGACCGACCGGGTCACCGAGTCCTGCAGGCCCTGCGGGTCGGTCACCGTGAGGGTGACCGGGTAGGTGCCGGGTGCGTCGAAGGTGTGCACGGCGGTCGGTGTCGTGGCCGTCCCCGCGTCACCGAACGTCCAGGCGTAGGACGCGACGGCTCCGTCGGGGTCGCTGGACGACGTGCCGTCGACCTGGACGGTGAGCGCCGAGACGGTCGACGTGAACGCCGCCACGGGAGCCTTGTTCGGCGCGACGACCACGTCGTGCGTGACCGAGCGGGTGGCGCCGTCGTCGTCCGTGACGCTGAGGGTGACCGGGTAGGTCCCCCCGGCGGCGAACGTGTGCTGGGTGGTGGTCCCGGTGCCCGTCGTGCCGTCACCGAAGTCCCACGTGGCGTCGACGAGGTCGCCGTCCGGGTCGCTCGACGCGGACCCGTCCAGCGTGACCTCGAGGAACTGCTGTCCGGTCACCATGAACGCCGCCGACGGCGGGGCGTTCACCACCGTCACCGACTGCTGGGACACGCCGGTCGCGCCGCCGTCGTCCGTGACGGTCAGGGTCACCACGTACGTGCCGGCACGCGGGTAGGCGTGCTGGGCGGTCGGCGTCGTGGCCGTCGCGCCGTCACCGAAGTCCCACGCGTAGTCCTGGACGGAACCGTCCGAGTCGGCGGAGGCCGCGCCGTCGACCGTCAGCGACCGCCCGGCCACCTGGGCCGTGAACGTCGACGTCGGCGGCAGGTTCGGCGCGACGCCGTCCGACCCGAGGCCGTGGTGCAGGAGCGCGTCGTTCGCGCTCAGCGCGCGGGAGTAGACCGCGAACTCGTCGTAGCGGCCGGCGAGGTAGGGCGAGGTGGAGCCCCACGTCGTGTCGCCGCCGACCCGCCAGTAGCCGGCGTAGTCCTGGGCGCCGGTCGCCGGGTTCGTCCCGACGAGCTGGCCGTCGAGGTACAACGCCATGCCGTCGGCACCCTGCGTCGCCATGACGTGGTGCCAGCTGCCGTCGTTGTAGGACGCCGGTGTCGTCACCGTGTTGGTCACGCCGGTCCACGTGCCGAACACCAGCTGACCGTCGTCCTCCATGTAGACGTGGCGGTCGTAGCTGCCCGACTCCCCCGTCTGGGAGCCGCCGAAGCCCACGACCTTGCCGCCGCGCGTGCTCGTGGTGGAGAACCACCCCTCGAGCGTGTAGCCGGCCGGGTTCGTGAACGCGGCCGTGCTGTACGCGTGGCCGCCCGCGCTGCCGAACGTCACCGAACGGTTGCCGGCGACGCCGGTGAGGGCCCCCGTCGACTGCCGCGTGAACGAGCCGGTGAGCGTGCCGCCGTTGCCGCCGGGGCCGGCGTCGTTGACCGTGGAGCCCGACGACTCGTTGAACCGCCAGTACAGGTCGGGCTCGGCGTCGTAGACGGCCTTGCCGTAGGCGTCGGCGGGCGCCGGCGGGAGGTCGACCGTGCGCCCGGAGTCCGTGTAGTGCTCGCGGATCTGCTGGGTGGACAGCACCGACGGGTAGACCGCGACGTCGTCGATGGCGCCCGAGAAGTACGCGCTCGTGGGCTGGCTCGGCCAGCCGCCGAGGTTGTCGCCACCGACCCGCCAGTACCCCTGGTAGTCCTGGCCGCTCGTCGTGTCGCCGCGCTGGGCGACGCGCTTGCCGTCGACGTACAGCTGCATGCCGTTGGCGCCGAGGGTCGCCACCACGTGGTGCCAGGCACCGTCGTTGTACGAGGTCGTGGAGGTCACCGTGCGGGTCTGTCCGGTGTACGCACCGAAGACGATCCGGCCGTTGTTCGCCATGTAGACGTGCCGGTCGTAGGACCCGGAGTTGCCCGTCCTGGAGCTGGCGAAACCGATGATCTTCCCGCCGGACGTCGTGGTCGTCTTGATCCACGCCTCCGCGGTGAACGTGTTGGGCGCCGCGACCGGTGTCGCCGTCGCGCCCGACCCCGTGGAGGTGCCGCTGAAGGTCGACGCCGTGTTCGGGTCGCCGTCGATCGCACCGGCAGCACCACGTGTGACGCCGGCACCGGTCGTCAGGTCGTCGGTGCCCGCCCAGTCGAACGCCGTCGTGCCGGACGCCTCACCCAGCCGCCAGAACGAGGTGGCCGCGTCGTCGAGGACGCCCTGCGCGTACGGGCTCAGCTCCTCGGAGCTCACCGTCACGTTCATCCAGTCCGACTCGGCCCTGTTGCCGTCGGGGTCGGTGGCGACGACCTTGTACCGCTGCGCCGAGCCGGGCGCCTGGGTCGTGTCCGTGAAGGTCGTGCGGGGCTGCTTCCAGAACGGCGCGCTGATCGTCCGGCTGTAGATCGGTGCGGTGGCGGTCGACTGCCGGTACACGTCGTAGACCACCGTGTCGTCGTCCTTGTCCGGGTTGCCGGGCCAGCTCAGTCGGACCTGGCCGCTGCGGTACGACAGCACGCTCAGACCGAAGAACGGCCCCTTGTTGGCCGGACCGACCTTCTTCGGGGCGATCGAGCGGTTCGCGAACCGGACGAGGCCCTGCTGCGCCTTGCCGTTGACGCCCATGAACTCGCCGCCGAAGAGCACGTAGCTCGAGTTGCCGGCGACGGTCCAGGGGCCCTGGTTGGCGCCGGTCGCGTTGCCGGGTGTGAAGGTCGGGTACCACTCGAGGAACTCCGGGCGCGGGGTCCCGGGGTGGTCCTCGTAGCCGTAGATGTCGGCGGTGTTCGTGCCGCGCACGTCGTTCGTGACGGCCGTGCCGTGCTGGAACGTCCACGGCTCGTTCTGCGGGAAGCCGCCGCTGTTGCCGCAGTAGTGCTTGTGGCTCGCGAGGTAGACGACGTCGCCCACCGGAGCCGCGGAGTAGGTGTCGCCGTGGCAGTCCTCGAGCCACACCAGCTCTCCGGTGGCCCACGAGGCGGCGAACGTGCCCTCCGAGTTGCCGCCGTCGCCGTAGTGCCAGCCCGTCCCGTAGAAGTAGGTGCCGTTGGTGGACAGGCTCCCGATGGCCGAGCTGGGGCCGCCGTTGCGGATCTCCGAGTTGACCGGCAGGGGCAGCGACGCGCCCGACGCCGCGTCGAGCCGCGCGAGTCCGTACCCAGGGCTAGAGGCCCCGCCGACCGTGGTGAAGTTCCCGGCGATGACCACGGACAGGCCGTCGGGCGCGACGACCACGGCATTGACCTGGTTGTCGTCGACCGCCGCGACGAACGGCTGGACGGCGCCCGAGGACGCGTCCACGGCCGCGACGCGAGGACGCGCCTGCCCGCCGACGGTGGTGAACACGCCGCCCAGGTAGACCTTCGACCCGTGCACCGCCAGACCCTGCACCGCGGCGTTCACCGAGGGCGCCCAGCTCTTGAGCGTGCCGCTCGGGATGTCCAGCGCGGCGACCCGGTTGCGGGTCTGCCCGTTGACGGTCGTGAAGGAACCCCCCGCGTAGAGCGTCCTGCCGTCCGCGGAGACGGCCAGGTCCTTGACCTGGGCGTTGAACGACGGGGCGAAGCTGGTGATCAGGGCGCCGGTCGTCAGGTCGTAGGCCAGCATGTTGTTGCGCGCCGTCTGGTTGGTCCCGGCGGCGGAACCGGCCGGGCGCGCGAACGAGAACTTGCCGGCGACGTACACGGTGTTCCCGACGACCAGCTGCCGCCAGACCACACCGTCGATCTGGACCGTGGGCAGGGCGTCGGCGCTCACCGTGATCGGCAGCGTCGGGTCGCTCGCCGCGGCCGCGGGCGCGGCACCGACGCCAGCCACCAGGCCGCTCACGACGAGGGAGGCGGCAGCCACCGACGCGACGGCGCCGCGGCGGAGTGCAGTGGTGACGATGCCCATGATGTCCTCGATCGAGACGTCTCCGACAGCGGTCGCCGACACCGGACGGGGGGCGGGAGCGGTGGCACACTGTATGACTTTTCGGACATTACGGGTGTACCGGTCGCAGCCGGAGCCGTTCGGCGGGTGAACCCGTGCGGCATGCGGGTGAAACCGGCCCCCGGGCGCCCTGGGTCAGCGGGGCGCGGGGCCCTCGAACGCGACGACGGGGCCGCCCAGCTGCGCGTCGACCTCGACCCGGACCTGCTCGCGCGCCGCCGCCGGGACCGAGAACAGGTACACGCCCGTGACGGCCTGTCCGGCGCCGACGGAGCCGGGCAGCGTGCGCCCGCCGGGCCTCAGGAGAGGCGACGCCGGCGTCAGCTCGGCGCCGTGGTAGAGGTTGACCACCGCTGCGGACAGGTCGGCCTCGCTCGTCGTGGTGTTGGTGACCTCGACCGTGACCCGCAGCGCGGGCCCGCCGACGTCGCCCGCCTGGACGGCCTCGCCCTCGACGGACTCGAGCTGGGCCACGCGGATGGCGACACCCGTGGCCGCCTCGGCCTGGGAGTCAAGCGGCAGGACGGCGGTCGGGAGCGGCTCGGGGACGGCCGGCTGCGGTTCGGCGGTGACCGGGGCCGACGGGGCGGCGCCCGGGTCGGCCGACACCGCGCCGGTCGGCGAGGCGCCGGCGCTCGGGCTCGTGGTCGCGGAGGGCGCCGGGCCGGTCGCCGCGTCGGTCGGGGAACCGGACGCAGGACGGGTCAGGACCACCGCGAGGACCACCCCGACGACCGCGACGGCCACCGCGACCCACTGCCAGGTCCGGTTGCGCCACCAGCTCGGTGCCGTGTCGGTGCTCATCGGATCCCCCGCCTGTCCCGCTCCACACCGGCGCACTGCCCGGGTCCGGGCAGCATAGGCCGACCGACGCAGACACGGACGAGCCGGGCGCGGGTGAACTCGACCGCCGTCGCGGCACAGGCCGTGGGCCACCGGTTTAATCGACCCATGCCGCCCGGGAAACCCCTCGTGATCGTCGCTCACCCGTCACCCGACCTGTACGGCTCCGACCTGCAGCTCCTGGCGTCGATCGAGGGGTTCCGCGACGCGGGCTGGGCCGTGACCGTCACGCTCCCCCGCACCGGCCCGCTCGTCGCGCACCTCCTCGCCCGTGGCGCCGACGTCCGCATCACGGAGTTCCCCGTGCTGAGCAAGTCCCTGCTCGCGCCCCGGCGTCTGCCCGGGCTCGTCGTGGCGACCGTGCGGGCGCTGTGGACGATCCGCCGGGACGTCGTCGCCTCGGGGGCCGCCGCGGTGTGGGTGAACACGCTGACCGAGCCGGTGTGGGTCCTGGCCGCCCGGCTGGCCCGCCGGCAGGTCGTCTGCCACGTGCACGAGGCGGAGGAGGCGCAGCCGTGGCCGGTCCGGGCGCTGCTCGCCGCGCCCCTCCTGCTCGCCCACCGCGTGGTGGTCAACTCCGCCGCGGCCCGCCGCGCCCTGACGCAGGTGCTCCCGGCTCTCGCCCGTCGCACGGAGCTCGTCTACAACGGCATGGAAGGGCCGCCCGACCCCCTGCCCGCGGCACGTCGCCGTCCCGGTCAGCCGTTCCGCATCGCCCTGGTGGGGCGCCTGTCGCCCCGCAAGGGCACCGACGTGGCGCTCGAGGCGGTGGCCCTGCTGCGCGCCGGCGGCGCCGACGCCGTGCTCGACCTGTTCGGTGACGTCTTCCCGGGCTACGAGTGGTTCGAGGACCAGCTGCGGCGACGCGCCGACGAGGCCGATCTGCGGGGAGCCGTCCGGTTCCACGGCTACGTCAACCCCGTCTGGGTACCGCTCGGCGAGGCGCACGCGGTGGTCGTGCCGTCGCGGGCCGAGCCGTTCGGGAACGTCGCCGTCGAGGCCATGCTGGCCGAACGCCCCGTCGTCGCCTCCGCCGTGCAGGGCCTGACCGAGATCGTCACGGACGGGACCGGCCTGCTCGCGCCGGTGGACGACGCCCCCGCGCTGGCGGGCCGGCTCCGGGAGCTCTACGACGACCCGGACAGGGCTGCCGCGCTCGCGGCCGCGGGCCTGGCGTCCGCGCGGGACCGGTTCGGCGCGGGCCGGTACCGCGAGCAGATCGCCCAGGTGCTGGGACGCACCGCCGCGCGGCGGCAGGCGACGCGGTGAGCGCGGCGGCAGGCGACGCGGTGAGCGCGGCGGCAGGCGACGCGGTGAGCGCGGCGGCAGGCGACGCGGTGAGCGCGGCCGACGCACAGGGACGCCTGCGCGTCCTGGTCAGCGCCTACGCGTGCGGTCCGCTCGAGGAGCCCGAGGCCGGTGCGGGCTGGGCGTTCGCCGTGGCGGCCGCCCGGCACCACGACGTCTGGGTGGTCACCCGGCCACGGTTCCGGACGGCGGTCGAGGCGGCCCTCGCGGACGACCCCGAGCTGGCGGCGCGGCTCCGGGTCCGGTACCTCGACCTCCCCGACCGGATCAGGGCGCTCAAGCGCCGGTCCTGGGACGTCTACTGGTACTACGCGGCGTGGCAGCGGGCGTTCGCCCGACTCGGCCGCACGCTCCACGACGAGCTGCGCTTCGACGTGGTCCACCACGTGACGTTCGCCAACGACTGGCTGCCGTGCGGCGCCGCGCAGATCGCGGGGCCCGCCCTGGTCTGGGGTCCGGTCGGGGGCGCGTCACGCCTGCCCGTCCGCAGGCTCGCGCCCTGGCTCGGCGTGCGCGGCACCGCGACGGAGCTCGTCCGCGTCGTCGCGAGCGGCGTGCCGCGGCGGATCTGGGGCGACCGCGCGGCCCGCCGGGCGGCCCTCGTCGTGGCGCAGAACCCCGACGTGGCGGAGCGGTTCGGTCCCCACGCCCCCGTGACCGTGCACCCGAACGCCGCGTTCGGCCGGCTCCCGGCACCCGTGCGCGACGAGCCGCACACCGGCCCGGTGGCGGTCTTCGCCGCCCGGCTCCTGGCCTGGAAGGGCGGACGCCTCGCGATCGACGCGCTGGCCCGCCCCGAGGTCTCCACCTGGCGGCTCGACGTCTACGGCACCGGGTACGAGCTGGCGGCGCTGCGGCGGCGGGCGGCACGACGAGGGGTGACCGACCGCGTCCGTTTCCTCGGCCACCGGCCGCGCGACGAGGTGCTCGCGGCGTTCGCCGGCGCGGACGCCATGCTCTTCCCGTCCATGCACGACCAGGCCGGGTGGGTGGCCGCCGAGGCGAGCGCGCTCGGCTGTCCTGTCGTGTGCCTGCCGCTGGGTGGACCGCCGGTGCTGGCCGGCAGGAACGCGCGCGTCGTCGACCTCGACGGTGACCTCGTGGGCAACCTCGCGCGTGAGCTGGTCCGCGCACTGGCCGAGCCCGGCACCCCCCACGACTCCTGGTCGGCGGACCGGCTGCCCGCCCTCGTCGACGGGTGGTACGCGCAGGCCGTGCGACCCGGGACGGGCCGTCAGGGCAGCTGAGCAGCAGCCGCCAGGCGCCGCCGTCCCAGGTCGCGCCGCACGTACCAGGCGTTGGGCAGCACCTGGCACAGCAGCACGGCGACCGTCGACCCCAGCACCGGCCCGGCCGCGCCCAGCGGCGCGATGAGCAGCCACGACAGGGCCAGGTTGAGCGGGACCATGAGCAGGATGGGCAGGACCTGGAACCGCAGGCCGCGGGCGTCCGTCATGTACATGCCCGACGGGAACTTGAGCGCCTGGAACGTCACGAACAGCACGAAGCTCGCCACGAGCGGCCAGGTGAGCGTGATCTTGCCCTGCGTCACGACCTCGGTGGCGATCGGCAGGACGAGCCAGAGCAGGAGGCCGAGGCCGAGCGCTACCCCGCCGAAGACGAGCGTCGGCCGTAGCGGGCTGCGCACCTGGTCGTTGGCGCGCGCCCGCGCGTAGATGGGCCACAGCGCGACGCCCGCCGCGCCGACCGTGGCGTTGATCAGCCCGAACATCTGCGCCCCGAAGTTGTACTGGGCGAGCTCGGCGGTCGGGGCGAGGTGGCTGAGCAGCAGCCGGTCGGTCTGCATCGCGATGGGCAGCGCGACCATCTGCACCAGCATCGGGCCCGCGACGTGGATGACGCTGACCCCGCGCACCGACCGCAGGCGGGGGACGTCCTTCGCCGCCGCCACCACCTGGGGCGACAGCATGCGGGCGGCGACCACGAGGCACACGACGGCCACCACGGCGTTCGCGGCGTACGAGACGACGGCGACGTACGGACCGATCGACCAGGTGAGCGCCACCGCCAGCGCCACCACGCCGAGGACGATCGGCGAGCCGAGGCCGCTGATCACGGTGGCCTTGGCCGCCTGCCCGGACGCCACCAGCAGCCGCTGACCGACCGCGAGCGGGAGCGCGAGGGCGAACACCACCATGCTCAGCGTCGCCGCGCGGCTCCCGTCCCCGGGGACCAGCCCGTCGCCCAGCAACGTCGGCCACAGGCCCAGCGCACCGATGAGCAGGCTCACACCGGCGATCACCGAGGCGGAGACGAGCAGGATGCGCAGGGCCGACGTGATCGTCCGGCGCACCTCCGGGTCGGTCCGGGCGTTCGCCGACGAGGCCACCACGTTGATCAGGACGGCCGCGATGCCGAGGTCCGCGAACGGGAGCAGCGACGACAGCGCCGTGAGCAACCCGTACTGGGCGAAGGCGTCGACGCCGTAGTGCTCGATGATCAACCGGCTCGTCACGATCCCGGCGACGCCCGTGACGCCCATGACGAGCACCTTCGCCACGGCGGTGGACCCGACCTGCCGCGTGGCTGACGCCGTGCGGTTGAGATCGGTCGTCATCGGGCAGTCCTGTCGACGGGCACGGCACGGGGGGTGGCTCCCGACGATATCCGCCGGTCGCGGGCCGCACGGGGTGCGCAGCGGGTGAGGTTCGCCCGGCTCGCCCGCATTCGTCCCGGCCCACCGGTGCCCGGCGGAACCCGGATCACCCCTGGTCTCGGCGGTACTCCTCGGTGCGTCGGCCCGCGACCGCGACGATCGACCCCGCGCCCCGCGCGACGAGCCTCATGCCGGAGGCCTGGAGGTCCGCACGGCGGACGACGGTACCGGCCACGGCACGGGCCGCGCCGAGCACGGTCCGGCCGGAACCGATCACGAGGTACCGGGCACGGACGGCACCCCGCCGCGCCGGGCTCCCGGCCAGCCGGAGCAGGGCGCCCACCGAGACGTTCGAGTGCGAGTAGACGCGGCTCAGGACGAACCGTCGGGTCATCCGGGCGGCGGGCACGACGTCGATGACCTCGGCCTCCCGGCACCACACGATCGTCCCTCCGGCCGCCACGAGAGCGCGCGTGAAGAGCGTGTCCTCGCCGCCCGACAGGCCCAGCGACTCGTCGAACCGGAGACCGTGGCGCCGCACCACCGTCATGTCGAGCAGCAGGTTGTTCGTCGCTGCGGCGGGCACCCGGTCGCCCGTGCGCAGGTGCTCGTTGTGCACCCGGCGGAAGAAGCCCCCCGCCTCGATCCAGGGGTCGAGGTCACCCTCGAACCGCGAGCGGACCGGTCCGGCGACGGCCGCAGGACCGAGCTCGCCGTGCGTGCCGACGATCCGGGTCAGCCACCCCTCGACCGGCCGCTCGTCGTCGTCGATGAACACGAGGAGCCGGGAGCGTCCCGCCTCGCTCAGCGCGCGGTTGCGCGCCGCGGCGATCCCCGCCGTCGGCTCGGCCGCGTACCGGACGCGGTCGGCGCGGAAGGCACCGACCAGGTGCTCGGCACCGCGTGCCGGGTCGTTGTCGACGACGACGACCTCCGTCGTGAAGCCCGGCTCGCGCGTCGCGGCGAGCGCGTCGATCTCCCGCACGAGCAACGGCAGGAGCGTCGCGAGCTCCTCGTTGCGGCGGAAGGTCAGGACGGCCACCGTGACGTCGACGAGGTCCGCGCCCCGACCGGGGGCCGTGCCGTCGGTGGCGTTTTCAGCCGCTCGCGGCGTCCCGCTGCGTCGACCGCGCACGCTAGCGTCACCCACGAGCCCACCCCCCTGTCCGCATCGCACCGCTCTCGAGGAGCCCGTGGCACCCGATCGACCGATCCGCGTCCTCCAGCCGTTCGAGAAGCTGCTGCCGACCGCCAACCCCTACATCGTCATGCTGCACCGGGCACTCGAGTCCACGTCGGGGGTCGAACCGCTGTTCTTCTCCTACGGTCGCGCGCTGCGGGGCGGCTACGACGTCGTCCACCTGCACTGGCCGGAGACGAGGCTCTCCGGTCGGACGCGTCCCCGCCGCATCGTGCGGCGCGCGCTGGCGTTCGCGTTCCTGGCGCGCGTCCGGCTGTTCCGGGTCCCGATCGTCCGCACGGTCCACAACCTCGAGCTGCCCACCGGGATGACCCGCCTCGACTACCTGTACCTGCGCCTGGTCGACCGGTGGACGACGCTGCGGATCGGGCTCAACGAGACCACCCCGCTGCCCCCGGGCACACCGGCCGTGACCGTCCTGCTCGGGCACTACCGCGACTGGTTCGCGGGCGCGGCGCACGAGGAGGCGCAGGCGGGGCGCATCGGCTACGCCGGGCTCGTCCGCCGGTACAAGAACGTCGAAGGGCTGGTCGCCGCGTTCGTAGAGGCGCACGCGCAGGACGAGACCCTCTCGCTGGTCGTGGCGGGCAAGCCGTCCACGGCCGAGCTCGAGCGCGACGTGCGCGCGGCCGCGGCGGGCGACGACGCCGTGACGTTCGACCTGCGCTACCTGGACGACGCGGACCTCGTGCGCGTGGTGACGTCCTGCGAGCTCGTCGCGCTGCCGTTCCGGCACATGCACAACTCCAGCACGATCCTGCTGGCCCTCTCGCTGGACCGTCCCGTGCTGGTGCCCAGGAACGACGCGAACGCCGCCATCGCCGCGGAGGTCGGCCCCGGCTGGATCCACATGTTCGACGGGGACCTGTCGGGCCGCCAGCTCCAGGACGCCGTGCGTGCCGCCCGGCTCCCGCGCTCCGACCGGCCCGACCTGTCCCGGCGCGGCTGGGCCGCCGTGGGCACGGCTCATCGCGACGCGTACGTTCGCGCGTTGCGGGCGCGTCGCGGCTGACCCGCCTCCCGCGCCAGGCGGATGCCGTCGCGCACCCCGCGCCACCCGGCGCGCCACGGCGCGACAGACGTGAGCAGCTGGCGTCGGCCGCCCTGCAGGATCACCGCGCGGGCGGCCGTCGGCGCCGTGCGGAGCCACCGCCGACGGGTCTGCGGGGCGAGCCAGCGGGCGGCGAAGAGCATCCGGTTCCGGATGCTGTAGTAGTAGTACGTCTCCGACTTGGCGCGTGCGCTCCGCCTGTCCTGGGTGCCCCCCTCGTCGTGCACGGCCGTGGCCGCGTGCTCGACGACCAGCCGTCCGCCGGCCCGCAGGACCCGGTGGGAGAAGTCGACGTCCTCCCAGTAGAGGAAGTAGTCCTCGTCGAAGCCGCCCACCCGCGCCCACAGGCCCGCGCCGAAGGCGAGGCACGCCCCGGACAGCCACTCCTCGTACGAGTCGGGCTCGGCCCCCGGCGGCCGGCGCGAGCTGGCGCGCATGGTCCCGTCGTGCAGCACCAGGTCCGTGGTCCCGAGCGCGTACGGCGACCCGTCGGGTCGCACGATCCGCGGCGCCACGAGCGCGTCCGGTTCACGCCGGACGCGGTCCACCAGGGTGTCGAGGTCGCCGGCAGCGATCGCGAGATCCGGGTTGAGCACGACGACGGCCGTGGCGTCCAGCTCGACGGCGCGCGCGACGCCCAGGTTCGCGCCGCCGCCGAAGCCCACGTTGGTGGCCGGCGCCACCAGCTCCCACCCGGAGGCTGCCGCGAGCGCCCGCACCTGGTCGCGCTCGGCGTCGCTCCGGTAGCTGTCCACCACCACGACGATCAGGTCGTCCCGCGGCCCCCGCTCGGACCGCACGGTGGCGGCGAGGTTCGTCGCGAGCAGCTCGTGCGAGCCGTAGTTCACGACGACCACACCGGTCCGGCCGGTCGACGTCATGCCGGGACGCGCGATCGCGACAGCTCTCGCACCTCGACGAACCACTTGCGCAGGGCCAGGACCAGGTAGCCGGCGGTGCACGCGGTCAGGGCGGCGTAGACCCACAGGAACGCCGCCGTGCTGCCGTACAGCAGGAAGCTCAGGCACAGGAGGCCGTAGTCCGTCGGCATCACGAGCACGGACCGCAGCCACGGGGAGCGACCGCCCGTCGCCGCCTGCGACACGACGCCGTGCGCCCGGCGCAGCTGCTCCGTGAGGATCATCGCGAAGAACAGGGCCGACCCGACGACCGCGTTGGCGATCGGGACCAGCAGCCAGCCGTCGGACACGTCGGTGAAGCGGTAGCTCCCCACGAGCAGGGCGAGGGGCAGTGCGGCGATCTTGGTGGCGTCGACCACGTGGTCGAGCCACTCCCCGGCGGCGCTGCCCGTCCCCGTCAGGCGGGCGACCTGACCGTCCGCGGAGTCCCACGCGTACCCCAGGACGAGCAGGGCGCTCACGACGACGCCCACGGTCCACGACGGCGGAACCAGGGCCAGCAGCGCGACGCCGCTGAACGTGAAGAGCGCGCTGATCCCGGTCACCGCGTTGGGCGAGAGCCCGCGCTGGTACGCCCACGCCGCGAGCACCCGGCCGAGCTTGCGGTTCACGAAGCGCGAGTACGCGGGCGCGCTGCGTGCGGCACCCTTCTGCGCCGAGCCGAGCCGCCGCAGCGTCTCGGCGTAGGTCTCGGTCATCGCGCTGCTCCAGAGGGTCGGGTGCCCCGGCGCGCCGTCCGGCGCGGCCCGGGGGTGGATCGGGAGTGCAGCGCGTAGGCCAGGCGCTCGTACCCGTCGGCGACCTCGTCCCAGTCGTACTCGCCGGCCCGCCCCTGCAGCCGTTTGCCCCGGGCCAGCTCGCCGTCGGTGTCGCGCTCGGCGCGGACCACGGCCGCGGCGACGTCGGCGGGCGTCCGGAAGTACTCCCCGTCGGCCCGCAGCACCTCGCGGTTGAAGTCCACGTCGTAGGCGATCGTGGCCGCACCCGCGCCGATGGCCCGCAGGAGCGACGGGTTGGTCCCGCCGACGGAGTGCCCGTGCAGGTACGTCAGGGCGTTGCCGTAGAGCTGGTCGAGCAGGTCCTGGTCCCAGACTCCGCCCACCAGCCGCACCCGCGGGTCGCCGGCCGCGAGCGCCCGGATGCGCGCCGTGTACGCGTCGGAGTACGGCGCGGAGCCCACGACGACGAGCGGCAGCGCGGCGTCGCTCGCGACGAACCCCTCGACGATGCGGTCCACGTGGTTCTCCGGCTCGAACCGGGCGACCACGAGGTGGAACCCGTGCCGCTCGAGGCCGAGCTCGGGGAGCCGGTCGCTCACCGGGTCCGTCAGGACCGGTGCCCCGTAGCTGATCAGGGTCGTGGGGACGCCGTACTCGGCGCTGTAGTAGTCGCTGATGCCCTGCGCGTCGGCGATCAGGGCGTCCGACATCCGCACCGACGCCGTCTCCGCCGCCCGGTAGTACCGGCGACCCGTCGGTCCCCACTTCGCGCGCTTCCACTCCAGGCCGTCGACGTGCGTGGCCACCGGGACGCGCGCCGCGCGCAGGACCGGCAGCCACGGGGCGTTCGCCGCGTTGAAGACCATCGCCACGTCGGTCCGGTGCGTCAGCAGGTGCAGGGCCGACAGCCCGGTGTGGCTCAGCGTCTCCAGCGAGCGCTGCCGCAGTGCGGGCAGCGTGACCAGCTCCATGCCGCGGTACACCTCGGTGGTCTCCGAGTTCCCCGTGCGGCAGTACACCCGCACGGCGTGCCCCCGGGCGGCGAGCCGGGTGCCGATCTCCTCGACCGCCGTCTCGAAGCCCCCGTACCGCGCCGGGACCCCGCGGGTTCCCACCATGGCGACCGACAGGGGCATCAGGCGACACCCTCCACGGCCACGCCCACGGTGAGGAACTGGCGCAGCATGGTCGACGAGGTCGACGCCGTGTACGGGAGGTAGACGACCAGCGCCCCGAGCTCGGCCATCTCGGCCTCCAGCCGCTCTCCCTTGGGCGTGCCCTTCCAGTCGTCGCCCTTGAAGAGGACGTCGAAGGGGTGGGCGTGCCAGGCGACCCGCTTGTCCTGGGAGAAGTCGGACACCACGTCGTCGACGAACCTGAGGCTGGCGACGAGCTCCATGCGCTCATGATGCGGGATGACCGGGAGCCGGCCCTTCATCGCCAGCAGCGAGTCGTCGACGGCCACGCCGACCACCAGGCGGTCGCACCGCGCCCGAGCCGCGCGCAGCACGTTGAGGTGACCGATGTGCAGCATGTCGAAGCCGCCCGGCACGTAGCCGACGACGCCACCCTCGCGCTCGCGGTGCATCTGGTCTCCTTGTCCACGCATCGGGGTCTGCTGTCGGCCGGCCGGTGCCGACGGGTGCGCCTCTCGGCGACGCTCAGTACGCGCCGGAACCGCCGAGCACGGCGCGCCCGGTCTTCCACAGGATCATCAGGTCCATGGCCACCGACCAGTTGTCGACGTAGCGCAGGTCGAGCCGCACGGACTCGTCCCAGTCGAGGTCGGAGCGTCCGCTGACCTGCCACAGACCGGTGAGGCCCGGCTTGACCCGCAGACGGCGGTGCACCTCGTCCTCGTACTGCCGGACCTCGGACTCGAGCGGCGGCCGCGGTCCGACGAGCGACATGTCGCCGCGCACCACGTTCCAGAGCTGCGGGAGCTCGTCGAGCGAGTACTTGCGCAGCACGCGGCCGACCGTGGTGACGCGCGGGTCCCTGCGCATCTTGAACAGCACGCCGTTGCCCTCGCTCTGCGCGAGCAGCGCGTCCCGGCGGGCGTCGGCGTCGACGTACATGGTCCGGAGCTTCCAGATGGTGAAGGGGGCACCGTCCACGCCGACGCGGGTCTGGCGGAAGAACGCCGGGCCGGCCGAGGTGAGGCGGATGGCGAGCGCGGCGCCGAGCAGGACCGGCAGCACGGCCAGCAGCCCGAGGGTCGCGAGCGTCATGTCGATCACCGACTTGGCGACCAGCCGCCGTCGTGGCGAGTCCACCTCCACCTCGAGCAGGGACAGCCCCGCCGTCGGACGCACGGTGAGGCGCGGTCCGGAGACCTCCACGATGTCGGGCGCGACGACCATGTGCGCACCGGCCCGGCCGAGGGCCCAGGACAGCCGGCGCAGGGCGTCCCCGCTGAGGGTGGACCCCGTGACGATGACGACCTCGGCGGCCCGGTCGGCGACGACCTGGACGACGTCCGCGGTCCCGCCGACCACCGGGACGCCGTCGATCGCGACCCCCGCGGACAGGTCGGGCAGGCACACGCCGTCCACCCGGTACCCGTGGTGGGCGGCCCGGGCGAGGTCGGCGATCACGCGGCGGGCGGAGCCCTCGTCGCCGACGAGGATCGTGCTCATCATCGCGGACCCGTCGCGGCGGATGCCGTGCAGCCGCCGCCGGTGCAGGTGACGGGCCAGGCACGCGAGGCCGGCGAGGGCCGGCACGCCGACGAGCACGAGCTCGCGCGGCACGTCGACACCCAGCAGGAAGCCGAGGACCATCAGGAGGATCGCGAGCGCGACGGACGAGCGCAGGACCGACTGGAACTCGCGGGGTCCGTCACCCAGGAGCTCACGGCGATAGCCCTGCCCGAGAGCGACCGAGGCGACGAACACGGCGGCACCGCCTGCCGCCAGCGCGGCGGCGAGGGCCAACGAGTAGTGGGGTGCGAGCAGCGCGGCGCCGACGCCGGTCGCGACGAACGCGTCGAGCCCGGCGGTCGCCACGGCGTACCGGGGACCGACCGAGCGCCAGGCGAGCGCGCGCAGCGACGGGTCCGCGTTCAGCGGGGTGCGGCGACGCTCGAACGGCTGGCGCGACGCCCATGACCTGCGCGGCTGCGTCGAGGCGCGTCTGCGCTCGAACGACTCTCCGGACCAGTCGGCACCGCGGTCGGCGGTCAGTGTCATCTTGCTCCCCCGTTCGACACGATCGTCGTGACTAACGGAGGCTATAGGCGGATTTCGACCGTAAGGGCACCTTCTGTCCGATTTCACCCCTTTTCGTGGCGATTCACCCACCAAGGGGTGAAGGGCCGGTGAACGGCCCCGGACGGCCTGGTCAGGCCTTGGTGTGGAACTTCAGCTGCGCGGCCTCGAGCCCCTGGGTGATCAGCAGCTCGACGGCGTCGGCGGCCGCGTCGACCAGCCACGGGAGGTCCTTCAGCTCGCTCTTCGCGAAGTCCCGGAGCACGTAGTCGGCGGGGTCCATGCGCCCGGGAGGCCGCCCGACGCCGACCCGCACGCGCAGGTAGTCCTTGGAGCCCAGCGCCTTGCTCGTGTCCCGGAGGCCGTTGTGGCCGCCCTCGCCGCCGCCGCGCTTGAGGCGGACGTCCGCGAAAGGGATGTCGAGCTCGTCGTGCACCAGCACCGTGCGCTCGAGCGGCACGTCGTAGTACTTGGCGAGCGCCGCGACGGGCCCGCCCGAGACGTTCATGTAGGTGGTCGGCTTGGCGAGCACCACGCGCGGCCCCGGGGCGCCACCGGGCAGCACCCCGAGCCTGGCCTCCGCGACGGCGGCCTGCGGCCGGCGCGACAGCAGGCCCGACGCGCGCGCGCCGAACGTCACGCCGGTGCGCCGCGCGAGCTCGTCGAGCACCATCTGCCCGACGTTGTGCCGGTTGCCCGCGTACTGCGGTCCGGGGTTGCCGAGGCCGACGACCAGCCAGGGTCCGTCGCTCATCGGTGGGTCTCCTCGTGCGGGTTCGGGGCGGGCACGACGACGCCCGGCACCGTCAGGAACGGTACCGGGCGTCGCGGGACTACTGGGCGGCTCAGGCCTCGGCTGCAGCGGCGGACGCGGCCGACTGCGACGCAGCCAGGTCCGCGGCAGCCTCGTCGGCCGCGACGTCCTCGGCCGAGGCGTGCGGGACGCTGATCGCGATGACCGTGAGGTCCGGGTCGCTGAGCAGGGTGGCACCCTCGGGCAGGGGGATCTCGCCGGCGGTGATGGTGGCACCACCGGTCAGGCCCTCGATCGAGACCTGGACCTCGGTGGGGATGTGCGTGGCCTCCACCTCGAGCGACAGCGCCTGCGTCTCGAAGACGTGGATCGTGCCGGGGTAGGACTCGCCCACGACGTGGACCTGGACGTCGACGGCGACCTTCTCGCCCTTCGTCACGATGAGCAGGTCCACGTGCTCGATCGTGTTCTTCACGACGTCGCGCTGGACGTCCTTGGTGATGGCCAGTGTGGTCTTGCCGTCGAGCTCGACGGCGAACAGCGCGTTGGCCTGCTTGACCGCGAGCATCGTCTCGTGGCCCGGGAGCGCGACGTGCAGCGGGTCGGAGCCGTGCCCGTACAGGACGGCCGGAACCTGGTGCGCGCGGCGCAGCCGACGGGCCGCGCCCTTGCCGAACTCGGTGCGGGTGGTGGCGACCAGCTTGATCTCGGACACGTGTACTCCCCAGTGCTGACGTCGGCGCAGTGTCGCCGACGTGACGGTGTGATGGCGTGGCGTGCGCGGCGGACGCCGGGCGACGCAGGTTCGACAGTGGTGGTGGCCTCGACGCGGGACGCAGGACGGGCACGCGGAGGCGCTCGCCCAGTCGATCACGGAGCGCAGGTGGTCGTCAGACTTTGCCGACCGTCCTTCGTCCCTCGCCGAGGCAACCTGAAGAGACTACCTGAGACGGGTGGCCCGCCCCAACTTCGAGATCCGTCCGCCTACGGCTCGCGTCCCGGCGCAGCTGCGCCCGACGGGGCGGCCGCGAGCACCGCGCCGGCCGTCGGCGCCGCCGTGCCCGCGGGGGGTGTCAGCCCGAGCCGCCGGGACAGGGCACGACCCGTCGCCTGGGACGCCAGGTGCGCGGGACGCTCGACCACGCGGTAGAAGCCCTCACCGACGAGCAGGACGACGGCGACCACCGGGACGAGCACGAGCATCCACGGCAGCCAGCCATCCACCGCGAGCAGCAGCGCCGCCGCGACGATCAGCGGCTCGTGCGTCAGGTAGATGCTGAACGACCGGGACCCGGCCCAGCCCAGCGACCGGGTGGTCAACAGAGCGTGGACCGGTGGCGACTCCAGCGCGACGGCCATCACGAGCACGACGCCCACGAGCGAGCATGCGAGCCACACGGGTGCGAGGTCCGGGAAGCGGGGCCCCAGACCGGGCACCCACAGAAGGAACGCGGCCCCGAGGACGTACGGCCACCACGACCGGACGCGGGCGCCCCAGGCCCTGATGGCGTCGAGTCTCATCGCGAGGAGCATCCCCAGGCCGAACACCGGCAGGTACTCGAGCAGCCCACCCGTGAGCCCGGAGGCCGGCAGCGCGCTGCGGACCCCGGGGACGAGCGAGACGCACGAGATCGCGACCAGGAGCGCCATCGCGGGGAGCCACCAGCGGTCCGCGCGGACCAGCCTGATCAGGAACCAGAGCACCGGTAGCAGCAGCGAGAACCACACCTCCCACGTGAGCGACCACAGCGGCGAGTTGACGCTGGACGTGCCCAGCAGCAGGTAGCTCGTCCTGACGGTGCTCTGCACCGTCGGGTCCGCATGGTCCTGGAGCCAGGCGCTGTCCGCCGACGAGTCGCGCGGCACCAGCAGGGCGAGCGCGACGGCGACGGCGATCGACCCCCACACCGGCAGGTAGAGGCGCAGGAGCCGGCGCGGGTAGTACACCGCCCAGTGCCGCAGGGTCGTCGCACCCCGCAGCAGCGGCAGCGTGAGGACGAAACCGCTGAGCGCGAAGAATACGAGGACGGCCTCGTGGCCCGGGACGAGCAGGCGCAACGGCCCCTCCGCGAACCACCACTGGACAGTCGAGGGCGGCGAGGTCTCGTCTGCCACGTAGAACGCCGCGAAGGCCGGGACGGCGAGCATCGCGTGGTAGGCCACGACGCTCAGCGCGGCCAGGCCGCGAAGGCCGTCGAGCGACTCGAATCGCCGCGGCTCGTTCTTCATGGCGCATCATCGACGGCTCGACGACCGGCCGGTCAAGGATGAAACCGGTCAGAAACGCACGATCCGGACGTGTGTCACCCGTGCGGCCCCCGCCGCACGGTCCGGGTGCTCAGGCCTGGCCGTCGAAGAGCGACGTCACCGAGCCGTCGTCGAACACCTCGCGGATGGCCCGCGCGATGAGGGGTGCGATCGACAGCACCGTCAGCTGCGGGAAGCGGCGGTCCTCGGCGATGGGCAGCGTGTCCGTGATGACGACCTCGCGCGCACCGCAGTTCTGCAGGCGGTCGACGGCGGGGTCCGAGAGCACCCCGTGCGTCGCGGCGACGATGACGTCCTTGGCGCCGGCCTCCATGAGCACGCGCACCGCGCCGGTGATCGTCCCGGCGGTGTCGATGAGGTCGTCGACGAGCACGCAGCTGCGGCCCTCGACGTCACCGACCACGCGGTTGGCGACCGTCTTGTTGGGGCTGCGGATGTCGCGCGTCTTGTGCACGAACGCCAGCGGTCCGCCGCCCAGCTTGGCGGCCCACTGCTCGGCCACGCGGATGCGCCCGGCGTCGGGCGAGACGACCGTGACGTTGGAGGTGTCGACGCGGCTGCGCACGTACTCCGTGAGGATCGGCATGGCCCACAGGTGGTCCACGGGGCCGTCGAAGAAGCCCTGGATCTGCGCGGCGTGCAGGTCGACGCTCATCAGGCGGTCGGCGCCGGCGGTCCGGAAGAGGTCCGCCATGAGCCGCGCGGAGATCGGCTCGCGGCCGCGGTGCTTCTTGTCCTGACGCGCGTAGCCGTAGAACGGCGCCACCACGGTGATCGTCTTGGCCGACGCCCGCTTGAGCGCGTCGACCATGAGCAGCTGCTCCATGATCCACGTGTTGATCGGCGACGAGTGCGACTGCAGCACGAACGTGTCGGCGCCGCGCACGGACTCCCCGAACCGGGTGTAGATCTCCCCGTTCGCGAACTCGTAGGTGGTGGTCGGCAGCAGGTCGATCCCGAGGTGGGTCGCGACACTGGTGGCCAGGTCGGGGTGTGCCCGTCCCGTGAGGAGCACGAGACGCTTCTCGCCGTCCGAGGAGATGATCCCGGTCATCGTGCGGAGTCCTTCGCGGTCGAGCCGGAGTCCGGCAGGGCAGGCGGCGGGGTCGGTGGTACGTCGGCGGCGGCGGCCGTGGCGCGTCCGCGCTCGGCACGGGCCTGGGGGGAGAGCTCGTCGTCGACCGACGGCCGGGCGACGGCCGCGGCGGCCGGGGTCCCGGCGCGTGCGCGCAGGACCCAGCCCTCGATGTTGCGCTGGGCACCGGCGCTGACGCCGAGCGCCCCGGAGGGCACGTCGCGACGGATCACGCTGCCGGCCCCCGTGTACGCGCCGTCACCGATGGTGACCGGCGCGACGAACATGTTGTCGGCCCCCGTGCGGGCGTGCGAGCCGATGGTGGTGTGGTGCTTGTTGACGCCGTCGTAGTTGACGGTCACCGACGCGGCGCCGATGTTCGTGTACTCGCCGATGGTCGCGTCTCCCACGTAGGACAGGTGCGGGATCTTGGAGCCGGTACCGATCTGCGCGTTCTTGGTCTCCACGAACGTGCCGATCCTGCCGCTCTCCCCCAGCACGGTCCCGGGACGCAGGTACGCGAACGGGCCGACCCGAGCATCCGGTCCAATCACCGCCAGCGACCCGTGCGTCCGCACGACGCTCGCCCGCTCGCCGACCTCGACGTCGGTCAGCGTGGTGTCGGGGCCGACCGTCGCACCCTCGCGGACGACGGTGGCGCCGTGCAGCTGCGTGCCCGGCAGGATCGTGACGTCGCGCTCGAGCTCGACGTCCACGTCGACCCACGTGCTTGCCGGGTCGACGACCGTCACGCCCTCGCGCATCCAGCCCTCGAGGATGCGGCGGTTCATCTCCGCGCGCAGCACCGACAGCTGGACGCGGTCGTTGACACCCTCGACCAGCACCGGGTCGTCGGTCTGCAGCGCCCGCACGTGACCGCCGTCGGCCCGCGCGATCGCCAGCACGTCGGTCAGGTAGACCTCGCCCTGGGCGTTGTCGCGGCCCAGCCGGCCCAGCGCCGAGCGCAGCACCGTGGCGTCGAAGACGTAGATCGAGGAGTTGATCTCGGTGATCGCGCGCTGGGCGTCGTCGGCGTCCTTCTCCTCGACGATGCCGAGGACGTCACCCGTGCCGGGCTCGCGCAGGATGCGGCCGTACCCCGTGGGGTCCGCCACCTGGGTGGTGAGCACCGTCACGGCGTTGCCGTCCGCGTGGTGGGCCTCGAGCAGCTCCTGCAGCGTGCCCGCGTCGAGCAGCGGGACGTCGCCGGCGATGACGACGACGGCCCCCTGGACCTGGGCGTGCGTGGCCGACCCGACGGTCGTGTCCGCCGCCGCGGCGGCCTGGGCGGCGGCGTCGAGCGCCGTCATCGCGACCTGGACCGCACGGCCCGTGCCGGGGATGTCGTCCTGGTCGGCCAGCAGCGCGTGCGGGTCGACCTCGGCCACGTGGGCCGCGACCTGGTCACGCTCGTGCCGGACGACGACCAGCACACGGCCGGGATCGAGCCCGCGGGCGGTGGCCAGTGCGTGACCGAGCATGCTGCGGCCGGCCAGGGTGTGCAGGACCTTGGGAGTCGCCGAGCGCATCCGGGTTCCTTCACCTGCGGCGAGGATGACGACGGCGGCTGGGCGGGGGAACGTCACCTGGGGGTGCTCCTCGCGGATCTGCCCGGAGATCGGGCGGTGAATCTCGTGCGCACCGTGCACTCTACCGCCGCGCACGGACCCCTCAGGCCGGGTCAGGCCGCGTCCGGGTCGTCAGGGGGAAGCCGTGCGCCCAGGAGGCCCGGGCTCCGCGGCGCCAGGGCCACTGGCCGGGATGCTCCGCCCCCAGGATTCGAACCTGGACTGCACGGCTCCAAAGGCCGGCGTGCTGCCGTTACACCAGGGCGGACCGACGCCCCCACACGTCGCGGTCGCCAATTCTGCCAGGGTTCTGCCGGGCTCCGCGGACCAGTCACGGCATGATGGGCGCGTGGCCACCGACAACAAGCGCATGCCCCGCGCCCGCATGACAGGGGCGCAGCGGCGCGCGCAGCTGGTGGACGTGTCACGGCGCCTGTTCGCGGAGAAGGGTTTCGACGGCACGAGCATCGAGGAGATCGCCGCCCGCGCCGAGGTCTCCAAGCCCGTCGTCTACGAGCACTTCGGCGGCAAGGAAGGCATCTACGCGGTCGTCGTCGACCGCGAGGTCCAGGCCCTGACCGGCGCGCTGACCAGCGCGCTCGAGGTCGGGGGCCACCCGAAGGCGCTCGTCGAGCGGACCGCGCTGGCGCTCCTCGGGTACATCGAGACGTCCGAGGACGGCTTCCGGATCCTGGTCCGCGACTCCCCCGTCGCGCAGGCGACCGGAACGTTCTCCAGCCTGATCGGGGACGTGGCCTCGCAGGTCGAGCACCTGCTGGCGGACGAGTTCAAGAAGCAGGGGCAGGACCCCAAGACCGCGCCGATCTACGCCCAGATGCTCGTCGGCATGGTCGCCCTGACGGGTCAGTGGTGGCTCGACGCGCGCAGCCCGAGCAAGAACGTGGTCGCGGCGCACCTGGTCAACCTCGCCTGGAACGGGCTGTCGGCGCTCGAGCGCAGGCCCACGCTGACGCGCAGCTGACGGACGTCCTCGCCGGGATCTCTGTTGACGTCGAGTAATCTCCTGAGCATGGTGGCAGGCACGTCCCCGGACGCCCCGGGGTCCCGCGACGAGGTCGATCGCATCGTCCTCGCCTGGGAGCGCGAGCGGCCGGACCTGGACGTCCGCCCCCTGACGGTCCTGTCCCGCGTCAGCCGGCTGGCCCGGCACCTCGACCTGGCGCGCCGCTCGGCGTTCGCGCGGCACGACCTCGAGACGTGGGAGTTCGACGTGCTGTCCGCGCTGCGCCGCGCCGGTGCGCCGTACCGGCTCTCACCCGGTGCGCTGCTCACGCAGACGCTGGTGACCAGCGGCACCATGACCAACCGCATCGACCGGCTGGCGGAGCACGGGCTGGTCGAGCGGATGCCCGCCCCGGACGACCGTCGCGGCGTCCTGGTCCAGCTCACGCCGGCAGGACTGGCCCGGGTGGACGCCGCCTTCGCCGACCTGCTGGACGTCGAGCGTGGCCTGCTGGGCGACCTCGACGAGGCCGACCGCGACCGGTTGGCCGATCTGCTGCGCGAGGTGACCGCGCCCTTCGACGCGTCGTGAGGGCATGACCGCCGCACGGTCCGCCGCCCGCGGCGTGCTGCTCGCCGCCGTCCTGCTGTACGCGCTCAACCTGCGCGCGCCGATCACCGCGCTCGCCCCCGTGGTGGACGACGTCCGCACGGGCCTCGGCCTGACCGCCGCGGGTGTGGGCCTGCTCACCGGGATCCCCGTCCTGTGCTTCGCGCTGGCCACACCCCTCATGGCGGTGCTGCTGGGCCGCCTCGGCACCGGGCGTGTCGTCGCCGCCTCGCTGGTCACGATCCTGGTCGGCACGGTGCTCCGGGTCTCCGACGGCTTCGGCACCGCCCTGGTGGGCACGGTGCTCATCGGGGTCGCCATCACCGCGGGCAACGTCGCCGTCCCCGTGGTGATCAGCCGCGACTTCCCGGGGCACGTGCCGCGCGTCACCGGCCTGTACACCGCGGCGCTCAACGGCGGCAGCGTGCTGACCACCACCCTGACCGCGCCCCTCGCCGACCTCGTCGGCTGGCGGTGGGCGCTCGCGTCGTGGGGTCTGCTCGCCGTGGTGGCGCTCGTGGCCTGGCAGCGCGCGTTCCCGGTCGGGCGCCCCGAGCCGGTCGTCGTGGTGGCCGCATCCGCGGCCCCCGCGGTGTGGCGCAGGCCGGTCACGTGGTTCCTGGCCGTCGCGTTCGCGGGGCAGTCGTTCAGCTACTTCGCGATCAGCGCCTGGCTCCCGTCGGTGCTGCAGGACACGCTCGGGCTCGAGCGGGCCGCGTCCGGTGGCGCCGCGGCCTTCTTCCAGCTGTTCGGGATGCTCGGCGGGATCGCTGTGCCCGTCGCCCTGGGTCGGCGCGCGCCCGTCGCTGCCGTCTCCGCCGTGATCGTGCTCGGGTGGCTGACGCTCCCCGTGGGTCTGCTGCTGGCCCCGTCGTGGTGGGCCCTGTGGTGCACGTTCGCGGGCGTCGCGCAGGGCGGGAACTTCGCCGTCATCTTCACGGTGATCGCGTCGACCGCCGGCTCCCCCGCCGCCGCGCGCCGGATGTCGGCGACCGTGCAGACCGTCGGCTACAGCTGCGCCGCGCTCGGCCCGAGCGTCCTCGGTGCCGTGCACACTTCCAGCGGCGGGTGGACCGCGCCCCTGCTCGTCGAGCTGGGTGCGCTGGTGACCATGGGGGTCGCGTCGGCGCTCGGCCTGCGCAGCATGCGCCGCGAGGCCTGACGAGCCCGGTGCCGCACCCGGGCCACCGTCCGTCAGCCGACGATCTCGGCGGCCTCCAGCCAGGCGGCCTCGAGCTCGTCCTTCTCGGCGGCGAGCGCCCGCAGCTCCGCGTCGAGCGCGGTCACGGCCTGGTGGTCGGTCGCCTGCTCGGACATGCGCTGGTGCAGGACCGCCTCCTGGTCCGCGATCCGCGACAGCCGGCGCTCGATCCGGGCGATCTCCTTGCGCGCGGTGCGCAGGTCGGCGGCGGACACCTCGGTCGCCGCGGCCGGCGGGTCGGTCCGCGCCTGGGCGCTCAGCGGTGACGCGGCCGTCGCGGTCCCGCCGCCGACGAGCGCGGTCCGCCGCAGGTCCAGGTACTGCTCGACGCCGCCGGGCAGCTGGCGGAGCAGGCCGTCGCCCAGCAGCGCCATCTGGGTGTCGCACACGCGCTCGAGCAGGTACCGGTCGTGCGAGACGACGATCAGCGTCCCCGGCCAGCCGTCGAGCAGGTCCTCGAGCGCGGCCAGGGTGTCGGTGTCCAGGTCGTTGGTCGGCTCGTCGAGCAGCAGCACGTTGGGCTCGCCGACGAGCAGGCGCAGCAGCTGCAGCCGGCGGCGCTCGCCACCGGACAGGTCGCGCACCGGCGTGCGGGAGCGCTCGCGGTCGAACCCGAGGCGCTCGACCAGCTGGGCCGCGGTCAGCTCCTTGCCGTCGACGACGACCGAGCGCTTCTCGCTCTCGATCACCTCGATCACCCGCAGGTCGGCCAGCTCGTCCAGGTCCTCGACGTCCTGGGTCAGCTCGGCCACCTGCACCGTCTTGCCGCGCTTGACCCGGCCTGTCGTCGGCTGCTGCCGCCCGGACAGCAGCCGCAGCAGCGTGGTCTTGCCCGCGCCGTTGACCCCGACCAGGCCGATCCGGTCGCCCGGACCCAGCCGCCACGTGATGTCGTGCAGGAGCACCCGGTCGCCGTAGACCACCGAGGCGTCCTCGATGTCGAGCACGTCCTTGCCCAGCCGGGCGGTCGCCATCCGGGTCAGGCTCAGCTGGTCGCGCGGCGGCGGCTCGTTCTCGATCAGCGCGTTGGCCGCGTCGATGCGGAACTTCGGCTTGGAGGTGCGGGCCGGTGCGCCGCGGCGCAGCCAGGCGAGCTCCTTGCGCAGCAGGTTCTGCCGCTTCTCCTCGGTGGTCGACGCCGTGCGTGCCCGCTCGGCGCGCGCCAGCACGTAGGCGGCGTACCCGCCGTCGTACTGGTCGACCGTCCCGTCGTGCACCTCCCACGTCCGGGTGCAGACCGCGTCGAGGAACCAGCGGTCGTGCGTGACGACCACGAGGGCACCGTTCGAGCGCGTGTACCGCTCGACCAGGTGGGCGGCGAGCCACGCCACCCCCTCGACGTCGAGGTGGTTGGTCGGCTCGTCGAGGACGAGCACCTCGTCGTCACGGACCAGCAGCGCGGCCAGGGCGACCCGGCGGCGCTGGCCGCCGGAGAGGCTCGCGACGTCGGCGTCCAGCGCCACGTCCGCCAGCAGCCCGGCGTGCACCGAGCGGATGCGGGAGTCGCTGGCCCAGGCGTGCTCGTCGGCGGACCCGTGCACGACGTCGAGGACGGTGCTGCCCGGCAGCAGGTCGTCGCGCTGGTCGAGCACGGCCACGCGCACGCCGCTGAGCCGCGTGACGCGGCCGTCGTCGGGCTCCTGCAGGCCGGACAGGACGCGCAGCAGGGTGGACTTGCCGGCGCCGTTGGGGCCGACGACGCCGATCCGCTGGCCGTCGTCCAGCCCGAGCGAGACCTCGTCAAGAAGGGTGCGCGTACCCAGCGCCAGCGTGACGCGATCCGCGCCGAGTAGGTGAGCCATGTCCTGTGAAGGTTACCCGCCCCCGCGCACCGCTACGTGCCCACGGCCGGGCCGACGGTCGGGCGTCAGCAGCCCGCGGAGTCGTAGGAGCACAGCAGCTCCCACGCGGCCTGGGCACCCGGCACGACGGTCTGCCGGGCGACCCCGACCCGGCCCTCGCCGCTGTGCAGCCCCACGAGCGAGACGGCGTTCCCCCGGCGCGTGACGGTGAGGTAGGTGCCCATCGCGTCGTCGATCGAGCTCCCCTCGGGCGGCGGGTAGTAGACGGTGGCGAGCCCGATCCCCTGTGCGCCGACGGCCAGCGGCTCCGCGACATACACCGTCGGGTCACCGGGTGGGGTGGGCGTGCACCCCGCCAGCGCGGCAGCCAGCCGGTCCATCTCGGCCACGGCGGCGTCGGCGTCGGCCAGCACGGCGACCTGGTGCACGCCGAAGGGCGACTCGACCTCGCCGGTACCCGTCTGGACGGTGCGCATCGCCACGGCGGTGGCCGGGCTCCCGGCGGCGCAGGCCTCCGGGACGCGCCACTCGAGCACACCCGCCGACTCCTCCCGCGCGGCGTCCGGGCCGAGGTTCTCCCAGGCGGTCGCGGGCAGCATCACCTCGGGCGGGACGTCGGCCACCGGGGCCGGGGTCGAGGGCGAGGCGGACGGCGAGGGCGACGCGGTGGGCGAGGGGTCGGTGACCGTCGAGCCCGGTTCCTGCGCGGGCGGCTCTGCCGAGGCGCAGCCCGCGAGGGCGACCACGCACATGCCGGTGACCAGGATCCGCGTCGTGGTGCGCATGGGGCGCATCCTGCCGGTGGTGGAGCCGCGGCACCACCCTCCGGCAGGTCGCGTTCACCGGGCCAGGTAGGCCGCCAGCGCGTCGAAGATGCCCTGGAAGCCGGCCTGCCGCTGGCCGCCGTCCTCGGTGCCGTCCAGGAAGACGCCCTGCTCGGTGTACGTCACGCGGGTCCCGCCGTCGACGGCGTCGAGCTCGACGGTGGACAGCGACGTCGACAGGTGCTCGCCACCCACCCACATGTCGTAGGTGGACACGATCCGCCGCCGCTCGACGATGTCGGTGTACGTGGCGACGTACCGGCTGGTGGGCCCGTCGTGCCACTGGCCGTCCTGCACGGCCTGCCCGCCGACGCGGAAGTCCTCGGACGCCTCGGTCTCCTCGAAGCCGGGGTCCGCGCCGAACCACTGCGCGTGCTGCTCGGGGACGGCGAACGCGTCCCACACCCGGTCCAGGCCGGCGTCGAAGGTGCGCTCGACGACGAAGGTCGCGTGCGTGGCGGTGGGGGTGCTGGTGGTCTCCGTGGACATGGTCATGCTCCTGTCGGGTCGGTGCTGCTGAGGTGGTCGCCGAGCCGGTCGAGCCGGCGCTCGGCGGGGAGCCGCTGGCGGCCCATCCACTCCCCCGCGCCGGCGAGGGCGCCGGGGGCGAGCTGGACCGTGCGGACCCGGCCGATCTTGTGCGAGGTGACGATGCCGGCGTCCTCGAGCACCGCGAGGTGCTGGTGGATCGCGGGTAGGGACATCGCGAACGGTGCGGCGAGCCCGCTGACCGAGACCGGACCGCGCACCAGCCGTTCGACCATGGCGCGGCGGGTCGCGTCGGACAGGGCCTTGAAGACCTTGTCCAGCTCGCCATCGTTAAGCATGTGCTTAAGTATTGCCGAGTCGTCCGGAATGTCAAGGGACACCGGGACGTCAGTCGGCGGAGCTGACCACGCGGGCGCCCGCCACGGGTCCCGCGGCGGTCAGGACGCGGTCGGCGACGCCCGCCGCGGTGAACGCGGCGGCGAGCACCAGCGCGTGCTGACGGCTGCGCCCGAGGGCCGCGACCGTGGGGCCGGAGCCGGACACGACCACGCCGAGGGCGCCTGCGTCCTGCGCGACCGCGAGCGGCTCCGCCAGGCCGGGGTCGAGCTCGAGCGCCGCCATCTGCAGGTCGTTGTGCAGCGCCGCGCCGAGCGCTCGGGGATCTCCCGCACGCAGGGCCTGCATCAGCGGGACGTCGTCGTCCTGGCTCGGGATCAGTGCCGAGCCGTGCAGCTCGTCGAACGCGGCGTAGACCGCGGCGGTCGACAGCCCTCGGTCCTGGACCGCGAACGCCCAGTGGAACTCGCCCCGGCTCAGCGCGGGCGTGAGCAGGTGCCCGCGTCCGGAGCCCACCGCGGTGTGCCCCGCCAGCGAGAACGGGACGTCGGAGCCCAGCTCGGCCGCGAGCTGCAACAGGTCCTCCCGGCTCAGCCCGGTGCTCCACAGGGCGTCGCACGCCACCAGCGCGGCGGCCGCGTCCGCGGAGCCACCGGCCATGCCCCCGGCGACCGGCACCCCCTTGTGCAGGTGCAGGTGCACGCCGTCGTCGATGCCGGCCCGCTCGGCCAGCAGCGACGCCGCACGCAGCGCGAGGTTGGTGTCGTCGGTCGGGACCAGCTCGGCCTGCGGGCCGCTCACCGTGAGCACGCGGCGGTCCGCGGCCGTCGCCACGACCTCCTCGAACACCGAGACGGCCTGGAACACGGTCGAGACGGCGTGGTACCCGTCGTCCTCGCGGGGGCCGACCCGCAGCGACAGGTTGACCTTGCCGGGCGCACGGACCCTGACCTCGCGCTCGGGCAGCGGGGCCACGGGGGTCAGCGTCACGGCTCCACTGTGCCAGGTCGGCCGCGCACGGGCCCGAGGTGCTCGGCGATGCGCGCGAACTCCGCGATGTCCACCCGCTCGCCCCGGGCCTGCGGGTCCACCCCGGCCGCCTCGAGCGCGGCGACGGCGGCATCCGCCGACCCGGCCAGGCTGGACAGCGCGGACCGCAGCATCTTGCGGCGCTGCGCGAACGCGGCGTCCACCACCGCGAAGACGGCCTCGCGGGGCGCGTCGGTCACGGGCGGCTCGCGGCGGTCGAACCGGACCAGCGCCGAGTCGACGTTGGGCGCCGGCCAGAAGACGGATCGGCCGACGGTCGCCGTGCGGCGGGCCGAGGCGTACCAGGCCGCCTTGGCGGACGGCACCCCGTAGGTGCGGCTGCCCGGGGGTGCGGCGAGCCGGTCGGCCACCTCCGCCTGCACCATGACGAGCACGCGCTCGAGGGAGTCGAAGCGCTCGAGGAACGTGAGCAGCACCGGCACGGAGACGTTGTAGGGCAGGTTGGCGACGAGCGCGACGGGCGGGGGGCCGGGCAGCGCGTGCACGTCGAGCGCGTCGGCGAGCACGATCGTCAGCCGGTCGCGGCCGGCCTCGTCGCGGAGGACCACGGGCTCGTCGTCCGCACCCGCGTGGACCGTCAGCCCGGGGACGTGCCGGACGACCGTGTCGGGCAGCAGCCGCGCGAGCGTCGGGTCGATCTCGACGGCGACCACGTCGGCACCCGCCTCGAGCAGCCCGAGCGTGAGCGACCCGAGACCCGGGCCGACCTCGACCACGCGATCTCCCTCGCCGACGTCGGCCTGGCGCACGATCTTGCGGACCGTGCCGCCGTCGAGCACGAAGTTCTGCCCGAGCTGCTTGGTCGGGCGGACGCCCGCGCGCTCGGCGAGCCGGCGGATCTCCGCAGGTCCGAGCAGCGTGGTGGTGGTGGGCATGCGCACGAGCCTAGGCGAGCACGACAGAACCCCCGCCCAGGACGACCGGGCGGGGGTTCTGCAGGGGCTCAGCTGAAGAGGTTCTTCCCGCAGTGCGGCCACTGGCCGGCACCGGAGCGGTTGTAGAGCATCTTCGCGCGGGCGGTCTGCTCGTCGGGCGACGCCTGCGAGGGCAGCCCGGCGCCACCGACGGCCTGCCACGTGGCCACCGAGAACTGGTAGAGGCCGTGGTACTTGCCGGTCGAGGACACGATCGACGGGTTGCCGCCCGACTCGCAGCGGGCGAGCGCCGCCCAGTTGAGCGAGTCGGCACTGCCGCCGGCCGTGACGGGCGAGCCAGTCGCGGGGGCCGCGGGGGCCGCGGGGGTCGCCGGACGCGTCGGGGCGGGAGTGGGGGCCGGGCGGGTCTTCGTGCCGACGCTGAGAACCTCGTCGACCGGCGCCTGGGTGACCCCATCGGACACCGTGACGCGGCCCGACTCGACACCGTCGACCGTGGTGACGCGCTCGACGAGCGTGCGGACGCCGGGGACACCGGCGGTCAGCGTGCGCTTCTGGTCGGTGTAGCGCGAGCCGTCCTGCTGGGTGCTCGACGCGAACGGGACCTCGTGCGTGGATGCGACGTCCTGGACGAGCACGCGGTTCACGACCACCTGCACGCGTCCGGCCTCGTTGCGGACCACCGACACCCGGTCGAGCGCGTTCAGCTCGACGCCGAGCTCGCCCAGCACCTGGGCGACCGAGGCGTCGGCGTCGGCGACGACGAGCGTGCCGCCGTCCACCAGCACGTCGGCCGGGCCGCGCAGCGTCAGGTCGAGCGCCAGCTCGGGGCGGCCACCGGCGGCGGACCGCGACGCGACGAGCGCGACGGCCTGGCCACGGGCGGACAGGGAGTCGAGGGCCTCGTCGGCGGACAGCGCGGTCGTCCAGACGGACGACTCCTGACCGTCGACGTTCACCGCGACCTGGTGCGCGTGACGCACGACGATCTCGGCACCGTCGGGCAGCGCGCCGGTCCGGCTGACGACATCGCGCTCGCCGACGACGATGCCCTCCTCCTCCAGGATCCCGTCGACGGAGCCGGCGAACGTGCTGACCTTCGAGACGTCGCCGTTGACGTCGAGCGTCACCGTCTTGTGCGCGTGGGCGACCGCCGCCGACCCGCCCGCGAGGACGAGCACCGTGGCGGCGGCGGCGATGGGCAGGATGCGTGCTCGGCCCGACCTGCGGTCCGGGATACGGGTCTCGTCCGGGGTGTCGGACGTGGCGCGGGATCGCGCGGACTTGCCAGGGATCAGGTTCGAGAACTGCACGGGGCTCCAGCCGTCAATGTGCCCGGGCACGGGGGCTGGAGCGCACCGCGTCAGCGGCACCCGGCGGTGGGCCTCACGTTCGAGGCTCTGCGGACACCCGGAGGGGGGTGTCTCCCGTCGGTCCCGGATCCCCGATCCGGCCGTCACGGCGGCCCACTCGAGCGGGGCGCCGACCACCCCGCGGGACGTCCGCGGCTCGTTTCTCGGGCCGACGTCCAGGTCTCAGGGCGGATCGACCGTAACCGAATCGTGATCGATATGTCGAGCGCAGGAGGCGGCCGATGCGCTAGCGCGGAGGTCCGTTTCCCCCCGGCTTCGAGCGTTTCCGCACGTCAGGACCTGTGAGCCGACTCACAGGACGAATCGACTCAGTACCAGCCCTTGGCCTGGCTGGCGGCGTACGCGCCGCACGGGTCGCCGTAGCGTCCGCCGATGTAGTTCAGGCCCCAGGTGATCTGGGTGGCCGGGTTGGTCCGCCAGTCGTCGGCCACCGTGGCCATCTTGGAGCCCGGGAGGGACTGCGGGATGCCGTACGCGCCCGACGACTTGTTCTCGGCGTTGACCCGCCAGCCGCTCTCCTTGTTCCACAGCGCGAGCAGGCAGGCGAACTGGTCGTCGCCCCAGCCGCGGGCCGCCGCCATCTCCTTGCCGAGGGCCTGGGCCGTGCCCGGCGCGACCGCGACCACGGACGGGTCGGGGAGCTCGGCGGTGCCGACCTTGGTCACCTGCGCGACCGGCGGGACCGTGACGACCGACGCGATCGGCGTGCGTCCCGTGACGACGCCGCCGACCACCTGCAGCTCGTAGGTGGTGGTGCGGACACCGGCCTTGCCCTTGGTGGCGATGACCGTGTTGCCCTTGACCATGCCCGGGTCCTCGACCTCGGTGGACTCGAACGGCATCGCCTCGGTGACCGTCTCCCCGCTCGTGCTGGCGCGGGTCACCAGGACGACGAGGCCGTCGACCGCCGTGGAGTCGAGGGGCACGGAGACCTGGTCGCCCTCGTTCAGCACGAGCCCGATGTCCCGCAGCCCGTCGCGGACGGTGGCGGCGCTGCTCACGCCGTCGATGACCTGGCCGTCGACCACGAGGTGCATCGTCTTGAGCGTCGAGACCCGCAGCGTGTCCCGGCCGAGGGCCGCGGAGCGGGACGCCGACAGGCGGACCTCGTCGTCACGCAGCCCGAGGCCGTCGACGGCCTCCCCCACGGTCAGCGCGGTCGTCCACACCGAACGCTGCGCACCGTCCACCTCGAGGGACAGCTCGCGGCCGTGCCGCACTACGATCTGACCCGAACGGGAGATCGGCTGGTCGAGCGCGGGTGCGACGAGGTCGCGTTCGCCCACCTCGATGTCACCGCTCGCGAGGATGTCCTCGACCGTCCGGCCGAAGGCCTCGACCTCCACGGACGTGCCGTCGACGTCGACCGTCACCGTCTTGTGCAGGACCGCGTAGGCGCTCGTCGCGCCCGCCACGATGGCCAGCACGGCCGCCTGCGACACCACACGCACGGCGCGGCGGCCACGAAGTCGGCGACCGTTCGTCGCACGCTCCCGCTCCGGCGTCACGCGGTGGATCCTCTCGGTGGAGCTGCCACGGGCTGCGCCCGTCCTGGACGCAGGTCCGACCGTAACCGATCCGTGACCCTCGTGGTACCCGGTCACCCGACTGACCCACGCCCGCGCGGCACCGCGCCCTCACCAGGACCCGTAGACGGCCTCCGACGTCGAGGCCAGCGCCGCGCACACGTCCGCCAGCGGCCGACCGGTCACGTCAGCCACCGTCCGGACCGTCCCGGGCAGGAGGTAGGGGGCGTTGGGGCGGCCCCGGAACGGGTGGACCGTCAGGTACGGGGCGTCCGTCTCGACGAGCAGCAGGCTCGGCGGCACCTCGCGCAGCGCCTCGCGCAGGGCGTCGTTGGCGCCGAACGAGACGGGCCCGGCGAACGAGAGGTACCAGCCGTGGGAGACGGCCAGCCGTGCCAGCTCCGCGTCACCGGAGAAGCAGTGGAAGACCGTGCGGTCCGGCGCACCGTCGGCCAGCAGCACCTCGACGACCTCGTCGTGGGCGTCACGGTCGTGGATCTGCAGCGCGAGCCCGAGCTCCTTGGCGAGCGCGATGTGAGCGCGGAACGCCTCGCGCTGGACCGCCCGGCCCCGCGGTCCGGCGCGGAAGTGGTCCAGGCCGGTCTCGCCGATGGCTCGGATGCGGGAGTTGCCTCGCGCCGCCGCCTCCACGCGGGCGATCGCGTCGGGCAGCGACACCTCGTGGGTCGGCTCAGGCTCCAGACCGTCCGGTGCGGTCTCGAGCACGCCGGCGTGCCGGACGGCCTCGTTGGGGTGGATGGCCACGGCACCGAGCAGCTGCTCGTGGGTGCGCACCGCCTCGTCGGTCCACGTGATGGCGTCGAGGTCGCAGCCGACCTGCACCATGCGCGGCACGCCGACCGACGCGGCCCGCTCGAGGTGCGCGTCCAGGTCCGGCTCCCAGCCGTCGGCCCGCCACGTCACCACGGTGTCCAGGTGCGTGTGGTTGTCGACGACCGCGACCGGCAGCGGTTCGGGTGGCGGGGGCCAGCCCTTCTCCCTGGTGCGCGCCACTCAGGCCTGCCGGAGCCGCTCGAGCTCCTCCTCGACGATCGAGTCGTCGAGCTTGGTGAACACCGGCACCGGCTTGGCCACCGGGGTGCCGGGCACGACCGGGGTCGAGTCCCACGGCGCGACGGTCCGGCCCAGCTCGTAGTCGCCCGTGATGACCGGGTAGTGCCGGGTGTCGTCGTCCAGGTCGGTGACCTCGTCGATGCGCGGCAGCGGCGAGAACGTGCCGGTACCACCGAACGTCTCGTGCACCTTCTGCGCCGAGTGCGGCAGGAACGGCGCCAGCAGCGTGTTGGCGTCGCTGACCGCCTGCGCGGCCGTGTGCAGCACCGTGCCCAGGCGCTCACGGTCCCCCGTCAGCTTCCACGGCTCGGTCTCGGAGATGTACCGGTTGGCCTCCTGCACCACGCGCATCGCCTCGCTGACCGCGGCGCGGTTCCGGTGCCGCTCGAGCAGCTCGCCGACCGTGCCGAAGCCCGCCGCCGTCGTCGCCAGGAGCCCCTGGTCCACCGGCTGCAGCGCACCCGGGGTCGGGATCTCGCCGAAGTTCTTGTGGATCAGGCTCGCCGTGCGGTTGACCAGGTTGCCCCAGCCCGCCACCAGCTCGGAGTTGGTGCGCGTCTTGAAGTCCGCCCACGTGAAGTCGGAGTCCTGAGTCTCCGGCCCGGCGACCGACAGGTAGTAGCGCAGCGCGTCCGGCTGGTAGCGGGACAGCAGGTCACGGACGTAGATGACGACGCCGCGCGACGAGCTGAACTGCTTGCCCTCCATGGTGAGGAACTCGCTCGAGACCACCTCGGTGGGCAGGTTCAGCGCGCCGAACTTCCCCGGTGAGCCGCCCTTCGTCCCGCGCCCGTCGTAGGCCAGCAGCTCAGCCGGCCAGATCTGGGAGTGGAACGTGATGTTGTCCTTGCCCATGAAGTAGTAGCTCAGGGCGTCGGGGTCGTTCCAGAACGGGCGCCACGCCTCGGGGTCGCCGCTGCGGCGCGCCCACTCGATCGACGCCGACAGGTAGCCGATGACCGCGTCGAACCACACGTACAGGCGCTTGTTCGGGTTGTCCTCCCAGCCCGCCAACGGCACCGGGATGCCCCAGTCGATGTCCCGCGTCATGGCGCGCGGGCGCAGGTCGTCGATGAGGTTGAGCGAGAAGTTCAGGACGTTCGGGCGCCAGCCCTGGCGGCTGCTCAGCCACGCCTCGAGCGCGCTCGCGAGCGCCGGCAGGTCGAGGAAGAAGTGGCTGGACTCGACGAACTTGGGCACCTCGCCGTTGATCCGGCTGTGCGGGTTGATCAGGTCGACCGGGTCCAGCTGGTTGCCGCAGTTGTCGCACTGGTCGCCGCGCGCGCCGTCGTACCCGCAGATGGGGCAGGTGCCCTCGATGTACCGGTCGGGCAGCGTACGGCCGGTGCTCGGCGAGATGGCGCCCATGGCCGACTGCTCGACCATGTAGCCGTTCTTGTGCACCGTGCGGAACATCTCCTGCACGACCGCGTAGTGGTTGCGCGTCGTCGTGCGGGTGAACAGGTCGTACGACAGACCGAGGTTGGTCAGGTCCTCGACGATCACGCGGTTGTACCGGTCCGCCAGCTCCTGCGGGCTCACGCCCTCCTGCTCGGCCAGCACCAGGATCGGCGTCCCGTGCTCGTCGGTGCCGGAGACCATCAGCACCTCGTTGCCCGCCATCCGCATGTAGCGGCTGAAGATGTCCGACGGGACACCGAAGCCGGCGACGTGACCGATGTGGCGGGGGCCGTTCGCGTAGGGCCACGCGACGGCGGAGAGGATGCGGGACATGCGCCGATCCTAGGTGAGCAGACCGGGTAGCCCGTCGGGCGGCCCGCACACCGGGGCACCCGCCACCAGCCGTTCCGCCCCACACTCCTCCACCGCACGCGTCCCGCGCTGTCCCGGCCGGCCGGCCGCTGCCGGTGGCGTGTCGGAGACACGTCCCGCGCTGTCCCGGCCGGCCGGCCGCGGCAGCGTGTCGGAGACAGCCGCTCCTGGGACAGGAGATTCAGATGTGTCTCCTGTTTCACCCCCCGCGCACCACCGGTCCCCCTGGTCGCAACAGCGGCTGGATCGGACACGGCGGACGGGCTTCGCGCGCCGACCTCGGTCACGGCGGCTCGACCGGTGGGCGGCTCGACCGGTGGGCGCTTCGACCGGTGGGCGGCTCGACCGGTGGGCGTGCGGGCCGAGGGGTGACGTGGGTCAGGGTGACGTGGGCAGGGTGGCGCGGGCGACGCCCGATCCGGCCCGGCGCGTCACCGACGACGCGGCGCCGCGAGTGCCGCTCGAACCGTGGCGACCACTCTCGCGATGTCGGCCAGGACGTCCTGCGCGGTGAACCGCAGCACCACGAACCCCTGGATCACGAGCTCTCGGTCGCGTCGCCGGTCCTCGGTGAACTCGCGCCTGCCGGAGTGGTACGCCAGCCCGTCGAGCTCGACCACCACTCGACCCTCCACCACCAGATCGACCTCGCCCACCATCGGGATCACCACTCCGGGCTCGACACGCAGCCCGGCACCGCGCAGGGCGAGCCGCGCGACCGTCTCGAGCGGGGAGCGGCTGCGTTCGTCGGCTCGGCCGAGCAGCAGTCGCGCACGGACTGCTGCGGTTGCCGGGATGCTGCGCAGTATCGACTCCGTCGTCGTACGTCGGAGATGGAGCGCGTTGTCGATCGAGACGAGCGCCTGCCCGGGGGTGCAGCACACCAGCATCCTGGCGAGCGCCGACTCGAGGGGGACGGCGCGGACGCCGACGACGCGCCCCGCGGGCCGCCCAGATTCACGATGGAGCACGGCGGGGATCGAGTCGCGTGACGTCGACGGCGTCCGGCCACGACTGCGAGGGACCGACAGGTGCGGGTGCACCGGCACCTGCAGGACGGCGATCTCCGCATGACCGACCGCCGTCACGCACCCGAGCGCGGCGCCGTGGGCGACGGCAGCTGCCGCCGCGGTCGACCAGCCCGGCAGTCCGTAGATGCCGTGGGCGACCCGGACGACCGCACGCGTCGACAGCGCGCGCTGCAGGGCCGCCACGTCGCCGCGACGCACCACCAGATCTCGTCGACGAGCCACACCGCCCAGTGCCGCCAGCCGACCGGTGAGCGATTCCTGCACGGGCCCATCCGACGGCAGGACCGCATCCGCCGATGGGCCCCGCTCGCCACCTGTGGATCCCGCGCGCGGCACCAGGGCTGGGGACGGCTCGGTGCGACGGCGGACGCGCGACGGCGGCGGGGCCAGCCGCGGGGCACCCGCCGCACGGGGCACCCGCCGCGACCGGACGCCATCGGCCGTGCCCGATCCAGCCGCTCCTGGTGCCGGAGTGTCAGGTGGGGCGGGTGGGCTGCCACAGGGGCCTCGTCGGTCGCACCCGCACCAGGAGCGGCTGGATCGGAAACGCGCGCGGACCGAAGCGCGGGCGAGCGGACCGGCCTCACCCACCCGGCACTCGGCGGAGGGGCGACCGTGCGGGTGTGGTCAGTCGACGACCAGCCGCAGGATGCGGTCGTCGCCCGGGCGCACGGCTCCGCGACCGTCGGTGTTGCCCGTGACCACCCAGAGCGACCCGTCGGGCGCGGGCTCGACGGCACGCAGCCGCCCGTGCTCACCGTCGAGCAGCGCCTCCGGGGTGCCGACGCCGTCCTCGGTCAGCGGGACCCGCCACAGCCGCTCGCCGCGCAGCCCGGCCAGGTAGACGGCGTCGTCGGTGACGGCCAGGCCGCTCGGGGACGCGTCGGTGGTCGCCCAGACGGCCACCGGCTCGACGAAGCCGTCGCCCATCCCCTCGACCTCCGGCCATCCGTAGTTGCCGCCCGGCTCGATGACGTTGAGCTCGTCCCACGTGCTCTGGCCGAACTCGGAGGCGAACATCCGGCCGTCGGGCGCCCAACCGAGCCCCTGCACGTTGCGGTGCCCCAGGCTCCACACCGGTGAGCCCTCGTCCGGGTTGCCCGGCGCCGGGTCACCCTCGGCCGTGATGCGCAGGATCTTGCCGTTCAGGCCGTCCGGGTCCTGTGCCGACGACGGGTCGCCCGCGTCGCCGGTGGCCACGTACAGGTAGCCGTCCGGCCCGACCGCGAGGCGGCCGCCGTTGTGGTTCCCGGCCTTCTCGATGCCGGTGAGGACCGGTCGCAGCTCGCCCAGGACCGACCCGTCGAGCGTGCCGCGCAGCACCCGGTTGTCGTCGGCCGCGGTGGCGTACAGCGCCAGGTCGACGGTCGAGCCCTCGGCCCCGAGCACGGCGACGCCGAGCAGACCGCCCTCGCCGCCCGGGACGACGACGTCGAGGAGGTCGTCGGCACCGGGTCCGGTCACGTCCGACGTCGACCCGTCGGGACCGACCAGCACGAGCGCCGGGTCGTCGCGCAGCGTCACCACAGCGTCGCCGTCCGGCAGGAACGCGAGCCCCCAGGGCACGTCGAGGCCGTCGACGACGTCGCTGACCGCGGCGGACTGGCCGGCCGAGGAGCTCGTCGGCGTAGCCTGCGGCGTCCCGGCGGGGCTGCAGCCCGCGAGCACGACCGCGAGCACGACCGCCCCCGCCGCGAGTCCCGACCTCATCCGGCCACCCCAGCACGAGCGACCGGCCGCCGCACTCCGGGACCACCCTGAGTCGCCCCCGAACCGGCTCCCGGGACCACCCGGAACCGTCCCCGATCTTCCCCCGGGGAACCGGCCCCAGCCCGTCTCGCGCACCTAGCGTCGCCCACGTGAGTGCCGTCGACGCCGCTCGCACGCAGTTCGCGCTGCTGGCCGGCTTCCACTTCCTGTTCGTCCTCGTGACCCTGGGCCTGGGACCCGTGGTCGCGATCTTCCAGACCCGGTGGGCGGTCACGGGGCGTGAGGTGCACGAGCGAGCCACCCGGTTCTGGGGACAGCTGTACCTCGTCAACTACGCGCTCGGCATCGTCGCGGGGATCCTGCTGGAGCTCCAGTTCGGGCTGCACTTCCCCGGGCTGCTCGACGTGGCCGGCGAGGTGCTCGGAGCGCCTCTGGCCGTCGAGACGATGGTCGCGTTCTTCCTGGAGTCGACGCTGCTGGGACTGTGGGTGTTCGGGTGGCACCAGCTGAACCGGTGGGTGCACACCGCGGTGTTCTGGCTCGTGGTGCTGACCGGGTACGCCTCCGCGCTCGCCGTCATGGTCGCGAACGGGTTCCTGCGCAACCCCGTCGGCTACGAGCTCCGCGACGGCGTCGCCCACATCACCGACCCCACCGCGCTCGTCCTCAACCCCGCGGCGGTCTTCTCGCTCGGGCACGTCCTCGGCGCGTGCCTGCTCGCCGGCGGGTTCGTCGTCATCGGGGTCAGCGCCTGGCACCTGCGGCGGCAGACGGGGTACGACGAGCTGTTCCAGCGCTCCCTGCGGACCGGGGTCGTGCTCGGCGCGGTCGGGGCGCTGCTTGCGGTCGGGTTCGGGTTCTCCCAGTTCTCGTACTTCACCGAGGACGCCGCCGCGGGGCAGTCCCCGATCGTCGAGGTCGCGCTCGGGTTCATGATCATGGGTGGCTTCGCGCTGTTCCTCGGTGCCTTCCCGATGCTCGCCCTGATGATCGGGGGCGCCCTGTTCCGGCTGCCGTTCCGCCGGGCGGCCTACGCCTTCCTCACCGCCGTGCTGCCCGTCCCGTTCGTGCTCGCGATCCTCGGCTGGCTCACCCGTGAGATCGGCCGCCAGCCCTGGGTCGTCGTCGGCGTGCTGCGGACCTCCGACGCCACCTCCGCGCACAGCGCCACGACCGTCCTGGTCTCGCTGGTGGTGCTCGTCGGCCTCATCGCCACCCTGGCCGTCGTCGACTGGGTCCTGCTCGCCCGCCTCGCCCGCCTCGGACCGGGCTCCCCCGTCCTCGGCGCCCCGGCGCTGCACGCGCGGGAGCCCGACGAACCCCTGTCCTTCGCGGAGGTGTCCCGATGATCTGGACCGTGCTGCTCGTCGGCGCCCTCGCGGGCTGGGCTGTGCTCGACGGGATGACCCAGGGCCTCGGCGCCACGGTGCGTCAGGTCGGCCGGACCCCTGGTGAGCGCCGGACCGTGCTCACCGCCCTCGGGCCGTTCCTGCTGGCCGGCGAGGTGTGGCTGATCGCCGGCGCAGGCATCCTGCTCGCCGGTTTCCCCGAGCTCGAGAAGGACCTCTGGTTCGTCGCGTACCCGCTGGTCGTCGCGCTGCTGGTCACCTGGGTCCTGCGCGACGCCGGCGTCTGGCTACGCAGCCGCCAGCCGGGCACCCGCTGGCGTGCCGGGTGGGAACGCGTGATCGTCGTCGCGTCCGTCGGGCTCCCGCTGTCCGCCGGTGCACTGCTCGGCACCGCGCTCGTGTGGTTGCCGCCGCAGCCGTCCCTGACCGCGCGGGTCGTCGTCCCCGTGCTCACCGCGCTGTCGGCCGTGGCCGTCACCCGGGTGCTCGGCACCGTCTTCGTGGCCGTCCGGACGTCCGGGATCCTGCGCGAGCGCGCGACCCGGCTCGCCCTGCGGACGCTCCCCTGGTCGGCCGGCCTGCTCGCCGCGTCGGCGATCGCCTACGTCGTCCTCGTCCCCGCCGGCGGGCCCTTCGACGCCGTCCTGCCGCCCCTCGTCGTGCTCGCCGGGTCCGGGTCCGCCCTCGTCGCCCGGCCCGCGCTGGCCCACGGTCGGCTGCACCGGGCGCTCGGTGCGGTGGTCGCCGGCGGGGTGCTGCCGGTGGTCGCCGCCGCTATCGCGCTTGCCCCCGTCGCCACGCCGGCGCCGACCCTCGAGCTCGTCCTGCTCGCGTGCGTCCCGGTCCTGCTCGCCGCCCAGGCGTGGGTCTGGTGGACGTTCCGCCACCCGGTGAGCCCGCGCGACGCGGTGTTCTACTGACGACCGACGCGTCCGACCCCGGTGAGCAAGCCATGAGCGGCGCGCTCGGCGGCCGGTGCACCACTCAGGGCTTGGTCGGTGGGGCCTTCGCCGCCAGGGCCGCCGCGTACAGGTCTCGCTTCGGGACGCCGGCCGCGGCCGCCACCTCCGTGACCGCGTCCTTCAGACGGTCGCCGGTGGCCGTGCGGGACAGCACCTCGGCCACCAGGTCCGCGGTCGACAGCTCCACCGCCTTCACCGCCCCGCCGACCACCACGACGATCTCCCCGCGCACCTGGTCCGCGGACGCCCACGACACCAGGTCGGCGAGCGGTCCCCGCACGATCTCCTCGTACGTCTTGGTCAGCTCGCGGCACACGGCGGCCGGTCGGTCGGCACCGAACGCGTCCGCCATCGCGGCCAGCGTGTCGTCCAGCCGGTGCGGCGCCTCGAAGAACACCATCGTGCGGCGCTCGTCGGCCAGCAGCTCGAACGCGCGGGCGCGCTCGCCCGGCTTGCGCGGCGGGAAGCCCTCGAAGCAGAACCGGTCGGTGGGCAGGCCCGACAGCGCGAGCGCGGTCAGCACCGCGCTCGGCCCCGGGGCCGCGGTGACGGGCAGCCCGGCGGCGACGGCGGCGGTCACCACCCGGAAGCCGGGGTCGGACACGGCGGGCATGCCGGCGTCGGTCACGACGACCACGGTGCCCCCGCCCGCGACGACGGCGAGCACCTCGTCGGAGCGCTCGACCTCGTTGTGCTCGTGGAAGCTGACCACCCGCCCGCCGATCTCGACGCCCATCCGGGCCGCGAGCGCGCGCAGCCGACGGGTGTCCTCGGCGGCGACGACGTCCGCCTCCGCCAGCAGCCGGCGCAGGTGCGCGGACGCGTCCTCGGTGTTGCCGATCGGCGTCGCGGCCAGCACGAGGCGGCCGGGGGTCTGGGCGGTGGGGCTCACCGGGTCAGCCTGCCACCTCGCCGAACCCCCTCCCGCAGCACAGTCCCCGCACCTACGATGACCGCGTGCCGCCCACCGACGACGACGCCTCGACCCCGGCCGATCGGCAGGGCGGAGCGGCCCCCTCCCCGAGCGCGGACGAGACCGCCCGTCCCGCCCCCGCCGGCAGGACGCTCGTCGTCGAGGGCACCGACGAGGCCGTCCCCGACGGCGAGCCGCGCGCGGTCATCGGCCCCCTGGAGTCGGTGGACCGGCTGCGCCGACGGCTGCTGGGGCGGCTGCTCGGTGACGACGCGCTCGCGCTCGACGCGACGCCCCGCGCCCGGCTCCTGGGCTGGCTGTGGCCCCTCGCGGTCACGGTGCTCGCCGCCGTGCTGCGGTTCTGGGACCTCGGCCGCCCGCACAAGCTCGTGTTCGACGAGACGTACTACGTCAAGGACGCGTTCTCCCTGCTGGTCAACGGCTACGAGGCGACCTGGGGGGACGAGCCGAACCCCGCCTTCGAGGCGGGCGACACCAGTGGGCTGACGACGACCGGCTCCTACGTGGTGCACCCGCAGGTGGGCAAGTGGCTGATCGCGCTCGGGATCCAGCTCGGCGGCGGCGTCGGGAGCTCGGCGGCGTGGCGGCTGGCGGCCGCCGTCTGCGGGGTCCTGGCGGTGCTGATGGTCGCACGCATCGGCCGGCGCCTGTTCGCCTCGACCGCTCTGGGCACGCTGGCAGGGCTGCTCATGGCGGTGGACGGCCAGGCCATCGTGATGTCGCGGATCAGCCTGCTGGACCCGTTCCTCATGTTCTTCGTCCTCGCGGCGTTCGGCGCGCTCCTCCTCGACCGCGACCAGGCGCGACGACGGCTGGCCGACCGGGCCGCCCGGCTCCTCGCCGCAGGTCACGAGCTCGGCGACGGTCCCGGGCTGGGCGTGCGGTGGTGGCGGCTCGCCGCGGCCGTGCTGCTCGGGCTCGCACTGGGCACCAAGTGGTCGGCGATGTACTTCCTCGCGGTGTTCGGGCTGCTCAGCGTCGCCTGGGACCTGACCGCGCGGCGCAGCGTCGGTGTCCGGCACTGGTGGCGCGCGGGGATCCTCAAGGACGGTGTCGTCGCGGGCGTCTCGATGGTCGGCATCGCGGTCGTCGTCTACGTCGCCTCGTGGTGGTCGTGGTTCACGCACTCCGAGGCGCACGGGCGGCTGTGGGCGGAGCAGAACCCGGACCAGGGCGTCCAGTGGCTGCCGCCGGCGCTGCGCTCGTTCTGGAAGTACCACCAGGACATGTGGTCCTTCCACAACGGCCTCGAGACGCCGCACTCCTACGCGGCGCACCCGCTGGGCTGGATCGTGCAGTGGCGCCCGACGTCCTTCTTCTACCCGAAGGAGGTCTCCGAGCTGACCGGCCAGGCCGCGCAGGACGCGTGCGGCGCCGCCAGCTGCTCGCAGGCCATCGTCTCGCTCGGCAACCCCGTCCTGTGGTGGTGCGCGGCCGCCGCCGTCATCGTCGCGGCCGTCTGGCTGCTCCGGTACCGCGACTGGCGCGCCGGCGCCGTGCTGTCCGGCATCGTCGCCGGCTGGCTGCCGTGGTTCGTCTACGCCCACCGCACGATCTTCGCGTTCTACTCGATCGCGTTCACGCCGTGGGTCGTGCTCACGCTGGTCTACGTGATCGGCCTGGTGGTCGGCCCGAAGGACCTGGAACCGCGGGGCCGCCGCGCGGCGATCATCGGCTGCGGCGTCCTCGTAGCGCTCATCGTGGCGGTCAGCGCGTTCTTCTACCCGATCTGGACGGGATGGGTGGTCCCCTACGACTTCTGGCACGCGCACATGTGGCTGCGGACCTGGGTCTGAGGCGTCAGCGCGGCCAGTCGACCTGCGGGCTCGCGTGCCACGGCAGGGCGATCCGGTCCCAGAACGGGGCGTGCGCGGCGACCCGGGTGCGGAAGTCCTCCCAGTCGCGCTGCTCGGGCGCCGACCACGCGACCTCGGCGATCGCGGCCAGGCGCGGCAGCAGCATCTGGGCGAGGGCGGGCAGGTCGCGCAGCGTCTCGGTCCAGATGGCCGCCTCGACGCCGATCACCGAGTCCTCCGCCACCCCCTCGATCAGCGTGGCGGGGTCCCAGTCGTAGGCGTCGCGCAGCTCGATGTGCCCGGCCCACTCGAGGCCCAGCTCGGTGCTCGCGTCGTACTTCATGTCGAGGTACGCCTTGGGCGCCGGGGACATCAGGAACAGCGCCCCGGCCCGTGCGGCGGCGGCGAACGGCGCAGGATCCTCCCGCGCGTCCCAGTACTGCACGACGGTGCCCGGCTCGAGCGGCGTGTGCGCGATCTCCTGCCAGCCGACCACCTTCTTGCCCGCCGCGCGGACGGCGGCCGAGGCGGCCCCGACCAGCGTGGCGTACTCGTCGGGGGCCATCGTCAGCACCTCGTCGCCACCGATGTGCACGTACTCGCCGGGCGTCATCGCGGCGACGTCGGCGAACACGTCCGCCAGGAACGCGTGCGTGGCCGGCAGGTCCGCGTGCAGCCGGCTGAACCCGACCTCGATGCCGGTGTAGGTGTCGGTCGGCTCGCCCGACGGGTTCAGCTCGCCGTAGGCGTGCGTGGCCGCGTTGACGTGGCCGGGGACGTCGATCTCCGGCACGACGCGCATCCCCCGCGCGGCCGCGAACCCGACGAGGTCGGCGAAGTCGGCCGCCGAGTACGAGCCACCCGGGTCACCCCCGACGGAGGTCGCGCTGGACAGCCTGGTCAGCAGCGGCCGGGACGGCAGGTCGAGCCGCCAGCCCTGGTCGTCGGTGAGGTGCAGGTGCAGCACGTTCAGCTTGTAGTGCGCCATGAGGCCGATGACGACCTTGAGGTCGTCCATGGGCACGAAGTGCCGCGCCACGTCGACCGACAGCCCGCGCCACGCGTACCGGGGCGCATCCTCGATGCGCACGGCGGGGACACGGAGCTCACCGCTGGGCGCGACCACGATCAGCTGGCGGAGCGTGACCAGCGCGCGGACCAGCCCCGCCAGGGTGCGCGCCTCGACGTCGATGCGCCCGCTGCGCGTCAGCACGCGGTAGACCTCGTCCCCCGGCGGGAGGGTCTCGACGAGCCGCAACCGCACGATGTCCGTGGCGCCGGCCTCGGAGTACCTCACCTCGACGGGTATCCCGCCGACGCGACCCAGCACGTCCGCCACGAGCACCGCCAGGCCGATGAGGTCCGGCCGCTCGTCGACGACCACGGTCGTGGCGCGGGTCACCACGAACGGCGCCTCGCCGGTCCGCTCGAGCAGGGCAGGCCGCGGGATGACGGCGAGGGCGTCGGGCACTGTGATCCTTCGGTTGCGGTCGAATCGTTCCGGCCAGACGCTACTCGCCCTGCGCCGCCAGCCGGCGCGCAATGACCGCGCAGGTTGCCAGCTGGAGCTGGTGGAACACGATGACCGGCAGGGCGACGCTCGCGGCGAGCGCCGGCGTGAACAGGACGGCGGCCATCGGCAGGCCGGTCGCCAGGCTCTTCTTGGACCCGCACATGAGCAGGGCGATGCGGTCGCCACGCGGGAGGCCGAGCCGCGCGCCACCGCTCCACGTCAGCGCCAGCATCGTGGCGAGCATGGCCGCGCAGACCACGAGGAGGGCGACCAGGGCGACCCAGGTGACGTGCGCCCAGGCCCCCGACACGGTGGCCTCGCTCACCGACGTGTACGCGATGAGGACGAGCGCGCCGCGGTCGGTGATCCGGGTGAGGTGCGCGTGCGCGCGCAGCCACGGCCCGATCCAGCGCTGCACCAGCTGCCCCGCCGCGAAGGGCAGGAGCAGCTGCAGCAGGATGCCGCCGAGGTTCCCGCCCGCCTGCCCGGACGTCCGCACCATGAGGACGCCGACCAGCAGGGGCGTGAGCACGATGCCGACGACGTTGGAGATCGTGGCCCCCGTGATCGCCCCCGCGACGTTGCCGCGCGCGACCGACGTGAACACGACAGACGCCTGGACCGTCGAGGGCAGCAGCGACAGGTAGAGCAGGCCGGTCTTGAGCTCGGCGGAGACGACGGCGTCCGGCAGCAGCTGGACCAGGAGCCCGAGCACCGGGAAGGCCACGTAGGTGGCGGCGAGCATCGAGCCCTGCAGCCGCCAGCTGCGCAGACCGGCCCACACCTCGCCGGTGGCCATGCGCGCGCCGTACAGGAAGAACAGGACGACGATCGCGGCCGGGCGGGCCACGTCGAGGACGTCGGCGACGGTTCCCCGTGCGGGCAGCACCAGTCCCAGCACCAGGGCCGAGAGGATGATCACGACCAGCGGGTCGACCCAGGAACGTGCCCGGCTCCACAGGCTCGGCGGATCGTCGGCCAGGGGCCTGTCACGGGACACCGCGTCAGTGTGCCATCGCCCTCAGCGAGCGAATCCGGACAAACGCCCCTAGATTCTCTCGTCGTCCCCGTTAGAACCCCTCGTACGCAAGGAGTTCCACATGACACCCGAAGGCATCATCTCCGCGATCATCATCGGTGCCGTGATCGGTATCCTCGGCCGTCTGCTCGTGCGTGGCCGTCAGCGCATCTCGCTGCTCCTGACGATCGTGATCGGTATCGTCGCCGCCCTCATCGGCACGTACCTGGCAAGCCTGGTCGGTGTGCAGGACACGGCCGGCGTCGACTGGATCGAGCTGCTCTTCCAGGTGGTGCTGGCCGCGATCGGCGTGGCCGCGGTCTCCGGCAGCCGCGGCCGCCGCCGCAGCAGCATCCTCTGAGACCCCCGCGCGGATGACGAAGGCGGCCCCTGAGGGGGCCGCCTTCGTGCGGTTCGGCGGGCACTCACCCGGCGCCGGGCGTGAGCAGGCCCCGGGCCATCGCCGTGGTGACGGCGGCGGTCCGGTCGGTCACCTCGAGCTTGCCGAAGATGCGCACGAGGTGGGTCTTCACGGTGGCCTCGCTGATGAACAGCGCCCGGCCGACCTCGGCGTTGGTCGCGCCGGCGGCGACGTGCCGCAGCACCTCGAGCTCGCGGGCCGACAGCGTGGTGGTCGCCGGCGGCTCCCGCACCTGTCGGACCAGTCGGCCCGCGACCGCGCGGGCCAGCACGGTCTCGCCGCGGCTCGCCGCACGCACCGCCTCAGCGAGCTCGTCGCTGGTCGCGTCCTTGAGGAGGTAGCCCGCAGCGCCGGCGGCGACCGCCCGCAGGATCTCGGCGTCGTCGTCGTAGGTCGTCAGCATCACCACCGCGATCTCGGGCAGCGTCTCCCGGAGCGCCCGGGTGGCCTCGACACCGTCCCCGCCCGGCATCCGCAGGTCCATGAGGACCAGCTGGGGACGGTGGATCGTCGCCAGGGCGAGGGCTTCGGCACCGGAGCCCGCCTCCGCCACCACCGTGATGTCGGCCTCCACCTCGAGCATCCCCCGCAGCCCGGCACGGACGACGGGATGGTCATCCACCAGCATCACCGTGATCACGCGGGCACCTCCAGGGTGACGCTCGTACCCGCTCCGCGGCTCGACCGGATGGTCAGGTCGGCGCCCAGCTGCGTCGCCCGGGCGGCCATGCCCTCAAGCCCGTAGCCCTGGCGGTCGTCGGCGGTCTCGTCGAAGCCGCGGCCGTCGTCGGCCACGACGAGCGTGACGCTCGACTCGTCGTACCGGAGCCGGACCTGGACGTGGCGCGCACCGGCGTGGCGACGGATGTTCGTCATGGCCTCCTGGGCCGTGCGCAGCAGGAGGACCTCGACCGGCAGCGGCAGCGTGCGAGCGCTTCCGCTGGTCTCCCAGCCGACCGTGCTGCCGGTCGCGGCGGACAGTCCGTCGACCAGGCGGTCGATCGCGTCCGAGAGCGTCCCGTCCTCGAGCGCGGCGGGCGACCTCCCCGCGACCAGCGCCCGCGCCTCGGTGAGGTTCTCGCGCGCCGTGCGCAGCACGAGGTCGAGGTGCTCCTGCGCGCGCTGCGGCTCCCGGTCCATCGCGCCGAGCGCCGCCTGGGTCAGGGTGACGACGGAGGCGAAGCCCTGGGCCAGGGTGTCGTGGATCTCCCCGGCCAGTCGAGCCCGCTCGGCCGCGGCGCCCGCCTCCCGGGACAGCCGTTCGACCTCCTGGCGGCGTTCCTGCAGCTCCGCGATCAGCCGGGCGCGCTCGTGGTTGGTCCTGATGGTCCGGTCGAGGTAGGTCCCCGCCAGGACGGTGAAGCCGAGCGCCAGCGCGGCGGTGGACAGCGGGGCACGCGCGCCGTCGCTCGACTGCAGCTGTGCAGCCGCCACAGGGATGGCGTTGAGCACCACGACGGCCACCAGGGCCCACACCAGCGGGAGCGCCATGAACGCCATGGGACAGGCCACGAAGAGCAGGTACGCGCTCATCGGCACGACCCACACGGCCAGCCCCAGGATCAGGACCAGGCCGATCACGAACACGACGCCACGCGACCCCTGGTCCCCCGCCAGGATGGCCGGGCGACCGACGAGCGCGTACCAGGCGAGCAGGGCCAGGATGCACCCGCAGGTGAGGATCGCGTCGGACGGCGTGCGGGCTGCGTGCACGACGAGCAGGGAGACGACCGCGCACACCAGGACGTAGTAGAGGTCCCAGAGCCAGAACCAGTCCCGACGCGCGTCGTGCAGCGCGTCGGGACTGCCGGCACCGCTCAGCCGCGACGACGTTCGCGCCAGCGGAACGTTGCCAGGCATAGCGCCAGTCCCATCACGGTCCAGACTCCGAGGACGATCGCGACCCGTCCGAGCTCCCACGACCGCGCCCTCTCGAACGCCGCCATCGTGTCAGGCAGGAACACCGCCCGGAAGCCCTGGCCCATCCACTTCAGCGGGAAGAACGAGGCGACCGTCACCATCGCGTCCGGCAGCGCGAGGATGTGCACGAAGATGCCCGAGACGAAGCCGAGGGCGACTGCCGGGACGTTCATCACCGCGGTCGCGCTGCGCGCCGAGCGGGCCAGTGCACTGAACCCGATGCCGAGCAGGGTGCAGCTGGTCGTCGACAGCACGAGCAGCCAGGCGAAGGTCGCCCACCGGCCGGGGTCGGTCGGCAGCTCGAGGCCGAAGGCGAGCACCGCCACGGTCAGGAGCAGCGCCACCTCTCCGAGAGTCACCACCACCACGAGCATGAGCTTGCCCAGCAGGTAGGCGGTGGCGGTCACGGGCGTGCCGCGCAGCCGCTTGAGCGTGCCGTCGTCCCGGTCCACCGCGACGCCGATCCCGGTACTCATGAAGGCCGTCGAGACGATGCCGTAGGCGATGATGCTCGCCGCGAGGACCAGCCGCAGGCTGACCGGTGTCCCCGGGTGCGGCTCGGTGAAGATCAGCCCGAGCATGGCCATCAGGAACGCCGGGAACGCGAACGTGAAGACCACCGCGTCACGTTGCCGGAAGAACTGCAGGATCTCGACCCGCCCGCGGGCGAGGCCCATGGACACGTTCCCGGGGAGGCGCGTCGTGGTCGTGGTCGTCATCGTGGTCATGGCCGGGCTCCGATCAGGTCGAGGTAGATCTCCTCCAGGCTGGGCCGGTTCACCCGCAGGTCCGTGACCTGGGCTCCGGCCAGTGCTCCGAGCTCCCGGCTCGGGTCCGGCGTGCGCACCCGGTGCTCCCCGGAGGCGTCGTTCCAGGTCACCAGGGCGAGCTCGCGATCCCGGCCGCCCAGGGTGCCCGGGGTGCCCTCCGCCACGATCCGACCCGCCACGAGGACAGCGAGCCGGTCCGCCAGGACCTCCGCCTCCTCGAGGTAGTGGGTGGTCAGGACGACGGTCAGGCCGCGGGACGCGAGCGTGCGGATCACACCCCAGAACTGCCGGCGGGCCTCGGGGTCGAAGCCCGTGGTCGGCTCGTCCAGGAAGAGCAGCTCCGGGTTGCCGACCAGGCCGAGCGCGACGTCCAGGCGACGCCGCTGGCCCCCGGAGAGCGTCGCCACCCGGGCGCTGCGCTGCGCGGTCAGACCACACAGCTCGAGCAGCTCGTCAGGGTCCGCCGGGTCGGGGTAGAAGCGCGTGAACTGCCGCACGCTCTCCCCGACGGTCAGGTCGCCCGCGTCGCCGATCTGCTGCAGGACGATCCCCACCCGGGACCGCCACCACCTGTCCGCCTGCCCGGGGTCTCGGCCCAGCACGCTGACCGCACCCCCGTCCCGCGGGCGGTGTCCCTCGAGAATCTCGATGGTCGTCGTCTTCCCGGCACCGTTGGGGCCGAGGAGGGCGAAGACCTCACCCTGGGCGACGGTCAGGTCGATCCCCGCCACCACCGCGCGTCCGTCATACGTCTTGTGCAGCCCGTGCACCTCGATTGCGTTCATGACTCCACCGTCGACCCGGCGTGGCGCGCCGGGCAGACCCGAGCGGACGACACCGTGTCAACCGACCGATGGACACCGCGCATCCGCCGTCGGGCCTGTCGGTCCAGGCGTCACGGGACGGGGCCGGTCGCCCTGAGAACGACGAAACCCCGCCCGACGTGGCCTCGCGGCCGGTCGGACGGGGTTTCCGTCGGGTGGAGCTGAGGGGATTCGAACCCCTGACCTTCTCATTGCGAATAGATTCCCGACCTGGCCGAGGTTGGCGCCGCGAGTGTCCCGGGTGCACTGGATGCATCACGAGTGGGTGCATTCGCTCAGCGGGGTGCGCGGGGGGCGCGCGCTCCACGGGGGGTGAACAGTTCGAGGCGTCGTACCGATAGCGGAGCACAAGAGGCTGTCGGAGGTCCGGGTCAGGGGTGGCGCCAGCCATCACGCAGTGACGCCGTAGGCGCCCTTGATGCGGGCCGGAGACGGCCGGATGCTCGGCGGTCGGTGCGGGGCCGGCGGGCAAGACGGTGCAACTGGGCGGTGGAAGCAGTCGTGGTCGAGGCGGTTCCGAGAAGACTCCGGAGCCGCCTTCGTCGTGCCGGTGGTCGGCCGGAGGGGTGGGGTGCGCGCAGCGAGCTTGCGAGCGGAGCGCGGGGCCCCGCCCTGGAGACCGACCCGCGCGGCGGAGCCGCGCGCTTGAGTCAGTAAGGAAAGTTCTCACGTGCGGCCGTTCGCTCGTCTCCATAACCGCGGTCGGGGTGCGGACGGGCTCAAGTTCGACCGGTCGCGCCTGCAGATCTGGCGCAATCGCCGTGCGTTGGTCTACGAGCGATTGGCTCGACGGGGGCGCACGCCTGCATGGGACCGGTTGGGCTCGTGGCATCGAACAAGTTCGCCCACGCGAGTGCGCGGTGGATGGCTAGGCTCGGCGACCATGGGGGACCAGCGCAAGGCGACGATGCCATCAGGTTGCGGATGTGGGCCGCCGCCTCACGAGTGCCTCAGTGACGACGAGTACGTCACGCAGCTCACAGGCAGGAACGGGCAGTTCCGGAACGCCCCGCGCGTGGGCGTCGAAGTCGACTTCTCGGTCCACCGTGGCCGCTTGAGCCTCGCCGCTACGTACACGAAGGTCACCAAGGACTCCAGCCCACTCCCCGAGGAGCTGCAGAACAGCGGTGTGCGCTACGCGTTGACCGGAGACCTGCGCACCGCCGGCTTCACGGTGGTGCACACCCCCGGGAAGATCATCGACGGGACCCACACGTCGATCGTCTGGGCAGGTGAAGACCTAGGAGAGGTTGTCGTACCCTGGCCAGAAAAGGTGTCGGAAACCTTCGGATCCTGCTTTGATAAGCCGATACCACACAGTGATGAGGCAGATGATGCTTGACGGGATCGTGCGACGCGGAAGTCGGCCATGGCTGCCGAACCCCGACGCCGAGGACCTTGACGTGTGGCACGCCGATGACGTGCCGACCCTCGGGACGTTCGGCTGCGGCAAGTCGACCGTGCTCTTCAGTGCTATCGGAGATGTGGACTCTCCGATGACGGTGTGGGCGTACACCGACCTCAAGGGTGAGAAGTGCGAGTCGCTTCGTGACGTGATGTTCGCGAACGTCACGGAGATGCAGTCGTTCGCGGAGGGATTCTTCAGAAGCACCCACACCGTGTTCGCGTGTGCCGACGACTTCGTGCTGAAGGAGTGGGGCACCGAGCCGGTAGGGACCGACCACGGCGCGCTCATCAAGGCGGCCGTCGCGTTTCTGGAGAAGATCAGCATCGCGATGCGCGACCGGGTCGCAGATCTTGAGGGTCAGGAGGCTGGCGCTGAGGTGGATCCACGCACCCCTCGCCGCGTAATCCGGGAACAGAAGCGCGAGATGAGCGAGATCGCCGAACGGCATCCCGAGCTCGTTTGAGGACAACCACCGCGCTCCCGCCATCCGAGTCCGGTGCGGCGTCGCGTTCTTCGGCTTCCCCATGGTCATGGGCCACCCGATCCGACCGAAGGTGATCCAGCAGCGAGCCGCCCCCATCCGGGCATGGCTGCTCCGATGCGACCTGTCCGGCACCATGCGAGTGCCCGCAGCCGCGGTCGAGTTCGCGGCGCGGCTGCGCCATGCGTTCGTGCCCCGCCTCAACCGCATCTGGTGTTTGCGACCACTCGCTACCGTATGTCCGTGAGCCTTGGGACGTGGGCCGAGTGGGCAAGCGCGGGCGTCAACACCGCCGTGGTCGTGGTCGCAGTCGTGGGTCTGCGTCACGTCGGGGCGGGACGCACGCCGGGGCGAGACGCGGTGCTCCGATGCGGAGGCGAAACTCGCCTCGGACCGCGAGCTGCGTGAACGCGCTCGACTGGCCCGCGATGACCTCGAGACATGCGGGCCATCTTGGCCGTGCACGAGGACGTGACCCGCAACGTGGTCCTGAGTCCGCTGGAGGGCGGCCAGTTACGCACCGCCTTCGCGCTGCTCCCACGGTGCGTAGTGGGCACCATCGTCCTCTTGACAGGGTGCGCCGGATTCAGTTCGGTAGCACTTTGGGGGTACGTCGGAGACAGCATCGGCCTTGGGCCGGCATCCAGTAGTGCGCGACCAGGCCGTCGCACAGGTGCACCCACAGACCGCACCCTAGTCGCGATACCCATTCTGAATGAGTCGAGTTTGCTGGTTGTAGATATCGACCATTGCCGCAGAGTTTGTCGCGCTTGCGCGCATGAAGTCGTCCGCCCAGGTTGACGACTGGCGCGCCGCTCGAGTCGGAACAGCAGGTCGGCGGCGAGCCCGAATCGCGGTATAGCCGGGTACGAACTGCTCGGCTATCAGGATACAGGCCGGTTCCGACTCAAAAACCCCGAGCCATGAGCGCCACCAGGAGTCGTTGCTTTTCGAGTCGTTGAAAGCGCGGAGTGCGTTATCCCAGACGGGCGCGTTTGCAATGAGTTCGTAATCCGGCTCGAGTTGAGCCCATCGCTCTGCGAGGAGTGCAGCGGCGCGGTCAAGGACTTCCACACTCGGAAGGTCTCGGTACCGATAGAAGCCGTCACCGTTGGACCACTGGCGGGCCGTACTGATGACTCGCGACAGGAACGCGACAGCGGTGTAGTCGGTGAGCACAGCCTTTGACGTCCTGGCCAGCACCAGACTGGTGCTGTCGCGGAACTGGCTGATTAACACATCAATGTCGTGCTGCGAGTCGACCTCGACGCTCTCTAGCGCGGCGCGAGAGGCCGCGTCCAATCGGTCAGTAGCGTCGTGTGGGATCGCATCGAAACTCTTGTTGACGTCGACCCAATGCCGAAACCTCTTTCGGTACGCCGGCAGCGGCCACAGCTGCACCGCGCGGCCCTCAAGCGCCGCGCCTGCCCACCAGCTCAACCCGCCCGCGCTGCTCATCCATACAAACAGATCGGCGACACGGAATAGGTCTTCGCCGGTGAGCTCGTCGCCGTCGGCGATCGCGTACACCCTGTCAGGGTTGTAGAGCATTGCTATTCCTCCCCTGGGCCGGGCAATCCCTGAATGAGGTCGTCCGGACCCGTCCACGTCATCCCAATTGACCCGTTGACTCCCGTCTCGATGATCAACTGACTACCGTCGGAGTTTGTCGTGGACTCGGTCGTCGAACCGTCCGGCCGCTTCACCACCACATTTGTGCTGTCGTCCGGGTTGTTCTGTACGGTCGTGACCGTCGTTTGAGGTGAGCCGTCGTCCGTGAATGAAGTCACCCACTGGGTGGAAACTGTCGATCCGTCCGGCATGTTGACTGTCTTCGATCGCCCCTCGGACCCATCCTCGTCTGTCCACTCGACGGGTCCCGTGGCCGCGTCGTCTGGGACGTTGGTCACCTGGACGTAACTTCCGTTTTCGTAGCGCGCGTACGTGCCGGGTGCTCCGCTCGCCACGGCCTCGTCGACTGCTTCCTGGTTTTGCGCGGGCTCCCAGTGTTGCGAACCGGATTCGACGTACCAGTGGTCCGGGATCCATCCGGTAGGGTCGCCGAATTTAACTCGCGGGGGCGGCGTCAGCGGTTTTGTCTGTCGCGGGGCATTCTGGTCCGAGGGGCTTTGAGTGAAGTGCGCGCCCCCGCCGAAGAGGCTCCGTAGCCAACCTCCGAGGCCACGGCCGCTCTTCGTGCGGTTACCGCGCTCCTCGGCAGCAGTCCTACGCAGATTGTCCGCTCGAGATCGTTGGTCCCGGGCGTAGCGCTCGGCTGCTTCAGCCTGCCTGCGCATCCGTTCAGCGGCGTCGTGGTGCTGCTGGTCGGCGAGACGGGCCGCCTCGGCCACCCGTTGGCGCGCATGTTCGGCTGCTTGGCGAGCAAGTTGCTCGTGCTGACGCGCAAGGACACCGACACTGGCATCCAGTGCTCCTTGTGCACCGCGATTGATACCGGTTCCGAGAGGACCCAGACCGGGACCCGGACCTTGCGGGAAGTTGTTCGGAGCCAGGCCACTAGTGCCCCGGACTACGGTCGGAGACGGGTCCCTGGTGCCCCGGACTACGGTTTCGTATTCGTTTGGGACGTAATCCATCGGCGACCCCACTTCCTCCCCATCAACGGTACGCCGTGTTCACTGGAGCGAACAGGCGGCAACGACCTGAGAAATGAACCGCCGCGACCCGGGCATCTCTTGCCCGTGTCGCAAGGCTTGGTGATCAGCCTGGCTCGCTGAGTGCTCACGCCGAGCAGCTCCGCGATGCGGTCGAACGCCCATCGAGTGACGCTCTTGGTCGCGCGCTGGGCAAGGTCGGTGGCCGATCCGCTGCTCGTGTTCTTGGATGGATCGCACCTAGTTGCTGATACGCCCCGTCGGAGTCACTGTGCGGGTCGGAGCAGCTCGAGCGGGCGATCCGCGTTGCCCACCTGGAACCCATACTGGTGCTGGTAGAGCCGGGCGAGGCGATTGTTGGCTGCTCGCACTCCGATGCTCGCGGTCGCGGGCACGGTGTTCTGGACCAGTGCGGCGGCGCCGGCCATGGCGTCACTCCCTGGCCGCCCGACTTGTAGAGCGATGACCCAGTCCCCGGTGGGTCGCTGAACGCCGTGCCGCCGGCGGCAGCCGGCCTGCGCATGACCACCGGATTCCCGGCACGAGGCGCAGGAGGGGAGCGCAGATCCACCAAGCGGAGATCATGACGCCTGCGGCCGTGTTCGCGAGGGTGATGAGCAGGGTTCCCGCGACAAGGCACAGAAGGGCGAGCGTGCGAACTCGGCCGAGTTTGATCGGCAGCCGTCGGCGGTGGTGGATGCTGACGACTGCAACGCGGTCGAAGTGATGGAACGCCAGTCAGCATGTAGGAGCAGAGCGTCCACAACGGGGCAACGGCAAGGGCCTGACCTGTCGTGGAGGTGAACGAGCACGCCAGCGGTCCAGCCGACGGCGGGGGCGTCGATCAGGCCACCCGCCCGCCCTCCACGAACCGCCCGCCTAGTCACCGCATCGGCGGAGTGGCGACATCTAGGCGAATCAGTCGAGAGATTCGCCGACGCGGCCCACGCAGAACTCGCAAACCGGGTTCTTCCGATAGTTCGTGATCTCGCCAACGGCAAGGCGGCTGACGATCTCCTGCTGACGACGGCACAGGGTGCGCAGCTGCACCGATCGGCAGTCTTGAGGACGCTGCACTGGACAACGACCGGCGGCGGCCGGCGCCTGCACGACCTTCGCCACACGGCCGCATGCCTCTGGCTGTCGCGCGGCGTGGATCCGGGAACGGTCCAAGCGTGGTGCGGCCACGAGTCGATCGCCACGACGAACCGCTACCTGCATTTCCTCGGGACCGGGGCGGATCAGGCGGGACTCAGCAGGCTCAATGAGGGCCCGGGGCGCCCGGGGGGTGCGCACGATGGGGTCGGGCACGAATGACAACCACGAAGCCCCCGCCTTCCCAGGCCATATGGCCTGGTCAGACGAGGGCTTCCTCGGGTGGAGCTGAGGGGATTCGAACCCCTGACCTTCTCATTGCGAACGAGACGCGCTACCAACTGCGCCACAGCCCCGCGAGCGGCCTAAAGACTAACACCAGCGCCAGGCGGATCGCGAAATCCGCGCGGTCACTCCCCGGCGACGCGGCGCTTGGCCAGGACCGCGTTGAGGTCGATGCTCCCCGTGGTCTCGACCGGCGCCTCGAGCGGTGCGCGGTCGACGCCGGCGGGCGCCTCGGCCTCGGCGCGGACGGCCGTCGACCCCTCGAGGTTGTCCAGCGGGGCGGGCTCACGACGCGGTGCGGACGCCTTCATCGTGTAGGTCGGGCGCGGGACGGGGACCGGTGACCACGCCTCGTCGTCGGACGACGCCTCGGGCTCCGCGGCCTCGACCCGGACGACGGGCACCTGGCCCGTCGACGCGTGGCGGACCGGCCCGCCGGACTCGCCCTTGTCCGCGACGATGCGCTCGAACACCTCGGTGCTGGCGTCGGAGGGGTGGACGGCCCGGCCGGTGACGAACGCCGTCGGCGCCTCGAGCGGGGCCTCGTCGGGCGTGGCGGGGGTCGCCTCGGCGGCCGGTGCTGCGACTGACGTCGTCTGCTTCTTCGTCTGCTTGGTGGACGGCTTCGTCGTCTGCGTCGTCGCCGCGGGCCGCGTGGCGGTGGCCACCGCCCGCATCGCGCCGGTGCGCGGGCCGGAGGCCACCCGCCGCTCGTCGGCGATCTTGCGCTCCCACGCCGCGTCCGCCGCGCGCCCCGCCACGACGGCCCGGCGGCCCAGGACGAGGACGGTGCTCAGCAGGACGGTCGGCACGGCACCGGCCACCCAGGTCACCAGGGGGCTGAACCCGACGGCGGCCCACCCGACGGCCGTGGCGGCGAGGAGGATGCCGGCCAGGACCGCACGACGGCGCGCGGCGGCGGCGCGGCGGGCGACGGAGGCCGCCCGGGCAGCGCGCGCCTGCGCGGCGCGGCGGGCCGCATCGGCGGTGATCCGATCCTGGGTGCCGTGCGGTCGGTCCACGGTGGTGCCTCCTGTCGCGCTCCCGGTGGCCACCGGGAGCCCTCTGCTCGGGGTCAGCAACCCCACGGTGCTGCTCGCCGTCGGCCCGCACTCCGCGGCGGCGGCCTCCTGGCGGATGCGCCGGTCGCTCACCGCGACCACGCGCAGCGCCTCCGAGAACCGGTCGTCCGCACGGGACTCCAGCAGCTGCTGTCGGTGCCGCAGCTTGTGCGGCACCAGGTACGCCACCCACAGTCCGACCAGCGCGAGCGCGACCGGTCCTGCGAGATCGTTCACGTCATGACGGTAGGCGTCGGACCCGTGCCCGCCCGGGACCGTGGCGGCGTGTCGGCCCGGTCATCCGCGCGACCGGGTCCGCCACCGCTGGAGCAGCCCCTCGGGCACGTCCTCGACGGTCAGGGCGAACGACCGGTGGTCGCACCACCGGTCCTGGATGTGCAGGTACCGCTCGCGCACGCCCTCGTCGCGGAAGCCGAGCTTCTGCACGACCCGCAGCGACGGCCCGTTCTCCGGGCGGATGTTGATCTCGACCCGGTGCAGCGCCAGGACGTCAAAGCAGTGGTCCGTGGCCATCGCGACCGCCGTCGGCGTGATGCCCAGGCCGGCGACGTGCTCGGACACCCAGTAGCCGATGGCCGCCGAGCGCAGCGACCCGTAGGTGATCGACGACACCGTCAGCTGGCCCACGAGGCGGCCGTCCAGGTCGACGGCGAACGGCAGCGTCGTGCCCGCGCGTGCCTGCGCGTGCAGCGACCGCACGAAGGTGCCGAAGGACGGACGCGGACCGCTGACGGGCACCGGGCTGGTGGCGTCCCACGGCTCCAGCCACGCCGCGTTCTGCGCCCGCAGCGCCATCCATGTGTCCTGGTCGCGGCGGCGCAGCGGACGCAGTCGCACTGCTCCCTCGACGAGCACCGCGGGCCACCCGGTGGCCATCAGCCCTCCAGGACCAGGCAGTGGATGACCTGTCCGGGGTGGACCGTCAGGTCCTGCTCCCCGACGACCGCGAGCGCGTTGGCGTGCGCCAGTGCGCTCACCGTGGGTGCCGACGGGTCACCGATCGGCGTCACGCGGTACCCCTCGTCGGGCGACCCGAGCACCGTGGCCGGGACGAACTGGCGCAGGCCCGGCGGCGAGACCCAGCCCTCGACGGCCTCGGCTGCCACGGACGGACGGAACAGCTCGGCGTGCCCCGCCATGGCCCGCAGCGCCGGCCGCACGAACACCTCGAACGACACCTGCGCGGCGACCGGGTGCCCCGGCAGCGCGAAGATCGGCACGGCCTTGTCGCTGGCCAGGTCGTCCGCCACGGTGCCGAAGCCGTGCCGCTGGCCGGGCGTCATCGCGACGTGGTCCAGCCGGACGGAGCCCATCGTCGCCAGCACGTCCTTGACGGTGTCGTGCGTCAGCTCGGACAGGCCGCCGGTGATCACCAGGAGGTCCGCGCGGACCAGCTGGTCCTCGATCGCCTCGCGCAGGACCGCACGGTCGTCGCCCAGGATGCCCACCCGGACGGACGCGGCGCCCGCGTCCCGGACGGCCGCCTCCAGCGCGTGCCCGTCGGCCTCGAACACCCCCGCGCCCGCCCGGTCCGCGTGGGTGCCGGGCTCGACGAGCTCGTCGCCGACGGAGAGCAGCACGACGCGCGGTGTCGGGTGCACGCGAAGGCGGCCCCGGCCCATCGCTGCGGCGAGGGCCAGCTGGCGGGCACCGAGGCGCGTGCCGGCCTCGAGCACCACCGCACCTGCGCGCACGTCGGAGGCGACGGGCCGCACGTGCTGGCCGGGCACCGCAGGGCGCTGCATCGCGACACGCGCGGTCCCCCGGTCGGTTTCCTCCAGGGGGACCACCGCGTCGGCGCCGAGCGGCAGCGCGGCGCCGGACGCGACCCGGACCGCCGAGCCGGGGACCAGGCGCAGCGGACCGGCGCCGGGCCGGGCGTCGTGCGCGACGGGCAGGGACTGCGCGCTCGCATAGCCGGCGCCCGCGGTCTCGTGCGCGGCGACGGCGTACCCGTCACGCGACGCGACCGCGAACGCCGGCAGGTCGTGCGTGGCCGTGACGTCGGCAGCGAGGATGCAGCCCACGGCGTCGCGCAGCACGACGTCGAGCGGAGCGACCGGTCCGACGGAGGCCAGCACGGCCGCGAGGTGATCCTGGACCGATCTCATGCGGGCATTCTGCCCCGCCCGGCAGGTCAGTCGGACTGCGGCGTGCTGAGGTTCTGCGCGAACTCGCCCAACCAGGTCCGGAACTCGGGTCCGAGATCCGGACGGTCCACCGCGATCTGGACGACGGCCTTCAGGTAGTCCAGGCGGTCACCGGTGTCGTAGCGCCGGCCGCGGAACACGACGCCGTAGACGCCGCCGCCCTCGGAGGCGGGCAGCTCGGCGAGCGTCGCGAGCGCGTCGGTCAGCTGGATCTCCCCGCCGCGTCCCGGTGCGGTGTTCTCGAGGATCTCGAACACCGCGGGGTGCAGCACGTACCTGCCGATGATGGCGAGGTTGCTGGGAGCCTCGTCCGCCGGGGGCTTCTCGACCAGGCCGGTGATCCGCACCGTGTCAGCAGCGTCCCCGCCCTCGGCGCCGTCGAACGGCTCGACGGCCGCGCAGCCGTACATCGAGATCTGCGCGGGCGGCACCTCGAGCAGGGCGATGACCGATCCGCCGGTGCGCTCCTGCAGCGCGAGCATCGTGCTGAGCAGCTCGTCGCGTTCGTCGATCAGGTCGTCGCCGAGCAGGACCGCGAACGGCTCGTGCCCGACGTGGTGCTTGGCCTGGAGCACCGCGTGGCCCAGGCCCTTGGGCTGGCCCTGGCGCACGAAGTGCACGTGACCCAGGTCGGTGGACTCGCGGACCTTGGCCAACCGATCCAGGTCGCCCTTCGCCTCGAGCGCGGCCTCGAGCTCCGGCACCGCGTCGAAGTGGTCGGCGAGCGTGCGCTTCGAGCGACCGGTGATGAGCAGGACGTCGTCGAGCCCGGCCTTGACGGCCTCCTCGACGACGTACTGGATGGCCGGCTTGTCGACGACCGGGAGCATCTCCTTGGGCGTCGACTTCGTGGCGGGCAGGAACCGGGTTCCGAGCCCCGCGGCGGGGATGACTGCCTTGTGGATGGTCATGCTCGGACCCTAGCCGCGCCCGCCGAGGAGTGCCCAGTGGTGTGCGTCACGCCACATCTCCTCCCTGGGGGGGTCGTCCCGCGACCGCCGGGTGGGTGAGACTGTCTGCATGAGCAGCGTCGCCCAGCCGTATCCGCGCGTGTCCGAGGGGGACGAGGTCGAGGACGTCAAGGAGCGGCTCCGCGTCGCCATCCGGGACACCCGCAAGCTGCGCTCCGTGCGGCTGCGCGACGCGGCCGCCCGCGAGCTGGCGGAGGTCGTGCTCGCGATTCCCGCCGTCGCCGACGCGCGCTGCGCGTCCGTGTACGCGTCCCGGGTGACCGAACCCGGCACCGGTCCGCTGCTGGATGCGCTGCGCGCCCGCGGCGTCCGGCTGCTCCTGCCCGTGCTGGGCACCGGGCTGCAGCGCGACTGGGCCGAGTACATCCGCGCCGACGACCTGCGGGAACGCGCCCCCGGCCGACCGCCCGAGCCCAGCGGCCCCCCGCTGGGCGCCGCGGCGCTGGCGGAGGCGGACGTGGTGATCGCCCCCGCCCTGGCCGTCGACACCAGCGGTGCGCGCCTCGGCCAGGGCGGCGGCTGGTACGACCGGGCGCTCGAGCACCTGCGCCCCGGCGCCCCCGTGATCGCCCTCGTGTTCCCGGAGGAGCTCTACGACGCCGACGAGCGGCCGCTGCCCCGGGAGAGCCACGACCGCCTGGTCGACGCGGTCGCCACCCCGCAGGGATGGCACCCGATCACGGTGTGAGCGTCAGCCGGTCCCGGGCGTCCGCCTCTGTCGCCGCCCGCGTGAACGGCCACGGGAACGTCTCACCCCTCGACCACGGACCCAGCTGGTCGGCGTAGTGCACGCTCGCCGGGTGGCCGGACGCGCCCGTCAGCGTCACCCAGGTCGAGGCGTCGAGGTCCCCGAGGTCGACGACCATGCGCATGGACGGCGCCGCGGTGACGGCGAACGACCCGGAGCTCGCGTCCCACGCGGTCGCGTCGACGATCGACGAGCCCCCGCCGACCGCGACCGGGTCCGGGTTCATGAGGTCGCGCACCACCCCGGGCAGTGACGAGCCCCCGAGCACGGGGTGCTCGGGCGCCGCGACGTGCACCTTCCCCCAGCGCCAGTCGGTCGCCTCGCGGCCCAGCTGCGCGGTCAGCTGCAGGCGGGCGTCGACCATCGCGCGGGTCAGCACCTCGTCACGCCCCTCGACGACGCCCGGGGTCGACTTGTCGTCCCACCACGGCGACGCCGGCTCGTCGACGAGCCTGCGGACCACCTCGAGCCAGCGGGAGCCGCCCGACGGTCCGTACCCGTCCGGCAGGTCGTCGGCGAACGCCGCCTCCAGCACGTCGACCCAGACGGCCGCGAAGTACGCCGCGGCGGCCGAGTCGGCGGACTGCACGCGGTCCCAGGTGCGCAGCAGCTCCTGCCCGTCGTCGTCGAAGGAGTCCTCGATGTCGAGCTCGAGCAGCACGGGGACCAGCACGTCCGCGAAGGGGCTGTGCTGGTCGACCTGGATCTCGCCCATGTCGGCGACGCTCACCTTGTCCTCCCCCGTGGCGGACGACAGGAGCTCGCGGATGCGCTGGGCGCGGTAGCCGTAGTCCCAGTCGGCGGTGAGGAACGGCCCGACGCCGGCGGGCAGGACCGCCTGGTTGGCCGTGACGATGAACCCCTCGGCGGGGTCCAGCGCGCGGGGCATGGTCGCCGGGTCGACGAAGCCCTGCCAGTCGTACCTGCTGTCCCAGCCGGGACGCGGCCAGGTGCCGTTCGACGGGACGGGACCGGTCGGGACGGTCGACCGGACGGGGATGCGGCCAGGCGCCTGGTAGCCGATGTGCCCGTCGGTCGTCGCGAAGACGATGTTCTGCGACGGCACGTCGAACAGGGCGGCCGCCTCCTGGATGTCCTCGGCGTCCTTCGCGACGTTGATCGCGAGCACCGCGTCCATCGTGCGGCCCGGCTGCAGGGCGGTCCAGCGCAGCGCCACCTGGAAGCCGCGGCCGGGAGCGTCGTCGGGGACGGGCGCCGTGCTGACCCCGACGAGGTCGAGCACGTCCGACACCAGGGGGCCGTGCACCGACTCCCGGACGGTCAGGTGCACGTCGTCGCCACCGTTGACCCGGATGACCTCCTGGCGCTCGGTGATCGGCGCCGGCGCCCCGTCGAGCAGCGTCGCGTCACCGTCGACCCGCTCGATGAAGAAGTCCGTGACGTCCGCGCCCAGGTTGGTCAGCCCCCAGGCGAGCTCGGCGTTGTGCCCGATCACGACGCCCGGCAGCCCTGCGAACGCGAACCCGGAGACGTCGTAGGGGCAGTCGGCCGACACCTCCGCGCACCGCAGTCCCACCTGCTCCCAGATCCCCGGCGCCGAGATGCCCAGGTGCGGGTCGTTGGCCAGCAGCGGCTTGCCGGACTCGGTGAACTCGCCGGAGACGACCCACGAGTTCGAGCCCACGCCCTCGCCGTCGCCCATCACATGGGGCACGGCCGCGAGCGCGGCGGCGGCGGACGCCATCGCCTCCTGCAGGTCGGAGCTGCCGAGGTCGAGCGGCTCGGTCGACGCGGCGGCCTGCTGCACCTCGGCGACGGGGCCGTCGCCCGCGGCGAGGATCGGCAGGTTGAGGTCCTGGGGGTAGGCGGGGAACAGCTGGTCGACGCGGGCGATGTCGCCGACCGACGAGTACGACGCGGCGCGCTCGAGCTCGGCGTCGTAGTTGCCGCGCAGGTCCCAGGCCATGGCCTTGAGCCAGGCCAGCGAGTCGACCGGGTCCCACTCCCGCGGCGCTCGGACCGTCGTCTGGAGGCCGAGCACGCTGTACTCCACGGCGATCGCACCGGGGTCCTTGCCGTCCAGGTACGCGTTGACGCCGTCGGCGTAGGCCTGCAGCGCCTCCCGGGTGGCGGGCTGCAGGAGGTCCCACTCCTGCTCGGCGACCTCGCGCCAGCCGAACGTCCGGATCACCTTGTCCGCCGCGAGCGCGTCCTCGTTCTCGCCGACCAGCTCCGAGAGGCGGCCGGCCGTCACGTGCCGGCGGTAGTCCATCTCGAAGAAGCGGTCCTGCGCGGCGACGTAGCCCTGCGCCCGGAACAGGTCCTGCGCGGTGGTCGCCGTGATCGTCGGCACGCCGCGCTCGTCCCGGGTGACCGAGACCGTCGCGTCCAGGCCGGGCAGCTGCTGCTCGCCCGCGACCTCGGGCAGGGGCCGGCGCACGACGATGGTCGCCGAGACCACCACGGCGACCAGAGCGACGACGACCACGACGGCGACGGTGGTCAGACTGAGACGGAGCAGGCGGCGACGAGACACGCTTCGGAGGGTACTTTGCCCGTTCGGCCTGCGGCGCTCCCGCAGGCCGCGCGCCGCCCACCGGAATGCCCCGGGTGGGCGTGCGGTTAAGATTGGCACTCGGACCAGTCGAGTGCCAGACCATCCGGTCGTTCGATCAGCTGCCAGGAGACCCTCAGTGCCCACCTACGCCTACGCCTGCACGGCGTGCGGTCACACCTTCGAGATCGTGCAGTCGTTCACCGACAGCTCGCTGACCGTGTGCCCCGAGTGCGAGGGCCGGCTGCGCAAGGTCTTCTCCTCGGTCGGCGTCGTGTTCAAGGGCTCCGGCTTCTACCGCAACGACGCCCGCGCGGGTGCGAAGTCGTCCGCGCTGAGCTCGGCGCCCAGCACGTCCGGCACGCCCGGCCCGTCGACGCCCGCCACGTCGTCGACCCCCGACTCCTCGTCGACGTCCTCGACGCCTGCGCCCGCCGCGAAGCCGGCCGCCAAGCCCGCGTCGTCCTGACCGTCCTGAGCTGAGCTGAGCTGGGCTGAGCCGCGGCGTCGAGCCGCCCTCAGCCCGCGGATCGGCGGCCGGTTCCACCGGCGACGGCCTGACGGACCAGCCGGCGTGCGACCCCGGCCTACCGTCGGCGGCCATGCATCCCCCTCCGCTCGCGGGTCGCCCGCCACCGCTGCCGCATGGTCGGCGCCCGTTCCGTCTCGCACTGCGGATACACCTGTGGCGGGCGCGCTTCCTGGTGTGCGCGGTCCTCCTCGGCATCGCCGCCGGGTGCACCGTGCAGGCGCTGCGCCCGCCCGACCCGCCGACCGCGGCGGTCGTCGTCGCGGCCCGGGACATCGCCGCCGGCACGGACCTGACCGGCGCGGACGTCCGCGTGGCGCGGCTGCCGACCGCGGTCGCGCCGCGCGGGGCGGTCACCGACCCGGGTGACGTCGTCGGGTCGTCGACCGCGGTCCCGCTCGCGACGGGCATCCCCGTGCTCCCCGGCCTGCTCGTCGCCGACGAGGTCCATGGACCGCCGGGGACGGTGGTCGCGACGGTCCGGTTCGCCGACCCGGCGGTCGCCGGGCTGCTCTCGGCCGGCATGCGGGTCGACGTCCTGGCCGCCACCCCCGAGGGCGGTCCGGGAGGGGTGGTCGCGAGCCGGGCGCTCGTGCTCCCGGTCACGCGGCGGGGCGCCTCCTCGGCGGCGCTCGGGATCGGTGGCACGACGGACGACTCCGTCCCGGTCCTGCTCGCCGTGGCGCCGCACGAGGCCGCGACGCTTGCCGGCGCCGCTGCCTCCGCCTTGCTGTCCGCGGTCGTCGTGTCATGATCGAACGAGCGGAGACGCTCCGCCGGGGCGTCGGACGATCGACATCCCACCCGAGGGGGCACCACCGTGACCGACAGGATCAACTCTGGGATCAGCGGCGCTCGCCAAGGTCTGAAGGGCACCGCCAAGGTGCTCCAGGGCTTCAAGGACTTCATCTCCCGCGGGAACGCGGTCGAGCTGGCGGTCGGTGTGGTCATCGGTGCCGCGTTCACCGCGGTCGTCACGGCGTTCGTCGACGGGCTCATCAGCCCGCTGATCGCCGCGGTGTTCGGTCAGACCGACCTCAGCGGTGTCTGGGCCTTCGAGATCAACGATGCCGTGTTCTCGATCGGGCTGATCCTCAACGCGCTGATCCAGTTCCTGTTCACGGCCGCCGCCGTGTACTTCTTCATCGTGCTGCCGCTCAACGCGATGGCGGCCCGGCGCAAGCGCGGTCAGGAGGACGAGCCGGAAGCACCGAGCGAGGACATCCTGCTGCTGCAGGAGATCCGCGACCTGCTCGCCGCGCGCCCCTCGCCGGCCATCGCCAACGACGCGGGCGCGGGCGCCACGACCGGGACGCCGACCGGACCGCAGGCCGCGGCCGGCGGGGTCGCGGCCGGCGGGGCGGCCGACAGCGGTACGGCCACCGGGTCGACCGGCAGCGACCTGCCGCCCTCGATCCCACCCGGCCCGGACGCGCCCCCCAAGCCGCTCTGACGCGGGCGCACCCGCGGCGAGCGGGTGCGTGCAGGTGGGTGCAGGTGGGTGCAGGTGGGTGCAGGTGCGTGAGCACACCATGAGGCGCGCTACGGGCCCCGTCCTCGCCACTCATGGCGTGGTCGCGGGCGGGTCGGGTGGAGGTCGCCGACGGGCGGTCCGGTGGGCGGGTGAGCGGTTGCTGCGGCGTCAGCGGATCGTCGCGAGGAACGCGAGGGTGCGTTCCTTCAGGAGCTCGGCCGCCTCGGGCACGTACGACGCCAGGCTCGGGTCCGCGAACAGGTGCTGGTCGCCGGGGTACAGGAAGAGCTCGGCGTGCGGGGTCTCCTCGACCAGCGCGCGGGCGGCGTCGAGGTCCCCCTCGCCGGCGAACAGCGGGTCGGACTCCATGCCGTGCACCTGGACCGGCACGCCCTGCGGCCACGGGGTGTCGAACTCCGCGGGCGGGACGCACGACTCGAAGAACAGCGCGCCCCTGGCGCCCGGTCGCGTCTGGGTGAGCAGCTGGGCCGGCAGCACGCCGAGCGAGAAGCCCGCGTAGACGAGCCCCTCGGGCAGCTGCTCGACGGTCGCTCGCCCCCGCCCCATGACGGTGCCGAAGCCGACCTCGTCGGCATAGGCGAGCCCGGACTCGAGGTCGTCGAACACGTGCCCGTCGTACAGGTCCGGCACGTGCACGGTGTGCCCGGCCCCGCGGAGCGTGTCCGCGAAGTCGCGGACACCCGACGTGAGTCCCTGGGCGTGGTGGAACAGCAGAACCTCTGCCATGGCGGTCTCCTTCGCTCGCGCACCGGCCGGACGTCCGGGGTGCGGTGATCGTCTCGCGTACCTCCGACAGGCGCGCTACCAGTGCGGTGGCTTGTCCTGGCTCAGCCGGTCGTCGTTGGAGTCGGTGGCGCGCTCGCCCCAGCCGGTGTCGGAGTCGTCCGCGCTCCGCACCGCGATGGCGGGCTCACCGGGGACCGCGGGCGCGGGTACGGCCACAGGCGCGGGAACCGGCACGGGCGCAGGTGCGGGCAGCGTCGACAGGAGGTTGGCGTCGTCACCGCCGACGGTGCCCGCACGCCGCACCGCGCGGCGCGGTCGGCGCACGCGTGGCTGCTCGGGCTGCTCGGACGACGTCACCGCTCGATGATCCCACCGCGTGCCTGTCCCCCACGAACGCGCCGGGGACGGTCAGTGCATGGCGCGGGTGATGGCGCCGCGGATCGCGGTGTCGATCCGGTAGGAGCGGCGCGTGATCCCGAGCTCGTCGCGCAGGGCGTCCGCCAGCTGCTCGCGCGTCCGCTCCTGCTCGTCCGACTGCAGCCACTCCACCAGGTCGTCCAGCTGGTCGTCGCTGTAGGCGCCGATCGGCAGGCCGCGGCGGACGTCGGGACGCTTCCGCGTCGGCACCGCCAGCGCGAGCTGGAGGGCCCGGCCCGCCGGCCGCGGGTCGTCCTGGGACGGCTCACCCGGCTCGGGCGGCGCCACCGGTGACGCGGCGCCGTCGGCGGGCGACCCGCCGGGCTCCACGGCGGGACCGGTCGCCTGCGCGGCCTGCTGCACGACCTCCACCGTCGACCAGACCCCGGTCGGCGGACGCGGGTCGCGGCGACGGGCGGGCGTCGGCAGCTCCTCGGCGTCGTCGGGCTCGTCGATCAGGCCCAGCTGCAGCGGCGCCGTGCGCGGCGCCACCGGGCCGGGAACGCGCGCGTGCACGGCCCGCCGGATGCGGTCCACCTCGGCCTGCGGGTCCATGAAGGCGGCGGCCGCCCAGACGCGGATGACGCTCCACCCGACGCGCTCCAGCCGGTCCGGCGTGAGGCGGTCGCGGACCCGGACGCTGGGCTCCGCCGTGTACTGCGCGTCGTCGGTGAGGACGGCGACCAGCATCTCGCCGGGCAGGTCCGGGTGTCCGACGACCAGCGGGATCCGGTCCCCGCCCGGGATGCCGTGGTCGGCCTCCACCAGCAGGCCGTGCTTCCACAGGCGCTCGGCGAGGTCCAGCAGCAGCCGGTCCGGCTCGTGGGCCGCGGCGAGGGCGTCGTCCGCGGCGGCCGCGGCGACGGTCAGCGACCGCAGCAGCGGGTCGGTCGGCTCCGGCACCGTCACCAGGTCGGCGACGTCCTGACCGGCGCCGCGGCGGGCCGCGAAGGCGAGCACGTCCGCGAGGAGCCGCGGACCGGGACCGCGCAGACGCTCGGGGTCGAGGTCCTCGGAGCCGAAGCACGCGACGACGGTCAGCCGGTGCGCCGTGGAGCCGAGAGCGTCGAGCAGCAGCGCGTCGCCGCCCGGCGCGGAGATGGGACCGAACGTGTGCAGCACCCTGCGGTGCGGGGTCCGGCCGAGGCCGAGCGACAGGATGATCGCCTCGCGGCGCAGCCCGGCCACGTTCGGCAGGTCGGTGACGACGAACGGGTCCGTGCGGCCGGAGTCGAAGAACGCGGCCAGCGCGGGGTTGCCGCGGACCTCCGACAGGACGGCCTCGCGGACCGCCTCCGCGTGGGCGGAGGTCGCGGTGATGACCGCGAGCGTCTCGTCCGGCCGCAGGAGCGCGTGCGTGACCACCAGCTCGACGACGTGCTCGACCTCCTCGCGCGTCGAGTCGACCGAGCCGGTCTGGCCGTCGGGCATCCCGGTGCCGTCGACGAGGTCGAGGCTGACCAGGGGCCGGTGCTGCGGCAGGGGCGTCGGGCGCAGGACGCCCGCGTAGCCGTGCGCCGCGAGGAACGCGGTGAGGTAGGGGTCGCGCCGCGACGAGTCGGCGCGCAGGGCGACGGACGGCAGGACGCTCGCGAGCTCGCGCACGGCGCTGCCCGAGGCGCACCGCGCGTCGCCCACCACGACCACCTGGCGACCGCGCGCGACCGCGGCGAGCGCCACCTCGACCGGCAGGTGCGCGGCCGAGTCGATGACCACGAGGTCGACGGTGCGCGTCGGCGGCAGCACCTGCGGGACGAGCATGGGGCTCGCTGCGATGACCGGCCGCAGCCGTCGCGCCACGTCGGGGTGCCGCACGATGGTGTCCCGCAACGAGGTCAGCCGCTCGTCGACCAGGTCCGCGAACAGCGCCTCGGCCTGCTCGCGGTGCTGGCGCAGGGCGTGCGAGACGTGCCCGACGACCGCGCCGAGCACCGGACCGGACAGGCTCTTCACGTGCGCGCGGTCGAGCGTGGCGTACTGGTTGGACAGCGCACCCAGCGCGGCACCGTCGTAACCGGCCAGCGCGGGGTCCTCGCCCAGGATCTGCTCGATCACCGTGCTCCACCAGGCCAGGTCCAGCTCGGCCGGCGCGAGCGCGGGATCGGTGCCGCGGTCCGCCAGGTCGTCCACGAGCGGGCCGAGGCCGGCAGCCCGCAGGCGGTGCAGGATGGCGGTGCGCTCGGGCAGGTCGGTGAGCGCACCCAGGTCGGCGCGCAGCCGCGTGAGCCGCTCGGTGAGGGCTGCGAAGGGCAGCGCGGACAGGCCCGCACCGGCGGGGGTCGTCGCGAGCACCTCGTCGAGCGCGTCGAGGTCGGCCCGCACGGCGGCGTACTCCTCCTCGATGTGCTCGAGGCCGTCGGGCAACCGGGGCCACCCGCCGGACGGGCAGTGCGCCTGCCAGACCTCGCGCTGCGCCTGCACCTCCAGCAGGGCGGAGTGCAGGTCCGCGACGGGACGACCGGGGCGCACCATGTCCTTCGACTGCTTGCGCAGCCGCCGGCGCAGCCAGTACCCCATCTCCAGACCACGCTCGGCGCGCCACTGCTTCGTCGCCGTCGCGGCGACCAGGTCGGCGGCGGTGCGCTCGAAGACGACCGGCTGGAACACGTCGAGCGCCGCACGCACCCCGTCGAGCATGGTGAGCTGCTCGGCCCAGGCCACGACGGTGGTCGCCTGCTGCAGCCCCGTCTCGGCGGCCACCTGCGCGGTGCGCGCCACGAGCCCGGGCAGCCCGGAGTCGAGCACGCGGGCGAGCCGGTGCACCACGGCGTCGGCGTCGGCACGCGTGCGCAGGTCGGCGCCGTACCAGGGGGTGTCGGTGGGCCGGATGCGGAACGCGCCGAGCTCTCCCGCCCGGACCAGGTCCGCCGTGAGGTCGGCCCGCCGGTCGGCGTCGAGCAGGCGGGCGACGTCGGCGGGGAGGCGGACGGTCGTCTTCGGCGTCGGCCGCGTCGAGGTCAGGCGCGCCAGCTGCTGCAGCGCGTCGTACGCCGAGACGCCCCACGGTGCGCGCTCGGTGTGCAGCGCGTCGACGTACGAGCGCAGGCGCTCCCGCGTGCCGACCAGCTCGCTGCGCAGGGCCACGACGCCGTTCGCGTCGACCGGGGGCGCCTCGAGGGTCATGGCACCGAGCAGGCGACGGGAGATCGCCGCGCGCCAACCGGCGTCGGGGGCCACGTCGAGGAGCAGGTCACCGAGGCCCAGGGCACCCAAGCGGTCCGCGAGCGCGGTGGCCGACCGGCGGTGCCCCGGCACGTACAGGACCGTCCGGCCGGTGGCCGCGGCGTCGGCGACGAGCGCGGCCAGGGTTCCGGTCACATCGGCACCCGCCGGGGCGTCGACGAACAGGTGCGTGCCGGTGGCGACCACGTCGAGCACGTGCTGCTGCGCGGGGTCGAGGTCCCCAACGCCGCGCTCGTGGCCGGGGTCGCGGTCGCCGGGCACCGGCTGGGGCAGGATGCGGCGCAGCCGGGTGCGGGACTCCTCCACGCCGGCGAGCGCCGCGACGACCTCGTGGCGCTCGAGGGTGCCGGACAGGTTGTCGAGGTCGTCGACCAGGATCTGGCCGGGGTGCACGAAGGTGCCGACGACGACCCGCTCGCTCATCGAGAAGTCGTCGAGGACGGCCTCGCCGAGCGAGGTGAGCCGCTGCAGCGCGCCGCGCGGGTCGAACCCGTCGGAGCCGAACGTGCCCCGCGCCACGGCGCCGGCGTCGAGCAGCGCCCCGCGCGAGCGCAGCGCCCGGGCGAGCACCGGGTTGACCTCCAGCGACGGCTCGAGCGCGAGCTCGTAGTCGCTCTCGCCCGAGCCCCGGGCGCGCAGCGTGACCGGCCGCAGCAGGACGGGCGCCCGCACGGTGCGGGGGACCGAGTCGGCCGGCTGCTCGCCGTCCGGCGTGCGCTGCCGGGTCACCGACGCGAGGGCGGCGACGTCGTCGCTCGCGATGTCCGGGGTGGTGCGCTCGGTCCAGGTGGCGACCCCGATGGCCAGCGACGTGGGCGCGATGCCGTACCGCTGGGCGTAGACCGCGGCACGGGCGCTCACGGCCCGCGCGCGGCGGCGTGCGGTCGACAGCGCCGAGCCCTCGCGGATGAGGTTGGACAGCCGGGTCTCGCGCCCCGCGAACAGCTGGGAGATCCCGGACGGGTGCGCTGCCGACAGGTCGAGCGCGGCGTCACCGAGCAGCTCGACGTCGACGAGCGTGGACCCCCCTGCCGCCTCGACCAGCGACGCCCGCCAGGTGGCGACGGCGCCCTCGAGCACCTCGGCAGCGGTCGGGGGCTCGACGAGAAGCGGGCGGTCGGCTGAGTCTGCGCCGGTCTCAGGAGCCTGGTCGGGTCCCGGGCCGGAGGTGCGCACGGGGACGGTCACGCTGGAACGCTAACCGCGCGGCGCAGGATCTCGGGCAGGACGCGCCGGGGTGCGGCAGGTCGGGATGCACGAAAGGGCGGGACTGGTCGCATGGACCGGTCCCGCCCTTCCGAAAGTTGCGACGGTGCGCACCGCGCAGGGGGCAGGCGATGCGCACCGTCAGGACGAGTGTGCGGTACGAAAGTGGTGTTGGTCAAACGTCCAAGGCACCCGTCCGGGTGAATACCCAGGGTGGACTTTCGAACGTGCGCACGACCGGCCCGGAGGCGTCCCGGCGCGCTCGCCGCATGCCACCGCAAGGCTGTCGCCCGGGGGCCTTCGGCGTCCCCGCCGAAGGCCGGCCCACGCACCCGGTGACACCGTGTCCAGTGGTCTCAGTGCACGATCTTGCAGCACGGCTGGGCCGAGACGTGGGCGGCTGCGGATGCGGCCGTGGCTCCGCTGACACCGGCGAAGGCGGCGAGGGCGACGAGGAGGGCGATGCTGAGCTTCTTCATGGGGAGAACCTTCCGGAGGGAGTACCGGACTGTCCGGTACACCTCGAATGGTCCCGATCCGATGTCTGGGGCGCAATGACGTAGGACACCACGGGGTAGACATGGCCCGTTTGCCCACGTTTACCCCGCGTGCGGGGGCGGTGCCGGGAGCGTCCCGCGGATCCCGGCGGCCGCGAGCGCACGGCCGTAGGCCTCGACCACCCGCTCGTCATCGTCCCCGGCGACGCGCAGTCGGTCACCGATCCGGCGCCACAGCACGGCCGCGGACCGCCCCGACGAGATCATGTCGAGGAGCTCGGCCGCGGACCGGTACTCCTTGACCGCCTCGGGACGCGACCTCTGCGCGAGCATCGCGTCGCCGAGCGCCTCGTGCGCGGACGCCGAGTCCCTGCGCACCCCTTCGCGCAGCAGCTCGACCGCCCGGGCCGCGTGGCGCTGCGCCGCGACAGGGTCGTCGAGGAGCAGCCACACCCTCGACCGGACCGACTCGGCGCGGGCGAGCTCGATCTGCGACTCCCCCACCTCGAGCGCGGTCTGCACGGCGTCGAGGTCCGCGAGCGCGTCGGCGGCACGCGGCGGGTCCACGGACACCAGCAGCAGGGCGCGGTCCAGGCGCAGCCGCGGAAGGTCGCGGTCGATCTCGTCCGTCCCGGCCAACGCGATCGCGGACTCCAGCTGCGCGAGCGCCGCGTCGGGGTCGCCGAGGGCGTCGTCCACGAACGCGAGGTTCCAGTGCACCGACGAGACCGCGCGCGCCGAGCCGTGCTGGCGGGTGTGCGCGAGCAGCTGGCGCCCGCGGTACCGCGCGTAGGTGGTGTCACCGCGCGCGATGTACGCCCAGATGATCGTCGACTCCAGCCGGACGACCTCGTCACTGCCGGCCGCCGACGCCGGCAGCTGCGCGAGCAGGTGCTCCCCGCGGGCGACCGCCCGGTGCAGGTCGGCGACCTCGGTCAGGGCCATGACGATGCGCATCGCGGCGTAGGCCGCCTGCGGGTACCGGCGCGACTCGATGAGACGGCCGCACAGGGTCTCCAGTGCGTCGATCGACGCCTCCAGATCCCCGGCGAGGTCAAGCGTCTCGGCCAGCGCGAGCCCGAACCGCGCGGCCGTGTCGATGTCGAGGCCGCTCACGTCGACTCGCCTGAGCACCTCCGCGGCGGCCCGCGGCTCGCCCATCCGGGAGAGCCGACGCGCCTCGACCAGGGCGCTCCCGGCCGACCGGTAGTCGGAGGCCTCCTCGCCGTCGAGGAGGTAGGCGGACGTGACACCCAGCGCCTCGGCGACCCGGGCGAGCGCCTCGTGGCCCAGTCCGCGGCGACCGTTCTCGACGTGCGAGATGTACGTGGGGTGCACCGCCGCCCGACGCGCGAGCTCGCCCTGGCTCAGCCCTGCCTTGTCCCGGGCGTCGCGCATCCGTTGGCTCAGCGGGTTCACGTTGCCACGATAGGGACCGCGCGGGGCCCACCGGTAGCGCAGCGGGCGACGCGATGTCCGACATCCGGACAAACCCGCCCAAGCCGGAGCGCTCGACGCGCGGCCGGCGGGCTGCCCCACCGTCCGCGGTGCGGCGTCACGCAGGTGGCGTCGGCACGCGGTGGCGCCGCGTGACCTTGCGACCCGACGGCCCCCGACGCCGCAGGCGCGTGACGCGCCGCGGCGACGTCGCGTCCCCGAGGACCGCTCCGACCGCACCCGTCACGGGCTGCAGCGCGAGGCGCCGCTGCGCCGCCCGGTAGGCGGGCACCAGCAGCACGACCGCGCCGATCCAGGCCAGCGGGTTGCCCCAGACCACACCGTTGTACCCGAAGGCCGCGCCGAGGACGCTCGCGGCACCGACCCGGCAGATGAGCTCGACCACGCCGGTCGCGGTCGGGATCACGGTCTGCCCGAGTCCCTGCAGGGCGCCGCGCAGCACGAACAGCACGCCCAGCACGGCGTAGAGCGCTCCGTTGACCAGCAGGTAGTGCGCGGCCATCTCGACGACGCGCTCCTCACCGCTTCCGACGAACAGGCCGACGAGGGTCGAGCCCGCCGCCACCAGGACGACACCGAGCAGGAGCGAGCCGGCGACGGACATCCACAGGCCGTGCACGACGCCCTGGCGGATGCGGTCCGGCCGCCCGCCGCCCAGGTTCTGTGCGACGAACATCGAGACAGCCAGGCCCAGCGACGCCAGCAGCGCGACCGCGAGCCCGTCCACGCGTGTGGCGGTCGTGTAGGCGGCGACCGCCTCCGAGCCCAGCCCGTTGAGGCGGACCTGCACGGCGAGCGTGCCGATGGCGATGATCGAGGCCTGGAACCCCATCGGGAGCCCGAGCTTCAGGTGCCTACGCAGCTCGTGCCCGCTCACGCGCCAGTCCTCGCGGCGCACGTGCAGCACGGGGACGCGTCGTCGCACGAACTCCAGGCACAGCGCGACCGAGACCGCCTGCGACAGGACCGTCGACACCGCGGCACCGGCGACGCCCATGCCGAGCCCGGCGACCGCGACCACCACGAGCACGATGTTCAGGACGCAGCTGATGCTCAGGAAGATCAGCGGGGTCCGCGAGTCGCCGATCGCCCGGATGATGGCCGACAGGAAGTTGAAGAACATCATCGTGCTGGCGCCGAGAAAGCTGATCACCGCGAAGGTCGTCGCCTCGGGGAGCAGCTCCTCGGGGGTCTTGAGCATCCGCAGCGCCGGACCGGCCAGCAGCGGCGCCGCGACGGTGAGCACCGCGCTGGTCGCGCCGGACAGGACCGCGCCGGCGGCGACGGAGCGCCGCACGGCCGCGTGGTCGCCGGCGCCGAACGCGTGCGCGGTCGGGATGGCGAAGCCGCTGGTCATGCCCCACGCGAAGCCGAGCAGGAGGAACAGCAGGGCGCCGGTGGCGCCGACGGCGGCGAGCGAGTCGACGCCCAGGACGCGGCCGACGACGACGGCGTCGGCCGCTTGGTAGAGCTGCTGGACGACGTTGCCGACGAGCAGGGGGACGGCGAACAGGAGGATGACGCGCCAGGGAGAACCGGCGGTGAGGACCTTGGGCACAGCGAAACCTTGGGACTTGAGGGACGGGGTGGGACGTCCGCGGTGATCGGTGGTGCCGGGTCGCGTCGTGCGCCGATCGTATCGATACGATCCCGGTTTCCGCGAGCAATTTGGTGCACGTCACACCGCGTCACCCGATCGCGTGCCGCACCGAGCAGAGGGTGGCCGCCGAGCGGTTTCCGCCGAGGCCGCCCGTGTGCGGCCGGGACTCAGGCGCCCGCAGTCGCCTCGATCGCGTCGAGGTCGCGGACGGCGTAGCGGAGGTGCTCCCACTCCTCCTCCAGGATCGTGTGCAGGCAGGATCGGGTGGTCTCCGGCTGCCGGGGATCCCAGGGGTTGACGCACGGCGCGTCGAGGTCGTCCGAGGTGACCGCGGCGAGGAGGTCCCGCACCATCGCCACGCGGTCGGCCCGCGCCTCGAGCACCTGGGCGTACGGCGGCGTGCCCGTGGTGAACAGCGACAGGTCCAGGCCGTCGCCGTCCGCCCCCGAGTTGGGCTGGCCGAGCGGGTGGTACGGCTGGTCCAGCCGCAGGATCGCCCGGCCCAGCCAGGTGTCGGTCGCCATCACCAGGTGACGCAGCGTCTGCGCGAAGGACCACTCCCCGTCGACCGACACGTCGACCGTCCCCGCCGGCATCCCCGCGGCCTGCTCGAGCGTGGCGTCCCAGGTGCGCTGGAGCGTGGCCCAGGCGGCTCGCAGGCCCTCGGGGTCGGCGGCGAACCGCTCGGCGCGACCGGGGAAGCGGCGGTCCAGCTCGGCCTCGACGAACCCGACGACGTCGACGCCGTTGATCCGGAAGCCGTCGGCACCGGGGAGCCAGGGCGCGTCGATGTCCGCGCCGTCCACGTCGACCCCGCGCATCACCACGCGGGACAGGTCCGAGCCGACGAACCGGGCGCCGGTGAGGTCCACGCCGCGGAACTCGGAGGCACGCAGGTCGTCGGACCGGGTGAAGGTGGTCATGGCTGTCTCCCCGCCGGGCACCGGTGAGTGGTCGCTCCTTTTCTACACCCGGGGTCCGACAGCGGTGCCAGAGCGGCCCCTCACCCCTCGGGGGGCACCCGGGCGCCTCGCCGCGTGCCCCAGCGCATCGCGGCACCGGTCGCCAGCAGCCCGAGCGCGACGATCCCGAGCCACGGCTCCGGCCCGCCGGTGTCCGACAGCCATCCGCCGCCCCACGTCGTCCCCGGTGCCGTCGGGGTCAGGTGGGTGGTGCTCCGGCAGTCGTCCTCGCCGACGGCCGCGGCACCGAGTGCCGTCCCCTCCGGCGGGCACGGCAGCGCCCCCGGAGCCGTCACCACGTTGCGCAGCACGTCCCCGTTCACGTCGTCGTCGACCCGCACCTGGTAGATCAGCGCCTGGACGCCCTCGAGCGTCCCGATGGTCCAGGTGAGCTGCGTCCCGGACAGGGTCGCCGTCCCGGCGCTCGCCCGGATGCTGCCGGCGACCAGCCTGGCGTCGTCCAGGACGTCCGAGAGGTCGTCGGTGATCACGACGCCGGCCGCGCGGTCCCCGGTCACGATGCCCGCCCGGACCGTGTACGTGATGACCTCGCCCGGATCCACCTGCGTGCCGGACGGCGGGTCGCTCGACTTCTCCGCGGTCCAGGTGCTCACCTGGGCCGGCGTGAAGACGTTGGTCACGGTGCAGATCACGTCGTCGCCGGCGGCGAGGTCGAGGTCGGCACCGTCGAGGGTGACCGGCGCGCCCCGGTTCTCGCACGCCCAGCCCGTGCCGACGTAGCCCGCGGGACCCGACTCGGACAGGGTGTACGTCCCCGGTGCGACCGCTGCGCCCGTGACGGCCGTGCTCCCGGTCGTGCCGGAGACCGGCACCGGGCCGTCGGCGGCCAGGGTCCAGTCCGTCGCGACCGCCGTCCCCCCGCCGTCGTTGACCACCTGCTTGACCAGGGTGAGGAGCGGCGGCTGGAACCGGTTGGTGATCGTGCAGGTCACCTCCTCGCCGTTGGCGACGGTCACGATGTCGCCGGTCACGGTGCCGCCCGTGCAGGTCCATGGTGAGGCGCTGTAGCCCGACGGCCCGTCGGCCTCGGACAGCGTGTAGCTCCCGGCCGACACGTCGACCCCGGTGACGGCAGCGCTTCCGGTCTGGCCGGAGATCCCCGGGGTCGGCCCGTCGGCCACAAGGGTCCAGTCGGTGACCTCGGCCGTCCCCCCGCCGTCGTTCACGACCTCCTTGACCAGCGTGAGCGTGCCCGGCTGGTCGTCGTTGAGGACCGTGCAGGTCACGTCCTGCCCGAGCCCGATGAGGACCGACCCGGACTCGACCGGCAGGTCGGTGTCGCCGTCCGCGCAGGTCCAGTCGTTCGTCGTGTACCCCGTCGGCCCGCCGGACTCCGAGATTGCGTGGCGGCCCACCTCGACCGGGGCCGACGTGATGTCGTCGTCGCCCGTCGCCCCGGCCCGGCTGGTCGTGGGGCCGATCGCGACGAGGACCCAGTCGCGCGCGTCCGCTGTCCCGCCGTCGTCGTTGGTGACGAGCTTGGTGAGCGTCAGCGTGGAGGGCACCGCGGTGTTGGTGATCGTGCAGGTGACGTCGGCGCCGCTGGTCAGGGTCACGGTGCCCTGGTCGACCACGACGGAAGCGCCGGCCGCGTCGACGCACCCCCACGTCCCCGCGCTGAAGCCGTCGACGAACGACTCCGACAGTGCGTACGGACCCGCGAAGACGGCCACGTCGGTGACGCCGTCCGCACCGTCGCCCTCGACGATGTCCTGGCCGGGGATGTCCTCGGGTGCCGCCCGGACCGTCCAGTCCGCCGGCTCCGCGGTGGCCCCGGTGGCGCCCACGTCGACGACCTTGCGCAGCGTCAGCAGCGCCGGCTGGTCGTCGTTCTCGATCGTGCAGGTGACGTCCTGCCCGAGACCGATGTCCACGGCGCCGTCCGTGACGGTGAGCGCCGTCCCGCCCGCCTCGCACGCCCATTCCCCGGCGGTGTACCCCGCGGGTCCTTCCTCCGCGAGGGCGTAGCTGCCGATGGCGACGGGGGCGTCGGTGACCTCCGGGTCGCCGGTCGCGCCGGTCACCCCGGTCGTGGGCCCGGTCGCGGTCAGCGTCCAGTCCCCGACCACCGCCGATCCGCCCTGGTCCGTGGTCAGCAGCTTGACCAGCGTCAGCGTGGGCTGCTGGGCCGTGTTCGTGATCGTGCACGTGACGTCGGCGCCGCTGGTCAGGACCACCTCGTCGTCGGTGACCGGCACCGTCCCGCTCGCGTCGACGCACCCCCAGGCACCGGCGTCGAAGCCGGCGACCGTCGACTCCGACAGCGCATAGGAACCCGCGGCGACGGGCGCGTCCGTGACTCCGTCGGCACCGTTGCCGGAGACGGTGTCGGGACCGTCGGCCGTCAGGGTCCAGTCGGCCGGCGTCTGCGTCGCACCGGTCGTCCCGGGCTCGACGGCCTTGCGGAGCGTGAGCTGCGCGGGCTGGTCGTCGTTCGTGATCGTGCAGGTGACGTCCTGCCCGAGGCCGATCTCGACCGCGCCGTCCGCCACGGGCAGGTCGGTCGTGTCGGCCGCGCAGGCCCACTCGCCCGGCGTGTAGCCCGCGGGCCCGTCCTCGCTGAGCGCGTAGCTGCCGATCGCGACGGGGGCGCCGGTGATCTCGGTGTCCCCGGTCGCCCCGGTCACGGGCGTGGGCCCGTCGGCGGTCAGGATCCAGTCGCCCACGACCGCCGAGCCGCCGTCGTCGTTCGTGACCTCCTTCACGAGCGTCAGCGTGGGCTGCACGGCGACGTTCGCGATGGTGCACGTGACGTCCGACCCGTTCTCCAGGGTCACCACGCCCGCGTCGACGGTGACGTCCTCGCCACCCGCGTCGACGCACGCCCACTCCTGCGCGTCGAAGCCCGCGATGGTCGACTCGGTGAGCGCGTACGGCCCGGCGGCGACCTCCTCGTCGGTGACGCCGTCGGCACCGTTGCCGGAGACCGGCTCCTGGTCCTCGATGTCCTGCGGGGTAGCGGTGAGCGTCCAGTCCGCAGGCACCTCGGTGGCTCCGGTCGCCCCCGCCTCGACGCTCTTGCGCAGCGTCAGCTGCGCCGGGTTGTCGGTGTTTACGAAGTCGCACACGACCGTCTCGCCGCGGCCGACGGTGACCTCGGTGACCGGCTGCAGGACGCCGTCGATGGTGCACTGCAGGTCGGTGAGGCCGTACCCGGCCGGGCCGGTCTCGTCCAACGTGTAGGTGTGGTCGGGCCGGATCTCCACCACCTGCGCGTCGGCCTGCGCGGCGCCCGGCACCTCGACGTCGGACAGCCCGGTGACCGGCGGCGTCGTGCTCGGCACGGCGCGCAGCGTGAAGTCGGAGGCGACGGCGGTGCCGCCGGCGGTGTTGTTGACCTCCTTGGCGAGCACGAGCTGTGCGGTCTGGTTGGTCGCCGTGCAGCTGACCCGCTCGGCGATCGGGACGGTGACCCCACCGTTGAGCCCGTCGGCGAAGCCGGAGACCTGGTTGCCCTCAGCATCGATCCGGATGCAGTTCCACGACCCGGTGGCCAGCGGATAGGTCTGCAGGTCGGACCTCTGGTCCACCTGGAGGTACGTCGCCGGGCCTCCGGACTCCGCGAGCTGGTAGGCGATCCCGGCGGTCACCGACACGTCGGTCACGCCGGTGCTGCCCGCCTGGCCGCTCGGTCCCGGCAGCTGGCTCCCGGCAGCGGTCGGTAGTGCGTCCAGCGTCCAGAGGGCCGGGTCGGCGGCGCCCTCGACGTTCTTGGCGAGGGTCAGCCGCGACTCGCAGGTGACCGTGTTGCGGATGGTGAAGGTGTTGGCCCCCTCGATCAGCGTCGCCGCGTACCCCCCTTGCGGGACGGGTACGGGGGTCACCACGGCGCCGTCGATCTCCACGATCTGCGGCGTCGAGACCGTGCAGAGGTCGGCGTCGATGTCGGGCGCCTGCAGCGTGACCTGCTCGTCGATGGTGACCGCGTCCCCCGCGACGTAGCCCGAGCGCGTGACCCGCCAGGGCTGGTTGCTCGCGGCCGCGCCGTCGGGGCCGGTCAGCGTCAGCTGTGAGGTGAAGCCCGCGGGCTGGCTACCTTCCGGCACTGGCGCGGCGCCGTTGATCGCCCACTCCTTGTCCACGGTCACCGACGCAGGCGCGGCGACCTGGTTGTAGACCGTGCAGGTGACCGCGTCCGTGCTCGGCACGTCCACGGTGAACCCGGTGGGTTCCGCGTTGGTGACGGTCAACGGCTGGTCGGTGTCGAGGTCGGTGCAGACCGCGTTGGCGCCGTCCACGGGGAACAGCGTGGTGCCCGTCTGGGGTTGCTCCTGGACCTCGATCGCTCCGGAGGTCACACCGCCGCCATAGGTGAGCGGGAAGTTGACCGCGCTCGAGGAGTCCGTCGTCGCGCTCGGGTTCGCGATGGTGACACCAGTGGTCGCCGTCGACGCGTCGAAGGTCCAACCGGCACCACCCGGGGTTGCGGTGGACAGGTCGCCGCTGGAGTCGACGATCTGCTTGACCACCGACAGCGACCCCGCGCACTCGCCCAGAGCGAGCTGGCGCAGCGCCTGCCCGACGGCGGAGTAGTCGGTCACCTGGTAGTAGTCGGCCGCCTGGGAGTTGGTGCCGTCGTAGGCCGTGGGGCCGGAGATGGCCCGCAGGTTCTGTGCGGTCGCGGCGTCGCTCACGCCGGCACCGACGCCGACGGCCAGGACCCGGGTGCCCTGCGCCTTGAGCGCGTTGGCCGAGAAGATGCCGTTCTCCATCTCCCGGAGACGGGTGAAGTTGCCGGGACCCTCGGCGGGCTGGTTGTAGTAGGTGGGGTCCCCGTCGGTGATGACGATGGCGACGTCGTACTCCGCCGCCGCCTCCGCCGGGGCCGCGAGCCCGCGGTCCCAGTTGGTCCCGCCCTGCGACGTCCACGACGCGTAGCGCGCCTTGAACTCGGCCGCAGCGGCCGGCGTGGAGATGGGCGACAGGCCGGGGTAGTTCTGCGTGGCCCCGAGGGCGGGCGTCGCGGTCGAGAACGAGAAGAGGGCGGCCTCCGACGGCGTGCCGGTCAGGGCGTCGACGAACGTGTCGGAGGCAGACTTCAGTGCCGCCAGCTGGGGCGACGTCACGGATCCCGACAGGTCGAGGACGAGTGCCACGCGCAGGCCGCACGACTGCACGGGCGGGGGATTGGTCCGGGACTGCTGCCAGATGCCGCCGGAGGCGCTGCGGTTGGTCGACCCCGTCCCGACCATGAAGTCCGAGCTCGAGGTATAGGTGTTCCCCGCGCGCAGCGTGGTGCCGGTGCGGAACTGGTAGGGCGTCAGCTGTGAACCGGTGCCGTTGCCGTTGCCCGTGCGCAGCGTCGAGTTCTGCGTGAAGCCGTCCGGCACACCGGTCTGCACGATCCAGAACCTGCGGTCGCAGTTGGCCCCCGCGGCGGCGCCGAAGCAACCGAAAATGCCGGACTGGGTGTTGGGAACGACGAAGCTGCAGTCGCCGTCGGCGTCCGAGGTGCACGTGGCCCAGGCGTCGGCGACCGGGGTGGTCGGGCCGGTGGTGCCGCCGTCGTAGAGCTGGAGGGTGACTCCGGCCAGGCCCGAGACACCCCGGGTGCCCTGCCGGTCTGCTCCGACCTGGACCGTGATGACGGCGTTGTTGCCGGTCGCGGGCGGGACCACCATCGGCACGGCACCGGGGCCGCGCGCCTGGGACGGCGCCGCGCCGAGGGCCAGGAAGGCCAGCGCGAGCACCGCCGAGAGCAGGGCCGCGCCGAAGCGCCGCAGCCGTCGCAAGCTCTTGTCCATGGCGTCCCCCCGGTCGCACGGAACCGCGCCACAGAATGGCGCGATACATCGAGTATGCCCCGGGACGGGCAAAAGGGAACCTGGGGGGCGATCCGCCCGAATACCCCGCGCATGCGAAAGGCGAGGAGAACGGATCTCCTCGCCACCTTCAAGGTATAGCTCCCCCGGGGGCTTCCCACAAGCCCCCCACCCGCCGCCAGGATGGTCGGCCGCGGCGCGGACCCGCGGTGCGCGACGCATCCGACGAGGGAGATCCATGATCGACGTGCTCATCAGCGGCGGCGGGCCGACCGGGATGATGCTGGCCGGTGAGCTGCGTCTGCACGGCGTGGACGTGCTGGTCCTGGAGCGGGATGCCGAGCCGAGCCCGGCGGTCCGTTCGCTCGGACTCCACCCGCGCAGCATCGAGATCCTGGACCAACGCGGGCTCCTGGACCGATTCCTCGCGCACGGGCAGACGTACCCCAGCGGCGTCGGCCGGTTCGCCGCCATCGAGAAGCCCCCGGTACCGCTGGACACCGCGCACGACTACGTCCTCGGCATTCCCCAGCCCGTCACCGACCGCCTGCTGACCGAGCACGCCGCCGAGCTCGGGGCGCAGATCCGCCGCGGCGCCGAGGTGACGGGGCTGGACCAGGACGACGACGGGGTGGACGTCGAGCTGGCCGACGGCTCCCGGCTGCGGTCGCGCTGGCTGGTCGGTTGCGACGGCGGACGCAGCCTGGTGCGGCGCCTGCTCGGGATCGACTTCCCGGGCGAGCCGGCGTCGACCGAGTGGATCCTCGGCGAGGTCCGGGTCACCATGCCGACCGACGAGCTGACCGAGATCTCGAACCGCGTCCGCCGGACGCACAAGGGGTTCGGCATCGGTCCCAGCGGCGACGGCCTGCACCGCGGCGTCGTGCCGGCGTCGAGCGTGTCCGAGGACCGCTCGGTCCCGCCGACCCTCGAGGAGTTCCGGGCGCAGCTGCGGGCGTACGCGGGCACCGACTTCGGGGTCCACTCGCCGCGGTCGCTGTCCCGGTTCACCGATGCCACCCGCCTGGCCGAGCGGTACCGGGTGGGCCGGGTCCTGCTCGCCGGCGACGCCGCTCACGTGCACCCGCCGCTGGGGGGTCAGGGGCTGAACCTCGGCATCCAGGACGCGTTCAACCTGGGGTGGAAGCTCGCCGCCGAGGTCGAGGGGTGGGCACCGGACGCCCTGCTGGACACCTACGCCGCCGAGCGGCGGCCGGTCGCCGGGGAGGTGCTGAGCCTGACGCGCGCCCAGAGCGAGCTGCTCTCCCCCGAGCCCGGCCCGCAGGCGCCGCGGCGGCTGCTCACCGAGCTGATGGACTTCGAGGACGTCAGCCGGTTCCTGGCCGAGAAGATCGCCGGGACGGGGATCCGCTACGACGTCGGCGACGGGCCCGCGCTGCTGGGCCGACGTCTGCGCGACCTCCCGCTCTCCCGCGGGCGGCTCTACGACCTGACCCGCCGCGGACGCGGGCTCCTGCTCGACCAGACGGGCGCGCTCTCGGTTGCCGGGTGGACCGATCGCGTCGACCACGTCGCGGACGTCAGCTCCGAGCTCGATGCGCCCGCCGTCCTGCTCCGGCCGGACGGGCACGTCGTCTGGATCGGCGACGACCAGGACGACCTGTGTGCCCACCTGCCCACCTGGTTCGGGCCGGCGCGCTGAGCGTCAGGTGCGCTCGACGTCGACGACGGAGGTCGGGGTGAGACCCGCCATCAGGTTCCCGGCGCCCGCGAGGGTCTTGTCGCAGACGTCGACCGGCCAGTAGGCGCGCACCGACCGCCCGGCGTCGTCCACCAGGAAGACCACCGGCTTGTACTCGAAGTCCAGGGTGCACATGACGTCCGCTCCGCCGGGCGTCTCGGTGGGCTGCGCCAGCGCCTCGAGCACGGGCGCGATGCCGTCGTCGAAGGTGACCTGCTGGACGACGGCGTCGGGCGACCCGACGGGCTCGCCGCGGCACCAGACCACGGCGACCGGGTCCAGGTCGGCGGGCAGCGGGGGCGGCGCCTTGGCGTCGTCGGGGTAGCCGCCGCCACCCTCGAGCGCGTCGAGCACGTCGGCGGTGCCGCAGTCCACCCCGGCCGCCGGGGTCGCGGCCGGCGAGGTCGCGGCCGTCGGGGTCGCGGCCGGCGGCTCGTCGTCGGACTGCTGACCGGCGCACCCGGCCAGGGCCACGGTGAGGACCGCGAGCGCGATGGCGGCCACGGGTCGGGCATGTCGCACGGTGCGCCTCCGGTGTCGGTCCCTCCACGGAGACCTCCCCGCACTATGTCGTGCCGGCCGGCCACCTGCACGCACGTATCCTCACCGCGTGTCTGCGCGCCACCCCTCCCCGTCCGCACCCTCGACGGCCCGCCGGTGGACGGCACGGATCGCCCTGCAGGCCCTCGGGCTCGTGGTCGGCGTGGCGCTCGGGCTCTTCTTCGCGGTGATGATCCGCGACTACGCCATGCTGTGGATGGTCCTGCTGCCCATCGCGCTCTGGGCGCTGGCCAACCGGTCCGGTGTCCGCTCGGCGGCCGGCGGCTTCGACCTGGCCCGCGTGCCGACCGGGGACCTGGTGGCGATGGCGCTCGGCGTGCTGCTCGCCGTGCCCGCGACCCTCACCGTGCTCGACGGGTCGTGGTGGCGCACCGCGGCGCTGGTCGTGGTCCTCGGCGTCCTCGGCTTCGGGATGCTCGGGTACGCCGGCGCCATCCGGGACGGCGCGACCCTCCACCTCGCAGACGGCGCCGACAGCCCCCGCGTCGTGCGCGCCGCGGACGTCGCCCTGCGCGGCCTGCGGTCCAGCTCGGGGCTCGCGAACATGTACCTCGCCGCCGTCGGGACGCTGCTCGCGTTCCCGGACGGGTCGAACTGGGTCCCCACCCTGGCGGTGGTGCTCACGGGCGGGCTGCACGCCGTGCTGGACGGACGGGAGCCGCGGACCGACGTCCCCGCTCAGGCGTCACCCGGCCGTGCGGGGCCGGGCAGCCCCGTCGAGGCCGGCTCCCCAGGTGGCCGGTCGGCCGTCGGAGCCGGCCCTCGCTGACCGTGCGCCAGCCGGGCACCGCGCCACATCAAGGTCGGCGATCGGGGGCAATGGTCACGACGGCACCCCCGGGGTCCGGTTTGTTCGGTACGGTGCCGTCACTTCGATGAGCGGAGGCACGAATGCGACGAGCAGCAGTCGTCGTCGGTACAGCACTCTCGATCGCGGTCCTGGCCGGGTGCTCCACGCAGGAGGCCGACCCGCCCGCGCCGACCTCGTCCGCGACTGCCGCTCCGTCGCCGACCCCCACCCCGACGCCGTCGCCGTCCGGGATCGTCGAGGGCTCCGACCTCGAGCTGGGCATCGTCCTCGACGACGTCCCCGAGCTGGGTGGTGACGACGCGCAGGTCTACAACTGGGCCGCCACGTACGAGAAGGAGTACTGGCGCACGCTCACCACGAACGCCATCAGCCCGGCGATGAGCCTGCTCGCGTCTCCTGAGCTCCAGCAACGCGTGACGACGCTGGTCCAGTCGAACGTCGCGGACAAGTGGGTCATCGACGGCACGATGCATGTGCGCATCGACTCGATCGTCGTCGACGGCGACACAGCGAGCGCAGCCGTGTGCCGGGACTTCTCGGACACGACCGCCACCGAGGACGGCCGCGCGCTCACCCCGGAGGAGCTGGGGCCGGACCTGGTGCCCAAGCAGATGACGCTCGCCCGGGTGGCCGGTGAGCAGCGGTGGACCGTGCTGACCAGCGAGACCGGCGCAGGCACGTGCTGAGGCGCCGGCCTGCGGTCCTGGGGATCGCCGCGCTCATCGTGCTGGTCCCGGGCGTCGCGCAGGCCGGTGGACGTGACGAGGACCCCGCACCGGCGACTCCTCCTGCCGTCACGCCCGTGGCCGCCGGCGAGGGCGTGGAGGTCACGGTCTCGCAGTCCGGGTCGACGTCGTCGGGCCGTCAGTTCACGAGCCCGTCGAGGTCGGTCCGGGTGCTGCCGTCGTGCTGGTACGGGCAGGGCATGACCGGGTTCGAGTACTACGAGTACTGGAAGCCGGGCGGTCCCGCCCGCCAGGCCCCGACGCTCGATGCGTTCGCGGCGCAGGGCCTGCTGCACAAGGACTTCGAGTCCCACGCCACGGACACCGAGGGCCACTGGTACGAGGCGGAGTGCCGGTACGACATCCCTAGCGACGAGGCCACCCGCTACGTGCTCAGCCATCCCGCGGTCTGGGTGGGCCCGACCGACACCCCGCCCGCGACCGAGGTCGTGGTGGACCCGGAGGTCCTGGCGCAGGTGGCGTCGGACGCGATGGACCTGCCCACCGGCACGATCAGGTGGAACCCGTCGCTGGCCGGGTCGGGGGCCACGGTGGTCGGCGCGAGCACGTGGCTGTGGGTCGAGGACGCGCCGACCACGGTCACGGTCCGCGCCGAGATCCCCGGGACCTGGGCGCAGGTGGATGCCGTGCTGTCGGGCCTCGAGGCGTCCGCCCCGGCGGCGGACACGGTGCACTGCCCCGACGCCGGCACCCCCTGGTCGGAGGGGGCGACGTCCACGACGTGCGCGATCACCTTCCTCCGGTCGACGGCGAACCAGCCGGTCAAGACCGGCCAGTCCCAGCGGACCACCACGCTGACGGCCCGGGCCACCTGGACCGCGTCGTGGACGTCGTCGCTCGACGCCACCCCCACCCCGCTCCCGTCCCAGACCCTGACCGCGACCGCCGAGATCCCCGTCGCCGAGGTCCAGAGCATCGTCGGCCGGTAGCCGCCGCGGCTGCGCGGGGTTCCCGACGGTGATCCCTACGCGGTCGGTCGGCCGTAGGCCTCGAGCAGCCGGAGCCACACCTCGCTGATCGTGGGGTAGGCGGGTACGGCGTGCCACAGCCGGTGGACCGGGACCTCGCCGACGATCGCGATGGTCGCGGCGTGCAGGAGCTCGGCGACGTCCTGGCCGACGAAGGTCGCTCCGACCACCACTCCCCGGTCCTCGTCGACGACCAGCTTGGCGCGGCCGGAGTAGCCGTCCGCGTGGAGCTTGGCGCCGGCGACCTGGCCGAGGTCGTACTCCACGGCCCGGACGGTGAGGCCCCGGCCCCGCGCCTGGGCCTCGGTGAACCCCACGGCGGCCACCTCGGGGTCGGAGAACACCACGCGCGGTACAGCCACCTCGTCCGCGGTGGCCGCGTGGGCTCCCCACGGCTGGTCGGCCACCGGGTGACCGTGCAGCCGGGCGGCGATCACCTCGCCCGCCGCCCGCGCCTGGTACTTGCCCTGGTGGGTGAGCAGCGCTCGGCCGTTCACGTCGCCCGCCGCGTAGAGCCAGTCCGTGCCCGCGACGAGCATGGTCTCGTCCACCTTCAGCACGGCACCCGGGTCGATCCCGACGACGTCGAGGCCCAGGTCGCCCGTGCTGGGGCGGCGTCCGGTCGAGACCAGGAGCTCGTCGGCCAGGACCTCGGTGCCGTCCGCCAGGACGACGCGGACGGTCCCGTGCGGGTCGCGGTCGACGCGCACGGGCACGGCACCCAGCCGCACGTCGACCCCCTCAACGGCCAGGGCCGCGGCGACGTGCTCCCCGACGAAGGGCTCCTCGCGGTCCAGGAGTCCCGCCCGGGACAGCACCGTGACTCGTGAGCCCAGGGAGGTGAATGCGTAGGCGAGCTCGGTACCGGCCACGCCCCCGCCGATGATGGTGAGCCGCTCGGGGACGTGGTCGGCTGCGGTCGCCTCCCGCGTGCCCCACGGCGCGGCGGCGGCCAGGCCCGGGATGTCGGGCAGGACCGGCACCGAGCCCGTGGCCAGGGCGACCGCCCGGGCGGAGTAGGTCCGTCCGTCGACCGTGACCTGGCCCGGACCGGTGAGCCGGCCGCGGCCGCGGATGAGGTCGATGCCCGCGGACTCCAGCCACGCGACCTGGCCGTCGTCGCGCCACTGGTCGGTGAACGACGAGCGCCGGGCCAGGACCGCCGACGCGTCGAGGGCTCCCCCGACCGCCTCGCGCGCACCGGCGAGCCGTCGGGCCGCACGGATCGCGTGCCCGCTGCGCAGGAGCGCCTTGGACGGCATGCACGCCCAGTACGAGCACTCGCCACCGACGAGCTCGGCCTCGACGATCGCCGCCCGGACACCCCGCTTGGTCGCGTAGTCGGCGACGTTCTCCCCGACCGGGCCCGCGCCGATCACGATCAGGTCGTAGTCGGTCATGAGGCCCTCCGCTGCAGGGCGCCGAGGCGCAGCGCCGAGATCAGGAAGAAGACCCCGCCGAGGATCGCGTAGCCGCCCACGCCGGAGATGCTGGACGCGCCCTGGATCCCCTGCGCGGTGAAGGCGAGGCCGGCCAGCACCGAGAGTGCACCGCTGAGGATCTGCGGCACCTGGCCGCCGGAGCTCCGCCGTGCCACCGCGGTGGCCAGCTGTGCGAGCCCGGCGGCGGCGGCCCACACACCCCAGACGGTGAGGGCGGCCGAGACGGAGACGGTCGACGCCCAGCCGAGCGCGACGGCGACGGCCACGCTGACCGCGACGTTGATGCGCTCCGCGGCTCGCGAGGCCGCCTGGTCCTTGGAGCGCAGCTGCCACAGGACGGCGGCGGCGTCGGCCAGCGGGTAGACGACGAGCAGGATGGTGAGGAACGGCCCGGTCGCGGACGCCGTCAGGAACAGCAGGGCGGCCCAGACGACCGCGAAGGCGAAGCGGACGAGGTACAGGCGACGCAGCATCGCCGTCATGGTCGACGGCTGCTTGAGGACGGACGTGGTCATGGAGGTCTTCTCTCTCTCGTGCGGATGTGTGGGTGGAACTAGCCGACGGACGTGGTGAGGGTGACGGGCACGTTGCCCCGCGTCGCGACGGAGTAGGGGCACACCTCGTGCGCCGCTGCGGTCAGGCTCTCGGCGGTCTCGAGGTCGATGCCGCCGCCCAGGTGCACGCGCAGCGCAGCCTCCAGGGCGAAGCCACCGCCTGCGCCGGGGGCGATCGACACCTCGGCCACCACCGAGGAGTCCACGAGCCGGAGCTTGCGCTGCGAGGCCACGAGCTTGAGGGCGGAGTGGAAGCACGACGACCACCCGGCGGCGAACAGCTGCTCCGGGTTCGTCGCCCCACCGGGGCCACCCATCGAGGCCGGGATGGCGAGCGTCACGTCGAGGACGCCGTCGTCGGTCACGGCACGGCCTCCCGCGCGGCCGTCGCCGGTCGAGGTGGCGCTGGCGGTGTACAGGGTTGCGGACACGAGATCTCCTAGGTCGAGGCGATGTAGAGTTACTAGTTCGTCTACATCGCCGACCATAGACTCACAGCGAGCGCTGGCGCAACCAGCCGAACAGGACAGGAGCAGGAGATGCGTGCCGACAGCACGGAGCCGGCGACGCGCACGGGGACCGGAGCCGACACGAGGGCGCGCATCCTCGGCGCGGCGAACGAGCTCTTCTACGCCCACGGCATCCGCGCCACGAGCGCCGACCGGATCATCGAGCAGGTCGGCATCACGAAGGTCACCTTCTACCGGCACTTCCGGTCCAAGAGCGACCTGGTGGTCGCCTACCTCGGGGAGCAGGCGGCCGGGGAGCGGGCCTGGATCGACGGCCTGTTCCGTGCGGGCGACGCGGTGGGCTCGCTGCACGCGCTCGCCGCCGACATCGGCTCCGCCAGCTGCCGGCCGGGCTTCCGCGGGTGCGCGTTCATCAACGCGGCCGCCGAGTTCTCCGACCCGGCCGACCCCGTCCGGCAGACCGTCGACGAGCACCGCCGGTGGATGCTGGGCGCCTTCGCCCGGATCGCCGCGGAGGCGGGGGTCAGCGACGTCGACTCCGTCGCGAGGCAGCTGATGATCCTGCGCGACGGGGCGATGGTGAACGGCTACCTCGACGACCCGACGTCCGTCGCGGACTCCCTGGGCGCGGCGTTCACGTCGGTGATCGCGACCGCGAGGTCTTGACGCCCCACTTGTTTTTTGCAAGTGTCAGCACGGTCCCGTTCCGCACCCGAGAGGTGACCACGATGACCTCGATGTTCGTCAACCTGCCGGTGACCGACCTGGAGCGCGCCACGGCGTTCTACACAGCCCTCGGCTTCACGATCAACCCGCTCTTCACCGACCACAACGCGGCCTGCGTCGTCGTCGAGGAGGACCACAGCGCGCTCATGCTCCTGGTGCGCGACTTCTTCCAGACCTTCTCCGACCGGCCGGTCGGCGACCCGGCGGCGAGCGTGACCTCGTCGATCGCGATCTTCCTCGACAGCCGGGAGGCGGTCGACGCGACCGTGGCGAAGGGACTGGCTGCGGGCGGCACGGAGGACCAGCCCGCCTCGGACTACGGCTTCATGTACCAGCGTCAGCTGACCGACCCCGACGGCCACGTCGTCGACTTCGGCTACTTCGAGCCCTCCGCCGCAGAGTCCGGACCCGAGGCCTTCGCCGGCCAGCAGGCCTGACGTGGCCGCACGCGACTACGGGCAGTACTGCGGCATCACGCAGGCCCTGGAGCTCGTCGGCGAGCGCTGGTCCCTGCTGATCGTCCGTGACCTGCTCGTCGGGCCGCGCCGCTATGGAGAGCTCGCCGCGGGGCTCCCCCGCATCCCGAGCAACATCCTCGCGGCGCGGCTCAAGGAGCTGCAGGAGGCCGGCGTCATCCGCCGGGCACCACGCTCGCGCGTCATCGTCTACGAGCTCACCCCCTACGGCCGCGAGCTCGAGCCCGTCGTGCTGGCGCTCGGGGCCTGGGGGTTCAAGGCGCTGGGCGAGCCGCGCGACGAGCAGATCATCACCCCCGCCGCGATGACCATGACCCTGCGCACCGCCTTCCGGCCGGAGGTGGCGGCCGACCTGCCCCCGACGTCCTACGCGGCGCACGTCGGGGGCGACGGACTGGTCATCCAGGTCGACGGCGCCACCCTCGGCGTCACCCGCGGGGACGCACCCGTGGACCTCGCCTTCGCCGCAGGCCCGGTCATCCTGCGGCTCATCTCCGGCGAGCTCGCCCCGGAGCGGGCGATCGCGACGGGCGCGGTCGAGGTGCTGCACGGGCGCGGCGATCTCCTGGACCGGTTCGCGAGCACGTTCCACCTGGCGGCGTGACGCCGGTGACCTGATTCCGTTGACGCGGACGACCGCACTCACCCAGGGTCGGGTCCATGCAGCCCGCCATGGCGTTCGGCGACGACGATGACCTCGACCAGAGGTTCCGGTTCACCGCTCCCGACAACGAGGCGCCCGCCGCCGTCGGCGTGAGCGGCGTCATCGGGCGGTCCGCCGACGCCGCGGTCCTGCTCGCCGGCCTGTCCCGCTACACGGTGGGGCTGCAGATCGACCTGGCGATCCGCCGCCGCCTCGACCCGGACCCGACCGACCCGATGCACTCCACGCTCGGCGCCGGGTTGCTGGTCGGGGTCGAGCTCGCCGACGGTCGGACCGTGGTCGCCGGGCACCCGCCCTGGCCCCCCGCCGACGGGCCGGTCCTCGTGTACCGCGGGGGTGGCGGCGGGGGCCGCGAGTGGTCGAGCACCCTGTGGCTGACCCCCGCACCGCCGCCCGGCGACCTGGTGGTCGTCGTCGCCTGCCCGAGCCTCGGCGTCGACGAGTCGCGCGTCGTCGTGGCGGCCGAGGCGCTCCGGGCCGCGGCCGACAGGACCGAGATCCTGTGGCCCCGCGAGCCGGACCAGGCACACCCCGGCATCGAGCCGCGGCCGCCCGACGTGCCGCCCGGCGGCTGGTTCGAGCAGGCGTTGGCCGCGACGACCGACTGACGCGCCGGCGTCAGTCCACGCCCTCCGCGGCGAGCGCGTCCGTGAGCAGTCCGACCAGGGCCTCGAGCTGCACGTCGGTGGACGACGTGTCGTCCTCGTCACCTGCTCCGTCGAGTGCCCGCGCCGCCAGGCCCGACTTGCTGTCGATGAGCTCGGCGATCTTGGAGTCGATGGTCTGCGCGGCAATGATCCGCCACGCGGTGACGGGCTCGGCCTGGCCGATCCGGTGGACCCGGTCGATGGCCTGGGTCTGCTCGGCGTAGGTCCAGGACAGCTCGGCCAGCACCAGGTTGGACGCCACCTGCAGGTTCAGCCCCACGCCGGCGGCGGTCAGGGAGCAGACGACCACCGACACCTCGGGGTCGTCGACGAACGCGGCGATGTTCTTCGCCCGCACGCGGGGCGTCTGGTCGCCGCGGATCGAGGCGTAGCGGATCCCGCGGTCGGCGAACGTCTGCTCGGCCTGGTCCATCACGTCGACGTGCTTGGCGAAGAAGACGACCTTGCCGACGTTGCGGGCCAGCTGCGCGGCGTAGTCTGCGGCCAGCCCGGCCTTGGCCTGGCCGATGCGACGGACCATCGTGAAGACGTTCTCGCCGCCGGTCTTCGAGCTCGAGTCCTTGAGCTCCGCGGCCGCCACCCGGCGGGCGAGGTCGAGGTCGAGGTCCGCCCCGTCGACCACGGCGTCACCGTCGCGCACCTGCACGGCGGACCGGTAGCGCTGGACCATCCGGGCGGCGAGCGCGGCCTCGGCGGCGCGGATCGAGCGGCCGACCGCTCCGTCCAGCTCGACCGGCAGGTCCGCGACCCGGCGGGCGGGGATGTCCGCGACCACGTCGACCTTGCGACGACGCACGATGCCCATGTTGATCACGCTGGTGCGCGCGGCCGCGTAGAACCCGGGGTCGGCCGGGGTCAGGCCGGTCTCCTCGAGGGCGGCCTGCAGTGCGCCGAGCGGCTTCTTGTCGTCGATCCAGCCGAGGAACTGCCAGATCGCGCGGAAGTCCTCGATGTCGTTGATCAGCGGGGTGCCGGTCAGCGCCATGAGGAGCGGCCGGAACGTGCGGGCGCGGACGCGCTCGGACAGCGCCAGGACGTGCTGCGAGCGCTGCGACGTCTTGTTCTTGATGAAGTGCGCCTCGTCGACGACCATCCCGCGGAAGCCGAGGCTGCCGAGCCAGCCGACGTGCCGGTCCAGGAGCTCGTAGTTCACGATCACGACGTCGGCGAACCCGTCGACCTGCTCGCCGTCGCCGTGGACGACCGTGGACCGTCGCGACGGTGTCCACAGCCCGACCTCGTGCGCCCAGTTGGTCTTGACCACGTTGGGCACCACGACCAGGAGCGGGTAGGCGTCCGCCGCCTGCGCGGCGAGCAGCGCCTGGGCGGTCTTGCCGAGCCCGGGCTCGTCGGCGAGCAGGAACGTGCGGTGGCCGTCGGCCGTGGCCGTCACCACCTGCGCCTGGTGCGGCATCAGCTCGCGGCCGACGGGGGTCGACACCGGCCGGGGCTCGGGCAGGTCCATGCAGGCGGGTGCTCCGGTGGCCGCCCGCTCGAACGACCGGAAGAGCGGCTCGAGCAGCTCCCAGCCCTCCAGCCGACGGGTCCGCGCGGCGGTCTGCTTGGCCGCGGCCTCGTAGTCGGGCGCGAGGAACGGGTTGGCCAGCTGGCGCGAGATCACCGACCGGGGCACCACCTGGCTGGACGCCGCGGAGAACATCGGCGTGGCCTGCGCCGCGGGCGCGGGCTCCTCGGGCGGCTCGAGGCCGCCGGCGCGCATGACGGTCGCCTTGTAGGCGCGTGCCGCGTCGGAGACCTTGGCGTCCTCGGCGAGCAGCTCCAGCAGCGAGGTGTCCCGGGCGGCGGTCCGTGCGAGCATCGTCGCGACGCCGTCGAGCCGCTTGAGCTGCTCGGTGCGTCGCGCCGAGGACAGGGCTGCGTCGGACATCACGCGGGCCCGCTCCTCGCGCACCAGCAGTGCCACGACCTGGAACTTCGTGCGGATGGCCGGACGCGTCGGGGGGCGCTGGACGGCCCGGTCGACCTCGCGGGCGACCTCGGCGAGCACGGGGACGATGCCCTGCTCGGTGGGGCGCGGGGCACGGCGGCGCTGAGCGCCGGGGTCAGTGCGCGCGCGTCCGGACCCGCGCTGACCTGCTCGTGCCACTGCTCCTCCTTCTAGAACGTGCGAGCGCCGCGGCTGCGGCGCAGCGCGCGTGCACCGCGAACCGTGCGACCGGCACACCCGGACCGGTCGCGCGTGGGGCATCGACCCGTGCCAGAGCCGGGGGCTCGGGGCGGGCCACGCGCAGCGTTCCCGCCCGCGCGTCGATGCCGGTCATGACACGCCGCCGGGCTTGCAGGTGAACACCGCTGGGCACTGTCGTGGCCCCGCAGAGACCGCGGGGGCAGGTGGAGTCTACCGCCGGGCACCCCGACGAAGGCAGACCTTGGGCGCGACGCGCGTCACCGCAATCGCGTCCGCCGAGGTACGCCGCCTCACGCCTCGCTGACGACCACCAGCTCGTTGCCCTCCGGGTCGGCGACGCGCCAGCGGCCCTGCGACCCGTCGAGGAGCCGGCCGCCGGCGGCGACGGCCGTCTCGACGCGCGCCTGCGCGAGGTCCGACGGCACGGCCAGCTCGACGTGGATGCGGTTGCGCTGCTGGCGGCGCTCCGTCTCCGACGCGTCGATCTCCTGGAACACCAGCACGGGGTTCAGCCGCCGCGGGTCGGCGATGTCGCTGGCGCCGGATCGCCGGTCGGGGAGATAGCCGAGGGCGGCGACCCAGAACGCGCGGACCGCCTGGACGTCGGCGGCGTCGAGGAACAGCTGAGCGAAGCGCGGCAGCCCCGGATCCGCCGTGGCCCCGAGCCCGCGGGCAGCGGTCTGGAGCCTCTCGGCGAGCCCGACGAAGTCGAGGTCCAGGCCGTGGGCGTCGGCCTCCCACTGGTCCTTGCCGCTGTCGAGGATCACGAGCCCCGGCCGCAGGTCGATCAGCAGCGGGAAGCCCGCCTCGTCGGCCAGCGCCGCGGCGGCGGCCGCCAGGTCGCGCTGCTGCGTCGGCGAGGTGGTGCGGTAGCAGGCCATCGCGCTGAACACCGCCTGCCAGTCGGCGGTCCCGGTCCCCTCGTCGAGCGCGGAGCCCGGCACCAGGTCGACCTCGTTGCCGTCGGGATCGGCGTGACAGACCCCGTACGGTCCGTAGGCGTCACCGAGGCCGGCCCGCTCGACAGCCGCGGCGGGTCGCACCACGTCGAGGTGGATGCGGTTGCGCAGCGGCCGCGGGTCGGTCGACTGCCGGAGCCGGACCGGGACGTCGCGCCGCAGCGGGTCCGCCAGCCCGCCGTCGCCGGGCGCGTAGTCGAACGCGCGCTGCCAGAACGGCATCAGCGCAGACGGGTCCGCGGAGTCGAACAGCACGCCGACCTGCTGCAGCACGGCCGGGTTCGCGAGCAGCCCGAGCTCGCGCGCGGCCTCGGACACGGCCTCGGCGTGCTCGCCGGAGTCCAGCCGCACGCGCACCCCCGTCGCGCGCAGGTCCACCACGCTCCCGCCCGCCAGCTCCCCGACGCGCCCGGCCAAGGCGGCGCCCTCGCTCAGGGACGCCGCGTCGAACCAGGCCGTCGCGACGCCGTCAACCGCCCGCCAGTCCGTGCCTGTCCCTGTCGAGCCCATAGCGGACGACCTCCCTGTGGACCGCGGTGCACGCCTCTGCGCGGGAGTCAGTATTGCGGCGAGGGTCGGGATGTCACCAGACCCACCCGTCCTCGGGGCGAGGAGGCTCCGGGACCGAGGGACGGTGCGCCCCCTCGTCCGTGCCCGCCAGCGGCGCCGGCCTGCCCCACAGGTAGCCCTGCGCCAACCGGAAGCCGGCGGCCCGCAGCGCACTGCGCTGGGCGGAGGTCTCCACGCCCTCCGCGACGACGTCGACGCCCAGGCGCTCGGCCAGGTCGAGCACCCCCTGGGCGACGGCGAGCGCCTTGGCGTCGCTGGTGATGTCGACGGTCACGGAGCGGTCGAGCTTGAGCCGGTCCACGGGCAGACGCTGCAGCCAGCTCAGGGTGGAGAAGCCGGTGCCGAAGTCGTCGAGCGCGATGCGCACGCCCATCCGGCGCAGGGCCTGCAGCCGCTGCGCGACGCCCGGCAGGTCCGCCAGCGACCGGCTCTCGACCACCTCGATCCACAGCCTGCTGGGCTCCACCTGCTCCTCGGCGAGGGCCTCGCGCACGGCCCCCACCCACCGCGGGTCGCACAGGGTGTGGGCCGACGTGTTGAGCGACAGCCCGACCAGCGACGGGTGCGCGCCCAGGAGCGCGCACGCCGCACGGACGACCCACAGGTCGAGCTCGACGATCGAGCCGGTCTCCTCGGCGAGGGGCAGGAACGCCCCGGGCGCGAGCAGTCCCAGCCGCGGGTGCTCCCACCGCAGCAGCGCCTCGTACTCCCCGGCGAGGACGGGAACCGCGGAGCTGTCGGTGGGGCCGTCGACCGCGAGCGCCACCGCGTCCGCCAGGTCGCCGAGCACGACGATCGGCTGGACGTGCAGGCGCAGCTGCCCCTCACGGGCGGCGTTGCGCAGGTCGGCCGAGAGCTCCCGGTCCAGGCCGCGTCGGCTCCCGTCCTGGGCGCGTCGGCCCCTGGACTGCGCGACCTGGTTGCGGCCACGGAGCTTGGCCGAGTACATCGCGCTGTCCGCGGACCGGAGCAGCACGTCGGGGTCCGACTCCGTGCCGTCGTGGAGCGCGACACCGACGCTCGCGGTGACGCGCAGGTCGAGGCCCTCCACCCGGAACGGGGCGGCGAACGCGGCGACGATGTCCGACGCGACGTCCTGGGCGGCGGCGTCCACGTCAGGGCCGCGCAGGAGCAGGGCGAACTCGTCGCCGCTCAGCCTGGCGATCAGGTCCTGCGGCCGGGCGGTGGCGCGCAGCCGGTCCGCGGCCTGCCGGAGCACCTCGTCGCCGGCCGCGTGGCCCAGCACGTCGTTGACGTGCTTGAACCGGTCGAGGTCGCAGAACAGGACGGCGAGCCGCGCCCCGTCGCTGCCCGTGTCCGACCCGCCGACGGGGCCGTCCGCGGCGCCGCCCGCTGCCTGCAGGGCGGTGTCGATCTCCTGCCGGAAGCGCACCCGGTTGGGCAGCCGGGTCAGCGCGTCGTGCAGCGACTGCTCCTGCAGCCGACCCAGCAGGTACACGTTCTCCAGCGCGGTCGCTGCGTACTCCGCGACGGCCTGGAGCCGCTCGGTCGCCTCCCCCGCGTCGCTGGGCGCGTGGCCGACTCGCCACCCCGCCGTCGCGACGCCCAGCACCTCGCCGTCCGCCACCACGGGCGCGGCCAGGACGGTCGACAGCCCCAGCACCCCGAGGAGCTCCCCGATGACGGGCGTGGCGTTGTCGGGCGTGATCAGCGTCGGCACCTGCCGCGCAAGGAGGATGCTGAGCTCCCGGGAGTTCTGCGTGGTGATGTTCCCCTGCGTCAGAACCTCGACCTCGCCGGGGTCCTGCCCGGCGAACCCGACCGCCTGGAGCGCGCCCTCGTGCGCGTCGTAGGTGAAGAAGGTCGCGCTGTCGGCGCCGACGATCTCCGGCAGCACCGCGGCCGCGGCGCGGGCGACGGTGGCGGGGTCGGTGGCCGAGCGCAGGTGGTGGGCGAGCTCGAGCAGGTTGGCCGAGCGCTGCTCACCCCGGCGGCTGGCCGCGAGCGCACGCAGCAGGTCGAGCGCGGCGGCCGCGTGGGTGGCGTACGCGCGCAGCAGCGAGCGCTCGTGCGCGGGCCCCGGGTGGGCGTCGTCGTACAGCGCCGCGATGTGGCCGTGCACCGTGCCGCGGGAGGCGACCTCGACGACGACGGCGCCCGGCCCCAGGTCCTCACCACGCAGCAGTGCGCCGACGAGCCGGTCGCGACGGCGCGCCTCCAGCCCGTGGCTGTGCACCCGGGGGCCGCCGCCTGCGGGGTCGGTGAGGACCAGCAGGTAGGCCGGGGCCAGCACCGCGGCCGCGGCGCGCTCGGTGATGCGGTCGGCCAGGTCGGCCAGGTCCTCGGCGCCCACCAGCTCGGCGGCCGCGGACTGCAGGTCCTCGAGCTGGCGTCGCAGGGCGAGCAGCTCGGCCTCGGACCCCGCGGCGCGCTCCGACGGCGCACGCCACCAGCGCCGCCGCTGCCCCCACGTCACCTGGTACACGCAGGCCGGGTGCCCGTCCGACTGGCACTCGGGATGCAGGACCACCGCGCGCGGCAGGCCGAACACCTCGGGCACCACGGAGATCAGGCCGCGGGCGTACGCGCAGTCCAGACGCGAGTGGGGGTACCCGTCGTGCAGCGTGTAGCGCAGCAGGGCACGCCTGGGGCCGACGTCGAGCACCTGCATCGTGGAGGTGCTGGAGAACTTGGGCACCGACCGCGGCAGCTGCCGGTAGACCTGCGTCGGTGAGCCCAGCGCCTTGAGGATGAGGACCAGCGAGGCGTTCATCCCCCCGGTCAACGCCTGCGCGCCGGTCTCGAACGCGACGCGCTCGTCGTCGAGCACCTCGACGGCCGCCTCGAACAGCCTGATCCGCGCGTGGTAGCCGATCCAGAGCGCGGTGTCCTCGAGCTCCGCCGCGGAGAACGGCAGCCCGGCCCGCTCGACCACGCGGCGCACGGCGTCGTCGCCCCCGCGCGCCCGCACGTGGTTGAGCAGGAGCGCGGTCGTCACCCCGGACGTCTCCCGGGCACGGGGGTCGTCCGGGTGCGCGACCGCCGCGGCCGTGGAGTCGTGCGCTGCGCTCAAGGTGGATGTCCCCGTCGTTGTGGATCGATCCGCCTATCGGCGTGCGGAGTGGTGATGTGAGCCCGTCACCCGTTTGCGCGGGCGACTTCGCCCGGGTGACGAGGTGGTGGGCCGGGCTATGACCTCGTCATGAGTCCGCGCACGGCTCGCTCGACCGCCGGCCGCATGTCGAGTGCGGGGTCGACGGTGAGCCGATGCAGCATCAGTCCGTCGCTCAGCGCCATGAGAGCGCGGGTGGCTAGAACGGGGTCGGGGATGCCGGCCGCGGCCACGAGCTGCTCGGTCCATCGTTCGAACTCGTGCCGCTGCTGCCGCAGGGGCGCCCCGAGCTCGCGGTCCGAGGCGAGCTCGAGGAAGAGGGCATAGCGCGCCCTGGTGCGCGCGGCGAACGGGCCGGTCTGCAGCTCGACCATGGCGCACAGGCCGTCGATCAACGCCTTCTCATCGGGTGCCGCGGGTACGCCCGCAGGACCGAAGTCGGCGCGCTCGCGCTCGGCTATCCAGTCGACGATGCCGGCGAGCAGCGCCCGGCGGGTGCGGAACCAGTTCGACGTGGAGCCGGCCGGCAGCCCCGCCCGGGTGTCGATGCGTGCGTGGCTCAGCGCCCGCACGCCCTCGGCGCCGAGCAGCTCCACGGCGGCGTCGAGCGCACGTTCCTTCGTCGTAGGCACTTGCACCTTCCCTGCGGAGTTCTACTATGAACCTAGTGGCACTAGGAACATAGTAGTTGCCCATGATCGGGGAGCCGTCATGTCCACGCCCGAGGTCCGCCAGGTCTCTGCCGAATCGTCCACCTGGCACCCGCCCCTGCCCGCGATGTCTGGCGTCGACCACCTCGTCGTCGAGACGCCCGGACTGCGCACCCATGTCGCGACGATCGGCGACGGCGATCCGGTGATGCTGCTGCACGGGTTCCCGGCGCACTGGTGGCAGTGGCATGAGATCGCCCCCGCCATCGCCGGCGCCGGCCACCGCGTCATCTGCCCCGACCTGCGTGGCAGCGGATGGACCACGGCCGGCGACCCACGCATCGGCCGCGAGAGCCACCATCACGACCTGCTCGCGTTGCTCGACGCGCTCGGCATCGAGCGTGCGCACGTCGTCGCGCACGACCTGGGGGTGATCAGCGCGAACCAGCTCGCGTACTCGCATCCCGAACGGGTGCGGTCGCTGGTGCAGCTCTCGGTGCCGCCCATGTTCATGCCCCTCAGCCTCAAGCTCCTCAGCGGGTTCCGACACATGCCGGCCCTGGTCTCGCACCGCCGCGGCCGCTCGCTCGCGGGCTTGTTCGACCCCAGATACATCGCCCACCCGCTGCCGACCGAGACGCTCGACGCCTACCTCGCGCCGATGTCCCGCGCCGAGATCGACGGGGCGGTACGGCGGATCTTCCGGGGCGTCGCGCTTCCGGTGTCCCTGCAGCTCGCACGCGGCACCTTCGCTCGGCAACGACTCCAGCCGCCGACTCTCGCCGTGTTCGGGCGGCTCGACCACCCGTGGGACGAGGCATTGATCCGCCGCCTCTGCGGGGATCTCACGCGCTACGCCGACCGCTACGAGCTCGCTTTCGTCGACGACGCCGCACACTTCATCACCGACGACGCGCCCAGCGAGGTCACCGCGCTGGCGCTGGCGTGGTTTCAACGGGCGGGCTGATCGCGCTCGCTGGCCGCCATGGGCTCGCTACATCAACAACGGTCTGGTCAGTACACCTAGCGCGAACGACGGCCGGTCATCCGCGGGGCCGATACCCCTGCCCGACGCCTGGTTAGGGTGGCCACCCGACGACCTGGAGGCCACCTGTGACGACTGCCCGTGCGCGCACGACCACCGCCCTGCTGACCGGCCTGACGACGGTCGCGTACTACGCCGTGCCGGACGTGGCCCGCACCCGCGCCACGCGAGGATGGCTCAAGGCCGCCTGCGTCGCCGCCGGTGCGGCGGTCGCCGTGCCGGACGCGCGTCAGGCATGGACCGAGCTGCAGGCACGGCGGCGCCGCACGGCCGGCGAGGCCACGAACTTCGACGGCAGGCGCTTCGACGGCACAGCCCTCGACGGCATCCCCGTCGCGACCGAGAACCTCGCGCAGAGCGTCCTCGACAACGCCGGGGACGGCCCCGCGCCCTCAGCGGACGCGCGCACGGTCGCGCGCGGCACCGCCGTCGTCGTGGCGTTCGCCGTGGCGCTCGCCGGCTCGGTAGCCGTCACGGTCGCGTTCGAGCGGTGGGTGTTCCGCCGCGGTGAGGCGCATGCCGCCGCGGGGGTGCGGTTGGCGCACACCCGCACGGGTCTGGTGCTCGGGGCGCTGACCGCGGCGGGCGCTCTGATCCCGGACCCGTCCGAGGGCCGCTGACGTCTCACCTGTACCTCGCTCAAGATCCCGGCCTGGCGGCCGCTCCGCCCGTGCCGGAGAGTGCAGCCCGATCCCTTCGGCTCCCGGACCCGTGACGCCCTCGCTGCGGCGAAGGCCCGCGGGCAGCGGCTCGGTCGCCCACGCGCCACGCCCGACGATGTGGTCGCCCGCGTGGTGGCACTGAGCGCCGATCTGAGCGCCTCGCGGGTCGCACGCCAACTCACGGCCGAGGCCGTTCCTACGACTCGTGGCGCGGCCTGCTGGTCGGCGTCGAGTGTTCGCCGGCTCTTGCGAGGCGTCGAACTGGATACCTATGCGGCGTCCGTGTCGTGCGAAGGGGACGGTTCGCGTGACTGACGCCGAGTGGTTCCCGGCCACCTGCGGCGACATGGTCGACGCCTACCCGTCGAGCTACGAGGCCGAGTGCCCGTTGCACGGCACCGCCCGAGCGCTCACCGCGCTCACCGACCCCGACAACATCCTCGCCACCTGGCTCCCCAAGGAGGAGGAACGATGACCCGCCCGACCGTCAAGAAGACTGCCGTCAAGAATCACCCCGGCATCCGCAAGGTGACGCGCACACACGCCGATGGTCGGCAGGTGTCGACGTACGAGGCCCGGGTCAAGGACGAACGGCGGCGGCTCACGAGCCTCGGCCAGTTCGCCTCACTGAGCGCAGCCCGGGCCGCTCAGACCACGTCCAAGGCCGACGTGCAGCGAGGCGCATTCGTTGCCCCAAGCGCTGGTCGTACGACGTTCCTCGAAGTCGCCGAGGGCTGGCTGCAGACGCCGAAGCTGCAGAAGGCGAAGCCTTCGACGATGGCCGCGTATCGACAGATCGTGCACGGCAGCCTCAAGCCCCTGCACGGCGTCGCAGTGAACCGACTCGACTACCGCAGGCTCAGCACCTTCCTCGGGAACTACTCGACAGATGAGAAGGGGCGCCCGCGCGCCGCTCGCACCGTTCAAAAGACCGCAGGCGTTCTGAGCCGGGTGTTGAACGAGGCGGTGAAGGGAAAGCTCATCGCTATCAATCCAATGCGCGAGATCGACCTGGCGAAGCCCGACGATGCGCCCCGTCACTGGCTCACCGAGGGCCAGGTCGCACAGGTCATCGCCTGGCTGCGCACCGCGACTGTCACGGCCTCCCCGCGCGGCCAACGGGCTACCGCAGCCAACTCGACGACAGTGCCGATGCCCGAGCGAGCCAAGTGGGCAGCGCTCGTATTCTTCGCCGCGTACACCGGGGCTAGAGCCGGCGAGGTCGCGGGGCTTCGAGTGAGCGACCTCAATCTCCTGGCACGAACCGCACGCATCGAGCGAAGCGCACAGTACGTGGGCGGCGGTTGGCATGTTGGCACACCGAAGTCTCGGGCGGGCATCCGCACCCTGGCTGGCCTGCCGCGCGAGCTGGTCGCCGACCTCGCGACTCTGGTGGCTACGCTGCGGCCGAGCGACTACGTCTTTTCGGTTGGATGGACGGCGACGGTGTGTCGCACCCCTATAACCGAGCGAACTTCCTGCGACGAGTGTTCGACCCCGCGCTTGAAGCTGTCGGCCTACCGGCGCACCGCAACAAGGGCGGCTTCGGTTTTCACGACCTGCGGCACTTTCACGCGTCGCTCTGCATCGAGCGAGGGATGACGCCGATCCAGGTGGCGAAGCGTCTGGGACACGCCGACGCGACGCTCGTCCTCAAGCTCTATGCGCACGCGTGGGATCAGCAACCTGAGGAGCTGGCCGAAATGTTCGACGCGTCCGTGGCCGCAGGCAAGGCGGCGCAGGCGTCGAACGTCGTGCCGATGCGGGTGGCGAGGTGACGACGAACGAGCGCCTACGGGTGATCCAACGTGTCTACGCGGAGTGGGCTGCCGAGCAGAGGACCGCCCCAGACCTCGCCTACGCGCACGACGGACCGTCGCAGTACACGGAGGGCATCGACGCGCTCGGTGCCCCCGCGTCGGCGCAGGACGACCTACATCAGCGCGTCGGGGCGGCTCTACGCGACGCCGGTCTGCCGATCGAGCCCTTCTGAGGCCCGACGCCGATCACGCCTAGGGCGTTGCTGCGGGAGACACCGGAGCCACGGACGGCATCGACAGGGTCGCAACGAGATGGTCCAGATAGTCCTGCACCATCTCCTCGATCCCAGCCGCCTTCTCGTTCACGTACCACGCCGCGAAGCCACCGCCCGGGATCAGTACCAAAGCAGCGATAACCAGCTTGGCTACCTTGCGCGGTAGCGCCCCCATCCCGAAGTCGAACCAGTCCGCACCATTCATCCGCGCACCCTCCCACGAGGCACCGACAAGCCGAGTGTCAGAGGGCCTCCGTATGCTCCGAACTGCAGGAACACACCCTGACGAGAGGCATTCCGATGGCATGGGCTGGCGGCGGTACGGACGAGTACAAGGTTGAAGCTGGCGGTCTGAACCAGACCTTCGTCGGCATAGCGTTCGGCGTAAACGGCTCGGGCGGGACCGTGACGTACGGACGACTCGCTGGGTTCCACATTGGGCCGCGCGAGGTGAAGCTATGGCTCGATGGGGTAGATGGCGACGCCGGTGTACTCGACGTGTCGCCGGATACCGAGGTCTGGTTCTCGCGCTACACCCCCCCGGCACAGGTGTCCGCGGCGTTGGAGCGCATCGAGAAGCTCCTTGACCCCGAGAAGAGCCGCTGACCCGTCACCCGAACCCGGCGCGCGTCAGCGAACCGCCCCGATCGTGCGATTCGAACTCACCCGGTCCGCCTACTTCGCGTGCAGCGCTAGGCTGGATAGCCTTCGTCAGAGCGCGTACGCGCTACCCACCCGCCCCGGAGGCTCGAGTTGAGGCGTCCAGACCTGCCGCTCCTGCTCGCTTCCAGCCACGCGCGGACGGATGGCGAAACCTTCCCGCTCGACCGCATCCGCATGCAGAAGGCGGTCTTCATGCTGTCGATGCGCGGCTCGAAGGAGTGGTCCGACTTCTACGAGTACCGCCCGTACAACTGGGGGCCGTACTCGGGCACGCTCGTTCACGATGTTGACACGTGGATTATGAGCGGCGAGATGAAGGTCGAAGAGTTCCCGCACTCGCGGTACGGACAGTACGCAACGACAGAAGCCGGCGAGAAGGTCGCGGACAACGTGTGGACGACGCTGAGCGAGGGTGAGCAGAAGTTCGTTCGGGACGTGCGACGGTTCGTCACGACGCGGTCCTTCAACAAACTTCTTCGCGATGTCTACGCTGCCTACCCTGAGTACGCGACCAAGTCGCAGTTCAACGGCTGATCGCCCACCGTGACTGTCGCGATCGGACTCGTCTGCAAGGACGGGGTCCTAGTAGCTGCTGACAGCATGAGCAGCGACGCATTCACAGCGATGACGGCGCAGAAGGTCCGGACCTTCGGGCGGACGCCCGCAATTTGGACTGCGTCGGGTTCGGTGTTTGTGATGGAGGAAGTCACGAACACGTTGGAGACGATCGATACTAGCGGTAGCCCGACGGCGCCCCTGGCGAGCTTCACGACTCCGGATCTGAAGGCGATTAGAGAAAAGCTTCACAGCTCGATCAATCCGGTTATGGGGAAGGCCTATCAAAAGGCGCTGGGGAGCGTCCCTTTCCAGCCGGGCGCGATCCCGTTTCAGACCGATTTCTTACTCCTGGGCTACACGAATGGAACGCCGTGGTTTCTGGAGTTGGCTGGCGACGGGCAAGCGAATTGGCACACTGCCCAGAAGTTCTACTCGATCGGGAGCGGTGGCCCCTTTGCGGCCGTCGCGAAGGCCCTGATGGGGCACTACATCGACGATGATCTCACCCTGGAAGACGGCAAGCTCCTGGCCTATGGGACCATCGCGACGACAATCGAGGTGTCTAACGCCCACGTCGGATTTCCCGTTCAGATCGCCACGTGCGACGAGAACGGTGCGCGAATTCTCGACGCTGCCGAAATTGACGAAATAAAGACGGCTGTCGACCGCTGGAAGGTCCTCGAATCGGACATTCTGCGAGCCCAGAAGGACGGCGAGGAGGAAATCGAGGACGCGGAACCCTTGCCGTCACTTTCTGCCGACGAGGATCGCTAGACCGAGCAGGGTGGGCGGTGCCGAAACCAGCGTTTCACCAGAGTGCCCCCGCCCCCGCCGCTCGTCGTTGCTGTCCGAGGCGACCTTCACCGTGTATCGAGAGACCCTAGCCAGGGCTAGCCGACCGCGCGCGAAAGGAAGGCGGCCATGCCGGACAACCGCGAGTTGGCGAGCGCGATCCTGGTAGCTGCCGTGCTTGTCGTTGCACTCTCCGTTCGGGCCGTGCGGCAGGAGATTCCAAGCCTCGCGCGACTCGCGAGACCCTTCGTTTGGCTGGTCGGTGTCTACGTCGCGTACTGCGCATTGCTGCTGTGGGGCGCCTCGACCGCCGGCATTTGGAGCGCCGCCCTGTGGTGGCCCACGTTGTTGGTAGTGGTCGGGCTTGGCGGTGCACTCATCGTGAAAGCCATTCAAGCTAGAAGCAGTCTACGCGTGTGGCGATCTGCTCTGGCCGCGACCACGGGAGCAGCCGTGTTCTTCGCGCTCTACGCGAACCTCGTGAGCCTGCCGTTGCTATGGGAACTGGTCTTGCAGGCAATCGCAGCGCTCGTCGCGATTGTTGCCGTCGGAGCCGCCCACCAAGGCAACGCGAGCCTCGGGCGCATCTGCGAGGCGGCGATTGTGGTCATTGGCGTGACGCTGACGATCTGGACGACTTTCAGCCTCGTACGAGGCATGCCCAGGGACGAGTGGCTGGCGCTGCTGCAGGAGACGGCCCTCAGTTTCTGGTTTCCATTCGCTCTCCTCCCCTTCCTATATCTAGTGACGTACTACAGCGGCGTCGAGACAGCAACCGCGAACGTGCGTGCACAGGATCCGCGAGCTTATCGAAAGTGGCCCCTCATTGCCCGCTTACTCGCTGCGTTTCGACTCCGAACAGATTGGGCGGCGCACTTCGATTGGGCGTGGGGCCGGAGATACGGTCGCGCGAGCGACCGCAAGACCCGCAATCAGGTGCTGGCGAACTACCGTCGAACTAGGTCGCCGAAGTTTGGTGATCGGCGCCTGGCGCTTTGGCGCCGGAGCACCGAGAGGGCTCCGTGGGATGGTCGAAGGATGCCGCGTAGCGAGCGGCATGCGGAGCAAATGGTGGCGATCCGACCACCAGGCTGGGAGTACATGCTGTTTGGCGCCGTTCTATGGATCGGAATCGCGGAACGCGAGGCGCAGTACATCAAGCATGGACGTGGGCCCGGGGCTCGAGGGGGACCGACGCAGCCAAGCCGCGCAACCGACTCGATCGCGCGGCTCGGGAAGCGGCTCGATGGCGCTGCCGCGCTCGCTGTGAGTCTGCCCGAGATTCTCAGCTTCGAGAGCCAGGAGCGGGCCTTTGGCGCACCGGGTGAACCTGGCGACCCCGACGCGATTCGAATCTTGGCGGCTCGCCTGCTGGGCGTATACGCCGATCTTCTCGACTGGGCCGCGAGTGTTCGAGAGAGTGGCTCGTCGACTCTGGAGCGAAGAACTTTCGACGCCGCGGCTCGTATGGTCGATGGCCCGCTCCATCAAATTCGCCAGTTCGTGGCCGAGTATGCGACGCAGGTGGACCAGATTCCCGCCCACGCTGCCGATCCGGAGCGGGAGACCATCGACGTATCGCTCACGCTCGACATCGCGGTCGCGGATAGTGACCTGGAGAGACTGCAGCGTCGTCTTGGGCGCCTCCGCCGCACGCTCGTCGCGTAGACAGCACCCCCCCAGAGATCTTTGCTCGGCTCCGTTGGCCGCTGTTCGTGGCGAACGGCACCCGAGTCGCTAGGCGGCCTGCTCGCTCAGATTCGCCGGCCACCGACCGGGCTGCCCGGTCGGCCTGTACGGCGGTCTTAGTCGGCTCTGCGCTGACGTGCTCGGGTGATGCGCTGCCGGTCCTGGGCAACGTGCCGCCGTAGATGCCCCATCGGGGCCACGCGCCTTCGACAGCCAAGGCGAAGTCGAGACGTGCCTGCCGCACCGGGCAGCTCTCACACGCGGCGAGAGCTGCCCGGTGGGCGTCGGAGGGTGAACCGTCCGGGTCGATGTCCCAGCTCCCGGCCATGTCCTCGTCGCGGCAGTCCGCGGGAAGCTGCCAGTCGGTGCCCTCCGAATGGACGAGCCGCGTCACTACGCCCACGGTCAGACGACGGTGACGTCAGCCGGGTTGACGCCCGGGAGCCAGACGTCGGCCTGACCGTCGAGGAAGACCTTGACGTTGACCGTGCTGCCGTTGTTCTTGACGACCACCACCGGCAGCACGTCTCCCGCCTTCGGGTTCGTGCCGGTGCCCGGTCCGGTGATGAGCCACTTGGCGTAGACGAGCTTCGCCTGCGCGTCGCTCATGACGATGGTGCCCAGCGTTCCGACGTCCATCTCGTGCTCCTCGGGTACCCCCGCTCGCTCTCGCGCAGGGCTCCCACCAGCACACAGAACTTGCGGCCCAGTCTGGGCGCGCACGTGAGCAGGCCAGAGGGGTAACGACGTGCTCGATGCATCGTCCTGCCGCGAGCTGCCAACACCTGCCTAGGTGGTCCCTGGGTGGTCCCGGCTGGCCTCTATCCGTGGCCCGAACGCCCGAGGGGGCTGTGACCTGGTCAATCACTGTGCGCCTGGGCAGATTCGAACTGCCGACACCCGCTTTAGGAGAGCGGTGCTCTATCCCCTGAGCTACAGGCGCGAGGACACCCACCGGGCATCACGCGCGGCAAGCCTACCGGCCGCACCCGCCCGGACGAGCACCCGAAGTCCCACCAGGTCGCCGCCCGGCCGGGATGGGATGGACGCACCCCGAACCACAAGGAGGCGGACCATGAGCGCGGTCCTCGTCATCGGAGGCACCGGCCTCCTCGGCTACCACACGACCCTCGAGCTGGTCTCACGCGGGTACCAGGTGACGTCGCTGTCGCTGCCGCCGATGCCGGTCGAGGACCTGTTCCCCGCAGGCGTCGAGAACGTGCTCGCCGACGTCACGGAGCTGACCGACGCCGAGCTGCTGGCCCTGCTCGACGGCAAGCACTCGGTGTTCTACGCGGCGGGAGCCGACGAGCGCGTCACGCCGCCCATCCCCGCCGCGCGCTACTTCCACGAGGCCAACGTCCTGCCCACCCAGCGCCTCGCGCGCCTGGCCCGCCAGGTCGGCGTCGCCAAGTTCGTGCTCTACGGCTCCTACACCGCCGAGTTCGCCGAGCGGTGGCCGGACCTGGGCTACCGCACGCGCAACGGCTACCCGCGCACGCGGCTCGCGCAGGAGGAGCTGGCGTACCTGGAGGGCGACGGCGCGATGGACGTCATGACCCTGCGCCTCCCGTACATCTTCGGCACCATGCCGGGCCGCACGCCGCTGTGGCAGATGTTCATCGACATCGTCCGGGGCTCGGCGGGGTTCATCGCGGCCTCGGCGGGGTCGACGTCGGCCGTGACGGTCACGCAGGTGGCGCAGGCGGCGGTCGGGGCGATGGAGCGCGGGCGGCACGGCGGCCGCTACGCCATCAACGGGTACGAGCTGACCTACGTCGAGCTGTACCGGGCGGTGTGCGAGGCGATCGGGCGCGACCCCGAGCAGGTCGCCGTCGTCCCGTACGAGGCAACGCGCGCGACGCTCGAGCGGATCGACGCGCAGGCGGCGGCTGCCGGCGTCGAGCACGGCATCCACCTGGTCGACTCTGGGCTGTTCCAGGAGCGCCGCGCGGTCAGCGACCCGGCGGACTCCCAGCCCGAGCTCGGCTACGCCGACGACGACATCCCCGCGGCGCTCGCGGCGACGCTGCGCTACTGCGTCGCGCGGGAGAGCGAACCGGTCCCGGCCTGAGCCGAGGGGCGGGACCGTCGGGCCGGCATCGGCACTACCCGACCATCGCCTCGCTGCGCTGCCACAGCGCGTCGACCAGGCGGTCGTCGAGAGCCTGCGGGTTCGGCGCCGCGCGCCGGCGCAGGTCGTAGTACGCGCCCGGCTGCCAGTCGACGCCTGGCGTCCCGTCGACGAAGTGCACCAGGTGCCCGCCGCCCTGCTCGGCGCTCGTCAGCATGAACCGGGCCAGCGGCGTGCGGTACACCCACCGGAAGACGCTCGTGCTGCCGGCCGCGAAGCCGGTGGCGACGGTGCCCGGGTGGAAGGCGACGGCCGCGACGCCGTCGGCAGCGTGGCGCGCGTGCAAGCCGCGTGCGAACAGGATGTTCGCGAGCTTGCTGGAGCCGTACGCCCGGGTGGGCGTGTAGCGGCGCGCGCTCTCGAGGTCGACCAGGTCGATGCGCCCGTAGCGGTTCGCCGCACTCGAGGTCACCACGACCTTCGCGGTCCCGGCGGCGCGCAGCCGGTCCATCAGCAGGCGGGTCAGCAGGAACGGCGCGAGGTGATTGACCTGGAACGTCATCTCGTGGCCGTCGACCGTGAGCGTGCGCTTGCCGAAGACGCCGCCCGCGTTGTTGGCGAGCACGTCGATGTGGTCGGTGCGCTCGATGAGCGCGGCCGCGAGTGCGCGGACCTCGTCGAGCCGCGCGAAGTCGGCGACCAGGTGCTCCGCGCCGATCCCCCGCGCGACCTCCACCGTCTTGTCCGGTGAGCGGCCGATGACGATGACCCGCTCGCCCCGCGCGGCGAGGTCGCGCGCCGCGGCGGCACCGATGCCGTCGCTGGCGCCGGTGATGACAATGGTCCTGCCGGTCACATGAGCCCCGATCGTCGCGGCCGGCGGCGCCGGGGGCGCGTCGGTCCGCCTGCAGTCTCCCCCGCGGATCGCGCGACGGCCCGCGCTCGGGCCCATGCCAGCCCCGACGGACTGCGGCCAAGGCCCGACGGCGTCGGCCAGCTCGCCGGGATGGGCGCCCTGACCTGAGACACACGTCTTTCGGCTCAACCAGAACATCCCGCTGGCCGGACCAGCGTGACCGGTCGAGCCGCCTCGGCGCGCGCCGCGTGGCAGGATCGCCAGATGACGACGGAGCACAAGCCAGCACCCGACATCACCAGGAACTCCGGTGACACCGAGCTGTGGGTGGAGCGCACGGGCAAGCGCCTGTACACGGGCCGCAACTCGCGCGGTGCCGAGGTCAGCCTCGGCGGCGTGGAGGTCGACGGCGCGTTCACCCCCGGTGAGCTGCTGAAGATCGCGCTGGTCGGCTGCAGCGGGCTGTCGGCGGACGCCAAGCTGACCCACTACCTGGGCGACGACGTCGACGTGACCATCAAGGCCACCGGCATGGCGGACCCGGACGAGGACCGCTATCCCGCGATCGCCGAGGAGCTCGTGGTCGACCTCAGCGGGCTGGACGCACCGACGCGCGAGCGCCTGATCAGCGTCCTGCACCGCGCCGTCGACTCGCACTGCACCGTGGGCCGGACGATCGCCGCGGGCGCGACGGTCGAGCTCACCGTCACCGGGGAGCGCTGATGCCGTCCCTCGTCGAGGCGGCGCTCGCCAAGGCCGTCACCATCCCGTCGTCGACCATCCACGCGCACGTCGACTCGGTGCGCAGCAGGAACCCGGAGGCCACGCCCGAGCAGATCGTGCGGATCCTGGAGAAGGAGTACCTGCGGGTGGTTCAGGCCACCGGCGGTGCGGTCGGCGCCACGGCGGCGGCCCCGGCGGTCGGCACCGGCGTCGCGTTCATGCTCACCGCGAGCGACGTCGCGACGTTCTTCGGGGCGTCGGCCGCGTTCGCGCTCGCGGTGGCCAGCGTGCACGGCATCGAGGTCGAGGACACCGAGCGGCGCCGCGGGCTCCTGCTGACCACGATCCTCGGGGACTCGGGCGGCAAGATCGTCACGGGCGGTGCGGAGCTGACCAGCGTCAGCGTGGCGCGTGCCCTGCTGACCCGGATGCCGCTGGCGACCGTGCGCAAGGTGAACACCTCGATGACCCGACGGTTCGTCCGCACGCAGCTGACCAAGCAGGCGGGGCTGGCCGTCGGGCGCCTCATCCCGTTCGGCGTGGGCCTGATCGTGGGCGTCACCGGGGCGCGGGCGCTCGGCAAGGACGTCATCGAGGGTGCCCGCAAGGCGTTCGGCCCGGCGCCGCTCGCGTTCCCGAAGGTCCTCGAGGTCGCGGGCCCCGGCGGCGCGCCGATGCTCGTGCCGGCCGCGCCGCCCCGGCCGACCGGCCGCCTGAAGCGGCTCGGCCGGAAGACCCCGTAGGGCGGCGGTCCTACCAGCGCGCGTGCACGTGCTGGCGGATGCGCCCGTCGTAGACGCCGCGGAGCCCGTCGAGGGTCTCCTCGTCGATCCGGGGCAGGGACGCGGCCTCGGCGTTCGCGACGGCCTGCGCGGCCGAGCGCGCACCGGGGATGACCACGGACACCCCGGGCTGGTCGATGACCCAGCGCAGCGCGAGCTGGGCTGTCGTGTACCCGACGGGCGTGAGCGCGGCGACCTCGCGCGCGGCCGCCACCCCGACCTCGAACGGCACCCCCGCGAACGTCTCCCCCACGTCGAACGCCTCGCCGCCGCGGTTGAAGCTGCGGTGGTCGTCGGCGGCGAACTGGGTGTGCTCGTCGTACTTGCCGGACAGCAGGCCCGACGCCAGCGGCACGCGCGCGATGATGCCGACGCCCTGCTCCACGGCCAGCGGCAGCACCTGCTCGAGCGGCTTGCGGCGGAACACGTTGAGGATGATCTGCACGGTGGCCACGTTCGGCCGGACGATGGCTTCGAGGGCCTCGTCGACGGTCTCGACGGACACCCCGTACGCGGCGACCCGGCCCTCGTCGACGAGCACGTCGAGGGCGTCGTAGGTGGACTCGCGGGTGAGGACCTCGGCCGGCGGGCAGTGCAGCTGGACCAGGTCGAGGGTGTCGACGCCGAGGTTCTCGCGCGACCGGTCGGTCCATGCGCGGAACCACGACAGCGTGTAGGCGTCGGCGTCGTGCGGGTCGGCGCGGCGGCCCATCTTCGTCGCGACCGTCAGGCCGTGGTTCGGCCCGCGCGCGGCCAGGAACGAGCCGATGAGCTTCTCGGAGCGGCCGTCGCCGTAGACGTCGGCGGTGTCCAGGAACGTGACGCCGGAGTCGACCGCGGCGCCGAGCACCTCCAGCGCGGTCTCGTCGGACACCGAGCCCCAGTCGCCCCCGAGCTGCCAGCACCCCAGCCCGACGACTCCGACCGACCGACCCGTACGACCCAGCTGCCTGCTCTCCATGGACAGCGAGGCTACCCGCGCGGACGATGGGCTGCGTGACGAGTCTGCCCATCGACGCCGTGGTCCGGGCTTTCCCCGTCGATGCGCCGACGGCCTGGACTCTGGTCGCGGACCTGCGCAATCACGAGCGCTGGATCCCGCTGACCCGGATCAGCGTGGACGGCGGCAGGGTGACGGCCGTCTCGGGTCTGCTCGCCCGCCGGGGCGCTCCGGGCCTCAAGGACGTCATGACGATCGACCGCTTCGACCCCCCGGTGGGCACCGAGCCGGGCGTCGCGGCGTTCACCAAGGTGGGCCGCGTGCTGAGGGGCACGGCGAGCATCGTCGTCGTGCCGGCGGGGCCGTCGTCCAGCCGGGTCCTGTGGACCGAGGACGTCTACCTCGCCGGGCCGCTGCCGCGACGCCTCACCGGGGCGGTGCTGCGGCCGTTCCTCGGCGCCATGACGCGGTATGCGCTGATGCGCGCACAAAACGAGGCTCGCGCAACACATCGCCACGGGTAGCGGACAGTGCGCAACGGATCGCGCCCTGGCCCGCAATCCGAGATGCACGATGTGACCGGTACCGGCTCGTAGGCTCGGAGGAACGACACGCCACGAGGAGCCCTCATGCCCACGACCGCCCCCGGACGTACCGATCGCCGCTACCTGATGTGCGAGCCCGTGCACTACACGGTGTCCTACGAGATCAACCCGTGGATGGACAAGACGCGGCACACCGACGCGGACCTGGCCGTCCGCCAGTGGCGCACCCTGCGCGACGTGTACCTCGACCTGGGCCACACCGTCGAGACCATCGACCCGATCCCCGCCCTGCCGGACATGGTCTACGCCGCCAACGGCGCGACCGTCCTGGACGGCATCGTCTACTCCGCCCGGTTCCGCTACCCCGAGCGCGGCGCCGAGGGCCCCGCGTACCAGAAGTGGTTCGCCGACCGCGGCTACGTCACGCACACCGCCGCGCAGACCAACGAGGGCGAGGGCGACCTGCTGGCCGTCGGGAACCTGGTGCTGGCCGGCACCGGCTTCCGCACCGACCGCGCCGCGCACGCCGAGCTGCAGGAGCTGGTGGGCCGACCCGTGATCAGCCTCGAGCTGGTCGACCCGCACTACTACCACCTGGACACCGCGCTGGCCGTGCTGTCGAGCGAGCCCGCCGACCCGCAGATCGCGTACTACCCGCCGGCGTTCTCGGCCGGATCGCGTGCGGTGCTGCGCCAGCTCTTCCCCGATGCGATCGAGGCGACCGAGCGCGACGCCGCCGCGCTGGGACTGAACGCCGTCTCCGACGGGCTGAACGTCGTCGTCGCCCCCGGCGCGGTCGACCTCGCCGCGGCGATCGCCGAGCGCGGCTACAACCCCATCCCCGTGGACACCAGCGAGCTGCTCAAGGGCGGTGGCGGCGCCAAGTGCTGCACGCTCGAGATCCGGCCCGCCTCAGGCCCGAGCAGCTGACATGACCGCCGTGGACGCCGCGGGGTCGGTGCTGGCGCCGAACTACCACCCGCTGCCCGTCACGCTGGTCGACGGGCTCGGGTCGTGGGTGACCGACGACGAGGGTCGGCGCTACCTCGACCTGCTGTCGGGGTACTCGGCGCTGAACTTCGGGCACCGGCACCCGGCGCTCGTGGCGGCGGCGCACGCGCAGCTCGACCGGCTGACCCTCACGTCCCGCGCGTTCGACCACGAGCTGCTGGAACCGTTCGCCGCGCGGCTGGCCGCGCTGGTCGGGCCGCTGGTGGCGGGCCCGCCGATGGTGCTGCCGATGAACACCGGCGCGGAGGCGGTCGAGACGGCGATCAAGGCCGCCCGCAAGTGGGGGTACGACGTCAAGGGCGTGCCCGCCGACCGCGCGACGATCGTCGTGGCCGACGGCAACTTCCACGGCCGCACGACGACGATCGTGTCGTTCTCCACCGACCCCGACGCACGCGGCGGCTTCGGGCCGTACACCCCCGGGTTCCGGGTGGTGCCGTTCGGCTCGGTCGACGCCGTGCGCGACGCCATCGACGAGACCACCGTGGCCGTCCTGGTGGAGCCCATCCAGGGTGAACAGGGCGTCGTCGTCCCGCCGCACGACTACCTGCCCGGGCTGCGCGCCCTGTGCACGGACCAGGACGTGCTGCTGGTCGCCGACGAGATCCAGTCCGGGCTCGGCCGCACGGGCACCACGCTCGCGTCCGAGCTGTGGGGGGTCCGGCCCGACCTGGTGACCCTGGGCAAGGCACTGGGCGGCGGGATCATGCCGGTCTCGGCCGTCGTCGGACGCGCGGACGTGCTCGGCGTGCTGACCGCCGGCACGCACGGGTCGACGTTCGGCGGCAACCCGCTGGCGTGCGCGGTCGGCCTCGCGGTCGTCGCGCTGCTGGAGACCGGTGAGCTCCAGGCCCGTGCCACGACGCTCGGCCGGCACTGGGGCGAACGCCTGGACGCGCTCGTCGCCGAGGGGCTGCTCGCCTCGTCGCGACGCGTGGGTCTGTGGGCCGGGCTGGACGTGGCCGAGGGCCGCGGCACCGGCCGCCAGCTCTGCGAGCGCCTCCTGGCCCGCGGCGTGCTGGCGAAGGACACCCACGGCAGCACCATCCGCCTGGCTCCCCCGCTCACGATCACGCCGCAGGACCTGGACCTGGCGACCGACCGCCTCACCACCGCCCTCCGCTGACGCCAACGTCCGAGGAGATGGAGGCCAGAGGCCCCCTCCGCTCGGACGTCCGCGTCTGTGGCAGCGCAACGTCCGAGGAGATGGAGGCCAGAGGCCCCATCTGCTCGGACGTTGCGGTTGGTGCGGGGTGGTTGCGGGTCAGCTGAAGCGGACTGCGCCGAACAGCCAGCCGTTCAGGCCGGCGCCGCCGACGGACATGCTGGAGACGTCGGTGCGGCGCATCTGCGCGTCGTGGCCGGCCGACCTCGACCAGGCCGAGACCATCCCGGACGCCGAGCCGTTGCTGACGCAGGCCACGATGTTGTCTCCGCCGGAGTGCCAGATGCCGCCGGTGTTCGCCATGTTCACCGCGTGCGAGACCAGGCTGCCGCTGCGGGACACCGACAGCTCCGAGAGCCCGAGCGAGGCGCGGTAGGCGTTGATGGCGGAGCCGATCGCGGAGACGCTCGACTCACCGGCACCGGAGCCGCCCGACCCGTTGCAGACCTTGCCCCCCGCGGGCACCCCACCCGTCGGCGCGGGCGCCGCCTGCCCGGCGGAGGACTGCCCGCCGGACGACCTGGGGGCCGTCGAGCGCGTCGTCGCCCGGCCCGGGGCCTTGACGGTCGAGCGGGCGGAGCGAGCCGCGGCCGCCGCCTGCGCCGCTGCCGCAGCCGCTGCCTGCTCGGCGGCGATCCGGGCGTTCTCGGCGGCCTGCCAGGCGCCCTGCGCATCCACCGCCGCCTGCTCGGGCGCGGCGACTCCCGCGACGAGCGAGCGCAGGGACAGCAGGCTGACTCCGGGGGCGGTCAGCGCGGCACCGACCGAGCCGCTCGCCGTGGCGAGGGCGGTCCGGGGTCCGTCGCCCGCGTTGGGCACGGCGGCAAGGGTCGCGTTCGCGTGGTCGACGGTGGCCTGCGCCGCCGTGGCCGCCGCGGTACGGCTGCCCTGGTAGGTGGCGTGGGCGAGCACCGCGTCGGTGCCCCGCTGCACGGCGACGTCACGCGTCGCGGCGAGGACGGACCGGTCCACGCGCAGGCCGGCCTCGAGGGCCTCGGCCTGCGTGGCCAGGGCGCGCTTGTCGGCCGCGTACAGACCCCCACCGACCGCGACGGCCAGCGCGACCCCGGCGGCGATGCCGACCCAGACGGCCCGACGGACGGGCGTCGGGCGGAGCGTCGGGCGGGGCGTCGCGGGAGCGGGCTGCGTCTCGACGAGCGGGGAGGACGCGGGGCGCGGCGACGGGACGTCGCGGATCACCGGCGCCTCGGCCGGTGCGGCGGGACCGGTGAGCAGCGGTGCCGGCGTCGGCTCGGCGATGACCGGCGTCGGCGCGCTGATCACCGACGGCCGCTGGCTCGGCACTGCATCCAGACGCTTCTTGGTGTCCTTGACCATGTCGCCCCCCTCGCGGAAGCCCCCCGATGCACGTCATCGCGAGAACTTCTGTGTTCTCGGCACGTCGCGCGACCGCCTTGAGCGCAGATGCCGCATTTGGTGTTCACCCTTTCGGGGCAATGTGAGCCACAGTGGCACCCATCGCGCGGGCACACCAGCCGACCGCACCCGCGCGAGACTCGGCGATGATGGGGCCATGACCGACGCCTCGGGCCTCGACGCCCTCGACACCGCGATCCTGCGCGTGCTCGCTCTCGACGCCCGTGCCACGTTCGCGCAGGTGGGCGAGCAGGTGTCGCTGTCGGCGCCGGCGGTCAAGCGCCGGGTGGACCGGCTGCGCGAACGGGGGGTCATCCGTGGCTTCACGGTCCGGCTGGACCCCGCGGCGATGGGCTGGCAGACCGAGGCGTTCGTCGAGCTGTTCTGCAACGGGTCCACGAGCCCGGCGACGATGCGCGCGGCCGTGGAGCACTACCCGGAGGTCGTCGCCGCGAGCACGGTGACGGGCGACGTCGACCTGATGGTCCAGGTCCGCGCGCGGGACATGCGCCACCTGGAACGGGTGGTCGAGCGGCTGGCAGCGGAGCCGTTCGTGGCGCGCACACGCTCGACCGTCGTGCTCTCGGCCCTGGTCCGTCGGCCGGACCTGCCGCCGGCACCGGAACCCTGAGCGACGCGCCCCCGAGGTCCTCGGCGGCGGTCCTAGGCGGCGGGGTCCTCCGCGGTCGCGCAGCGGTTGGTGACGACCATGACGGGGCAGTCGGAGTGGTGCAGGACGGCCTGGCTGGTGGAGCCCAGCAGCAGCCCCGCGAACCCGCCACGACCGCGTGAGCCGACGACGATCAGGTCGGTGGCCGCCGAGAACTCCGTGAGCAGCTCCGCGCCGGTGCCGTCGAGCGCGATGCGCCGCACGGTCAGGTCGGGGTGCTCCACCAGGGCCCGGTCGACCACGACGTTCAGGCCCTCCTCGACGTCGCGCAGCACCTGCTCGTGGTCGACGGCCGCCGGCAGCCACGCCAGGACCCCGGACATCGAGCCCACCGGGACGCCGGCGACCGCCGTCAGCTCCGCGCCCCAGGCCTTCGCCTCCCCGATCGCGTACCGCAGGGCGCGCTCGGCCTGCGGGGAGCCGTCGACGCCGACCACGATCCGCTTGACCGGTCGCGGCGGCGGGATCGGCAGGTCGTCGGGCAGCGTCCTGCCCGCCTCGCGCAACGGGACGACCACGGTCGGGCAGTACGCGTGCGCCGGGAGGGCCGACGAGACCGTGCCCAGCAGCCGGTCGGCGAACCCGCCGCGACCCCGCGTGCCCACGACGGCGAGCCGCACGGAGTGCGACAGGTCCACCAGCACGCCCGCGGCGTCCCCGGTGATCACCTTGGCGGTGACGGGGACGCCCCTCGAGGACACCCGCTGCGTCGCCTCCGCCAGGACCGCCTTGGCGCCCTCCTGGATGGCCGTGTCGTCCAGCGCCGCGTACCCGCCGTCGAGGGACGCCGCCGTGAACGAGGGCAGCGAGTAGCTGCAGACGAGCCGGATCCCCCAGCCGTGGGCCCGGGCCTGCGCGGCCGACCAGTCCAGCGCGTGCAGGCTCGCCGCAGAGCCGTCCACTCCGACGAGGACCACATCGTCACGCGTCATCCGGAGCCTCCGTACGTCACCGAGCCCGCCGTGCGCTCGTTCCAGTGTGCCCCTCGGCGACGCTCTGCGACCCCGAGTTACCGGAATGTTGCCATATGTTGGCTCATCGTTGACGAACGGCCGTCACGACCGGACGTACTGCGACCAGAGCGGCTCCGCGCGGACCGAGGCGGTGCCGAACGCCACCGACCACCGGGGCGCGCGCGGGACGAACGGCAGCTCCCACCCGAGCTCGTGCAGCAGGCGGTCGGCCTTGCGGTGGTTGCACCGCACGCAGGCGGCGACGACGTTCGTCCACTCGTGCCGGCCGCCACGCGAGCGCGGGTGGACGTGGTCGACGGTGTCCGCTCCCCCGCCGCAGTAGGCGCAGCGGTGATCGTCCCGCTGCAGGACCGTCCGACGCGTCGGCGGCACGGGTCGCCGCACGGGGACGTGCACGTACCGGGTCAGGCACAGCACCACGGGCAGTGGCACCGCCACGTGCTCGGAGTGCAGCAGACGCCCGTCGGTCTCCACCACGGTCGCCTTGCCGGTCATCACGAGGGCCACGGCACGCCGCAGGCTGACGATGCACAGCGGTTCCATGCTGGCGTTGAGCAGCAGGGTGCGTGCTCCGGACGCGACCAGCCCGGGGGAGCCGATCTCGGACACCGTCCCACCGACGGCCTCGGTGGACAGCTTCGACGCATTCATGAGCACGGCGTTCTCCCGACCTCGGGGGTCGGACCGGCTGGCTGCCGGCCCGGCGAAGCGAAGCAACTCACGTGGTGCACGGCAAGAGTACGCGCCGCGTGCTCCGCGGCACCGTCCGGGACCAGGCCGAAGACACCGCAGACGCCGAAGGCCCCGACGACAAGGGGGGTTGTCGTCGGGGCCTTCGGCGTCTGGGGGGCTGGTGTCAGCCGATCCGGATGAACTGGGGAGAGCTCTGCCAGATGGCGCGGAACTGGATCGTCTTGCCCGGGCGGGGCGCGTCGATCTGCTCGTTGCCGCCGGCGTAGATCGAGATGTGGCCGGGGCTCCAGATGAGGTCGCCCGGCTGCGCTTCGGCCCGCGAGATGACGGTGCCCGCGGCCTTGATCGCAGACGACGTCCGCGGCAGCGAGATGCCGAGCTGCGCGTAGACGTAGGACACGAAGCCCGAGCAGTCCATGCCCGCGGGCGACGCGCCACCGGAGACGTACGGGACGCCCACGTAGCGGGCGGCGATCTCGAGGACCGCGTTGCCGGAGACCGACTGCGGCACTGCAGAGTTGGCCGCGGCCGGCGCTGCGGCCGTGGTGCTCGTGGTGGTCGCGGCACGGGCGGCGCTGCGCGAGGCAGCGACGGGCTTGACCTTGACCGGCGGCGGGGGCGGCGGCTTCTCGGCCGTGACGACCGGGACGTCGAACGTCCAGGCTGCCTCGACGGGGGCCGTGACGACCGGCGCGGTGTTGAGCACGGCTCGCGCGGAGGCGGTCAGTGCTGCCGTGTCGACGGCAGGCAGGGCGCCGACATCGCCGCTCGGGGCGGCGGAGGCAGTGGTGCCGAGCATCGAGACGAGGAGTCCCGACGAGGCGGCGACGACTGCCGTACGACGCCCAACGGTCCCCATCTGATCCGAGGCGGACGCAGCCAGCTCGGTCAAGGGTGTCGATGGACGGCGCGCCGCGCGGTGGCGGGCGCGAGTGGTGCTCACGGTCACGTGTTGCCTCTCCTGACGCCTACGAGGTCAGCTGTCGGGTTCGGGTGGGAGAACACCCGGCCGTGTTCCCGATCGAGATCAGGTCTCCGGCTTCACCCCAAGGACACCGAACTTCCGGTGCCCGCAATTGGGTCCCCCGCCCCTGCCGGCGGTTGGTACGGACCTCGCGGCGGCGGCAGGGTTAGGCGTTCCGCTCGAGGGCTTCCTGGGAGGAGGGTTCCTGGGAAGCAGGTCGAACGTACAGGACGGTTCCCGCGATTGTCACGTTCTGGTCACGACCAATTTCGGCCGACTTGGACAGCCGACCTGCAGCGAGGCACGGACCCCCGCTGTGACCTGCAAAGACGCCGATCAGGGGCGTGGGAGCGCGAGCATGGACCACTCGAACGAGTGCACGGTACCGACCACCTGGCGGTCCACAGGAGCCTCCCAGCGGGCGCGCAGCCCTCGCGCAGCCCTCGCGCAGCGGACTCGCGCAGAGCGCGGTCGGAGCGGCCGGGACGACGTCAGCTGATGCCGACGAAGATGTGCCGAGCGACCTCGACGGGCAGGTCCAGCAGGACGTCGGAACCGGGTGCGGAGACGGTGACCGTCCCGATGCTGCGCTCGATCACGATCTCGCGGTGCGGCAGCACCCCGGCCTCCGAGAGCCGGGTGAGCAGCTCGACGTCCACCTGCAGCGGCTCACCGATGCGTGCGACGACGGCACGCTCGGACCCGTCGGCGCTCTCGGGCCCGCGGTAGGCGATCAGCGACGCGACGCCGTCGAGGAACCGCTCGCCGGTGGTCTCCTCGCCGATCTCCCCCAGCCCGGGGATCGGGTTGCCGTACGGGTCGAAGTGCGGGTGGTCGAGCAGCGAGGCGAGGCGCTTCTCGACGCGCTCGCTCATGACGTGCTCCCAGCGGCAGGCCTCCTCGTGGACGTACGGCCACTCGAGGCCGATCACGTCGGTGAGGAGACGCTCGGCCAGCCGGTGCTTGCGCATGACGCGGACGGCCCTGCTCATCCCGAGCTCGGTCAGCTCGAGGTGGCGGTCACCGGACACCACCAGGAGGCCGTCGCGCTCCATCCGCGCCACGGTCTGCGACACCGTCGGGCCGGAGTGGCCGAGCCGCTCGGCGATCCGGGCGCGCAGGGGGTTGATGCCTTCCTCGGTGAGCTCGTAGACCGTCTTGAGGTACATCTCCGTCGTATCGATCAGGTCGCTCACTGCCCTGGCCTCCCGCGTCGCGTCATCGTTGCGTGCACGCCCCGTCCGGTGCTGGACCGTGGCGGGCCGTCGCGCTGTGGACAGATTAGTTGGTCGGGCCGACGACCGCGGGCACGGAGCCACCAGCGCCTATCCTCGGACGCGTGCCCGACGCCCACGAGATCACCATCCCCGCGCACCTGCTCCCCGTGGACGGGCGGTTCGGTTCCGGCCCCTCCAAGGTCCGGCCGCAGCAGCTGGACGCGCTCGCCGCCTCGGGCACCCGGCTCATGGGCACGTCGCACCGGCAGGCGCCGGTGCGGGCGCTCGTCGGGCGGGTGCGCGCCGGCCTGGCCACCCTCCTCGACCTGCCGGACGGCTACGAGATCGTGCTCGGCAACGGCGGGTCCACGCTCTTCTGGGACGTGGCCACCCTCTGCCTGGTCCGGGATCGCGGCGCCTTCGGCACGTTCGGCGAGTTCGGCGCCAAGTTCGCCGCCGCGGCGTCCCGTGCGCCCTTCCTCGGTGAGCCCCTCGTCACCGCCGCGCCCCCGGGTGAGGTCGCCGTCCCCACCCGGGTCGACGGCGTCGACGTCTACGCCTGGCCGCACAACGAGACTTCGACCGGCGTGGTCGCCCCCGTGCGCCGGGTGGCCGGCTCGCGAGAGCAGGACGCGCTGGTGCTGGTCGACGGCACCTCGGGCGCCGGCGGTCTGATGGTCGACGTCGCGCAGACGGACGTCTACTACTTCGCGCCCCAGAAGTCGTTCGCCTCGGACGGCGGTCTGTGGCTCGCCGCCGTCTCCCCCGGCGCGGTCGAGCGTGCGGCACGCATCGAGTCGAGCGGGCGCTGGGTCCCCGAGTCGCTGTCGCTCACCACGGCCGTGACCAGCTCGCGCCTCGACCAGACGCTGAACACGCCGGCCATCGCGACCCTCGTGCTGCTGGCCGAGCAGCTCGACTGGATCCTCGGCAACGGCGGCATGGCGTGGGCGGCGCAGCGCACCGCGACCTCGGCGGGCCACCTCTACGGCTGGGCGCTGGCGCGCGACTGGGCCACGCCGTTCGTCGCGGACCCGGGGCTGCGCTCGAACGTGGTGGGCACCATCGACCTCGCCGCCCACATCGAGGCGCCGACGGTCGCGCGCGTCCTGCGCGCGCACGGCGTGGTCGACGTCGAGCCCTACCGCAAGCTCGGCCGCAACCAGCTGCGGGTCGCGATGTACCCCGCCGTGGAGCCGGACGACGTGCTCGCGCTCACCGCGTGCATCGACCACGTGGTGGACCAGCTGCTCTGAGCCGGTCCGCCGGTGCGGACGGCGGCACCGCCCCGGTACGGCAGACGCCCGCCCCCCGCGGTCAGCGCGGGGGGCGGGCGTCGGTCGTCGTGCCGGTGCTCGGTACCGTCAGAGCGCCGCGCGGCGTCGACGGGCCACGGTCACCCCGGCGACGGCCAGGCCGCCGAGGACGACGAACGCCGTGCCGGCCACGAGCAGCGGGCCGGCCTCCGAGCCCGTGTCGGACAGGACCTCGGAGATCACGCCACCGCCGCCGCGCCCGGCCGGGCTGTCGGACAGCACGTCGGCGGAGAGCACCTCGTCGTCGGAGAGCACCTCGTCGTCGGGCGGGCCGGCGACGCACGCCGCACTCGCGGTCGGGTACGACGCCGACACGACCGCGTCGGAGTCGACGTGGAACACCACGTCCACGGCCGGGCGGGCCCAGTCGAACGCGTCGCCCTCGACCCAGTCACCGGAGGCCAGCTCGGTCCAGCCCGGCCAGTCGGAGCCCAGCCCGTCGCCGCCCACCGCGGCGCCCGGCCAGGTGAGCGTGCCCTCGAGGGGCAGGTCGGCCTGGACCACGTCCGCGCCCGTGGGGTTGACCCAGGTGACGGTCACGGTCGGGCTCGTCGAACCGGTGGCGGCCACGCGGTAGTGCAGCTTGGGGATGCCGCTCTCGCACACCGGCTGCAGGACCTGCACGTCGACCTCGCACCGGGCGGGGACGGCGTACCCGGCGGGCGGGTTGTCGCAGTCGACGGCTGTGGCCTGGTCCGGCGGCGGGCTGACGGCAGCGGTCGACGGCAGCGCACCGCCGAGGCCCACGAGTGCCGCGATGAGCGCGACGAGCGCGCCGCGGAGAAGTCTGGCCATGAGGGGGATCGCCCTTGTCTGAGAATCGGACATTTCGGGCTCAGTGTCCCCCGGCGCCGCGGGCGCCGCGCACCGCTCATCGGGTGATTTGGACCGATCCGGTCCGATTCACCCGTTCGGGCAGGAGGCGGTGACGAACCCCGGGCTGGTCAGCGTGGGGGTCGTCCAGACGGAGACGGCGCCGTCGCGCACGGGGACCGTGACGCGGTAGGTCTCCGTGGCACCGGGCGCCAGCCTCGACGTGACCACCTGGACCCTGCGGCCGGCCGCAGTGGCCGTCGTCCCGGAGACGAAGCCCTCGCCGCGGCCCAGGGACTGCAGCGGCGCGCCCACCGGCGCGTAGACGGTGACGTTGGTGGACAGCGTGCCGACGGGCACCCCGGCGCGCGCCGGCCCGGTCACGTAGGCCGGCAGCGACGCGACGTCCGCGGGCGGGCGGTAGTCCAGGTCCAGGCGGACGGTCGCGGACGGGTCCTCGCCGGTGCACCGCAGGTCCTCGACGGTCACGGTCGTCGTCAGGTAGTAGTCGAGCTTGCCCGCGGTGCCGTCGTTGAGGAACACGCCCGTCGCGTCGGGGAAGTCCCCGGTGAGGAAGGCGGCGCCGAGGGTGGTCGAGACCAGCGTGTCCTGCTCCTGCGGATGCGCCGACCAGAGCCGGAGGCGGCCCTCGGAGCCGGCGCGGGCGAGCGCGGTGACCAGCGCGTGCGGGTCCCCCTGACCCGAGCCGACGGCCCGGAAGATCGTCGCGGCCACGCCCGCGTAGAAGGCGTCCACGGCCGCGGGGTCGGGGATCTGCAGGTAGGAGTCGCTCAGCAGGACCCGCAGCACGTCCTCGGAGCCGATGGTGGAGCCACCCGGCTCGGTGACCGGACCCGTCGCCTCGAGCAGGTACCGGACGGCGACGGGGTCGGCCGCGATGACGCCGTCGACGTGCTGCCCCATGTCCCGCTCCCACCGGGCCGCGAGCAGCTCGGCGCTGCGCGGGAAGTCCGGGGTGATCACGGCGTCCTGCACCCACCGGCCGATCCGGTCGGTGTCGACCACCAGCTCCTCGTCCGTGAGGGGCAGGATCGACGCGTCGATGCCGCCCAGGTCCATGGTCGAGCGCTGGTCGGTCAGCGTCACGGCGCCGTCCTCGGCACGCAGGACCGCGAACGCGCCGACGATCCCGCCCGCGCTGCGCAGCTCGGCGGAGTTGAGCGAGACCAGCAGGTACGTGCGGGGACCGTCGGCGCCGAGCATCGGCGGCAGCAGCGTGGCCACCTGCGCACCGGCGTCGAGCGCGCCGCTCACCCGGTCGAGGCCGTCCGTGAGCTGGCCGACCGGTCCCGCGACGGCTCCGACGAGCCGGTCGGTCTCGATCCGGGCCACGGCGGCCTGGGCGGTGCGGGCGGTGTCCGCCGCGACGACGATCCGGGGTCCGGCCGCCACGAACGGGGCCAGGTCGAGCCGGCCGTCGGCCGACCGGGCCTCGGGCGCGGCGAGCGCGTCGTTGAGCATCACGACGGCGGGCAGCGCGTCGCGGGTCACGTCGTCGAGGGAGGCCGAGACCACCCGGACGGCCGTGAGGTTGGGCCCGAGCAGGGGCAGCACCTCGGCGGCCCGCCAGACGGGGTCGCTGCTGGCCCGACGCGCGGTGGCCAGGTCCTCCTGCACCTGCGGCAGGCGGCTCTCGAGCTGATCGGTCCTGCCCTGCTCCAGCTCGGTCTGCAGGTCGGACAGGACGGTCCGCGCGGACAGCAGCGCCTCCGACGCCTGCAGACCGCGGTAGACCAGCCAGCCGGCGGCGACCACGAGCACGGCGAGCACGACCAGGACGCCGCCGACGACCCGCCGCGCGACCCGGCGGTGGCCGCGGGGCGTGGGCGCGTCGAGCGCCTCGTCGGGACGCGCGTGCGGGGTCACGGGTCCGTCGACGGCTGTGCTCACCGGGCGATCGTGACATGTCGGACATCGCACCCGACACGCCTGGGGCCGGTCTTCACCCGCGCGCCGTCACGCCGCGCTCTGCCGGTCCGCGGCCTCCTGGGCAGCGAGCCGGGCGGCGGTCTCCGCACGACGGTCGGGCAGCGTCGGGTGGAGCACCTCCAGGTGGGGGCGGCTGCGCACGTGGTAGCGGACCGTGACGTCCCACTTCTTCCACGCCCACAGCGCGGCGCCGGTGGCGACGAGCAGGGCGGTGATCGACCCGATGCCGACGGCCCAGCGGGCGCCGAACGTCTCCCCGATCCAGCCGACCACGGGCGAACCGACGGGCGTCGCGCCCAGGAACACCATCATGTAGAGCGCCATGACCCGGCCGCGCACGGCGGGGTCGGTGCTCATCTGGATCGTGGCGTTGGCCGCCGTCATCATCGTCAGGGACGCCAGGCCGACCGGGATGCAGGCGATCGCGTAGGTGAGGAACGTGGGCATCAGGGCCATGACACCCGTCGTGATGCCGAACGCGAAGGCCGACCCGATGACCAGCCGGACGCGAGGCCGCTCCCGCCGGGCCGCCAGCAGCGCCCCGGTCAGCGAGCCGATGGCCAGCACCGACCCGAGGATGCCGTAGTCCGCCGCGCCACGGCCGAACTCGCTGCGCGCCATCATGGCGCTGGTCAGCTGGAAGTTGAGGCCGAACGTGGAGACCACGCCGACGACCACCATGATCACGAGGATGTCGCTGCGCCCCCGCACGTAGGCGATCCCCTCGCGCAGCTGGCCCTTGGCGCGCGACGCCGTGGGCATCGGGCTCAGCTCGGCCTTGTTCATGCGGGTCAGCGACAGGATCGTCGCGGCGAAGGTGACGGCGTTGATGAGGAACACCCAGCCGGTGCCGACCGCCGCGATGAGCAGGCCGGCCACGCCGGGGCCGATCAGCCGGGCCGCGTTGAAGCTCGCGCTGTTCAGGCCGACCGCGTTGGCCAGCTTCGTGGCCGGCACGAGCTCGGCGACGAACGTCTGGCGCACCGGCCCGTCGATCGCGGTGACGCACCCGAGCGCCAGGGCGAACAGGTACACGTGCCACAGCTCGGCGCGCCCGCTCATCACGAGGGCACCGAGCCCCGCGGCGAGCACCCCCTGCCCGACCTGCGTCGCGATCAGCAGCTTGCGCCGGTCCACGCGGTCGGCCAGCAGCCCCGCGTACGGCGAGAGCAGCAGGACGGGGGCGAACTGCAGGGCGGTGGTGATGCCGACGGCGACGCCCGACTCGTTCGTGAGCTCGGTGAGCACCAGCCAGTCCTGGGCCACCCGCTGCATCCAGGTGCCGACGTTCGCCACGAGCGCGCCGGCGAACCAGAGCCGGTAGTTGCGGAACTTCAGCGAGGAGAACGTGGGACTCATGAAGCGGCGATCCTCCGCAGCAGCTCGGCGGCGTCGACGAGCAGCGCACGCTCGTCCGGGGTGAGGGTGGCCAGGCGCCCGGCCAGCCAGGCGTCGCGGCGTCGACGGGTCTCGCGGACCTCCGCGACACCGGCGTCCGTGAGGCTCACCACGACCTGCCGGCCGTCCGACGGGTGCTCCGTCTTGGCGACGAGGCCGAGCTCGACCAGGCCGTTGACGGTGCGGGTCATCGACGGCGGCTGGATGCGCTCGCGCTCGGCCAGCTGGCCGGGGGTCAGCGGCCCCTCCTTGGTCAGCCAGGCCAGGACCGTGAACTGCGGGTCGGTGAGCCCCGCGGCGCCACGCTCCGCCCGGATCCGCCTGGAGGCGCGACCGACCGCGATGCGCAGGTCGCCGGCGAGGGCGGAGATGGAGGCGGAGGGCATGATCCTTAGCGTAACTCATTACCCTGCGTAACGAAAGACCCGAAGCCCGTACGCTGGCTCACATGGACGGGGACAGGACGCCGAGCGCGCGGGCGCGAACCGTCACCCTCGCGCTCCTGGTCGCCTACCTCGTCGGCCTCACCCGCGTGACCCTCTGGCCCCGGCTCGGCACCGAGGACCCCTTCGGCGTGGTCCGCACCACTCTCGCCTGGCTCAACGCGCACTCGGTCCCGCTCACGTACGAGGTCACCGAGCTCGTCGCGAACATCGTGCTGTTCGTGCCGTTCGGCATCCTGGTCGCCCTGCTGCTCCCCCGGCGACCGGCCTGGACGGTGATCGGCCTGGGCCTGGCGACGTCGACCGTCATCGAGCTCACGCAGCTGGTGTTCCTGCCCGACCGGGTGGCCGACGTGCGCGACCTGGTCGCCAACACGCTGGGCGCGGCGGTCGGGGTCGCGCTGCGGCACGTGGCGGGTCGCCGGTCGGGCGCCCGCCGGCCCGCCCCGGCCGCGACCGGCTGACTACGACCCGAGGAAGACCTGCGCGCAGAGCATCTGGTCGCCGTCCAGCAGGCAGCCGACGCCGACCTCGCGCAGCGCGGGGTCGAGCAGGTTCGCCCGGCGGCCCGGCGAGTCGAGCCAGGCCGCCACGACGTCGTGCGGGGTCGCGCGGTACACGTCAGGGACGGCCCAGCGCGCGATAGGTCCACCCCGCCGCACGCCACGTCGCCGGCTCGAGGACGTTGCGGCCGTCCAGGATCCGCTTGTGCGCGACCACCGCGCCGAGCGCGTCCGGGTCGATCTCGCGGTACTCCCTCCACTCGGTGGCCAGCAGCACCACGTCCGCGTCCTGCGCGGCCTCCAGCGCCGTGGCGGCGAAGCTCAGGTCGGGCCACTTCGCGCGCGCGTTCTCCACCGCCTGCGGGTCGGTGACCGTGACGTGGGCACCCTGCAGCTGCATCTGCGCGGCGACGGACAGCGCCGGCGAGTCGCGCACGTCGTCGGAGTCGGGCTTGAACGCCGCGCCCAGCACCGCCACGCGCTTGCCGACGATCGACCCGTGCGAGACCTCCCGGGCCAGGTCGACCATCCGCACCCGGCGGCGCATGTTGATGGAGTCCACCTCACGCAGGAACGACAGCGCGTCGCTCACGCCGAGCTCGCCGGCCCGGGCCATGAACGCGCGGATGTCCTTGGGCAGGCACCCGCCGCCGAAGCCGAGCCCGGCGTTCAGGAAGCGTCGCCCGATGCGGGCGTCGTAGCCGATGGCGTCCGCCAGGCTCGTGACGTCGGCCCCGGTGGCCTCGCACAGCTCCGCCATGGCGTTGATGAAGGAGATCTTCGTGGCCAGGAACGAGTTGGCCGCGACCTTCACCAGCTGGGACGTCGCGTAGTCGGTGGCGACCAGCGGAGTGCCGTCCGTCAGGGTGCGGGCGTAGACCTCGTCGAGCACGCCGCGCGCCTTGATCCCGGCGTCCGTGGGCTCGCCGTCCTCGTCCGTCGGCAGGCCGTAGACCAGCCGGTCGGGGTGCAGCGTGTCCTGCACGGCGAACCCCTCGCGCAGGAACTCGGGGTTCCACACCAACGTCGTCCCGGTGCCCTCGAGCTGGGCCGCGAGGCTCTCCGCCGTGCCGACGGGCACGGTCGACTTGCCCGCGACCACGTCGCCCGGCCGCAGGTGCGGTCGCAGCTGGGCGAACGCCGTCTCCACGTACGTCAGGTCGGCGCGGAACTCGCCGTGCTTCTGCGGCGTCCCGACGCACAGGAAGTGCACGGCCGAGCCGGCCGCGTCGGCGAGGTCGGTGCTGAACCGCAGGCGGCCCGTCGCGCGGACCTCCGCGAGCAGCTCGGGGAGCCCCGGCTCGTAGAACGGGGCCTCGCCGGCGTCGAGCTGGGCCACCTTGCGCGAGTCGACGTCGATCCCGACGACGTCGTGACCGAGCTTGGCCATGCACGCCGCGTGGACCGCGCCGAGATACCCGCAGCCGATGACCGAGATCTGCACGTCGTGCCTCCTTTTTGGACCGATTTCTCCGAATCTACCGGGCGGCGGGGCGCTGCCCGCGGGTGATCCTGCTGATGGCAGGGCCGATCGGGTGACGGTGCCCCCCGAATCACCGCACGCCGTCCCTCGTAGATCGGGCGCGCGGGTGACGGCTCATCCCGGCCGGGGGCCAGGGTCTCCACCTCGTCGGGCAGCCGGTCCACCTGCTGCGCCGCCGCGGCCACAGCGCGGCGCCGGACGGCCCGCCGGTGCCTGCGGTGCAGATCCTCGTCGGGGCCGGTGCGCCTCGTGTCACGTTGGCCCCGCCGTCGCCCCTCCTGGCGATGCAACCCAGACGCACCGCCCACACCACCGCGGCCCGCCCGAACCGGGCGCGGGCCCGATCCGGACGACGCCGACCGGGGACGACGACATGTGAGACGAACCGCCTGGGGCGGGTGAGAGACGGGGTGAGAAGGTGTGCCGATCGGGTCATCCAGGGCGCGCACCTCCCGCACTGGGCCCCAAGATGGTGCCCGTGCGCCCTCTTCCCCCCGACGAGCCCTTCCGTGTCCTCGTCGTGTGCACCGGGAACATCTGCCGGTCGCCGGCGGTGGAGCGGTTGCTTGCCGCAGGCCTGGGCGCGGCCTACCGCGGACGCGACACCGCGGGTGGCCTCGCCCCCGCGATCGAGGTCGGCTCGGCCGGGACCGGGGCCATGGTCGGTCAGCCGATGACGGACCAGATGGCCGCGCTGGTGACCGCGCAGGGCGCCAGCGCGGACGGCTTCCAGGCGCGGCAGCTGGCCCCGGGGCAGATCAGGCAGGCCGGTCTGGTCCTGGCGATGACCCGGCAGCACCGGTCGAGGATCGTCGAGCTGCTCCCTGCCGCGGTGCGCCGCACCTTCACGCTGCGTGAGCTGGCCCGGCTCGTCGACGACATCGACCCGGCCACGCTGCCGGGCGCGAACGCGACCACGGCCGACCGGCTGCGGGCCCTGGTGCCGCTGGCCGCCGCGGCGCGCGGGCTCACGGCGCACCGACCGGCCGACGACGACGTCGTCGACCCGTACCACGGCGACGCCGCCCTGTACCGGAAGTCGTTCGGGCAGCTGCTCCCCGCGGTCGAGACGATCGTGACGGTTGCCCGCCGCTGAGGGGCCGCGCAAACGGCGGAGGCCGGGTCCCCGACGACGGGACCCGGCCTCTGCTGCGTGCGGTCTACAGACCGAGCAGGCCCTTGATCGGCCCGATCAGGAAGTACACGAGGAACATCACCGAGGCCACCCACATGAACGCGTGGATCTCCCGGATCTTGCCGACGGCCAGCTTGATGACGACGAACGCGATGATGCCCGCGCCGATGCCCGCCGTGATCGAGTACGTGAACGGCATCAGGATGATCGTCAGGAACGCCGGGACGGCGAGCTCGAGGTTCTTCCAGTCGATCCCGGAGATCTGCGCGACCATCAGGAAGCCCACGACCACCAGCGCCGGCGTGGCCGCCTCGAACGGGACCATCGCGACCAGCGGGGACAGGAACGTCGCCAGCAGGAACGCGATGCCCGTGACGACGGACGCCAGACCGGTCCGGGCGCCGTCGCCGACGCCCGCCGTGGACTCGACGTAGCTCGTGTTGGACGAGACGCTGCCCGCACCACCGGCGGCCGCCGCGATCGAGTCGACGACGAGGATCCGCTGCGTGCCGACCGGGGTGCCCTCCTTGTCCAGCAGCTTCGCCTCGCTCCCGACGGCGACCATCGTGCCCATCGTGTCGAAGAAGTCGGCGAGCAGGAGGGAGAACACCAGCAGGAGGACCGCGACGATGCCGATGGACTCGATCGAGCCGAACAGCGAGAACTGGCCGACGAGCGAGAAGTCCGGCGTCGCGATGATGCCGCCCTCGGGCCAGCGGGGCACGTCCAGCGCCCAGCCGGCCGGGTTCACCACGGCACCGGTCTCGTCGGTCTTGCTGCCGATGTTGCCGACGAGCTCGACGATGAACGCGAGGACCGTGGCGGAGACGATCGCGATGAGGATCGCGCCGTGGACCTTGCGGACCATGAGAATGATCGCGAGCAGCAGGCCGAACACGAAGACGAGCAGGGGCCAGCTGCCCAGCGACCCGCTGATGCCGAGCTCCACGGGCGTGGCCATGCTGGCGGGGATGCGCACGAAGCCGGCGTCCACCAGGCCGATGAACGCGATGAACAGGCCGATGCCGACGCTGATCGCCGTCTTGAGCTCCACGGGGACCGCGCGGAAGACCGCCGCGCGGAAGCCGGTGAGCACCAGGACCAGGATGATCAGGCCCTCGAGCACGACGATGCCCATGGCGTCCTGCCAGGACATGTTCGGCAGCGACGCGATCGAGTACGCCACGACGGCGTTGAGGCCGAGCCCCGCGGCGAGCGCCAGCGGGAAGTTGGCCACGACGCCCATGAGGATCGTCAGGACCCCCGCGACGAGCGCGGTGGTCGCTGCGACGGCGGCGAGGTTCGGGGCGTCGCCGCCACCCAGGAACTGCCCGTCCCCGGAGCGGACCGTGCCGATGATGAGCGGGTTGAGCACGATGATGTAGCTCATCGTGAAGAAGGTGACGAGACCACCACGGATCTCGGTACCGATGGTCGAGCCGCGTTCGGTGATCTTGAAGTAGCGGTCGACGGCGTTCGTCGGGGGCGCGGGACGCTCCGTCTGTGCGGGGGAGGTCGTGGACATGCGCGCAGTGTGGCAGAACTGTGTATCGAGCAGGTTGCGCGGTTCAGCCCATGAATACCTGCGCGCACAGCTGCCCTCGGGGCCCCGCCGTGCAGCCCACGCCGATCTGCGTGTACCTGCTGTTCAGGATGTTGGCGCGGTGTCCCTCGGAGCCCATCCACCCGGCCACCACGGCGGGCGCCGTCGGGTAGCCGAGCGCGAGGTTCTCCCCCACCGCACGTGCACCGCACGCCGCGAGGATGGGCTCCAGCGGGTCGTGCTCGAACCTGTTCTCGGCCACCAGCAGCGCCGTCCGCGCCACCGCCTGCTCCGTCGCGCACGGCGACACGGTCAGCGCGGCCAGGCCGGCGGCGGCGCGCTCGGCGTTGGTACGGGTGACGATCTGGTCCGTCAGCGAGGGCGGCAGGGCGGCGGGCTGGGGGGCTGACGGGACCGGAGCCGCCGGGACCGGCACCGCCGGCGCTGGGCCGGGCTGGTCCGAGGTCGGGGCGGGCTCGGTCGGGCCGGTGTCCGTGGGCGCCGTGTCCGTGGGGGCGGTCTCCGTGGGGGCGGTCTGAGTGGGCGCGCCCTGCGTGGGCGCGGTGCCGGTGGGCTCCCGCTGGCCCGACCGGCCGGCCGGGTCGTCGCGCTGGGGGGACCGCTCGGCGACGGTGTCCCCGGACGGCGTCACCGCGGGCCCGGTGGGGGCGAGGGCGACCGGTGCACCCACGAGCACGAGCGTGCACACCGCCGACAGCACGGCGGTCCGGACCCAGCGCATCCGACCGGCCCCCCGACCGGTCCGCACGTCGCGGCGGCGGACCGGGCTGCGTGGGACGGGCGTGAACGGGTGCACCCCCGGGACGCTAGCGCCTCAGGCACCGCGCAGACAGCCGGACGGGTGAACGGTCGCGTCAGAGCACCAGCAGCGAGAACCGCCCCGGACCGTACCCGGAGACCTCCATGTCGAGGTCGGTGCGTCGCACGAACGCCGGCACCCAGGTGGCGACGTCCGCCGGCAGCGGGCCCCCCGGCGGGTAGATCGTGTCGAGGCGGACGTGCGGTGCACCCTCGGCGTTGAACAGCGACGCCAGGACGTTGAGCACCTCGCCCGCGTTCTCCTGCAGCCCGCTCGGGAGCACGCCCTCCGCCACGGCGGACTCCGCGGTGCGGGCGGGCACGAGCCCGAGCGCCGCACCCACGTACGCCGCCAGCGGCAGGTCGAGCAGGACGATCGCCGTCAGCGCGAGCCGGTCGTCGACGTACGCGCCGACCAGGGTCCCGTCGCCCTCGGCCGGATCGAGCATCGCGCCGCCGGTCGTCACCTGCACGTCGCGGCCGACGAGTCCCTCGACGAGCTCGCGGACCGCCTTCGCGGACGGCAGGGGCGTCTGCGGGCTCATGCGAGCACCGGGTCGATGACCTCGCGGAACGCCTCCGGCGTGAAGGGCTTGGCGATGAGGAACAGCGCACCGGCCGCCTCCGCCTGGGCCCGCATCTCGGGTGAGCCCTCCGAGGTGACGAAGCCGAACGGCGTGGCGAACCCCTCCGCGCGGAGGCGGCGCAGCAGGTCGATCCCGTCCAGGTTCGGCATGTTCCAGTCCGACAGCACGACGTCCGGCTCGTCGGCCCGGATCGCCTCGAGGGCCTCCAGGCCGTCGGCGGCCTCGCGGACCTCCCAGTCGTAGCCGGCCTGGCGGAGCGTGCGAATGACGATCTGGCGCATCACGCGGCTGTCGTCGGTCACGAGGACGCGGATCATGCGAGGGAGGTTCCTTCCGGGAGAGCAGGCTGGTCGTAGGCCCACACGGAGACGACCAGGGGTCGGCCGCGCCACGAGAGCGAGAGGTTCTGGACGAGCACGGCGCCCCGCACGACCGGCGCGGCGGGCGCGACCTGCGGCAGGCCGAGACTGCCCCGCAGCGGCAGGAGCGACTTCACGTTGCCACCGACGACGTTGGCCACCTCGCCGAACGCGTCGACGAGGTCGACCTGCGAGACGGCCTCGTCGTCGCGCATCTCCAGCAGCACGCGGGCGAGGGCCTGCGCGGTCGCCAGCTCGGTGGTCAGCTCCGCGCGACCGGTCCACGGGCCGTGCAGGTCCACCCACGCGACGACCGCGCCGTGCAGCGCCGGCTCGTCGCCGGACCAGGGCTGCAGCAGGCCGGTGTCGCCGTCGACCATCGCGGCGAACACCTCCTGCGCGATGGCGAGGACCTGGTCGCGCTCCACGACGGTGCTCATCCCTGCTCCTCGAGCGGCAGGAGCCCGAGCAGGTCGAGCTTGGCCCGGACCGCGTCCGGGGTGAAGGGCTTGATGAGGTACTCGTGGGCGCCCGCCGCGAGCGCCCGCACGATCTGCCCGTGCTCGCTCTCGGTGGTCACCATCATCAGGGTGACGTTCCGCCACGCCGGGCGGGCGCGGACCTCGGTGACGAAGGTCAGCCCGTCCATCACGGGCATGTTCCAGTCGATGCACGCCAGGTCGACGTCCAGGCCGCCCTCGAGCAGGTCGAGGGCCGCGCGGCCGTGCTCGGCCTCGTGGGTCTCGAAGCCGAGCGGTTGCAGGGAGCCGGACACGATGCGGCGCATCGTGCGGGAGTCGTCGATCACGAGCGCTCTCATCGTGGGGCTCCTCGGGTCAGCACGGACGGGGGGACGAACGGTTGCGGGACGGACCGCGCGGCGGATGCCTGCCTGGGGGGCACCGTGTCCAGCGGCGGAGGGCTCGCCCGGGGCGCCGCACGCACGGGGTGGTAGACGGAGCCCGCGCCCACGGGCGTGCGGACCCAGTCGTCGTCGACGCCGATCGTGGTCTCCGCGCCGCCGAGCAGGAGCGCGCCGCCCGGGCGCAGCACCCGGCGCACGCGGCGCAGGATCGCGCGCTTGGTGGCGAGGTCGAAGTAGATGAGCACGTTGCGCAGGAAGACGACGTCGAACGGGCCGCCCGCCGGGGGTGCGTCCAGCAGGTTGTGCTGCTGGAACGTGACCTGCGCGCGCAGCTCGGGCACGACCTCCCACTCCGGACCGGAGCGCACGAGGTGCCGCACCAGCATGGGGGCCGGCATCCCGCGGTTGACCTCGAGCTGGGTGTACCGGCCTGCCCGGGCGCGGGTGAGCACCTGCTCGGACAGGTCCGTGGCCAGGATCTCGAACGAGACGGTCGGCGGCAGGCAGTCGGCGAGCGTCATCGCGATCGAGTACGGCTCCTGGCCGGTCGAGCAGGCGGCGGACCACACTCGCAGGCGGGTGGCGGCACCCCGGTCCGCGACGATCGCCGGCGCCACCGTCGAGGCGAGCGCCAGGAACGGCGAGGCGTCCCGGAACCACGAGGTCTCGTTGGTGGCGAGCGCCTCCACGATGCGGACCAGGTCGGCCTCGCGTCCGCCGCCCGCTCGGACCCGGACGACGTAGGCGTCGACGTCGGCCAGCCCCTGCTCGCGGGCGAGCGGCAGCAGGCGGCTCTCGACCAGGTACTCCTTGCCGGCGAGCAGCTGGATGGCACTGCGGCGGCGGACCATGTCGGCGACGAACGAGAACGACTCCGGGCTCAGGCCCACCGGGCGCCCCCGTCCGGAGCGTCCGCGAGCAGGCGCTCGACGGTCGGGGCGACGTCGAGCAGCGGCACCATCCGGTGCGCGAGACCGGCGGTCGCGACGGCGCCCGGCATCCCCCACACCACGCTGGTCGGCTCGTCCTGCACCACGACCGTGCCGCCGGCGGTGACGACGTCCTCGCACCCGGTGCGGCCGTCGGCCCCCATGCCCGTGAGCACCACGGCGAGCAGGTCGCCGCCGTAGGCGTGGACCGCGGAGCGGAACAGCACGTCGACCGACGGCCGGCAGAAGTTGACGGGCGGCCCGTCGACGAGCGCCGTCCGCAGCACGGTCCCCCGACGCCGGACCTCCAGGTGCCGGTCGCCCGGCGCGACGTGGACCGTGCCGGGCAGCAGCTCCGTCCCGTCCTCGGCCTCGACGACGCGCGCCGGGCCGAGCCGGTCCAGGCGGGCGGCGAGCTGGCGCGTGAAGACCGGGGGCATGTGCTGGACCACGAGCACGGGGACGGGCGGCGGGACGGTCAGCGCCCCGAGCAGCCGGGACAGCGCCTCGGGGCCGCCGGTCGACGAGCCGAGCACCACCGCCCGGACCGCGTGCGGCGCCGGTGCGGCGCGCAGCGTGACCGCGGGCCGGGCCGCGCGGTGGGCGAGCGGACGGAGCAGCGCGTCAGCCACGGGGGCGGTGCCGCCGGTGCCGACGGGGACGGTACGGCCCGGGGCCGTGCCGAGCGGCACGCGGCCGCGGGCCGGTCCGACGAGCGCCTTGATCTTGGGGATCAGGTTCTCGGCGACCTGCGCGAGGGACTCCTGCACGCTGCCGACGTTCGCCGGCTTGGTCACGTAGTCCTGCGCCCCGGCCGCCAGCGCGTCCAGGGTGGCCGACGCGCCGCGCTCGGTGAGGGTCGAGAACATGACGACCGGTACCCGGTTGCCGGCGCGACGCAGCTCGCGGACCGCCTCGATGCCGTCCATCTCCGGCATCTCGATGTCCATGGTGACCAGGTCCGGCACCAGCTGGGCGATCCTGGCCAGCGCCAGGCGTCCGTTGGCCGCGACGCCGACGACCTCGATCTCGGGGTCCACCGACAGCGCGTCGGACACCAGCCGGCGGATGACGACCGAGTCGTCCACCACCAGCACGCGGATCCTCGACACGGTTCCTCCGGGGTAACCACCGGGAGTCCGGTGTCATGGTGCCTATCGGCGCGGGCGCGTTCCTTGTGAGCGGGTCAGAACGTGAACGCGGCCACACGCTCGCGCAGCCGGTGCGAGAGGACCGTGAGCTCGTCGACCTGCACGCCGACACCGTCCAGCTCGTCGGTGCTGCTGCGCGCCGCGGCCGCCACGCCCGTGATGTTCGCCGCGATCTCCCCCGAGCCCGCCGCCGCCTCGGCGACTCCGCGCGACATCTCGTTCGTGGTCGCCGTCTGCTCCTCGACCGCCGAGGCGATCGTGAGCTGGAAGTCGTTGATCGACGTCACGATCGCGCTGATCTCGGCGATCGCCGACATCGCGCCGGCCGTCTCCACCTGGATGGCCTCGACCCGTCGGGCGATGTCCTCCGTGGCACGGGCCGTCTCCGACGCCAGCTCCTTGACCTCACCCGCAACGACGGCGAAGCCCTTGCCCGCCTGTCCGGCGCGCGCGGCCTCGATGGTGGCGTTGAGGGCCAGCAGGTTGGTCTGGGCGGCGATGCTCGTGATCGTCTTGACGACGTTGCCGATCTGCTGGCTGGACTCCCCCAGCCGGGCCACCTGCTGGTTGGTCGCCTGCGCGACGCCGGTGGCCTGGTGCGCGACCTTGGCGGCCTGCGTCGCGTTCTGCGCGATCTCCCGGATCGAGGCGCCCATCTGCTCGGCGCCCGCCGCCACCGACTGCACGTTGCGGGACACCTGCTCGGCGGCGGCCGCCGCGATGCCGGCCCGCCCGCTCGTCTCCTGAGCGGCACCCGCCACGCGCCCGTTGGACTCCGAGAGCTGCTCCGCCGACGCGGCCACGCCCGCGGCGGTCTCCACCACGCCCGCGAGCGTCGCGCGCAACGACGTCTGCGCCCGGTTGAGCGACTCGGCCATGCGACCGGTCTCGTCCCGGGACTCCACCGGCGACACGACCGTGAGGTCACCGGCGGCCATGGCGTCCAGCGACCCCTTGACGCCGCGGACCGCTCGCGTGATCCGGCGGGTCACCGCCATGGCGAGCGCCGCCGACCCGACGGCACCGACCACGAAGGCGATGGCGAGGGCCAGGATCGTCCGGTCCACCTCGGCCTGGCCGGCGGCGAGGATCGACACCACCTGCTCGTCCACCTGGCCCTGAGCCAGCGCGAGGGGCCGGCTGGCCGCGTCGGGGTCGGCGGCGTCGTTCGCGTGGGTCGCCCCGGCGAGACCAGGAACGTCACCCGCCTGCACGAACGGCAGCAGGGTCGCGTCACGGTAGGACTGCCAGGCGCCCCACCGGTCGACGAAGTCCGCCCACTGCGGACCTCGGGCCTGGGCGAACTCCTCGACGACGGCGATCTGCCGGGCCATGTCCTTGTCGACCGACGCGGAGGCCGCCAGCAGCCGATCGCGGTCCTCCGCGTCCGCCGCCGCCTGGTGTACCAGCAGGTGGCTGCGGGTCTGCCCCGTCCGCAGCTCGGCCATCGCCGCCTGCAGCCGGCCGGTCAGCACGGACATCTCCTCGAGGTTCTGCCCGGCCCGGTAGAGCGCGACCGCGCCGGCGCCGCCGACGAGCCCGAAGGTCGTCCCGAGCACCACCAGCGCCGTGGCGAACTTGAGCCCGATCGTCCGGTCCCAGAACCAGCGGGCCGGGGTGCGCGTCCTGCTCATGTCGATCCTCCATCGGGCGAGGTGCCCGACTCGTGGTGGCCGCCGCGGCGGGAGCGGCGGTGCTCGGGCGTCACGATCGGGCGCCCGTCAGAACTGGAAGGCGGAGGCGCGGGTGCGCAGGTCGGTGGACAACCGCGCCAGCTCGTCGACGGCCTGACCCATCTGCCCCAGCACCTGCGAGGACATCGCCGCCGAGGACGCCACACCGCTGATGTTGACCGCGATCTCCCCCGACCCGGTCGCCGCCTCCGCCACCCCCCGCGACATCTCGTTCGTCGTGGCCGTCTGCTCCTCGACCGCACTGGCGATCGTCAGCTGGTAGTCGTTGATCGAGGCGATGATCGCCGCGATCTGCCCGATCGCCGCCACCGCACCGGAGGTGTCCGCCTGGATCGCCTCCACCCGACGCGCGATGTCCTCGGTAGCCCGCGCCGTCTCCGAAGCCAGCTCCTTGACCTCACCGGCCACCACCGCGAACCCCTTGCCCGCCTCCCCCGCACGCGCCGCCTCGATCGTGGCGTTCAACGCCAACAGGTTCGTCTGCTCCGCGATGCTCGTGATCGTCTTGACCACGTTGCCGATCTGCTGGGACGACTCCCCCAACCGCGCCACCTGCTCATTGGCCGACGACGCCACCACCGTCGCCTGACCCGCCACCTTCGCCGCCTGGTTCGCGTTCTGCGCGATCTCCCGGATCGAGGCACCCATCTGCTCAGCACCCGCCGCCACCGCCTGCACGTTGCGCGACACCTGCTCCGCCGCAGCCGCCACCACCCCCGCCTGCGCACTGGTCTCATCCGACCCCGCCGCCACCTGACCCGACGACGCCGACAGCTCGTGCGCCGCCGCAGTGACCGTCTCAGCCGTCTCCACCACCCCACCCAGCGCGGACCGCACCGCGTTCTGCGCCTTGTTCAGCGCGTGGGCCATCCGGCCGAGCTCGTCGTCCGACGTCACCGGGACACGGACGGTGAAGTCGCCGGTGGCCATGGCGTTGAGCGAGCGCCGGACCCGCACCACCCCACCGACCACCTGGTTGGCGAGCGCGAACCCGAGCACCAGCGACGCCACGAGGGCGACCGCCAGGCTCACCGCGAGGGTGACGGCCGCGCGCTCGGCCTGGGCCGAGGACGTGTCCGCGAGGTCATCCGAGTACGCGACCGTCGCCGAGACGACGCCGTCCAGGTCCGCCAGGAAGTCCGCCACGAGCGGCTCGCTGACGTCGCTGAGCACCGCGGCGTACGCGGCGGGGTCGTCGCCGGTAGCGGCGGGGACCAGCTGCTCGTCGCGGGCCTGGAGCCATGCCTCGTAGTGCCCCCGGAAGCCCTGCCAGCTCTCGTCCGCCGCCGCCTCCGAGGCGTCGTACGCCTCCATCGCGGCGGCCATCGCCGCGTCGTTCGTGGCCTGCTCGGCCAGCCACGGCGCCTCGTCGGCGGGGTCGTCCAGCGCAGCGAGCTGCGCGACGACCAGCCGCGCCTGGGCCTGTCGCTCCTGGATCTCGACCCGGGTGCCGACGATCTGCGACGTGATCATCGCCAGCTCCTGGCTGTCCGCGGCTGCTCCACGCAGCGAGAGCACGGCGTAGGCGCCTGACCCGGCGGTGATCGTGGCGAGCAGCAGGATCACGCCGAGGATCTTGGTGCGCACCGAGCGGTTGCGCAGCCACGACCCCGCACGCCGCTGGTCGGGGGCAGTGCTCGACGGGCGGGTCGTGCTCATGTGGAGCTCCTCGGAGTGCGCGGTCGCGTCGGCCCACCGATCGGCTGCGCACCCGCGGAAATGAGCGCTCCCGGGCCGGCACCCCGCCGCGGCGTGCGGCGGGGTGCCGGTCCGTCCCGGTTCGCCCGTACTCGTCCGGCCGCGACTCGGGCCGGGTCAGAACTGGAAGGCGGAGGCGCGGGTGCGCAGGTCGGTGGACAACCGCGCCAGCTCGTCGACGGCCTGACCCATCTGCCCCAGCACCTGCGAGGACATCGCCGCCGAGGACGCCACACCGCTGATGTTGACCGCGATCTCCCCCGACCCGGTCGCCGCCTCCGCCACCCCCCGCGACATCTCGTTCGTCGTGGCCGTCTGCTCCTCGACCGCACTGGCGATCGTCAGCTGGTAGTCGTTGATCGAGGCGATGATCGCCGCGATCTGCCCGATCGCCGCCACCGCACCGGAGGTGTCCGCCTGGATCGCCTCCACCCGACGCGCGATGTCCTCGGTAGCCCGCGCCGTCTCCGAAGCCAGCTCCTTGACCTCACCGGCCACCACCGCAAACCCCTTGCCCGCCTCCCCCGCACGCGCCGCCTCGATCGTGGCGTTCAACGCCAACAGGTTCGTCTGCTCCGCGATGCTCGTGATCGTCTTGACCACGTTGCCGATCTGCTGGGACGACTCCCCCAACCGCGCCACCTGCTCATTGGCCGACGACGCCACCACCGTCGCCTGACCCGCCACCTTCGCCGCCTGGTTCGCGTTCTGCGCGATCTCCCGGATCGAGGCACCCATCTGCTCAGCACCCGCCGCCACCGCCTGCACGTTGCGCGACACCTGCTCCGCCGCAGCCGCCACCACCCCCGCCTGCGCACTGGTCTCATCCGACCCCGCCGCCACCTGACCCGACGACGCCGACAGCTCGTGCGCCGCCGCAGTGACCGTCTCAGCCGTCTCCACCACCCCACCCAGGGTCTGCCGCAGCGCAGCCTGGGCGGAGGCCAGCGCGGCGGCCATCCGGCCCAGCTCGTCACGGCCGCGCACGTCGGCGCGCACGGTCAGGTCTCCGTGCGACATCGCCTCGAGCGCACGCTGGACACGCAGCGCCGACCTGCGGATGGAGCGGGCGACGACGGCGCCGAGCGCCGTGACGCCGATGACCGCGAGCACCAGGGTCGTGATCAGGATGGCCGAGACGCGCGACGCCTGGGCGTCGGCCTGGTCGGCGATGTCCTGCCCGTACGCGTCCCCCGCGCGGGCCGCCGCGTCGAGGGCGTCCACGAAGGTGGACCTGAGAGGCTCGGTGACCTCGTCCATCACGCGCTCGTACTCGGCGCCGTCCCCGCTCGTCGCGGCCGGCACCAGCTGCTCGTCGCGCGCGGTGCGCCACTCGGCGAACGCGGTGCGGAACCGGGGCCAGGTGGCGAACTGGCCACCGCCGGCGGCCTCGACGTCCGCGATCGCCTGGTCCGTCTCCTGGTCGTTCGCGGCCAGCTCCTCGAGCCAGTGCTGCTGGGCCCGCGGGCTGCTCGTCGCACCGAGCTGGGCGACGATCAACCGTGCATCCAGCTGGTCCTGGTGGACGGTGCGCAGCGGCGCCATGATCGTGGTCATCACCGAGGACAGCTGGCGCGTCTCCTCCGCCACCACCCGGAGCATGACGAGGGCGTAGACACCGGACCCTGCTGCCGTGAGCGCGAGGATCGCGGTCAGCCCCAGGATCTTGGTCCGCACGGAACGGTCCGCGAACCATGAGCCACGGTTCACCCTGCGGTCACGGGCCACGTGCGGGGTCGTCGACATGGGGCTCCCTTCTGCGAGACCCCTGATGGGCCCGCTCCCTCGATCGGCCGCCACCGACCGGGGATGAGTGGTTGCCCCGCCCGGAGTCGGGCACGCGTCAGGCGGCGGCGGCCTGGTCCACGTCGAGCACCAGGAGCAGCGCACCCTCGAGCTTGTGCGCGCCCAGGATCAGCGCACGCAGCGCCGGGTCGAGCGTGTCGGGCGGCGTCTCGAACGAGCCGGGGCCGACCTCGACCACGTCGCCGATCTCGTCGACGAGCAGGCTCACCGCCTCGCCGTCCACCTGCACCACGACCATCATCGGCTCGGCCAGATCCGTGCGGCGCGGCAGCCCGAGGCGGGTGCGCAGGTCGATCGCGAGGACCACCTGCCCACGGAGGTTCACCAGGCCGGCGACGGTCGGCGGGGCGAGCGGCACCCGGGTCCGGGCGTGCGAGCGCAGCGCCTCCTGCACCCGCAGCACGTCGATGCCGTAGAGGCTGCCGTCGAGCGTGAACGTGACGTACTGGCTCATCGGCCGGCTCCCACCAGGTCGGCGTGCCCGGCGAGCGGGTCCGGTTCGGGTGCGCGCACGGGCTCGTCGTAGAACGCGCTGTCCGCGGCGAGGACGGCGCTCCGCACGTCGAGCAGCTCGGTGACGCGCTCCCCCACCACCGTCGAGCCGACCAGGCCCCTGTCGTCGATGTCGGAGTGCTGCGCGACGTCGTCGTCGACGATGTCCACGATCTCCTGCACGACGAGGCCGACGCTGCGGCCCGCGCGGGAGTAGACGACGACGAGCAGCTCGTCGCTGCGCTCGTCGACCGGCTCCCCGTACGCGCCCAGCAGCCGGTCGAGGCGGGTCAGCGGCAGGATGGTGCCGCGGTACTGCACGACCTCGCGCCCGCCCACCAGCTCGACCTGGGCGGCCCGGAGGTGCTCCAGCCGCGCGACCGACGCCAGCGGCATGGCGACCCGACGGCCGCCGCCGATGCCGACGACGAGCACCGGCTCGAGCTGCGGGGCGTCCACGGTTACCTCGGCGGCGCGCCGTGCGGCCTCGCTGACCTGCTCCAGCGCGCCTACCAGCGCGCGGCGCGCGATGGCCTGCACGTCGAGGATGAGCGCCACCCGGCCGTCGCCGAGGACGGTCGCCCCCGCGTACCCGCCGATGGACTTCAGCCGGCTCGACAGCGGCTTGACCACGATCTCCTCGGTGTTGAGCACGCGGTCGACCAGCAGCCCGAAGCGCTGGTGGTCCGCCTGGACCACGGCGATGACGCTCGATCCCGCCGTCGGGCCGTCCTGGACGCCCAGCACCGCAGCGAGCGAGACCAGCGGCAGCAGCTCGCCGCGCAGCCGGTAGACCGGCACGGCGTGCACGTACTCGATGCCCGATCCCGACCGCTGCCCGTCGAGCGCGACGAGCTCGAGCAGGTTGACCTGGGGCACGGCGTACAGGTCGCCCGCGCACTCCACGGTCAGCGCGGGCATGATCGCCAGCGTCAGCGGGATGCGCAGGCGCCAGACCGTGCCCGATCCCACGGTGGAGTCCACGTCGACGGTCCCGCCGATGGCCTCGACCTTGGTCCGCACCACGTCCATGCCCACCCCGCGGCCGGACACGTTGGTCACGGCCTCCGCGGTGGAGAAGCCGGGCAGGAACAGCAGCTGAAGCAGCTCGGCGTGACTGACGGCGGCCAGCTGGTCGGGCGTGCGCAGACCCTTCTCGACCGCCTTCGCCGCGATCTGCTCGGGGTCGATGCCGCGGCCGTCGTCGGCGACCTCGACCACCACCTGGCCGCCCGAGTGGTAGGCCCGCAGCGTCAGCACGCCCTTGGCGGCCTTGCCCGCGGCGAGCCGCACGTCGGCCGGCTCGAGCCCGTGGTCGACGGCGTTGCGCACGAGGTGGGTCAGCGGGTCCTTGACGGCCTCGAGCAGCCCGCGGTCGAGCTCGGTGTCGCCACCGACCATCTCGAGCTGGACCTCACGCCCGCACGCGGCGGCCAGGTCCCGCACGATGCGCGGCATCTTGGACCAGACGTGCTCGATGGGCTGCATGCGCGTCTTCATGACGCCCTCCTGCAGCTCGCCGGCGATGAGGTTGAGGCGCTGCGCCGAGCGCGCCAGGTCGACGTCGTCGGTCCTGGACGCGAGCCGGCTGATCGCGTTGCGGGCGAGCACCAGCTCGCCCACCTGGCGCATCAGCGCGTCGAGCAGGTCGACGTCCACGCGGATCGAGGTGTCGACGGCGCTGCGCAGCGTGCCGCCCTCCTCGGGGAGGTGCTCGGCGGCGGGCGCGGCGGGCTGGGCCGGGACGGCTGGAACGGCCTGGGCCGGGACGGCTGCGGCGGGCGCGACGGCGACGGGTGCGACCGCGGCGGGCTCCGCGGTCGCCGGCCCGGGCGTGGGCGCGGGCGGGGCGGGCTCGACGGCGGGCACGCGTCCGTCGCGGACCGCGTCCACCGCGGCGATCACGGCGTCGATCTCGACGTCACCCTCCGTGCCGTCCGCCTCGATCGCGGCGAGGATCTCGCGCACGACGTCCGTCAGCCGCAGGAGCACGTCGGTGGTCGGCTGGTCCATCGAGCGGCGACCGTCGCGCAGCTCCACCAGCAGGTTCTCGCCCACGTGCGTGACGCGCTCCAGGCGCCCGAACGCGAGGAACCCGCTGGTGCCCTTGATCGTGTGGATCGTGCGGAAGACGCTGCTCAGCAGGGGGCGGGAGCCGGGCGACTCCTCGAGCGCCACGAGGTCGCGGTCCAGCTGGTCCAGGTTCTCGTAGCTCTCGACCAAGAACTCACGGACGATCTCGTCGACGTCCTCCACGGTGCCCTCCCGCCCGCCGCGGACCTCGCGTGCCGGCGTCCGTCCTCATCGGTCGGTGGGGGGCGTTCCTGAGGGTTCGTCGGGGCTGGTGCCGGCGGCGGGCGAGACCAGCCGGCGCAGCTGTGCGGCCGTCCGGTCGTCGGCGGCGACCGCCTCGACGTTGGCCGCCATGAGCGCGTCGAGCACCTCGGCGCGGTGCACGCGCACGTCGCGCGGGGCGTCGATGCCGATGCGCACGCCGTCGCTGCGGACCTCGATGATGGTGACGACGATGTCGTCACCGATCACGAGCCGTTCCCCCACGCGACGGCTGAGCACCAGCATGCGGTGACCCTACCCCGCGATCCCGGGTCCGCCGCGACCGGCCTCGCCGGGTGCGCCGGGTGCGTCGGTGTCCCAGCGCGGGCGCGGCCCGAGGGCCTGACCGAGCGCCGCGGCCCAGGCCACCGTCGTCGCGGGCACACCGTCGACCCAGACCACCGGGACCCCGAGGTCCAGGACCGTGCCGGGCTGGGCCGTGTCGAACAGGCCCCGCACGGCGACCGCGCCGATGCCGCCGTCGCCCACCTGGGCGATCCAGGTGGCGGCGTCCGCCGTCTTGGTGCGCGCGTCGACGACGGCCCAGGCCTGGTCGGCGCGCGCGGCCCGCAGGAGCGTCGCCGCCTCGGCACGGTCGGCGGGGTCCGGTCCGACGGCCAGCGACAGGACGCCGGGGTGCGTCGCGCGGGCCGCGTGGTCGCGCCAGCCGGCGACCTCGGCGGCGCGCGTCGCGCGTGACAGGTCCGTGCGCGCGGCCGTCCTGGCGCCGGGCGCACCGGCGACCATGACGGCCGACCGGTCGACCCGCAGCCGCTCGGCCAGCAGCCACGCGACGGCGTCGACGTCCTGCTCGGCGCCGACGACCGCGATCACCTGCCCGGGCCCGCGGGGGGTCGGGGGCGGAGCCGGGATGCGGGCGAGCACCGCGGGCAGGGTCAGCGTGCCGACGCCGAGCAGCTCGTCGGGAACGCCCAGCCCACGCAGCGCGACCCGCAGGGGGTCCTCGGGCGGCGGTGCGGGCACCTCGATGTCGGCAGGCTCCGGCGCCCCGGCCATCGACCGCACCTGGTCCAGGACAGCGGCGAACGACGGCCCGCCCGTGGACACGGCGGTGGGCCACGGGCGGCCCAGCCCGGGCGGTGCGGGCTCGAACGGCTCGGGCAGCGAGCCGTCGGGCAGCGCGTCGGACGCGTCGGCCGCCGCCAGGAGCGCCTCGATCCCGGCGGCGGGGCGCACGGGCGCCGGACCCCGCAGGCCCCGCGGCCGCGACGGGGCCGGCTCGGGGACGTCGACGGTCAGCTCGAACCTCTCCCGGGCGAAGAACCCCGCCAGGCCCCCGCTGCGGACGCGCTCGGCGCTGACCACCCGGGCACCCGGCCCGAGCTCCTCACGCACCTGGGCCATCAGCTCGGCGAGGTCGGAGCCCTCAAGCAGCAATCGCGTGACCACCGCTCACCGCCCCCACCGTCTCCACGACGACCCCCGCACCCGTGACCTCGGCGTAGGACAGCACGGGCAGCCGCGGCAGGCCCATGGCGACCAGTCGCCGCAGGGCGGGCCGGATGGCGGGTGCGCAGGCGAGCACCACGGTCCGGCCGTCCTGCTCGGCCGTGGCCACGACGTCGCGCAGCTGCGCCAGCACCGACTCGAGCCGTGCCGGGTCCACCAGCAGGTGGGTGCCGTGCTCGGACGGCCGCAGCGACTCGACGAGCTGCTGCTCGAGCAGCGCGTCGAGCGTGACCGCGCGCAGCGTCCCGTCCTGCACGTACAGCGCCCCGAGCGCGGGACCGAGCGCGCCGCGCGCGGCCTCGACCAGCCCCTCGGCCTCGGTGCTGACGCGGGCGCGCAGGGTCAGTGCCTCGTAGATCCGGCCCAGGTCGCGGATCGGCACCTCCTCGGCCAGCAGGCCCTGCAGCACCCGCTGCACCTCGCCGAGGCTGAGCAGGCCGGGCACGAGCTCCTCGACCACCGACGGGTTGACGCGCTTGACGCCCTCGGTGAGGACCCGCACGTCCTCGCGACCGAGCAGGCGGGCGGCGTGCTGGCTGATCAGGGCGCCCAGGTGCGTGATGAGCACGGAGACCCGGTCGACCACCGTGGCGCCGGACATCTCCGCGGCGTGCCGCAGCTCGGACGGGATCCACTTGCCCGGCAGGCCGAAGACGGGCTCGTGCACGAGGGTGCCCGGCAGCCCGCCCAGGTCGTCGCCGAGGGCGAGCATCCGGCCGCTCGGCGCCTCCCCGCGGCCCACCTCGACGCCCGCGATGCGCACCACGTAGGTGGACCGCGGCAGGTCGACGCTGTCCCGGGTGCGCACCGGCGGCACGACGATCCCGAGCTCGAGGGCGGTCTTGCGCCGCAGCCCGCGCACGCGAGCGAGCAGGTCCTGGTCCGGCCCGGTTCCGACGAGGTCGACGAGGTCCGGTGCGAGCAGGATCTCCAGGGTGTGCACGCGCATCTGCTCGATGAGCTGCTCGGGCGTGTCGCTGCTCGGTGCCACGGACGCCGTCGCCGCCCCTGCCTCCTGCGCGGCGGTCTCCTTGGCCTCGCTCGCGCGGGACCGCTGCGCGAGCAGCAGGAGCCCGGCACCCACGATGAGGAACGGCGGCTTCGGCATGCCCGGCAGCAGCGCGAGCGCGATGGCGCCGACCCCCGCGATGACCAGGGCGGTCCGCGACTGGCCGAGCTGCTTGGCGGCCGCGGTGCCCATGTCGCCCTCGGCGGTCGCCCGCGTGACGACGATGCCGGTGGAGACCGAGAGCAGCAGCGCGGGGATCTGGGTGACCAGGCCGTCGCCGATGGTCAGCAGGCTGAACCGCTGCAGCGCCTCGGCCGGCGCCATCCCCATCTGCAGCATCCCGATGGCGAAGCCGCCGACCAGGTTGATGACGGTGATGATGATGCCGGCGATCGCGTCGCCCTTGACGAACTTGGACCCGCCGTCCATCGCGCCGTAGAAGTCGGCCTCGGCGGCGACGTCGGCCCGCCGCTGGCGCGCGGTGTCCTCGTCGATCAGGCCGGAGTTCAGGTCCGCGTCGATCGCCATCTGCTTGCCGGGCATCGCGTCGAGGGTGAACCGCGCCCCGACCTCTGCCACGCGGCCGGCGCCGTTGGTGATGACGACGAACTGGATCACCACGAGGATCAGGAAGATCACCAGGCCGATGACCAGGGACCCGCCGACGACGATGTGGCCGAACGCGTCGATCACCTGACCGGCGTACCCGTCCCGCAGGACCAGCCGCGTCGAGGCCACGTTGAGCCCCAGCCGGAACAGCGTGAACACGAGGATCAGCGACGGGAACACCGAGAAGTCCAGCGGCCGCTTCACGTACATGCTGGTGAGCAGGATGACGAGCGACGCCGTGATGTTGACGGCGATGAGCACGTCGAGCAGCGCTGCGGGCAGCGGGACCACGAGCATGAGCACGATGCCGACGACGCCGACGGGCACGGCCATCTGTGCGACGGAACGGTTCTTCATCGGGATCCCTGCTTCTCGGACGACGAGGCGGACGGGTCGGACAGGCCGGTCGCCGTGGCCGGCGGGCGGGGCGCCCGGGCCGGCCGGCGTGCGGCACGTGCCGCGGACCGGTGGTCGGTGGTGTCGTCGGCCGGCAGCGTCGAGCCACCGGGGACGCGGTGCTGCCCGGTCCCCGCTCCCCGCCGGCGCAGGGCCATGACGAAGGCGAGGACGCGGGCGACGGCCGTGAACAGGTGGGCCGGGACCTCCTGGCCGAGCTCGCACGCGGCGTGCAGCGCACGGGCCAGCGGCACGTCCTCGACCATCGGGACGCGACGCTCGGTGGCCTCGGCCCGGATGCGGGCCGCGACGGCGCCGGCCCCCTTGGCGACGACCTTCGGCGCACCCGATCCGGGCTCGTAGCGCAGCGCGACCGCGACGTGCGTCGGGTTGACCAGGACCACGTCGGCGGTGGCGACCTCCGACATCATGCGGTTGCGGCTCATGGCCAGCTGCTTGGAACGGATGGCGCCCTTGAGCATGGGGTCGCCCTCGGTGCGCTTGTTCTCCTCCTTGACCTCCTGGAGGGTCATCCGCGTCTGCTTGCGGTTGCGCCGCATCACGACGAACACGTCGGCGACCGCCAGGAGGATGCCGGCGGCGATGCCGGCCCGCAGCAGCGACGTGGTGCCGTCGCCGGCCACGGACAGCAGGTGCGACAGCGGCAGCTGGCCCGACGACACGAGGGTGGGCACCAGCGCCTGGAGGCCGACGACGAGCACGAGCGCGACGGCGGCCGTCTTGAGCAGGGTCTGCACGCCCTGCCACCAGGCCTGGGGACCGGCCAGCCGCTTGGCCGCGTTCACGGGCGAGAAGTGCTCCACGTGGAGCTTGAACTTGCGCCGGTGGATCCCGCCCTGGGCGACCGCCACGGCCACCGTGACCAGCACGACGGCGATGAACAGCGGCGCGAGCGTGGTCAGCACCGACCCCAGGGCGTCGTCGAGCACCTGCACCGCACCCGCGGTGGTGGGGTGCTGGGCAACGTCCCGGACCCCGGCGAGCTGGTCGAGCGCGGCACCCTGGGCACGCTCGATCACCATCGGCAGGCTGAACGCCGCGGCACCGAGCCCGAGCCAGGCCGACAGGTCCTGGGACCGGCCGAGCTTGCCCTTGCCGTGCACGTCCTTCATCCGCTGGGCGGTGGCCTTCTGGCTGCGCTCGCCGCTCTCGCTCACTGGGCCACCCCCAGCATCGCCTCGACGGAACGCCCCGTGAGGCCCTCCACGACCGCGGGCAGGGCCAGGAAGGCGTACGCGCCGAACGTCAGGGTCAGCAAGATCTTCAGGGGGAAGCCGAGCGCGAACGCGTTGAGCGCGGGGGCCACCCGCGTGAGCAGCCCCAGGCCGACGTCCGCGAGGAACAGGACCACCAGCAGCGGGCCGGCGATCTGCAGGGCGCCGACGAACATCTGCGACAGCCCGGTGGTGACGGACTCCGCGAGCGTGGACAGGTCCATGACCGCGCCGAGCGGGAGGGCGTCGAAGGTACGCACCAGTCCCGCGAGGACCACCTGGTAGCCGTCGCTGACGAACAGGAGCACGACGGCGGTCATCTGGTAGAGCCGCTGGAACTGCGCCCCGCTGGTCATGCTCATCGGGTCGAACGCGGCCGCCATCTGGAAGCCGCCGAACAGGTCGATGAGCGTGCCCGCAGACTGCACCGCCGAGAAGAGCAGCATCACCAGGAAGCCGAACGCCGCCCCGACGACCGCCTCCAGCACGACGGCCCCGACGAACGCGCCGGTGCCGTCCGCGTCCACGGGCTCGAGCCCGGGCGCGACCGCCAGGGCCAGACCGAGCGCCAGCATGATCTTGACCATGCTCGGCACCACGCGGTGCGAGAACGGCGGCGCGATGACGAGGAACGCGGCGATGCGCACCCCGGCGAGCATCGTGGTCTGCACCGCGGCGAGCGGCAGCGCGACGGTCATCGGCTCCACGTCAGCCCCCGACGAGCGAGGGGATGCGCCCGAAGAGGTCGTGCGTGAAGGCCACGAGCTCGGAGATCATCCAGTGCCCGGAGACCACGAGCGCGATCGCGGCCGCGATCGCCTTGGGCACGAAGCTGAGCGTGACCTCCTGGATCTGCGTCACGGACTGCACCAGCGACACGACGAACCCCACGACGAGCGAGGTGACCAGGACCGGTGCGGACAGCTTCGCGGCGAGCACGAGGGCGTCGATGCCGATGTCGAGGACGGCGTTGGTGTCCACGGCTACCCCGCCCCGGTGTACGAGCCGACCAGCGCGGTCACCACCAGGCCCCAGCCGTCGACGAGCACGAAGAGCAGCAGCTTGAACGGCAGGGAGATCATCACCGGGGGCAGCATCATCATGCCCATCGACATCAGCGACGCCGAGACCACGAGGTCGATCACCAGGAACGGCACGAAGATGACGAACCCCATGATGAACGCCGACCGCAGCTCCGACAGCAGGAACGCCGGGACGAGCGTGGTGAAGGGCACCGCCGACGGGTCCTCGGGGTTGGGCAGGTCCGCCGCGCGGGTGAGCAGGGCGAGGTCCTGCTCGCGGGTGTGCTCGAGCATGAAGGTCTGCAGCGGGGCCTTGCCCGCCTCGACCGCCTGCGCGAAGGTCGCGTCGCCCGCGAGGTAGGGCTGGATCCCGAGCTCGTTCACGTTCCCGAGCACGGGCGCCATGATGAAGAGGCTGAGGAACAGCGCGAGGCCGGCGAGCACCTGGTTGGGCGGTACGCCCTGGAGCCCCAGCGCGTTCCGCGTGAAGGACAGGACGACGAAGATCTTGGTGAAGCTCGTCGTCATCAGCAGCAGCGCGGGGGCGACGGACAGCACGGTGATGGCGAGCAGGACGACGATCGAGCTGCTCGGGGCGCCGTTCACGCCGTTGACGGCGACCGTGACGGTGTCGCCCAGCGCGGGGGCAGCCGGCGACGTCGGCGGGGACGGCGGCACGGGGGCGAAGATCATCGACGCGAAGGTCATCGACGCACCGTGCGGTCCTGCAGGGTGCGCACGGCCTGGCGCCACGTGTCCGGCGCGAGGATCGAGCCCTGCAGCGCCGAGCGGCCGTCGGCGGCGAGGTCGTCGTTCGCGACGGGCTCGCCGGGCGCAGCGTCCGTGACGAACGTGGCGTCGGGAGCGGCGTGCGGAGCGGGGACGCCGCGGGTCCTGGCGAGCGCCGAGGACACCCAGTCCCGGGCCGGGCCGGGCTGCGCGACGCTCGGGTCGGCCGGCAGGTCCACGACGGGGCCGAGCTCGGTGAGCAGCGTCACCTGCTGGTCGCCGTACCCGAGCAGCAGCCGACGGTTGCCCACCGCGACGACGGCGACGCCCGTGTGCCGCCCGACGGCCTGCCGGCCGACGAGCGTGACCGTGTGCTCGCGCGACGACCGCTGCGGTCGTCCGCCGCCGAGCCGACGGCCCAGGTACCAGATGAGCCCGACCACGCAGGTCAGGGCCAGCAGGACCCGGAGCACGAGCATCGCGGAGTCCATCAGAGGCCTGGCTCCGTGCCCGGCACGATCTCCGTGACGCGGATGCCGTAGGCCTCGTCGACGACGACGACCTCGCCGCGCGCGACGAGCCGCCCGTTGACCATGACGTCCGCGGGGCTGCCCGCGGTGCGGTCCAGCTCCAGCACGGCCCCGGGGGCCAGCTCGAGGACCTGACGCACCGGCAGCCGCGTGCGGCCGATCTCCGCGGTGAGCGTCATCTCGACGTCGTAGAGCATGCGCAGGCTGGCCCGCGGGGCCGCCGGTGCGGCCGGCGCGGTGACCCGGGGCCCGCGCAGGCGGAGAGCGAACCACGCCGTGGTCACACCGCCCTGCTGGAGGGCGACCACCTGCGTGTCGGGTCCGAGCACGCCGGCCACCGGCTCGGAGCGGCCCGGCTCCAGGACGCCCGCGCCCAGGACGGCCGCGGCGGCCTCGAGCGCGGGGCGCAGCGCGTCGGCCAGCCCCAGGGGCGTGCCGGCGGCCGCGGCGGACAGCAGCGCCTCCTGGACGACGTCGGCTGCCACGAGGGCGATCTCGGCGCTGGGCGAGCCGACGAACGAGGCGACCAGGGCCGTCGCGTCCCGCGGCACGTCCGTGTGATCGGTCGGCACGGCGGTGAGTGCCATCGCGGACGGGACCAGCTCGGCGGCGGCGGCGGCCGCGGCCAGGGCGACCTCCCGCACGCCGGCGGCGGCGTCCACGTCGGCGGCGGTGCGGGCCGTCGGGACTTCGGCGATGTTCATGCGGGGTTCTCCTCGACGGTGACGACGCGGCAGGCGAGCCGGGACCCGTGGCTGCCGGCGGCGGCACGGGCGAGCACGACCCCGTCGACGACCACGTCCAGCGGCTCGGTCGACGGGTGGGACAGCGGCAGCACGTCGCCGACGGCGAGGTGCACGATGTCGCGGGGGTGGATGACGACGGGGGCGAAGCGGACGGCGACCTCGACGGGCACGTCCTGCACGGCGCGCTCCAGGTCCGCGTAGGCGAGCGCGGCGGCGGCGCGCTCGTCGTCGGACCGCGCGACCGGACCCTCCGCGGCGCGCAGCGTGGCGAGCATCGTGTCGGCGGGCAGCATCAGGGTGACGACGTCCTCACGCTCGCCCACCCGGAGGGTGAACGACGCGACGAGCACGGCGTCGGAGACACCTGCGGCCTGCACGAACTGGGGGTTGTACTGCACGCCGCGCACGGTCACGGCGAGCGGCGCGAGGCCGGCGAACGCGTACTCGAGGTCGCTCAGCGAGTGCTGCAGGAGGTCGGTCACCAGGGTGAGCTCGATCTCGGTGAGCTCGCGGCCCTCGCGGTCGTCGCCACGCCCGTCGCCACCGAACAGGTAGTCGATCCACACGAGCGTCGCCGCGACGGGGAGCTGGAGCATCGCCGTCTGACGCGTGTGCGTCACGGTGCAGAGCACCATCGCGGTCGGTGTGGGGAGCATGTTGACGTACTCGTCGTACGTGCTCAGGGACAGCTCGTCGAGCGTGAGGTGGGTCAGGGTCCGCAGCCGGGCGGTGAGCTGGTTGCCGAACTGCCGACCGAACCGCTCGAACGCCATCTCGAGGTGGCGCGCGTGGTCGCGCGGGAGCGTGAGCGGCCGCCGGAAGTCGTAGGGCTCGGGCTCAGCGGTGCGTCCGCGGCGCGCCACGGGCGTGGCCGTGCGCGTGGGCATCGTGTCCTGGACCGTCACGTGCTGCCCATCGGCGCGCGCGCGCGGGTTCTGAGCGGTTGGCGCGTGCGCTTCTTCTCCGCGCCGACCCGTCCTGGGTCGATGATCCTGCGTGCGGAGCGGTGTGGCGCCCTCCGTGGCGCCCCGACTGTGTGGGCTGCGGCCTGCCGCGGCCGCGCCTACTGCGTGACGTAGTTGGTCAGGTAGACGTCCATCACCTCCCCCTCGTAGGTCTCCTGGAGCTGGTGCGCCAGCTCCGCGGTCAGGGCCTCACGGTTGGCCGGGTCGGAGACCTCGGCGATCGTGCGGCCCGAGAACAGGGCGATGGCCAGGTCGAGGGCCCGCGCGGTGTCGGGGGCCTCCTCCCCCACGTCCTCCGTGAGCTGCAGGGCCATGCCGAGGCGCAGGTAGTGGCCGTCCGCGAGGTTGAGGCTCACGGGCTCGACCTCGACGACGGCGCCGGCCACGGGTGCGGGCTCGGGCTCCGGCTCGGCGGGACCCTTGCCGAGCAGCAGGTACGCCGCGGCTCCACCCCCCAGCAGCACCACGGCCACGACGGCCAGCAGGAGCAGCTTCTTCTTCTTCGACTTCGGGGCGTCGTCGTCCTGCCCGGCCGTGGCCGTGGACGAGGCGCTGCCGCCGATCTTGTTGGCGCCGCCGATCTTGCCTCCGGCGACGACGCGTTGCTCGATGGGCACGGTGCTATCCCTTCGCAGTCAGGGCCGGGACGAGGGCGCGCACCTGCTCGGGTGCGGCGCTGAGGATGACGAGGTCGACGCGGCGGTTCTGCACGAGGGCGTCGGCCGAGTCGCCGGGCACGAGCGGACGGGTGTCGCCGAAGCCGACGGCCATGATCCGGCCGCCCGGCATCCCGTCGGTCTCGACCAGGTGGCGCAGCACCTGGGTCGCACGGTCGGTGGAGAGCTCCCAGTTGGTCGGGTACCGGCCTGCCACGGGGATGACGTTGGCGTGCCCCTCCACCGAGATCTGCTCGCCGATGCCCACCAGGGTCGGGCCGGCGACGTCCAGCACGCGGCGCGCGGTCGGGGTCATCTCGGCGCTCGCCGCGGCGAAGAAGACGTCGTCGGCCACCAGCCCGAGCACCAGCCCGCGCTCGTCGATCCGGAAGCGGACGGTGCCGTCCAGGCCGTTGGCCGCGAGGCTGGCCGCGATCTGGGCGCGCATCTGCTCGAGCCGCGCGGCCTCCTTCTCGGCTGCCGCGAGCACCTCGGGGTCCACCGCGGTCGCGCTCGTCGGCTCCGCCGTCTGGGTCACGGGCTGTGCCCCCTGCATGCCCAGGCCGCTGTCGGCGCTGACCATGCCGGCGGTCCCCGTCGCCGGGGTGGTCTCCGGCACGATGCTCGCACCGTCCAGCGTGCCCGCGCTCCCGTCCAGCACCGACGGTTTCATGGTGCCGTCCTGGAAGCCCGCGGAGAGGCTGTCGCGCAGCGCGACGTACTTCTCCTGGTCCACCTGGCTGATGGCGAACAGCACGATGAACAGCGCCATCAGCACGGTGATCATGTCCGAGTAGCTGACCAGCCAGCGCTCGTGGTTGACGTGCTCCTCCTCGTGGTCACCGCCCCGGCGGCGACCACGGTGCGCGGTGGCGGTGCTCATGCGGCTGCCTTGTCGGTCTTCGTGGGCGGCGCCTCGGGCAGCAGGCTGCGCAGGCGTTCCCCGACCAGGCGCGGGTTGGCGCCCGCCTGGACCGCGAGCAGGCCCTCGAGCGTCACCTCCATCTGGTTGCACTCCAGGTCCGAGATGCGCCGGATGCGGGCGCCCAGCGGAAGCCAGACGACGTTCGCGGACAGGATGCCCCAGAGCGTCGCGACGAACGCCGCCGCGATCGAGTGGCCCAGCGCGGCGGGCTCCGACAGGTTCTCCAGCACGTGCACCAGCGAGATGACCGTGCCGATGATGCCGATGGTCGGTGCGTAGCCGCCCATGTCCACGAAGTACTTGGAGTGCACCCGGTCCCGCGTGCGCTTGGTGGAGATCTTGTCCTCGAGGATCGTGCGCAGGTCGTCCGGGTCCGTGCCGTCGATGGCGGCCTGCAGCCCGCCGCGCAGGAACGGGTCGTCGATCGTGCGCGTCTCGTCCTCGAGCGCGAGGAGGCCCTCGCGGCGGGCGCGGTCGGCCAGCCCGACGACGATGTCGACGGTCGCGGCGGGGTCCGGGGCCTTGCTGCGCAGGGCGCGCGGGACCGCCTTGAACGACGCGATCACGTCCTTGATGGTGTGGCCGGCGATGCCGACGCCGATGGTGCCCACCCAGACGAGCAGCAGGGGTGCGGGAAGGAAGATCGACATCGGGTCGGCGCCCTCGAGGAGCAGCGCCCCGAAGATCGCGGCAAACGCGACGCCAATGCCGATCAGGCCAGCGGGATCCATCACACGCTCCTCGGTCGCAGGGGGACGGCAGGCGGCACGGAGCCGCCGTGGGCGTACCCGTCGGGGGCGTCAGGGTCGACGGGGTCGTCGGACTCCGGCAGGTCGGGCACCAGCTCCATGCGCGGCTGGACCTGGATGGCCTGCGCGCGGGCGAGGATCTGCGAGCGGTGCTCGTGGATGCGGCCGATGACCTCCGTCATCGACTCGGCGACGATGTACTTCGTGCCGTCGATGAGGGTCAGGATGGTGTCGGGCGCACTGTCGATGCGCTGGATGAGGTCGGGGTTCACCCCGAACTGCCCCCCGGCAAGTCGCGTCACGACAATCACGGCGATACCCGTCCCTGGTCACCTGGTCCTGCTGCGGCTGTCGCCGCTGCCGGGCCCATCCGTGGGCCCGCATACCTCTCCGATCGGTGACGACCATGCGGATCTGAGGAGTTGTTCCCGACGACGACCGGGCGATCAGGGCGTGTAGGCCCAGTGCCACGGCTCGCGGGGGGTGTCCTCGACGAAGCCGTGCTCCGCTCCGTGCGCCCGCATCCAGGCCTGCGCCGTCGCGTCGAGGTCCAGGTCGACCGCCAGTCCCCAGCCGTGGTCGCTGGTCCCCGGCGCGGCCGCGAGCCCGCCCTGGCTGTACAGACCCTTGCGCTGCGCCACGTCGACCTGGCCCGCGTAGGAGCGGTACGAGTCCGTGATGCCGACCTTGACGCCGTCTGCGGCCGCCGCGGTGATCAGCCCCGTCAGCGCCTGCGCGGCGGGCGCCCAGAGCCGGTGGCCCGTGGTGCCCACCTCCTGCAGCGCGGCCGGCGGGATCTTCCCGTTGCCGTACGCCGCGAGCTCCGTCGGCACGCCGTCGCCACCCAGCCGCGTGGCCGCCGACTGCCCGGCGGTCGGGGTTCCGGCGGTCGAGGTCCCGGCGGCCGCCGTGGCGGCGGTCGACGCGGTTGCCGCGGTGCGGGCGACCTCCTGGGCCAGCAGGTCGGAGAAGGCCGTCCCTGAGGCGCTCACCGCGGTGCCGGCAGCCCCCGCGCTCGCGGCGGGCGGCCGTGGCGCCACGATCGACTGGATCTGCGCCATGCGCTGCGCGATCGCCGTGATGCCTTCCATGAGCCGCCCTCCCCCGATCGACCAGCGTGCTTCGTGCGGACCAGCGGTGTCCGAACGGACATCGCGCACTGGCGTCTCCCGTGCAATCGGCACGAGCACTCCGAACTGGAGGGATCGGCGGGGTCGACCTCGCCGGCGTGCCCGCGGGAGCGGGAGCGTCCAGCCATCCAGCCGCCCTCCCGTCACCGGCCAGGTTGGTATCCGTCGGGTGCGTTGACGGTGAGGCCGCGGGTGTCGCGGAAGACGTACCGCATGGGCTGCAGCCCGCCGGGCTCGCCACCATCGCCACCAACGCCGCCGTTGAGGACGTCACCGAGGCCGCCTCGCCCCGCCCCGCCCGCGGCGGCTATGCCTTGTTGTCGCAGCACCCAGCCCGGTGGTTTCGCGAGTCGTTCGATGGACAGGTGCAGGCGGTGGACCTCGGAGTGGTGGAACCGGCACAGCAGTGCAGCGTTGGCCACCGACGTCGGGCCGGCATCGCGGCCCCACCAGCGCACGTGGTGGACCTCGCAGCGGGAGGCGTGCTGTTCGCCCCCGTTCCACACGCACTGCCCGTCCCGGACGACCACCGCCCGGCGTTGGGCGGTGCTGAACAACCGTCGGGTGCGGCCCACGTCCAGGGGCAGGCCTTCGGCGGACATGACGATCCGGGTGAGGTCGGCCTGGCACAGCACCCGGGCCAGCTCGGACATCGCCACCGGGGTGCCGTCCTCCAACGTCGCCGGCGCCACCGTCCCCCACGGCAGCCGGACCGGCGGAGCCACCACATCCGCCCCGGCCCTCTCATGGGCGATCAGCTCCGCGACCGTCTCGGCCGCCACCAGCAACGACACATGCGCACGACTGACCGTCCCGGACCCCACCGCACCAGCAGCACCGCCCGTCCCCGGCTCCGTCGCATCACCCTCGGCACTGCCGCCCACACCCGCACGTGGGCCGGTTCGGGCGCAGACCTTCTCCGCGAGCATGGTCAACGCGTCGGCGCTGGCCTGGCCTGGGGAGCGGGTCTGGTCGCCGAACTGGCCCATCGCGTCCAACGCCACCCGCAGGCTCTCCCCGGCGACCCGGTCCAGGCGGCCCTTGAGGAACACCCCGTCAGGCTGGGCCGACAACGACAAGAACCGTTCCCGGTACTGCCGGTCGTGCTCGCCCTGCACCCCGGCCGGGTCCTGGGTGGCCACGAACCGGGCCAACGCCCGAGCGAAGTCCGGCGCCGACCGCGTCCGGGCCATCGCCAGCACCGCCTGCTGGGTGTCCGGAGTACGCAACACCGAGGCCACCTGGGGGGACGCGGTCGCGGCGACCCTCGCCAACGCGTCCAGGTGCGGCAACGGCACCGACCCCTGCCGCACCCCCGCAGCCACCACCGGCATCGAGACCAACGCGTCGGCCTGACGCACCTGCGCGTCGCCTCACCGATCCCCGCCCGGGAGGCCCGGGCGTGCGCGGCCTCGAACGAGCGGTCCCCGGGGCGCACGGTGTCCCCGGCGTCACGGTCGGCGACCAGCAGGTGCGCCCGCGCCTCGGCCAACGCAGCCTGCCCCGACGCGACCGCGGCCAACGCTGAGGCCCGCTCCGCAGCGCTCCAGCCCGAGCTGGCCCGGGACACGGCAGCCAGGTCGGCGGCGGCGTCGCGCACCCGCGCCGCCACGTCACCGACCCGCACCATCGTATCGAACATACGTGCGATTCTATTCGAACCGGACATCCGGATCAATGCCCTGACCTGCACAAACATATACACAGGCCACCTCACCGAGCCGCCCACAGCCCGGGGAGGTTGTCGATCCGTGGTCGTGCTCGCCCGACCGCCCGGGCACTGGGCCACGTCCTGACGGCGGGACGAGCCCGCAGGGTGCCACCGCCACGCCCACGCGCGGGACCACCGGCCAGCGCACAGGCCCGCGATGGTCCGTCTCGACGACGCAGAAGGGCCCGGCCGCACGACGGCCGGGCCCTTCCACAGCTGTCAGCGCTTGAGGTTCACCAGCTCCTGGAGCACCTCGTCCGAGGTCGTGATCACGCGGGAGTTCGCCTGGAACCCGCGCTGCGCCACGATCAGCGACGTGAACTCGCTGGACAGGTCGACGTTCGACATCTCGAGCGCGCCACCCGCCAGCGACCCGCGCCCGCCCGTACCGGCCGCGCCGACCTGCGGCTCGCCGGAGTTCACCGAGGTGCGGAACAGCGAGCCGCCCGCCTTCTCCAGGCCCGACGGGTTGGTGAACGAGCCGAGGGCCAGGCGGCCGACGGTCTGCTTGAGCCCGTTGCTGAACGCGCCCGTGATGGTGCCGTCGGCGCCGAGCGCGAAGCTCTGCAGCGTCCCGGCGGCCTGCCCGTCCTGGGACTTGGCCTTGACCGTGTCGAGCCCCGCGAACCCCTTGAGCGCCGAGATGTCGACCGCCACGGCGCCGACGGTCAGACCGGTCGGGCTGGTCAGGGTGCCGTTGCCGTCGAACACGAGGTCCGCCTCCGAGGCGGGCCCGGTGCCGTCCGAGGCGGACACCGACCACCCGGTGGCCGACTTGGTGAACGTGAGGGCCAGCTCGCGCTCGACGCCGGTCGAGTCGAACACCTTCACCGTGCGCTCCAGGACGGTCCCGGCGGCGGCCGTCGCGTCGAGGTTGCCCTCGTAGACGGCGGACGTCGTGGCGACCGCCGGCATGACCGAGCCGGCAGGGAGCCGCAGGTCCGTGAGCGGACCGTTGGTGTCGACGACACCGTTGGTCGCGGTCCAGCCCTGGACCAGGGCGCCCTCGCCCGGCAGGACCATCTGGCCGGTCGAGTCGAAGTCGAACGAGCCCGCCCGCGTGTAGTACGACTCGGCGCCCTTGCGCACGATGAAGAACCCGTCGCCCTGGATCATCATGTCGGTGCTGCGCCCGGTGATCTGCGACGCACCCTGCGTGAAGTTGGTGGTGATCCCCGCGACGCGCACGCCGAGGCCGACCTGCGCCGGGTTGGTGCCACCGGTGCCCGCCTGGGCGCCGCCCGCGTTCTGCAGGACCTGGCTGAGCGTGTCCTGGAACTGGGTCTGCGACGACTTGAAGCCGGTGGTGTTGACGTTGGCGATGTTGTTGCCGGTGACGTCGAGCATGGTCTGGTGGCTGCGGAGGCCACTGATGCCGGAGAAGAGCGAGCGGAGCATGTCGGTTCCCTTCGAGGAGGTCAGGCGGTGGGGGTGGTGGGTGCGGTGACAGCTGCGACGGCGTCGAGCGCGATCGTCTTGTCCCCCACCGTCACGGTGGGTACGGAGCCGGCGTAGGAGACGCCGGAGACCGTGCCGTTGTGACTGGCGCCGTCGGCGTCGGTCCAGTTGACCTGCTGCCCCACGAGGGCGGCAGCGGCCATGCGCATCTGCAGCGCGAACGACTCGCGCGAGGTGTCGGAGAGCTCGACGAGCTTCTCCATGGTGGTGAGCTGGGTGGTCTGCGCCATGAGCTGCGACGAGTCCATGGGGCTGCTCGGGTCCTGGTTGCGCAGCTGCGCGACCAGCAGGTCGAGGAACGCCTGCTTGTCCAGGTCGCCGTTGCTGGCGGTGGTCTGGGGGGTGGTGCCGGTGGCGGCGGTGGCCGCGGTGTACGAGACGTCGATGGACATGCTGTCTCCGGGGTTCGTGGGGGCGGGTGCTCAGGCGAGGAGGTCGAGTCCTCGGGACGGTGGTCGGTCCGGGGCGACGGGCACGGCGGCGACCGGCGCCGCGGGTCCGCGTGCCTGCTGCCAGGGCACCGCGTCGCGGCCGTCGGGCTCGTGGCCCTGGGACCGGTCGCCGCCCGGGCCGACGTCGACGGTCATCCCGCTCGCGGCGAGGTCCCGCCGCAGCTCGGACAGCACCCCGCGCAGGGCCTCGCGCGAGGCGTCGGTCACGCCCACCAGCTCGACGCGGACCGACTCGGGCCCGATGTGGGCGACGATCCGCACCGGTCCGAGGTTCTCCGGGTCGATCGGGACGGTCAGGACGTGCCGGCCATGGCTCAGCCCGCCGGGGCCGGTCAGGGCGGTCAGGCGCGCACCGAGCTGCTCGGCGAGCGGCGGGGCCTGCGTCGGCGCGGCCTGCGTCGGCGGGGCGGGTGCGGGCGCCGGTGCCGCGGGTGCGGGTGCGGTCCCGACACCGGCCGCGGGAGCCGCCGCAGGGGCCGTGGGTGCGACGACGGCACGGTCCGTCGGCGTCGCGGGGGCAAGGGTGGACGGGCTCGACGAGGGATCCGCGTCGGCGACCGTCGTCGGCTCCGCGGCGACGAGCGAGGGTCCTTCCGTCACCGCGGGCGTCACCCCGCGAAACGCCGACGGAACCGGTGCGGCCGTGGCGGTCGAGGCGGCCTGCGGGCCGACGGGGGCGGTGGTGGCCGCACCCGTGACGCCGGTCGTACCGGCGGGCGGAGCGGGGGCGACAGGTGCAGCCCCGACGGCGGGTGCGTCGGTCGTCGCAGCGTCCGTCATCGACGCGTCGGTCGGCGCAGCGTCGGTCACGGGGACCGCGCCCGGTGCGGGTGCGGCCGGTGCGGCGGCGAGCATCGCGACGAGCGCCGCGGACTGCTCGGCGACCGGGGCCGCGTCGGTGGACGCCGCGCTGGTCGCGGGAGCGTCGGTGCCGACCGGTCCCCCGGGCGCGTCCGTGCCGTCCGCCGGGTCGGTCGACGCCGTCCCCGGCGATGCCTCCCGGCTCCGGTCCGACGACGGGCCGGTGGTCGGCGCGCTCTCCCGTGAGCGGACCCCGGGGCCGTCGACGCGGTCCCGCGGCCGGATGCCCGGGGCGTCGCGACCCTGGGATGCCGCCATCCGCTCGAGCACCTGCGCGAAGTCGCCCTGCGGCGCTCCGGCGCCCGGCCGCGCGTTCCGCGGCCCGCCCGGCAGCAGCGCCGTCACGGTGGCGGTCATGCCGCCACCCCCGAACCGGACGCGCCCAGACCCACGAGGGCCTGGAGCGCGGCTCGCTGCGCCGAGGCGACCGCCGAGGCGGCGTCCGTCGCGACGGGCACGGCGGCGTCCGTCGCGACGGGCACGGCGGCGTCCGTCGCGACGGACATGGCGACGGGCACGGCGCCCGCCTGCGGAAGGATCCGGCGGATCGCCGTCGGCTCCGTGTAGACCTCGCGCACGGTCACGGCCTTGCCAGGCTTCGGGGCGTCGATCATCCGGCCTTCTCCTACGTAGATGCCGATGTGGTTTCCGCCGCCGAAGACCACGAGGTCCCCGGGCAGCGCCTGGTCGAGCGACGGCACCGCGGTGCCGAGGGTCATCTGCTCGCGGGCGGTGCGGGGCACCGGGGTCACGCCGATGTCCGCGAGCGAGCGCTGCACCAGCCCGGAGCAGTCGAGCCCGCCCTCGTCGAGCGACTCCCCGCCCCACACGTACGGGACGCCGAGGTACTTCGTCGCCGCAGCGACGAGCCCCTGCCCGGTGGCGGACGCGGGTGCGGCGGTCGTGGCGGGCACGGAGGCGGCGGCCAGGGCGCTGCCGAACGACGCGCTGGCCACGGTGGACACCGACGCGGACCCGGTCGACGCAGAACCCGTCGACACCGTGGCCGACGGACCTTCGACCAGCGCCCGCAGCTCACCGATGCGTGCCTGCACGGCCGCGATCCCGGCGCTCATGCGTCCTGCTCCGGCGTCGTCGGGGGGCGCCTGCCGGCGATCTCGTCGAGCACCCGCTGCTCCGCGCGCGCCTCCTCGGCGCGCTCCGCCTCGTCGTGCCGCTCCCCGAGGCGTTCCAGCGCGCGCACCTGCTGGCGGGCGTCCGTCCACGCCACGGATCGGTCGACGGTCAGCGCCTCGGCACCGCCCACCTCGACCCGGCGCTCCGTCAGCAGCGCACCGAGCGCCGCGCGCCCCGCGACGGCGGCGTGCCAGGCAAGGCGGTCCCCGACCACGGGCATCGAGGAGCCCGCCAGGCGGTCGGCGGTCTCCCGGGCACGCCGCTCGGCGGCGGCCTGCTCGCGGCGGGCGAGAGCGAGCTCGGCGGCGGCCTGGTCCTCGGCGAGCGCACGCAGGCGCAGGAGTCCGGCGAGCGGGAAGATGCGCGTCACGACGGGTCCCCCAGCGCGCCGACGAGCGCCGCGAGGTGCGTCCACGACTGCTCGGCCGGCGCCGCCTGGTCCATCGGCTGCTGCAGGAACGCGTCGATCGCGCGACCGTGCGTGACGGCCGCGTCGACCAGCGGGTTGGAGCCCGCGACGTACGCGCCCACGTCCAGCAGGTCCTGCGCCTGCCGGCGGGCCGCCATCACGGCGCGCAGGCGGCGGGCGAGCAGCTGGCGGTCCGGGGACGTGACCCGCGACGCGACGCGGCTGATGGAGGCGAGCGCGTCGACGCTCGGGAAGTGCCCCGCGACGGCCAGCCGCCGGTCCAGCACGACGTGGCCGTCGAGGATCGAGCGGGCGGCGTCGGCGATCGGCTCGTTGTGGTCGTCACCGTCCACCAGCACCGTGTACAGACCGGTGACCGAGCCCGTCGCACCCGTGCCCGCGCGCTCCAGCAGCTGGGCCAGCAGCGCGAACGTGCTCGGCGGGTACCCGCGCGTGGCGGGCGGCTCCCCCACGGAGAGCCCGATCTCGCGCTGCGCCATGGCGACGCGCGTGAGGGAGTCCATCATCAGCACCGCGTGCGCCCCGCCGTCGCGCAGGTGCTCGGCGATCCGGGTGGCGACGAACGCGGAGCGCAGTCGCACCAGCGGCGGCTCGTCGGACGTGGCGACGACGACGACGCTGCGGGCCAGCCCTTCCGGCCCCAGGTCGTCCTCGAGGAACTCGCGCACCTCGCGGCCGCGCTCCCCGACGAGCGCGATGACGGACACCTCGGCGTCCGTGCCGCGCGCGATCATCGACAGCAGGCTCGACTTGCCCACGCCGGAGCCGGCGAACAGGCCCAGGCGCTGCCCGCGCCCGACGGTGACGAGCGTGTCGAGCACGCGGACGCCCAGGTCGAGGGGCGTGTCCACGCGTGCCCGATCCAGCGGGTGCGGGGCGTGACCCTCGACGGGCACCCACGCGTCGGCCCGCAGGGGGCCCAAGCCGTCGATGGGCCGGCCGAGCCCGTCGAGCACGCGGCCCAGCAGACCGGCGCCGACCGGCACGCGCAGCGCGGTGCCCAGCGGTCGGGCGGGCATCCCGGCGCGCATGCCCCCCGTCGCGCCCAGCGGCATGCAGCGCACGGTGCCGCCGGACGTGGCGACGACCTCGGCCAGGACGGCGGACGACCCCTCCCCGAGCCGCAGCAGCTCACCGACCGCCGCACCGGTGCCGGCCACGTCGATCGACAGGCCGACCACACCACGGACGGTCCCGACGACCTCGGGGGCGACCGCGTCGAGCGCGTCGTCCCACCGGCTGTGCAGCATCGTGGTCATCGCAGGTCCCCCGTCTGGCGGGCGTCGCCCAGGACGTCACCGCTCGGTGCGTCGTCGACCAGCGCCGCGGCGGCGCGCTCGAGCGCGCTACCGATCCGGGCGTCCAGGTAGCCGTCGTCGTGCCGGGCGAGCGCGTCGCCGGGGGCCAGCGACGCGTCAGCCACGAGCACCACGCCGTCCGGCGCCGCGTCGGCACCGACCGCGCGCAGCACGTCGAGGTCCCGGGGGTGCAGGTGGACGGTCACGACCTCGGGGACGCGCGGCTGACGCAGGACCCGACCGAGCGCCGCGGTCGCGGACCGCTCGGCATCGCACAGCTCGACTCCGAGCACCGCGCGGGCCAGCTCGAGGGCACCCGCGTGCAGGAGGGACTCGGCCTGCGCGAGCACGGGCGCCGTGCGGGCCTGCGCGGCGGCCGCGGCGGACGCCAGCACGCCGAGGGCGGCCGCGAGCGCGCGGGCGGCGGCCTCGTCGTCGGCGGCGCGGCGGGTGGCGACCAGCTCGGCCTCGAGCTCGGCCGCGGCCGCGGCCTGGCGGGCCCCGGCGGCGAAGCCAGCGGCGAACCCGGCGGCGCGAGCGGCGGCGTGCACCGCGACGTCGACCTCCGGGACGCCCAGCACGGCCGGCCGGAAGGCGACGGCCTGGCCCGCGGACGACGCGGACCCGGCGGCGGCGAAGCCGGCGGGCGCGAACGCCGCGGGTCCGGACCCCGTGCTCGCGACCGTGAGCGGCACGAACCCCTCGCGCAGCTCACGCAACGTACTCGTCCTCCCCGTCGCGGCGGATGACGATCTGCCCGCTCTCCTCGAGCCGGCGGATGCTCTGGACGATCTCCGCACGGGCGTCCTCGACCTGCGACAGGCGCACCGGCCCGAGCAGCTCGATCTCCTCGACCAGGTTCTCCCGGGCGCGCTCGGACAGGTTGCGCAGCACGGTCTCGCGCACCTCGGTCGTCACACCCTTGAGCGCCACGCACAGCGCGGCCGTCTCCACCTGGCGCAGGACCAGCTGCATGGCCCGGTCCTCGAGCAGCACGATGTCGCCGAAGACGAACATCCGGCTGCGGACCTCCTCGGCCAGCGCCTCGTCGCGGCTGGACAGGCCCTCGAGGATCAGCTTCTCGGTGGTCGGGTCGGCGCGGTTGATGATCTCCACCAGCGGCTGCACGCCGCCCACCGGGGCCAGCTCGCGCGGCTGGAGCACCGCGGAGGCCTTGCGCTGCAGCGACTCGGCGACGACGGTGACGACGTCGGGCGACGCGCGCTCCATGACCGCGATGCGGTGCGCGACCTCGCCCTGCAGGTCCGGCTCGAGCCCGGCGAGGATGGCCGACGCGTGCTCGGGGCGCAGGTGCGCGAGCACGAGCGCGATCGCCTGGGGGTGCTCACCGGACAGCAGCGACACCACCTGGCGGGCGTCGGCCTGCTGCAGGAACTCGAACGGCTTGCCGGCCATGCTGGTCTGCAGGCGCTCCAGGACGCCCGCGGCCTGGTCGGCCCCCAGCGATGCCTCGAGCAGGTGCTGGGCCAGGCCCAGCCCCCCGCCGACGCCGGGACCGATGACGGAGGCGGCGTAGAACTCCTCGAGCACCTCGTCCGCCTGGCCCTGGTCGACCCGTTCGAGCCGCAGGATCTCCCCGGTCAGCTCCTCGATCTCGGCGACGTCGAGCTGCGCCATGACGCGTGCGGCGCGGTCGCGGCCCAGCTGCAGCAGGAGCATCGCGGCCTTCTGCGACCCGGTCAACGTGCTCATCGTCCGCGCCCCTTGGCGGGGCCGGCGCCGACGAGCCAGCCGCGCAGCAGGTCCGCGACCTCCTCGGGCTGCTCGTCGGCCAGCGCGCTGATCTCGGCCCGCTTGACGGCCACGGGGTCGGGCGCGGCGGGCAACGGTGCGGCCGGCAGGACGGGCAGCGCGTCCGCGACGCCCTCGATCCCGAGCGGGTCGCCCGGTCCGGGGGCAAGCGTGATCTCGCCCAGGTCGAGCGTGGTGCGCCGCGACTTTCCGGAGCGGCGGGCGAACACGATGACCACGATGATCGCCAGCAGCAGGGCCGCTCCGCCGATCGCGGCCTGCCGGATGAAGGACTTGCCCGCGGCGGCCTCGGCCTCGGCGTCCGCCGCCGCCAGGGCCTCCTGGGCCGCCTCGGCCTGGGAGGTGTCGAACACCATGCTCTCCACGGCGATCGTGTCGCCGCGCTCGGGGTCGATGCCCGCCGCGGCGGCGACCATCGTCGAGAGGCCGGCCATGTCGATCCCGGCGGCGGCGTTGGTGTCGACCGCGACGGCGACGGACTGGCGCTCGACGGCACCCGGCGCCGCCTTGGTCACCTCGGTGCTCTTGTTCACGGCGTTCTGGACGTCCTCGGTGGTCGACGTGTACGTGCCGGACCCCGACCCGTCCTCCGGGACGGCGATGTTGTCCGGCCCGAGCACGCCGGTGGCCGCGCCACCGGAGCCCGTGTAGTCCTCGGTGGTCTTCGACGACGCGAGCGGGGGCGTGCCCTCGCTGGCGGAGAACTGCTCGACCGTGCGCTGGGTCTCGTCGTAGTCCAGCTCGGCCGTCACGGTCACCGCGGAGTGACCCACGCCGACCACCTGGTCGAGCAGCGCCTGGACCGCGCCGCGGACCCGCTCCTCGTACTCGTTGGTCTGGCGGCCGGCGAGCCCACCGCCCGTGGTCCCCGAGCCCACCGCGGACAGCACCTGGCCGGTGGAGTCGATGACGGCGACGTCGGTGGGCTGCATGCCCTCGATGCCGGCGGACACCAGGTGCACGATCGACTGCACCTGGTCGGCACCCAGGTGGACGCCGGTGGTGGTGCGCACGAACACCGACGCGGTCGGGTCGGCCTTCTCGGACACGAAGACGGTGTCCTCGGGCATCGCCAGGCGCACGGTGGCGACGTCGACGCCGTCGATCGCTCCGATGGTCTTGGCCAGCTCGCCCTCGAGCGCCCGCTGGTAGGTCTTCTGCTGCTGGAACTCCGAGGACGTCATCGGCATCTCGTCCAGCAGCGAGTACCCGCCGCCGTCCGCGTTGGACGGCAGGCCGGCCGCCGCGAGCTTGATCCGCTGGCCGTAGAGCTGGTCGGCGGGGACGAGCACCGTCGAGCCGCCGTCGGCCAGCTGGTAGGAGACGCCCGCCGTCTCGAGCTCGTCGACGATCGCGCTGGCGTCCGCGCCGGAGAGGCTGGTGAACAGGGGGCTCATGGTGGGCTTCGACAGCCAGGTGCTCAGCGCCACGGCACCGAGGACGAGCACGGCCACGCCGATGATCGCGAGCGTCCGCTGGGCCAGCGAGAAGGCCTTGACGGCCGCCGTCAGGCGGTTCATCGCCGACTGCATCTGCGCGGGCATCAGGCCTGCATCCGCATGATCTCGGAGAAGGCCTCGACGGCCTTGTTGCGGATCGCGGCGGTCAGCTCGATCGCGGTCGAGGCCTCGGCCGCGGCGATCGTGTAGTCGTGCACGTCGTCGAGGTCACCCGTGACCGCCTGCACAGCCAGGCTGCTCGACGTCGACTGGAGGTTCTGCAGCTGGTCGATCGACCCGAGCACCGAGGCGAAGCCCGCACCGGCGGTGGGGTCGCTCGCCGTGGGCGCGGTCGTCGGGGCCAGGAAGGCGGTGGGGGTGACCGCGGAGACCGCGGTGAGGGGGAGGCTCATGTCATCGTCCGATCTGGAGGGCCGCTGCGTAGGTCTCCTTGGCGCGGTCCACCACGGCGGCGTTCGCCTGGTAGCCGCGCTGGGCCATGATCAGCTGGGTCATCTGGCTCGACATGTCGATGTCGGGGTAACGCACGTAGCCCTGCTCGTCCGCCAGCGGGTTGGTGGGCTCGTGCACGAGCCGTCCCTCCGCGGAGCCCTCGAGGACGCCGGCCACCTGCACGCCGCCGTCCTGCATGGCCTGCGCGACGACGTACTTCTGCTGGAACGCGTCCTCGCTCGTGGCGCGGACGGTGCTGATGTTGGCCAGGTTGTCGCTCACGGCGTCGAGCCACTTGCGGTGCACGGTCAGGCCGGTGCTCGCGATGCCGATCGCGCCGAAGATCGTCATCAGCTGGTCCGCATCGCGGCGCGCACCGACGAGAACTGGCCGGAGATCGCCTGGGTCGCCAGCTGGTAGCGCAGGTTGGTGTCGACGTTGAGCAGCGTCTCGGTGTCGAGGTTGACGTTGTTGCCGTCCTCGCGCGTCGGCTCGAGCGACCGGGCGACCTTCGCGGTCACCGCGCCGTCACCCTTGCTGACCGCCTGCGACAGCTCCTCCTCGAAGGAGACGCGCTGCGCCTGGTACCCGGGCGTCTGGATGTTCGCGATGTTGTCGGCGATGACGCGCTGGCGGAGGGCGAGGCCGTCGAGCGCGCTGTTCAGCGCTACGGCGCTCACGGAGTCGAGCATGCCCATGGCGGGTCCACCTCACCGACGACAAGAACGAGGTCGGCCGATCCGTGGCCTGCTGTGCGAGCGATCCGTGCTCGATCCACCCATCGACGCGCCGGTCCGGGTGTGTAGGGGTTCTCCCGGCGGACGGTGCCCGTTCACTCGGATGCACCGCGGGCCAGCCGGTCAGAACCGGTCAGACCCGGTCAGAGGGTCGGGCTCGTCAGGCCTCGGCGTCGACGTACACCGCGGCGGCCTCGGGCGGGCGGCCCTGCAGCGCGCGGGTGGCGGCGATCTGGCGCCGGCTGCGCGTGATGGCCTCGGCCGTGCGGCGGGACGTCTCGAGCTGCCGGTCGAGGATGGCGCGCGCGCGGACCTGCAGCGGTGCGGGCAGCGGGCCCAGGTCGCGGCGGGGCTGCCACGCGACGGTGCGCGCGACGACCTCGACGCTCGTGAGGTGGGCGTCGCGCAGGAGCGCCTCGGCGGTCTGCACGTCCAGCTCGAGCTCGTCGAGCGCGAGCGACCAGGCGACGACCCAGGGGTCGGCGACGTCGAGGTCGGCGGTGGGCATGTCAGCCGACGCCGAGGAGCCTGGCGCCCATCACCGCGTCGGTCGTCACGGCGGGGACCGTCGGTGCGGCGGCCGCCCGCGTGAGCTCGTCCGCGGCGGTGTGCCACGCGTCGGCCAGCGGGAGCACGAGGTCCCGGCACACCTGCGCGCGGCCCGCGTCGCCCTGGACCGCGGCGCCGATCAGCTCGGTCAGCAGGTAGCGGTAGATCGCCATGAGCTTCTCGCCGCCGTCCCAGCCGTCCGGCTGCAGGCTCACCATGAGCTCGGCGACGATCTCCTGGGCGTGCTGCAGGTGACTGCTCGCCTGAACGCGGTCGCCGGCCTGCAGCGCCTCGATCCCGCGGTCCACGTCGAGCAGCATCCGGTCGTAGAGCATGGTCAGCAGGCGGGCCGGGCCGACGGTCTCGACGGCGGAGGTCACGTACCGGGAGCGGACGCTGTGCATGGGACGTGCCTTTCGGTCGGTCGGGTCAGCTCGAGGTGGACAGGGAGGCGAGCTGGCTGGAGAGCCAGGACGACTGGGAGTTCAGGCCCGAGAGGGTGACCTCCAGGGCGGAGTACGTGGCCGCGAGCGCCTCGCGGCGCATCGCCAGCCGGCGGTCCCACTCCTCGATCTGCTTGCCGAGGTCGGTGACCATGCCCTGCTGGCCCTTGATCTTGAGCGTCAGCGTCCCGTCGATCTTGTCGCTCGTACCCGTGGCGACGTCCGCGACGCGCTGCGCGAGGCCGGCGACGACCTTCTGGACCTTCTCGGGGTCGGCCGCGAGCGCTGCCGCGAACACCTTGTCGTCGAACGTGAAGGCCCCGTAGCGGTCGACGGTGATCCCGACGCTCGACGGGGAGACGCCGTCCACGCCGTAGGACGCGGCGGTGGCCAGCTGCTGCTGGATCCCCCGCACGGCGCTGTCGCCGGAGAACAGCCCGCCGGTGACGGCCGTTCTGCCGTCCGCGGTGGTCGTGGTCGTCGCGGCGGAGCGCGACGAGATCTCGGACAGCACGACGCCGAGCGAGCCGACGAGGTCCGACGCAAGCTTGGTGAGCGCCGCGGTGTCGGTGGCGACCGTCAGGGTGACCGGGTCGGTCTCCAGCTTGGAGACCGTGATGCTCGTGCCCGCCAGCACGTCGGTGAAGGCATTTGTGGCGGAGGAGACCTGCTGCGCGGCACCGCTGCCGGGCCAGAGCGTGATCTTCGCGTCCTGCGCGGTGCGAGTACCCGTCAGGCCGATCGGGGTGGCGGTCCCCGCCTCGACCTGCGCCTTGGTGCCGGCGAGGACAGTGAACCCTCCGCTCGCCCCCGTGGACGTACCGGTCAGCTGGAGCCGGGTCTCACCGTTGACGGTCACCGCGACTGCGGACACACCCGCGCTGGACGACGAGATCGCGCGCGCTGTTGCGGCGGCGTCCGTCCCGACGGCGATCTCGGTGAGGGTGCCGTCCTGCTTCCGGATCGTCAGGGTGGACGCTCCGCCCGTGAGGTCCACCAGGTCCTTGAACGGTTGGGTCAGCGACACCTGGCTCTGCGCGACGGCGTCGACCGTGAAGGTCAGCGCGGTCGGCTGGGCACCGGTGGTCGTCGTCGCCGTGACGGATGTGGCCGACGCCGTGGCCGCCGTGGCGTTCCAGGAGTCGACCTTGGCGGCCTTCGTCGCGGACTCGGCGAGCGAGGCGACCCTGGCGTTCAGCGCCTGGAGCGCGGTCGCCAGCGTGGTGGTCGAGGTCTGCTTGGACTTGAGCAGCGTCTGCGGCGCGGCCTCGGCGGCCATCAGGCTGTTGATCAGCGCGGTCGTGTCCAACCCGCTGACCAGTCCGTCGATGCCGAGCGAAGCCATGGGGAGTCCGTCCGAGAGCTGAGGGTTTCCGGGTGGTGCACCGGTGGCGGGCGGCTGTGCGCCGGCCCGCCACCGGTTGGTCGAACCCCGGGCCGCGGAGGTCATCCGCGGCCCGGGTCAGGATCACCGCAGGAGCGACAGGACGCCCTGGGGGATCTGGTTGGCCTGCGCGAGCATCGCCGTGCCGGCCTGCGAGAGGATCTGGGCCCGCGTGAACGAGACCATCTCGGACGCCATGTCGGTGTCGCGGATCCGGCTCTCCGACGCGGACAGGTTCTCCACCGCGACGTTGATGTTCTTGATGGTGTGCTCGAACCGGTTCTGCACCGCACCGAGCTCGGCACGAGCGGTCGAGACGGCCTTGATCTCCGTGTCGATCGCTGCGATCGACGTCAGGGCGGTGTCCGCGCCGTCGAAGCTCAGCGCCTTGATCGTGGCGCCGAGGCCCTCGACGTCGGCCAGCGTGACCGCGATCTGGTTCGTGCCCGCGTCGCTGCCCGCGCCGACCTGGAAGGTCATCGTGTCGCCCTTGAGCAGGTCGGTGCCGTTGAAGTTCGTCGAGGCACCGATGCGGGTGAGCTCGTCGGCGAGGCTGTCGACCTCGGTCTTGATGTTCGTGCGGGCGTCGGCGTTGTTCGAGTCGTTACCCGCCTGCACACCCAGGTCACGCACGCGCTGCAGGATGGCGTGGACCTCGGTCATGGCGCCCTCAGCGGTCTGCACGACCGAGATGCCGTCCTGGGCGTTGCGAGCGGCGACCTTGAGGCCACCGACCTGCGAGCGAAGACCCTCGGAGATCGCCAGGCCGGCCGCGTCGTCCGCAGCGCGGTTGATGCGGAAGCCGGACGAGAGCTTCTCGAGCGACTTGCTCAGGTCGTTCTGCGTGTTGGACAGGTTGCGGTACGAGTTGACGGCCGCAATGTTCTGGTTGATCGAGAGACCCATCGTGAACATCCTCCTTGAATCGGGTCCGGACAGCCCATCCGTGGGCTTACCCCTCCGATCGGGCTGCTCGGCCCCGGCCTGAGGAATTCGGTGGGACGAGTTTTCGTCAGGCCGAGACCGACGGCGCGGAGTCCGTCTGGGCCCGCTGCGTGGGCACGATCCCCGCGGTCGCGTTCATCGCCGCCCGGGCGGCGACGGCGGCGAAGTAGGTCTGGCGGCGGCGCTCGGCGACGCCGTCCGGGCGCTCCACCGGCGCGACGAGGTCGGGTTCGAGGTGGGAGTTCAGGCCGTCGCGCAGGAGAGCCAGGGCCTCGGTGCGCAGCTGGCTGACCCGCGACTGCGTGACTCCGAGCTCGTCGGCCAGCTCGGCGACCGAGCGGTCCTGCAGGAAGACGCCCTCGACCACGACGCGCAGCCGGTCGGGCAGCGTGTGCACGGCGGCGCGCAGCCAGTGCAGGCGCTCCGCGGTGAGCAGGACCTCCTCCGGGTTCGGCGCGTCGTCGCGGACCAGGTCGCCCACGGACGCGTCGACGGCGTCGAGGCTGAGCACCCGGCGGGCGGTCTCCTGCGCGGCGCGGTCCACCGCAGCGACGTCCGTCCCCATCGCGTCGGCCAGTTCCACCCGGGTCGGGGTGCGGCCGAGGGTCGCCGTGAGGCGCTCGGCCGTGCCGGCGAGCTCGCGGACGCGGTGCCGGGCCCCGCGGGAGGCCCAGTCCATGGAGCGCAGCTCGTCGACCAGCGCGCCGCGGATCCGCAGCGACGCGTACCGGGCGAACGGGACCCCCGTCGTCGGGTCGTACGCCCGGGCGGCCAGCACGAGCGCGAGGCTCCCCGCCGAGGCGAGCTCGTCGCGCGAGACGCTCGGCGGCACGCGGTGCAGGAGCTCGCTGACGGCGTACCCGACGAGGGGGAGGTTCGCCAGGACGAGTTCGTCGACGGAGGGCGCGGTGCTGGTCACCTCTGATCGGTCGGTTGCCCGGGCCTCGCGCTTGAGCGAACGCTCACATCCGCTCCGTCGCGGCCGATGCACGCGTCTGAATCGTTTTCCCGGCGGGCCGCGTGATCACGCGGATGTCGGCGGCACGGTCACAAAAGAGCCTTCGGCAGTGTGATGCACGTCACATGTCACCGCCGGGACGGCGTCGGGTCATACGTCGCATTCGGACGATTCCGCAGGTGATCACGCACTTCTGTCCCGATCTGCCGGGCGTGACCGTCATGATGACGCGTCCCCATGACTCAGATCGTGCCGTGGAACAGTTACGAGCCGAGCGGCACCGGTCGATAGGGGCAGCAGAAGCACCATGACCCCACACGCACGACGGAAGGATGACGAGCCGATGGCACTGACCCGGCTGTCCGACGTGCTCTGGCGCGAGCGCACGCTGCTGGACCTGCTCCTGTTCAAGCTCGAGGAGGAGCAGATGATCCTCACGAGCGGCCGCAGCCGCTGGCTCGGGCACGCCACGCGCGAGGTCGAGAGCGTCCTGGACGAGATCCGCTCAGCAGAGATCGGCCGGTCCGCGGAGGCCGACGCGGTCGCCGCCATGCTGGGTCTGCAGCCGGGCGCCAGCCTCGCCCAGCTCGCGGAGCACGCCCCGGCACCGTGGGACGAGCTGCTGCGGGCGCACCGCGACGCGTTCGCCTCCCTCACCACGGAGATCGCCCAGCTGGCCGACGGCAACCGCGAGCTGCTCGCCATGTCGCACCGCGCCACGCAGGAGACGCTCCTGTCCCTCCAGGAGGTGCACACCTACGACGGCTCCGGCCAGGCGGCGAGTGCCGCACCCACCGCCCAGCTCGTCGACCGATCGTTGTAGGGGGACCTGTGAGCACCTTCTCCGGACTCGGCACCGCGCTGAGCTCGCTCATCGCGCAACGGCAGGCGCTCGACGTCGCCGGCCAGAACATCGCCAACGCGAACACCGTGGGCTACACGCGCCAGCGTGCGACGCTCGCCGCCCTGCCCTCGGCCACCGTGCCGTCGATGTTCTCCACCTACGACGGCTCCGGCCAGGGCACGCGGGTGTCCAGCATCGACCGGCTCGCCGACGCGTTCCTGGACGCGAGCGTGCGGACGCAGACCTCGGGCGCGTCGTACCTGGCGGCCCGGGCTGAGGCGTACACCACCCTGGAGACGAACGTCGGCGAGCCGGCGACCACGGGCCTCGCCAACCAGCTCTCCTCGTTCTGGGGCGCGTGGGACGACGTCGCCAAGACGGCCGACAAGGGTGCGGCCAAGGCCGTGCTGCTGGAGGGAGCCGCGGCGGTCGTCGACCGCATCGGGACGCTCTACACGGCGGCGCAGACCCAGTGGACGCACGCGCGCACCACCACGGTCGCGCTGGTGGACCAGGTGAACACGGCCGCAGCGAGCATCGCGGACCTCAACGGCCGCATCCAGCAGATCACGAACAGCGGCGGGACCGCCCACGAGCTCGCCGATCAGCGGGACCTGCTGGTCACGTCGATGTCGGGACTCGTCGGCGCCTCCGTCTCCGTGCGTCCCGACGGCCAGGTCGACGTGCTGGTCGGCGGCAACTACCTGGTCTCCGGCAACCGGCCGAGCGCGCTCGCCGTCACCGGTGCGGCCAGCTTCGCGCAGGCGACCGGCGACGCCGGCGCCCCCGGCCAGCCGGTGACCGTGGTCTGGGCCGACCACCCGACGCGTGCCGCGGGGCTCGACGGCGGACGCGTGGCCGGTCTGCTCTCGGTCCTGGCTCCCACCGACGCGAAGGGCACCGGCGGCATCCTCACCGAGGCGGCGGCACGGTACGACGCGCTCGCCACGACCATCGCCGAGAAGGTCAACACCCTGCACTCGGGCGCCGTGACCGTCAGCGGCGCACCCGGCGGCGACTTCTTCGCGTTCACGGCGGGACGGCCCGCCGCGCTCGGCCTGACGGTCGCGGTCACGGACCCGTCCGGCGTGGCGGTCGGCGCGCCCGGCCGCGGCGCGCTGGACGGCTCGATCGGCGACGCCATCTCGCGGCTCGGCACGGCCGCGGACGGACCGGACGCCGCGTGGAGCACCACCGTCGTCGAGCTCGGCGTGCGCACGGCCTCGGCCGCGTCGCGCGCCAAGGTGGCGGAGTCGGCGCGCTCCACCGCCGTCGGCCAGCAGCTCGCCCAGGCCAGCGTCGACACCGACGAGGAGACCGTGAACATGCTCGCGTCCCAGCGTGCGTACGAAGGTGCGGCCCGCGTGCTGACCGCCATCGACGAGATGCTCGACACCCTCATCAACCGCACCGGCCTCGTGGGGAGGTAGGCACCGTGATCGCTCGAGTGACCCATCAGACGGTTCAGCGCCAGACGCTGGCCAACCTTCAGGGCAACCTCGCCGCCATGGGCGACCTGCAGGCACAGATGTCCAGCGGCAAGAAGATCGTCGTGCCGTCCGACGACCCGGCCGGGGCCTCGGACATGCTCCGGCTGCGCAGCGAGCAGCGGTCGATCACGCAGCAGGCGCGCAACGCCTCCGACGGCGACTCGTGGCTCACCACCGTCGACTCCGCGCTCGCCTCGTCGCTCGCGGCCCTGCGCCGGGCCCGGGACCTCACGGTCCAGGGCGGCAACGGCGCGCTCGGCACCGTGTCCCGCGACGCGCTCGCCACCGAGCTCGAGGGTGTGCGGGACACGCTCCTGGACCAGGCGAACTCCACCTACGTGGGCCGGTCGGTCTTCGCCGGCACGTCGAACGCGGGGCAGGCCTTCGGGCCCGGCTACGCGTTCACGGGCAGCACGACCCCGTCGCCCGTCGAGCGCCGGATCGGCGCGAGCACCACCGTGCGCGTCGACTCCGACGGCGCCAAGGTCTTCGGCACCGGCGACGCGTCGGTGTTCGCGCTCCTCGACGAGGTCGCGGCCACGCTGCGCTCGGGCGGTGACCCCGCCGCGCACCTCGCCGCGATCGACTCGCGCATGGAGGCGATGCTCACGGAGGTGTCCTCGGTCGGCGCGCGCCACGCCCAGGTGATCGCCGCGACGAGCGACCTGAAGAGCCAGGAGCTCACCGTGAAGTCGCAGCTCTCCGGCATCGAGGACATCGACCTGGCCGAGGTCATCCTCGAGCTGCAGATGCAGGAGGTCGCGTACAACGGTGCCCTCGGCGCCGCCAGCAAGGTCCTGCAGCCTTCGCTGATGGACTTCCTGCGATGAGCGCCGCGACCGCATCGGCCGGCGTGCGCGTGGCGGGCGCGGGCGCCGATGCCATGGACGTCCCCGCGATGCTCGAGCTCACCTCCCCGCTGCTCGGGCTGCCGGGGCACCTGCACTACGCGCTCGAGCCCCTCGACGACACCGGCGTGCTGTTCGCGCTGCGCAGCGTCCCGCAGGACGAGACCGACGCCCCGGTCCGGCTGTTCGTCGTCAGCCCGGTGGCGCACTACCCCGACTACACGCCCACCCTCGACGCCGACGCGCTGCCGTGGGACGCGGACGGCGACCACACGGCCGTGCTCGCCGTGGTGCACCCCGGCCACGGCGCGGACGACGGCCCGACCGTGAACCTGCTGGCCCCGCTCGTGATCGACACCCGCAGCGGAAGGGCCGCGCAGATCGTCCTGGACGGGGACTGGCCCCTGCGGGCCCGCGTCGGCTGAACCCCGTCTGGGCCCGATGCCTCAGGTCGACGCCCTGTCTGCCGATGGGTCGAGGGACGATCGACTCCGGGGGAAAGACATGACCGTGCTCAGCCACCACGACCCACGCACGCAAGGCGCGATCCTGCACCGGCAGCCGATCGTGCACCCCGACCGCTCGGTCTTCGGGTACGCGGTCCGCGCGGAGGTCCGGGACGCGCACGGCGGGCTCGCGCCCGAGGACATGGTGGAGGAGCGCCTCGACAAGGCGTACGCCACGCTGGACCCCGCGACCATCGCGGGCGACCGGCCCCTGATGGTCCGCGCGACCACCGACCTGCTGCTGGGCCTCGTCCCCACGCCGGTCGCCGCCGCCGGCATCGCCCTGGAGCTCCCGCTGCGGCTCGCCTCGCTGCCGGACACCGCCCAGCGCCTGGTCGAGCTGCGCAGCCTCGGCTACGGGCTCGCGCTCGGCGACTACAGCGGGACCCCCGCGCAGGACGTGCTGCTCCCCCTGGTCGACCTGGTCAAGGTCCACACGGGACGGGCTCCGGAGAAGCTGAGCGGCCTGATCGCCCAGGCGCACGGCGCGGGCGTGCGGGTGGTGGGCGAGCGCGTCGCGACGTCCGAGTCGATCGCCGTCGCGCTCGACCTCGGGATCGACCTGCTGCAGGGCCCGATGTTCGAGCGCCGGCCCGTCGGCACGGGACGCGAGTTCCTCGCCGGTGAGCTCCAGTGCCTCAACCTCGTGCGGCTGCTGTCGCAGGAGACGCCGGACCACGAGGCGGTCGTCCACACGGTCGAGTCCGACCCCGAGCTGTGCATGCGCGTGCTGCACGTGGTCAACGCGAGCGCGTCGGGCGTGCGGCGCCACGTCGACTCCGTGCGCCAGGCCGTCGTGCTGCTCGGCCCCCGCCAGCTCACGGCACTCGCCATGGCGTCGCTGGTCAACGCCCGCCCGGCGACCGTCGGCACGCTCTGGTCGGTCCTGGCCCGCGCCCTGACCTGCGGGATGCTCTCGGGGACCGGCGCCGGCTACACCGTCGGCATGCTGTCGGCCGTCGCGGCCCAGCTGCACGTGTCGGTCGAGGCGCTGGTGCAGCGGGCGGGGGTCTCCGACGACATCGCCGCCGCCCTGCGCGACCAGACCGGTCCGTACGGGCCGGTGCTCGCCGCGGTGCTGGCGCACGAGGAGAACGACCACGAGGCCGTCGCCGCCACCGGCCTGGAGCCGTGGGACGTCGCGCACGCGTACCTGGCGGCCGTGCCCCAGGCGTTCACCACCGCCTCCGAGCTCGCGGTCGCCGCGCGCAGCTGACGGACGCCGGCCGTCGGGGCGCCGCCCGCGACTACCCTGGCTGCCGTGCCGTCCTCGCTCTCGTCCCTGTGGAAGCCCACGCGTTCCGCGCCGCCCCCGGTCGCCATCGACCTGGCCCGCGTCCTGGTCGCGGGGACCGCTGTGTGGGGGCTGGCGCTCGTGGTGACCGCCGCGCTCGCCGCCATGGGTGAGGTCCCCTGGGATGCGGCCTGGGTGTGCGCGACGGGTGCCGTGCTGGGCCTGCTGGGCCTGCGCTGGGCGCGGAAGCACCCCGACCCGGCGGCCCAGGCCCCGGCCTCGACCCCGACCCCGACCCCGAAGGTCTAGCGGGGAGGAGCGGGCGGTGCGTCGGCGGCGGGCTCGTCGAGCACCGTGCCGAGCACCAGCTCCGCGGCCCGGTCCGGCGCCACCAGCACGGTCTCGATCGCGTGCCGCGCCGGCCACCGTCCGGCCGCCTGCGCCAGGCCGGCCGCCAGCCCCGCCGCGTGCACCGCCCGGACCACCGCCTGGGCACCCACGCCCGTGACCCACCAGTCGACGGGTGCGTCGTCGACCGTGAGCTCGTCGTGCTCCCACCAGGTGGTAGGTGCGTCGGGGACCAGGCTCGCCACCTCGGCCGGCACCGGGTGCGGGACGGCGCCGCCCTCGTCGACGCGCCCGTCCGCCAGCTCGGTCGCCAGCGGCAGCTCGAGCAGCGTGGCGACGGCGTCGGCGACCACGTCGGGGGCCGGCACCATCGCCGCCACGTCGGTGCGCTGCCACCACATCGGCTGCTCGGCCACGGCGGCGTCGTCGGCGTGCACCACCGCCGCCCGGGCGGGTGCGACGAGGGCGGGGACCCGCGCGGCGGGCCGGGCCGCCGACGCGTCCGACCGAGCGGCCACGGCCGCGATCCCCCGCCAGAGCGCCACGGCCGTCCGTGCGTCGACCGGGCTGCCCGCCGGACCGAGCGAGTCGAGGACCTGCACCCACGCCTCGGCGCCCAGCTCCGCGAACGAGGCCACACCGCCGAGCGCGCGCTGGACCCCCGCGTCGAGCCCGCGCACGAGCGCCGGCGCCGCGGGCAGCACGTCACGGAGCGCAGGCTCGACCAGCACGCCCAGGGCGCCGTCGCCGTCGACCGCGAAGATGCCGCCGAGCTCGGGGCCACGCTCGCGCAGCCACCAGGCCGTGTAGGACTCGGCCGTCGACCCCCGCTCGCCCCGGACCGGCTCGACCAGCGCGCGCCGCAGCTCGGGCACGGTCGCCAGCCGCGCGAGGACGCCCGGCCAGCGCTGCGGGTCGACCGCGTCGAGGTCCGCCACGGCGTCGAGGTCGCCCACGTACTCCCCCGGGCCCAGGGTGGCGGCCAGGTGCGCGACGTAGTCGGACCACGAGTCCAGGGACTGCGCCGCGAGGCTGGCGTCGTCCGTGCCGTCGGGGTCGAGGGCCGCCGGCTCGGCGACGACGCCGGCCACCCGCACGAGTGCGAGGTCGTCCCGCACGCCCACCGCGACGAGCGTGTCGGCACCCCACCGCTCGACCGTCGCCAGCGTGACGGGCGCCAGCACCCGCGGGTCGAGGAGGTCAGCGGCGGGCCCACCGGGCAGGACGAGCCCGTGCGCGGGCGTCGGCTCGCCGTCGGCGGCGGGGAGCGTCAGCAGGCCGAGCCACGGCTGGTGCCCAGCGCCGGCGCGCGCGCCACCGACCGCCGCGCGCACCACCGCGAGCACCGCGTCGGTGACCTCGTCGGCCAGGGCGAGGTCGTCGTCGTCGGCCTGGTCCAGCACCGCTCCGCGCAGCGCGGGGTGGGCCAGCAGGCCGCGCGCGTCGGGCGCGTCCGCACCGAGCCGGGCCAGCAGCGGGTGGGCGGCGGCCGGGTCGACCACCCGCAGCCCCCAGCGGCCCAGCACCCGCAGCGCGTCCGTCCCCACGGCGGCGGCATCCGACGGGTCGAGCACCACCAGACCGCGGGCGCCGCGCACCACCCGTCCGTCGGCGAGCGGCACCGGCAGCGCGCCGAGCGCCTCGCGTGCCGACGCGTCGTCCGCCAGGGGCTCGAGCGCGTCGTACAGGTGCGACCAGTCGGCGTCGTCCACCGCGGGCAGCTCCTCGACCACGTCCGCGAGGCTGCGCACCTCCACGCCGAGGGTCCTGGCCTGGGCCTCGCGGCCGACGGGGACGAGGGCCAGCCCCGCGATCCACCGGCCGAGCGCCGCGACCGCGCCCGGGTGGGTCCCCGCGGCCCCGGACAGCATCACGGCACGGTCCGGCGCGACGAGCGGGTCACCGTCGTCGGGCGGCGCGGCCCGGCGCAGGAGGGGCGTCCGGGCGAGCCGCTCCACGACCAGGTCCCGCAGCGCGCCGTCGAGGGCCCCCGCCGCCAGGCCGGTCGGCACCAGCGCCAGCGGGTCCGCGACCGCGACCGCCCGCGCGTGCCCGAGGCGGGCGTACGCGTCGGCGGCGTGCCCGAGCACGACGTCCGCGAGCCGGCCCGCCGCGACGTGCCTGCGGGTCGGGTCGAGCGGGAGCGTCGCGACGAGCAGCGCGGGCACGGTGCACGGCTCGTCCGTGGGCGTCGGCGCGTGCACGACCCGGGGCCACGACGCGCCGGGGTCACGCGGGATCGCCCAGGTGACCCGCCACGTCCGCGCGGCCCGCTCCTCCACCGGTCGGTCGGCGACGACCCCGACGGACAGCTCACCCTCGGCGGACTCGACGACCCAGCGCTCCTCGACGTCGGCCAGGCGCCGCGGCGCGTCGTCGGAGGTGTGGTCCTCCACCAGGATCTCGACCAGGCCGGGCAGGGCGAGCAGCAGCGGGTCGCCGATCTCGCGCAGGAGGGACCGGACCTCGTCGGCGGCCACCTCGTCGCGCAGCTGGAGGACCACCGCGGTGTCGTACCCCGTGGGCGGGCGTCCGTCAGCGGGCAGCGGCAGGCGCAGCGCGGGCAGGGACCCGTCGCGCCGGCGCACCTCCTCGGCCAGCGCCGGGACGTCCGCGGCCGCCTCGCTCAGCAGCTCCGCGGTGTCCCGCAGCGAGAAGCGCACGCCTCCCGTGGTCGACAGCAGCGACACCTCGTCGGACACGGCCCGGACGGCGGCGAAGCCGACGCCGAACCGCCCCACCACACGCCCCCCGCCGCGCTTGGCGGAGGCCCGCATCGACGACAGCGACGCCACGCCGTCCGCGTCCAGCGGAGCGCCCGTGTTCGCCGCCACCAGCGCGATCGTGCCGTCGTCGGCGTGCGCCAGCCGCAGCAGCAGCCGGCCGGGCACCCCGGCCCGCGTGGCGGCGTCGGCGGCGTTCTGGGCCAGCTCGACCAAAACCCGGTCGCGGTAGTAGCCGCGAGCGTGGTCCTCCTCGGTGTTGGCGTCCTCCCGGAGCCTGGCCGGCGAGGCCCGCCACGCCCCCAGGACGGCCGCGCGCAGGGCAGCCGTCCCGAAGGCGTCGGCGGTCACGGCTCCGGGTCGGGGCGCGCGGGCTGCTCGTCGGCGGAGGTCGGTGCCTCGTCGGGGGTGGCGTCGCCGGGCGTGACGTCGTCGGCAGCCGTGACGTCGTCGGGGCTGGTTGCGGCGTCGGCGCTGGGTGCCGCGTCACGGTCGGTTGCCGCGTCGGCGGTGGGCTCGTCGTCGGTCGGGGCGTCGGCGGTCGCTGCGTCGGTCACTGCGTCGGCCGTCGACTCGTCGGCCGTCGGGTCTTCGGCGGTCGCTGCGTCGGCGGATGCCCGCTCGTCCGTGACCGTGCCCGTGGCCCTGCCCGGCGCGGGCGTCGACAGCTGCACCAGCTCCAGGCTGAGCTCGTCGATGAGCGGGTCGGCCGCGGGCCAGTCGGTGGACGTCGCCTCGGCGTCGGTCTCGGAGTGCGCTCCGCAGCCGTGGTCGAGGCTGACGACGGTGCCGTCGTCGGGCGACCACTGGTTGGCGCAGACCCCGAAGACGGTGCCCAGCGAGCCCTGCAGCGGGACCAGGAACCCGCAGCTGTGGCACGCGGCGGCCGAGGCGAGCGAACCGGCGCTCGTCGGACCGTGCGGCCCGCGGTACCAGCGCTCGGCGGCCTCGTCGCGACCCTGCGGCGAGAGCACCCGGGCGCGGGCGAGCGCGAGCTCGTCGATCGCGACGTCGTCGAGCTCGGGGTCCCCGGTCGGGGTCCAGCCCGGCTCGAGGCGGGGGTCGTCGGCCCTGAACGGCACGACGTCCCCGGGCCCGATGTCACCGGGACGGATGCGCTCCGACCACGGCAGCCACGGCCGGCCGAGGATCGCGTCGGGGCCGGGCAGGAGCTCCGCCTCGCAGACCGTGGCGGTGCGGCCGCGGGGCACCCGGGCCACCGTGACCGTCCACTCCCAGCCGCGGTAGCCGCGGGCGGTCGACGCGAACCGGTGCGACACGAGCCGCTCGCCCTCGACCACGAGACCGAGGTACTCGCCGACGTCGGCGGGGTCCTCGGCGAGCTCGATCGCGACCTCACGGGCCAGGTCGACCGCGGATCCGAGGACGGCGTCCTTGGTTGCTGCAGGCATGCTCAGGCCTCGATGTCGTCCGCGACGGCTCGCAGCAGGGCGGCGTACTGAGCCCCGCGGGCCTTCTCGGGGTAGCGGCCACGACGCAGGTCGTTGCCGACGCGGTCGAGCACCTTGATGAGGTCCTCGATGATGACGGCCATGTCGTCGGCGGGCTTGCGCGCCGCCTTCGCGACAGAGGGCACGGGGTCCAGCAGCTTGACCGAGAGGGCCTGGGGGCCGCGGCGGCCGTCGGCGACGCCGAAGTCGACCTTGGCACCCGGCTTCGGCGCGGTGACGCCCTCGGGCAGTGCCGAGGCGTGCAGGAAGACCTCGCCGCCGTCGTCGCCGGCGATGAATCCGAAGCCTCGCTCCGTGTCGAACCACTTGACCTTGCCGGTAGGCACGGTGAACCCCGTTCGTGAGATGAAGACGTACCGGCCCCCAGGCTACCGGCCGCGGCCCAGGATTATCCCCGCGAGGGCCCACGGGGATCGCGCCGTGGGCGAACCGCCCGGTGCGGCCGATCGACGACGGCGGGGCGACGACGTCCCCGGTGCCGGGAAGGGTTGCCGCCGGTGTCGCGTTGTCGCTGAGGATGACCACCCTCCCCACCGCCCGCGCCCGGCTCGAGGAGCTGCGCGCGACGACGGCTCAACGCCTCTCCGCCCTGCGCGGCGAGCACCTCGCTGTGGTCGAGGCGTCACGCGACAGCAACGCCGACGACGAGCACGACCCGGAGGGCGCGACGATCGCGTTCGAGCGCGCGCAGGTCGACGCGTTGGCCAGGGACGCGCTGGCTCGCCTGGAGTCGATCGAGGACGCCCTGACGCGGATCGACGACGGCACGTACGGGATCTGCGCGCAGTGCGGCGACCCGATCCCCGCGGGCCGCCTCGAGGTGCGGCCGACCGCGACCACCTGCGTGGCCTGCGCGGTCTGAGCCCTGCGGGCGACCTCCTGCTGGGCGCAGTCCGACCACGCGCAGTCGGCAGGGCGGAGCCCGGCGGCGGAGCCCGGCGGGGCGGAGCTCGGCGGCGGAGCCCGACCATGCGCAGTCCGACCGGCCGAAGTCCGGCAGCCGCGTTCGTGCACCCTGCCTGCTCCTCCCGGGCGAGGCACCCGTGTCGACGAGCCACCACGTCGTGTGCGTCGCGATGAATGGGCACGGTCGCCTTTCAGTCGCGTGCAGGGCGCCTGTGGACAAAGGCAGAATTAATAGGGCTGTGGGCGGCTCGGTGAATGTGTATGAGCGTCCCCACCTGCACTGATGTGCTTATCGGTGACGGTCTCAGCATTTGAGCATGTGGCCCGGGGAATGTCAGTGGTGGCTGGAACACTTCTCGGTATCGCGCATTGCGGACCCAATCTGGCCGCCGCGCCCGGTCCAGTGGTGGAGGTGAACGGTGTCGATCGATGAGGTCTCCTGCGGCACCGAGCCCGTCCGCGGCACCGTGCCGAGCACCCCGACGCGTGACGAGCCGGCCCTCGGTCACGGCGACCGTGGTCACGGTGGTGTTCAGGGCAGTAAGACCGGGGCTGGCGCCGCGGTGGCGGCACTGGCGGCGTTGACGGCGGCGGTCGATGCGCTGGCGGCCGTGTCGGATCCGACCGTGCCGGGTGCCCGGTTGGAGGGTGGCGTGGCGGTGCGGGTGGTGGGTGAGGCGTTGGCGTTGGCGGGTCGGTTGTCCGCGATTGCGGCGTGGGTGGTGCCGGTGGTGGAGGCTGATGGGTGGTGGGCGGTGGACGGTGCCCGGTCGATCACGACGTGGGTCGCGGCGCAGGGGCGTTTGAGCCATGGGCAGGCGGGTCGGGTGGTGGCGCTGGGGCGGGCGTTTCGTGATGATCTGCCGGTGACCGCGCGGGACGTGGTCGCCGGGGTGGTGGCGCTGGAGGCCGCGCACGCGATCGCGGCCGCCGCGAACACCCCGGTGCGCCGGGCCGCGTTGGGCGCATCGGCCCCGCAGTGCGGGGAGGAGTTCCTGGTGGCGCAGGCCCGGTCGCTGCCGGTGGCCCAGTTCCGGGTGCTGGCGCGTCGGTGGGCCGCGGCGGCGGACCCGGCCGCGGACGAACGTGGGTATGCCCAGGCGGTGGACCGGGAGTTCCTGGAGCTGTCCCAGACTGTCGAGGGGTGTCACCTGGCCGGGTTCTTGACCAGCGAGCACGGGCACGCCCTGGCCGCGGCGTTGCACGCGCTGGGCGGCCGGTCGGCGGACCAGGCCGGTCAACCCGCGTCGCGGCGCCGGGCCGGGGCGTTGGTGAACCTGACCCGCCTGGTCCTGGACCGGGACCTGACCGGCGCCACCGGCACCCACCGCCCGCACCTCACCGCCGTGGTCGACTACCCCACCTTGCACCGCGCCCTGGACCGCGCCCCCGGCGCCCCGGCAACGCCGATCCCGCCGGCGGAGGAAGGAGGGACGGCCGCCCGGGACGCGACGGCACCAGAGGCGACGGTCGGGGACGCGATCCCCGCGGATGCAGGGCTACCTCATCCGGCGGACGACCAGTCAGCCAGCGGGGCGAACGGCGCAGCCCTGCCCACGCCCCGGCCGGCGCCGACCCGGGACCGAGCCCCGGGACCGGTCGTGCAGCCCGACCGGTTCGCGGTCGCCGACCTGGTCGGCACCGGACCCATCCCCGACACCGTCCTGGCCCGACTGGCCTGCGACTCGGCGATCACCCGCGTCGTGTTCGGAGCGGCCTCCCAGATCCTGAACGTCGGCCGCACCGAACGCACCTACACCGGACCCAAACGCACCGCGATCATCGCCCGCGACCAGCACTGCCAATACCCGACCTGCGACGCCCCACCCGCCCTGTCCGAGATCCACCACACCCACCACTGGCACCGCGACCACGGCACCACCGACACCCACACCGGCATCCTGCTGTGCTGGCACCACCACACCACCGTCCACGACCGCAGCATCGAGATCACCCGCCACCCCCACGGCCACTGGACCTTCACCGACCGCCACGGCCACCCGCTACGCACCTGAGGCACATCACCCAGCGCATCACCAGCACGGCGCAGCAGGACGGCCACCGATCTGCCCCCGAGCGGGGGTTCCGCACGCAACCGGGCCCGAGCCGGCACGTATGCGGTCACCGAGGACGCGGAGCGGTCACCCGGCGAACTGGCGCGAGACCGAGAACGTCCAGGGCGACCATCGGCGGGCACCGGCTGATCCTCGCGGTCGGCTCGGTCCCGGGCATCACGCGTTACGCGCCCTGCGCCAGTCGGTCGAGCACCAGCGCGGCGAGGATCGCCGGACCGACCGCCAGCGACTCCTCGGCGAACCGGGCCTGCGCGGAGTGGTTGTACGCCGCGGTCGCCGGGTCCTCGCCGACCGGCGTCGCCCCCAGCCCGAGGTACGCGCCCGGCACCTGCTGCAGGACGTACGAGAAGTCCTCCGCACCGGACAGCGGCTGAGCCGCGGTCACGAACGCCTGCTCACCGAAGAGTCCGCGCACCAGGCCTTCCGCCCGGTCGACCTCGGACGCGGTGTTCGAGGTGACGGGGTATCCGCGCTCGTAGTCCACCGTCGCGGTCAGGCCGTGCGCCTGCGTGATGCCGTGCACGACCCGCTCGATCCGCTCCGCGACCACCGCGTGCGCGGCGTCGGAGAAGGTACGGATCGTCGCCTCGAGGACGGCGGTCGATGCGATGACGTTGTTCGTGGTCCCCGCCGCAATCCGGCCGACTGTGACGACCACGGGGTCGAACACGTCGAACTGCCGCGTGACCATGGCCTGGAGCGCCAGCACGATCTCCGCGGCGACGGGCACGGGATCGGCGGCGAGGTGCGGCATCGACCCGTGACCCCCACGGCCGTGCACGGTGACGACGACGGAGTCCGCCGCGGCGAGCATCGTGCCCGCCTTCGTCGAGACGATGCCGGCGGGCAGCATGGACGACACCACGTGCAGGGCGTACGCCGCGACCACCCGAGATCCGGCGGCGTCGAGGACCCCCTCCTCGATCATCAGTCGCGCACCGTGATCGCCCTCCTCGCCCGGCTGGAACATCAGGACGACGTCACCCGCCATCTGGTCGCGGCGGGCGTGCAGCAGCCGCGCGGCCCCCACGAGGCCCGCGACGTGCAGGTCGTGCCCGCACGCGTGCATGACCCCCGGGCGCTGCGACGCGAACGCCTCGCCGGTGTCCTCGGTGACCGGCAGGGCGTCCATGTCCCCGCGGAGCAGCACGGCCGGACCGGGCCGGCCCCCGCGCAGGACCGCGACGACCGAGCTGAGCCCCGTGCCCGTGCGCACCTCGAGCTCCAGCGGCGCGAGGGCGTCGAGCACGAGCCGCTGGGTGGCCGGCAGCTCCAGGCCGATCTCCGGCGTGCGGTGCAGGGCGCGACGCAGCTCGACGAGCGACGGCAGCTGGGCAGCTGCATCGGCCCGCAGGCTCGCGAGGGTGTCCGAGACGGTCATGCGTCGACCTCCACTGCTTAGCGTGCGGGTGGGCCCCGCCGTCCGGGTCGCGGCAGCCCGGCGAGCGCGCGATCCGACGAGACTGGCAGACCACCCCCGCGGCCGACCCACAGACCCGCCCGGCGCGCGCAGCGGGACGGTGGTTACCGATACGTAACGAGCCGCCCGCCGGCGCACCGCGCCACGTAGGGTTGTGCGGATGCCCACCTTCACCGGATACCTGCGCGAGCGCAGCGACGACGAGCTCGTCGCGCTGCTGCGCAGCCGACCGGACCTGGCGTCGCCGTCGCCCGCGACCCTGTCGTCGCTGGCCGTGCGCGCGACCAGCCGGTCGAGCCTGGAGCGTGCGCTCGCCGCGGTCGACGCCAGCGTGCTCCAGGTGGTCGAGGCGGTCGTGGCGCTCTCGGTGCCCGGCCCCGTGGTCGCGGCCGACCTGCCCGCGGCCGTCGGCGCGACCGACGAGGCCGGTGCGGCGCTCGTCGAGCGGGCGCTGCGGCTCGCGATCGCCGCCGCCCTGGTCTACCCCGAGTCCGCGGACCCGGACGCCCCGCTCGTGGCGTCGCCCGGGCTCGCCGAGCTCCTGGGCCCGTACCCGGCCGGACTGGCGCCCGCCGACGCGGTGAACCGCCGCGGGACGTCGCCGGCACCGGTCGACCTCGACGACCTGCCCGCGCTGCTCGAGGCGGCACCGACCGGCGCCCGGCCCGTGCTCGACGCCCTCCTGTGGGGCTCGCCCGTCGGGCTCGCGCCGTCCAACCACACCGCCGCGGCGGCGGCCGTCGACTGGCTGATCCGCCGGCACCTGCTCCTGGCCGGCGAGTCGCGCCACGTCGTGCTGCCCCGCGCCGTCGCGCTGGCGCTGCGGGGCGGACGCACGCACCCCGCCCCCGCGTTCCCTCCGTCGCTGCCCGACGACGTCCCGCACCGACCCGCCTCGCTGGTCGCGGCCGAGTCGGCCGCCGCCGGCGAGCGGATCGTGCTCCTCGTCGCCCGCCTGGTCCGGCTCTGGGAGCAGAGCCCGCCCGGTGTCCTGCGCGGCGGCGGCCTCGGTGTGCGTGAGCTGCGGCGCGCTGCGGCCGCCCTGGACGTCGACGAGCGCGAGGCGGCGTTCGTCATCGAGCTCGCGAACGCCGCGGCCTTCATCGCCGACGACGGGGAGGACAGCCCGTCGTTCGCACCGACCGTGGCGGTCGACGAGTGGGCCGCCCGCGACGTACCCGACCGCTGGGTGACGCTCGCGCGAGCGTGGCGGTCCACGCAGCGCACCCCGTGGCTGGTCGGCGGGCGCGACGAGCGCGGCGGCGTGCGTGCCGCGCTCGACCCCGAGCTGCAGCGCACGTGGGCCCCGCGCCTGCGCAGGTCGGTGCTCGACGTGCTCGCCGAGGCGCCGCCCGGCACCGTGCTGGACGCCGCGCACGTGGTGGCTGCCCTGCGCTGGCGTTCCCCCCGGTCGGTGCCGCCGGCCTCGGCTGTGCAGGCGGTGCTGGTCGAGGCCGGCCGGCTGGGCGTCCTCGGGGCGGGTGCCCTGTCCGAGGCGGGTCGCGCGCTCCTCCAGGAGACGGACCCGGCCGCCGCACCGGCCGACCCGGCCGCCGCGCTCGCGGCAGCGCTGCCCCCGGCGGTCGACGAGGTCCTGCTCCAGGGGGACCTCACCGGCGTCGTGCCGGGCCGGCCGAGCGGGCCGCTCGAGGACCTGCTGGACCGGACCGCCCACATCGAGTCCCGCGGCGGAGCCCTGACGGTGCGGTTCACTCCGGAGACCGTGCGGCGCGCCCTCGACGCCGGCGCGACCGCCGACGCACTCCTCGCCGAGCTGGAGGCCCACAGCCGCGGCGGGGTGCCGCAGCCGCTGCAGTACCTCGTCCGGGACGCCGCGCGGCGCCACGGCCAGCTTCGTGTCGGGTCGGCCTCCGCCTACATCCGCACGGACGACCCCGCGCTGCTCGCCGGGCTGGTCGAGGACCAGCGGCTCTCCTCGCTCGGCCTGGTCCGGCTGGCGCCGACCGTCCTGGCGGCCCACGCACCGCTGCGGGAGCTGGTCGAGGCCCTGCGCGCGCACGGTCTGGCCCCGGTCGCCGAGGGTCCCGACGGCCAGGTGGTCCACGTCTCGTCGAGCATCCGCCGCGTCGGGCGGCGCGCCGCCGCCGGTGCCCGACGGCGGGCCTCCGACGCCGCGCCGGCCTCGACGCGAGAGAGCGTCAGCGACGAGCGCCTGCTCGCGCTCGTGCCCCAGCTGCGCCGGGCCGAGGCGGAGCGCGCGGCCGACGAGGTCGAGCGCGTGCCGGGCACGGTCCTGCCGCCCGTGCGCCGCGCACCGGCCCCGGCGGCGGCGGTGCCGACGGCCACGACGCCGGACGTGGGAACAGCCGACCCGGTCGACGCGTTGGTGCTCCTGCGTGAGGCAGCGGCCGAGAAGGCCGAGGTGTGGGTCGAGATGATCGGCTCGCACGGCGTCCCGCAACGACGGCTGCTGCGACCCCTGCGGGTCGAGGGCGGCCGGCTGCGCGCCATCGACCCCGCCCGGGAGTCCGAGCTCACGGTCGCGGTGCACCGCATCGCCACCGTCACGCGCGCGGCGCCAGCACCCTCGTCGGACCAGCATCAGGAGACTTCGTGACCAACGGCCCCCTCATCGTGCAGAGCGACAAGACGCTGCTGCTCGAGGTCGACCACGACCAGGCCGAGGCCTGCCGTCGGGCGATCGCCCCGTTCGCGGAGCTGGAGCGCGCCCCGGAGCACGTGCACACCTACCGGCTGACCCCGCTGGGCCTGTGGAACGCCCGCGCCGCGGGGCACGACGCCGAGCAGGTGGTCGACGTCCTCCTCGAGTACTCGCGCTACCCGGTCCCGCACGCCCTGCTGGTCGACGTCGCGGACACGATGTCCCGCTACGGGCGCCTGCAGCTGGTCCAGGACCCGGTGCACGGCCTGGTCCTGCACTCCCTCGACCCGGCCGTGCTGGCCGAGGTGGTCCGGTCCAAGCGGACCGCGGGCCTCCTGGGCGAGCGCCTGGACGCGACCGACGTCATCGTCCACCCCTCCGAGCGCGGGCACCTGAAGCAGGTGCTGCTCAAGCTCGGCTGGCCGGCCGAGGACCTGGCCGGGTACGTCAACGGCGAGGCGCACCAGATCGACCTCCGCGAGGACGGGTGGTCGCTGCGGCCGTACCAGCAGCAGGCCGTCGACGGCTTCTTCCACGGCGGCTCCGGCGTGGTCGTGCTCCCCTGCGGTGCCGGCAAGACGCTGGTCGGCGCGGGCGCCATGGCCCGGTCGAAGACCACCACGCTGATCCTGGTGACCAACACCGTGAGCGCCCGGCAGTGGCGCGACGAGCTGGTCAAGCGCACCTCGCTGACGGAGGACGAGATCGGCGAGTACTCCGGCGCCCGCAAGGAGATCCGCCCGGTCACCATCGCGACGTACCAGGTGCTCACCACCAAGCGGAAGGGCGTCTACACGCACCTCGAGCTGCTCGACGCGCGCGACTGGGGCCTCGTGGTCTACGACGAGGTCCACCTGCTGCCCGCACCGATCTTCCGCATGACGGCAGACCTGCAGGCGCGCCGCCGGCTGGGCCTGACCGCCACGCTGGTGCGCGAGGACGGCCGCGAGGACGAGGTGTTCAGCCTCATCGGCCCCAAGCGGTTCGACGCCCCCTGGAAGGACATCGAGGCCCAGGGCTACATCGCCCCCGCCGACTGCGTCGAGGTGCGCCTGACGCTCGCCGACGCCGACCGCATGGCCTACGCGATCGCGGAGCCCGAGGAGCGGTACCGCCTCGCGGCGACGGCCCGCGGCAAGAATCGCGTGGTCGAGCAGCTCGTCGCCCGGCACGAGGGCGACCCGACCCTCGTCATCGGCCAGTACCTCGACCAGCTGCACGAGCTCGCGGAGCACCTGAACGCCGACCTCATCACCGGAGAGACCACGGTGCACGAGCGGCAGCGCCTGTTCGACGCCTTCCGGTCCGGGGAGATCACCAAGCTCGTCGTGAGCAAGGTCGCCAACTTCTCGATCGACCTGCCCGAGGCGTCCGTGGCCATCCAGGTGTCGGGCTCGTTCGGCTCCCGCCAGGAGGAGGCGCAGCGGCTCGGCCGGATCATGCGCCCCAAGGGCGACGGCCGGACCGCGCACTTCTACACGGTCGTCGCGCGCGACACCGTCGACCAGGACTTCGCCGCCCACCGGCAGCGATTCCTGGCCGAGCAGGGGTACGCGTACTCGATCGTCGACGCCGAGGACCTGGACGCCGCCACGGAGGCCGGCCGCGACTGACGGGAACGACCGGCGGGCGCGAGCCGTTGCGGCAGGTAGACCCCACCGGAAGGATCGACGAGTGCCCCTGCTGCGTCGCGTGTCCCCGCTCGTCCCGCTGCTGCTCGGAGTCCCGCTCCTGCTCGGCGCGGCTGCGCTGCCGGCGGTGGGACCGCAGTCGCTGACCGGTGAGATCACCGACGAGGTCGGCGCGCTCGACGGGGACGAGGCCGAGGTCCAGCAGGCGCTCGACCAGCTCGCGCAGGAGACGCAGTACCAGCTGTACGTGGTCTACGTGCCTGACTTCTCCGGCGCCCAGCCGGTCGACTGGGCGCAGCAGACCGCCGCGGCGTCGGGCCTCGGCCCGGACGACCTCGTCCTGGCTGTCGCCACCGACGCCCGCCGGTTCGCGCTCGCCCCGGAGAGCATCGAGGGCCTGTCCCGTGACCAGGTCGAGGCCGCCAGCGTGGCCGCCGAGGACCGGCTGCGCGCCGACGACTGGGCCGGCGCCGCCATCGCGACCGCCGACACCCTGCGCGAGGAGGCCACCGGCGCCGGCGCGTCCTCGGGCGGTGGCGGCTTCGGCACCGTGCTCGTGATCGGCCTCCTGGTCATCGCCGGCGTGTTCGGCCTCTCCTGGTTCCTGTCCCGCCGCCGCCGCGCGAACGCGCTCCCGGCGCCGGGCGCGCCGGCCGACGAGCTGGCCGGGGTGCCGACCGCCGAGCTCGACCGCCGGTCGGCCTCCGCCCTGGTGGCGATCGACGACGCGGTCAAGGCGTCCGACGAGGAGCTCGGCTTCGCCCAGGCGCAGTTCGGCGCCGACGCCACGGGTGAGTTCGAGGCCGTGCTCGCCGATGCGAAGGCCCAGGTCACCGAAGCGTTCCGGCTTCGCCAGACGCTCGACGACGAGATCCCCGACACCGAGCCCCAGATCCGCGAGACGGCCACCCGCATCCTGCGCACCTGCGGGGCGGTCGCCGCGATGCTCGACGCACAGAAGGCCGGGTTCGACCACCTGCGCGACCTGGAGTCCCGGGTCGACCAGGCCCTGGCGGCCCACGCCCGCACCGCGGCCACGCTGCGCGGGAGGATCGACCCCGCACGCGCCATGGTCGCCACCCTCGCCGCGACCTACCCGCCGGCGTCGCTCACCTCGGTCGCGCCCAACCCCGACCAGGCCGCGCTGCTCCTCGGCGAGGTCGACACCACCGTGGCCCGCGGCCAGGAGGCCGTCGAGCGCGGAGAACGCGGCATCGCGGTCGGCTACGCGCGCGCCGCCGAGGAGGCGCTGAGCCAGGTGACCACGCTGCTCGACGCGGTCGACCGGGCCGGCGCCGAGCTGGCCGAGGCGGGCGGCAAGCTGGACGCGGCGGTCGCGTCGATCTCCGCCGACCTCGCCGACGTCGACCGGCTCGCCCGCGGCGACGCCCGAGTGGCCGGCCCCGCGCAGGCCGCCCGCGACGCCATCGAGACGGCCCGCGCCGCGCGCGGCGGCACCGGTGACCCGCTGGCGGCCCTGCGCCAGATCACCGACGCCGAGACCGCCCTCGACGCGGCGCTCGCCCCGATGCGGGACAAGGCCGAGCGGGACCGCCGTGCGCAGCACCAGCTCGACGACCTGCTCGGCCGGCTCGAGTCCACGCTGCGCGCGACCGCCGACTTCCTCAGCACCCGACGCGGCGCGGTCGGCCCGGAGGCACGGACCCGCCTGGCGGAGGCCCAGCGACTGCGCCTCGTGGCCCTCGACCAGCGCCCCGTCGACGCCACGGCGGCGCTGGCGACCGCGCAGCGCGCCGAGCTGCTGGCGCGCCAGGCGGCGGAGCTGGCGCAGGAGGACGTCGAGCGGGCGCAGGGCTTCCAGGGCGGCCCCATGGGCGTCGGCGGGCCCGTCGGCGGTCGCGGCGGCGGGCTGAACAACGTCGGCGGCATGGTGCTCGGCGGCATCCTGCTGGACAGCATCCTGCGCGGGGGCGGCGGGTTCGGCGGCGGGGGCGGCTGGGGCGGCGGCGGTGGCGGTGACGGCGGCGGGTTCGGCGACGGCGGCTTCGGCGGGGGCTTCTGAGGCCGGCGCCCCGACAGGCAGATGTACAGGCACGACGACCGGGACGGTCCGGTCGACACGGACGACGAGAGGCACGAGCGATGACCGAGAAGCAGAGCGTGTTCGGGCGGATCACCCAGCTGGCGCGCGCCAACATCAACGCGCTCATCGACCAGGCCGAGGACCCGCAGAAGATGCTGGACCAGCTGGTGCGCGACTACACCAGCTCGATCGCCGACGCCGAGAAGGCGATCGCCCAGACGATCGGCAACCTGCGCCTGGCCGAGCAGGACTACAACGAGGACGTCGCCGCGGCGCGCGAGTGGGGCAGCAAGGCGCTCGCCGCCTCCAGCCGCGCCGACCAGTACCGCCAGGGCGGCGACACGGCCAACGCCGACCGGTTCGACAACCTGGCCAAGATCGCGCTCGGCAAGCAGCTCACGGCCGAGAGCGAGGTGCGCGAGGCCGAGCCGATCATCGCCTCGCAGCGGGACACCGTCGAGAAGCTCAAGTCCGGCCTCGCCCTGATGAAGGACAAGCTGGGTCAGCTCAAGTCGCGCCGGGACACGCTGGTCGCCCGCCAGAAGTCCGCCGAGGCGCAGCAGACGGTGCAGACCGCCATCAGCTCCATCAACGTGCTCGACCCGACCAGCGAGATCGCGCGGTTCGAGGACAAGGTGCGCCGCCAGGAGGCCCTGGCGCTCGGTCAGGCGGAGGTCGCGGCATCCTCCCTCGACTCGCAGTTCGCCGAGCTCGAGTACTCCGCGGAGCAGATCGAGGTCGAGGCGCGCCTCGCGGCTCTCAAGGCGGGCAACGCGCCGGCGCAGCTGGGCAGCACCCGGGTCACCCCCGAGATCGAGTCCTGACACGCCGACGAGCGCCCGACCCCGCGCAGGGGTCGGGCGCTCGTCGCATGCTCAGACGGTGACTGCCTCGGGCGTCTCGGCGGTCGCCCGCACGTGCGCGACGAACGACTCGGCGAGCGCGCGCCCGGCGGCCGCGATCCCGGCCCCGCGGGCGTCGTAAGCGGCCCGGACCGCACCGGTGTCGACGTCGTCGTGACCGTCGGCCCAGTGGCCCAGGGTGTCCGCGCCCGCCTCCGGGTGGAACTGCACGCCCCACGCCGACCCGATGCGGAACGCCTGGTACGGGTACATGGGCGACGACGCGAGCCACACGGCGCCACGCGGCAGGTCGACGACCGCGTCCGCGTGCATGCTCGGCAGCGGGGTGTCGCTGCGGGCGTCGGCGAGCGCCGCGACGCCACCGACGACCGGGTCACCGGCCGCCTCGGGCCGCCAGTGCACGTCGACGATCCCGGCCTCGCGACCGGGAGGGGCCGCGACCTGCACCCGGCCGCCGCGCGCGACGGCGAGGAGCTGGGCGCCGAGGCAGATGCCGAGCGTGGGCACGCCCCGGGTGCTGGCCTCGGCGAGCAGCGCGCGCAGCTCGGGCAGCCACCCGGCCGTGGCGTCGTCGTAGGCGGACATCTGGCCACCGAGGACGATCAGGCCGTCCCCGACCTCGTCGGCTGTGGGCACGCTCCCACCTGCGAAGGCCGCGACGATCCGCAGCTCGACGTCACCGAGCGCGGGTTCGAAGCGGTCCAGGGGGACGTCGGGAGAGCTCTGGATGACGGTGACGACCGGGCGAGGGCCGCCGTGCTGGGGGGAAGTCACGCGCAGACGTTACCCCCGTCCGCCCGGGATCCGGGAGCCCCCGACAGCCGGATCTGTCCCGTCGCAGGTCAGCCGTCCAGCGCTCCTCGCCCCCCCTCCCGAGCTCGTCGGCGACTCACCGCGGTCCGGCCGGCGCGCATCGGCGCGCACGTCCTCCCCGGGTACGTCCAGCGCGCTCCCAGGGATCGGGTCCAGAATCGGGTTATGTCGACACCCCTCTCGCCGCCGTCGGGGACGCCCGAGGCGCGTCTGCTCGTCGTCGACGACGAGCCGAACATCCGCGAGCTGCTGGCGACCTCGCTGCGCTTCGCGGGGTTCGAGGTCTACGCGGCGGCCGACGGCGGCTCCGCGCTCCGCCTCGCCCGCGAGGTCGAGCCGGACCTCGTGGTGCTGGACGTCATGCTCCCCGACATGGACGGCTTCACCGTGACCCGGCGCCTGCGGGAGAAGGGCCAGCACGTCCCGGTCCTGTTCCTGACGGCGCGCGACGACACCGCCGACAAGGTCCAGGGCCTGACGGTCGGTGGCGACGACTACGTCACCAAGCCGTTCAGCCTCGAGGAGGTCGTCGCCCGCATCCGCGCGGTGCTGCGGCGGACGCGACCCGACCGCGACGACGACAGCAACGTCCTGCGCTACGCCGACCTCGAGCTCGACGAGGACACCCACGAGGTCATGCGTGCCGGCCACCCGGTCGACCTGTCCCCCACCGAGTTCAAGCTCCTGCGCTACCTTATGCTCAACGCCGGGCGGGTGCTGTCCAAGACGCAGATCCTCGACCACGTCTGGCAGTACGACTGGGGCGGCGACGCCAACATCGTCGAGTCCTACATCTCCTACCTGCGGCGCAAGATCGACCACCTCGACGACGCCGACGGCAGGCGGTTGCCGCCGCTCATCCACACCAAGCGCGGCGTGGGCTATCTGCTGCGCTCGTCGTCGTGACTGCCGCGCCCGACGACCGGACCGACGAGCGCCCCGACGACCGGCTCGACCGCCCGGCCGCCGACCGCGCCGAGGACGCCCCTGGCGCGACCGCGGACCCGGACGGCGGGCGCTCGTTCGTCCGCGTGCGCGACTGGTGGGACGGCACCACGCTCGCGTCGCGCCTCGTCGCCATCGTCACGGTGCTGCTCGCGGTCGGCCTCATCCTGGCGGGAGCGACCGCCGCGACCCTGCTCGAGGGCACGCTGGTGCGCCAGGTCGACACGAAGCTGCGGACGGAGGGCACGCAGGTCGCGCAGCAGCGGCTCAGCCAGCTCGACCTGTCCGGCAGCCCGTTCTACACGCCCAGCGACTACTACCTGCGCTACTCGGTCGGCGACGAGGAGCTGCCGATCCTGTCGGAGACGACGCGCGAGCAGTACGGCACACCCCGGGTGCCGACGATCAGCGTCGCCGAGGCCACCGCGCGGCGGGGGGACCCGTTCACGGTCGCCTCGACCCAGCCGGGCTCGCACTGGCGCGCCGTGGCGTACAGCTTCACCATGAACGACGGCGCCCGCGGGACCGCAGTCGTCGCGCTCCCGCTGGGGGACATCGCGCGGACCGTCCGGCACATGGCCGTGGTGCTGCTGCTCAGCGGGCTCGGCATCGTGCTGCTGGGGGCTGCGGCCGGCACGTGGGCGGTCCGCCGGTCGCTGCGGCCGCTGCGCGAGATCGAGACCACCGCCGCCTCGATCGCCGCAGGTGACCTGACCCAGCGCGTACCCGCGGCGTCCGAGCGCACCGAGGTCGGCCGCCTCGGCGCGGCCCTGAACGGGATGCTCGCCCAGATCGAGCAGGCGTTCGGCGCGCGCACCGCGTCCGAGGCACGGATGCGCAGGTTCGTCGCCGACGCCTCGCACGAGCTGCGCACCCCGCTGGCCACGATCCGGGGGTACGGCGAGCTGTACCGGATGGGCGCCCTGACCACCACGGACCAGGTCGACGACACCATGCGGCGCATCGAGGAGTCGGCAACCCGGATGGGCACGCTCGTCGAGGACCTGCTGGCGCTGGCCCGCCTCGACGAGGGCCGCCCCCTGCACACCGGTCCCGTCGACCTCACCGTGCTGGCCGCCGACGCCGTCAGCGACCTGCACGCCCTCGACCCCACCCGGACGAGCCGGCTGCTGCCCCTCGTGGACGGTGCGGACGTCAGCCCGTGCGTCGTCGTCGGGGAGGAGGCACGGCTCCGGCAGGTGCTGGCGAACCTCGTCGGCAATGCCGCCCAGCACACCCCGCCCGGGACGCCCGTGGAGATCGCCGTCGGTGTCCTGCCGACGGGCGAGGGCGCCTTCGAGGTCCGCGACCACGGCCCCGGCATCGATCCCGAGCACGCCGCGCGGGTGTTCGAGCGCTTCTACCGCGTGGATGCCAGCCGCGGACGCGACTCGGGCGGCGCAGGGCTGGGCATGGCGATCGTCGCCGCGATCGTCGACGCGCACCACGGTTCGGTGCGGCTGAGCGAGACCCCGGGAGGCGGGACGACGGTCCGAGTCACCCTCCCCGGACCGGCCGCCGACGCCCGTTCCGAGGGCTACCATGGCGGGTTCCTGCCGTCGGAGTAAGGCTGATCCATGGGCGTCCATGACGCACCGCAGTGGTTGTTGTCCGCATTCGTGCGGAGCGCCGTCGCAGCCGGGGCCACCGCCCCGACCGAGCAGATCCGGGACACCGGTCAGGCCCTGGTGGACCGGTGGGGCTCGCCGGGACGGTCGTTCCACAACCTGAAGCACCTGGTCGACGTGCTCGTGCACGTCGACGAGCTGGTGGAGGAGACCCACCAGCCCGACGTCGTGCGCCTCGCCGCCTGGTACCACGGCGCCATCTTCGACGCCGCCGACCGCAAGGCGTACGCCAACCGCGGCGGCGAGGACGAGATCGCCAGCGCGCGGCTCGCCTACGACGAGCTGCTGACGCTCGGCGTCCCCGAGGCGCGCGCGCAGCGCGTGCACGACCTGGTCGTCGCCCTGGTCCGGCACGCCCCCGACCCCGCCGACTTCGACTGCGCGGTCCTGTGCGACGCCGACCTCGCGATGCTCGCGACGGAGCCCCAGAAGTACAAGGCGTACGTGCAGGACATCCGGACCGAGTACTCGCACCTGCCCGTCGAGGACTACGTGCGCGCGCGTCTGCGGATCATCCACAAGCTCCTCGCCCGGCCGTCGCTGTTCGTCAGCCCGCTCGGGTCCGCCTGGGAGGAGGCTGCCCGGCAGAACCTCTCCGGCGAGCTGCAGCGGCTGGAGAAGGAGCTACGGGGAATCGACGCCGCGGCGGCGACCGCCGCCGCCGAGGCGTCCGCGGCGAAGACCGACCGTGGCACCGCCGAGGGATCGAGCACCAGCCGCACCTGACCGCGTCGAGCCGCCCACAGCCCGCGCCCGCGCACTCCTTCTCCCCCGTCGGAGCCGTGCCGACGCTCGCCGACGTGGCGGGCGTCCTAGCGTCCTGCGCCATGAGCCGGGACCGCCCGGCCCCCGATCCACGGAGGTCACATGACCAGGTACGAGGTCGACAGCGCACAGGTCGCGACGGCGGCGGCGAGCGTGCAGGCGCGCGCCGGCACGATCCGCAGCGAGGTCGCGGCCATGCACCGCCAGCTCGCCGACCTGCAGGCGTCGTGGCGCGGTGCCGCGGCCACGGCGTTCACCGGGGTGCTGGCGGACTGGTCGGCCACCGAGGCCCGGCTCGACGCCTCGCTCGAGCAGATCGTCGCGGCGATGCAGGCGGCGGCCCGCACCTACGCCGAGGCCGAGTCGCAGGCGTCACGGCTGTTCAGCGTGTGACCGTGCGGGCGCCGTGCCTAGGCTCGGGCGGTGACCGTGCTGGTGGATCCTCCGATGTGGCCCAACCACGGCATGCTGTGGGGCCATCTGGTCAGCGACACCTCGCTGGAGGAGCTGCACGCGTTCGCCGCCCGGGCGGGCATCCCTGCGCGCGGCTTCGACCACGACCACTACGACGTGCCGGACCACCGGATCGAGGAGCTGGTCGCGCTCGGCGCGGAGCTGGTCGGCGCCAAGGAGCTGATCCGCCGGCTGCGGGCCTCCGGCCTCCGGGTACCGGCACGCGACCGCTAGCCCGACCGGCGCCCGGGCCCTCAAAGCAGCAACGCCTCCGACGACAGCAACGTCCGCGGATGTGGTCGCCGGAGCAGCCACATCCTCGGACGTTGCGGAGTGGTGGGTCAGCGGGGGTCGTGGGTCAGCGGGGGTCGTGGGTCAGCGGGGTCGTCGGTCAGCGGGGGTCGTGGGTCAGCGGAGGGCTCGCCGTCCCGGTCACAGCCCCCGGCGCAGCGCCTCGACCCAGCCGCCCGTCGCGGTGATGTCGCTCCCGGCGGCGCCCGACTCGACCGTGCACCCGAAGCCGACCACCCAGGACCCGTCCTCGAGCTCGACCCGGCCGAGCATCATGGGCGCGGGCAGCCCGGCCAGCAGCGTGCCCAGCGCCCCGGGCGACAGCCGCCAGACCTCGCCCACGATCGGCGCACCGCCACCCGGTCCCACGCGCAGCAGCCCGGGCTTGCGCGGCTGCGTGTCGAGCGCGACGAGGCGGTACGCGTCGGACGTGCGGGCCGTGCGACCGAACCGGGCGCCCAGCTCCTCGAGCTCGGAGCTCAGCGGCTGGCCGCGCAGGTGGGCGCCGACCACGAGGACGTCGACACCACCGTCGACCACCGGCGGGGCCTCGGCACCGAGCAGCCGCGCGGCCAGGTCCAGGCCGAGCTGGTCCTCGAACGCCCGGGAGACGAGCGTGACGCCGAACGGTCCACCGTCCGCCTCACCCGCCGGGATCGCGACGGCCGCCAGGTCGAGCAGGTTGACGAAGTTGGTGTACGTGCCGAGGCGCCGGTTGATGCCCACGGGATCGGCTCGCACCGCGGCGATCGTGGGGTGCTCCGTGGTCGTCGGCAGCAGCAGCAGGTCGCACCCGTCCAGGACCGCCGCGGCCTCGAGCTTGGCGACCGCCAGGCGCGCACGGTCGTCGATGTACGCGTGCGCGGGGGTGTCCCGGCCGGCCAGGATGATCGCACGCACGGTCGGGTCCGCGTCGGGCGCGTCGGCCAGGAACGCCCCGACGGCCTCGTACCGCTCCGCGACGATCGCACCGTCGTACAGCAGCCGCGCCGCCGCCAGCATCGCGGAGATGTCGACCGTCCTGACCTGTGCACCGACCCCCCGTACGGCGGCGACGGCGGCGGTGAACGCGGCACGCCACCCCGGTGACAGCGGCGCGAGGTCCTCGTCGCGCGGGACCGCCACCACGGGCGCGGACCGCAGGGCGAGGCGCACGTCGACGGGCCACGGACGTCGGCCGGGGTCCAGCGGGTCGGCGCCGGTCATGGTCCGGGTGGCACGCACGCCGAGCGCGAGGTCGCGGGTGAACGTCGTGACCACGTCGTAGGTGCGGCAGGCGGGGACCACGCCCGTGGTCGGCACCAGGCCGAGCGTCGTCTTGATGCCCACCAGTCCACCGAACGCGGCCGGCACCCGGCCGGAGCCGGCGGTGTCCGTCCCGATCCCGATGTCGGCGATGCCGAGCGCCACCGCGACCGCGGACCCGGAGCTGGAACCGCCCGAGACCCGGTCCGGGAGCGTGGCGTGCCGCACCGCCCCGTACGGGCTGCGCACGCCGACGAGCCCGGTGGCGAACTGGTCGAGGTTGGTCTTGCCGAGCACCACGGCACCGGCGTCGACCAGTGCCTGGATCGCGGGTGCGCTCGCCGCGGCCGGTCCGGGGCGGCCCCCGGGTGCGGTCGCGTAGGACGGGCACGCCGCCGTCGTCGGGAGGCCCGCGACGTCGATGTTGTCCTTGACGGCCACCGTGCGGCCGGCCAGCGGGAGCACCTCGCCGGCGTCGAGCCGGGCGTCGACCGCGCGGGCGTCCGCGAGCGCCACCGCCGAGGGGACGAGCGCGATCCAGACCTCGGGGCGGTCGACCTCCTCGATGCGGGCGTAGGCGGCGCGGACGCGCGCCTCGGCAACGCCGACGGCCGGGCTCGTCGGGCCTGTCGCGCCGGTGGCCGGGGCTGGGCCCGTCGCGGGGATCGTGGCCGTCGCGTTGGTCGGGCCCGTTGCGCTGGTCGGGCTCGTGCGTCCGTCGGTCGTGGTGCCGGTCACGCACCCACCGCCAGGATCGCCAGGGGGGTCCCGGGTGCGACGTGCTGCCCCGGCTCGACGAGGATCTCGAGCACGGTCCCGCCCGCGGGGGCGACGACCCCGAGCTCGAGCTTCATGGCTTCGAGGGCGACCAGCAGGTCCCCCTCCGTGACCTGCTCACCGGCCCGGACCTCGACCCGCCAGACGCTGCCCACCATCGGCGCCTCCACCAGCACGCACCCGTCCAGCAGCTCGATCTGCCCCGGCCCGGCGGCGACCTCGAGCGCGGGCGGTTCGGGGTCCTCCGTCGCGTCCAGCTCGCCCGCGAGGGCCCACGCGGTCCGCTCCTCGGCGAACGCGGCGGCCTGCCGGGCCTGGAACTCGGCGATGTCGTCGGCGTGCTCGGCGAGCAGCGCCAGGTGCTCGCGGTAGGAGAACGTGCCGTGCTCGACCTCGACGTCCAGCCGCCCGGCGGCGAACGCCTCACGCTGGGTGAGCAGCTCGTCGGCGCTCACCGGGTGCCACACCACGCGGTCGAAGAACCGCAGCAGCCAGGGCTTGCCGGGCTCGAACACCCCCCGCTGCCGGTGTCCGGACCAGATCGGCACCGTGCGGCCCACCAGCTGGTAGCCGCCGGGTGAGTCCATCCCGTAGACGCACAGGTACTGACCGCCCAGGCCGACCGTGTCGGACGCGGTCCACGTGCGGGCCGGGTTGTACTTGGTGGTCATGAGGCGGTGCCGGGGGTCCAGCGGGACGGCCAGCGGGGCACCGAGGTAGACGTCGCCCAGGCCGAGCACCAGGTACTCGGCGGCCATCATCGTGTCGAACACGTCGTCGACCGACGGCAGGCCGTTGATCCGGCGGATGAACTCGATGTTCGACGGCAGCCACGGCGCCTCCGGCCGGACACCGGCCTGGTACCGCGCGACCGCCTCCGCGATCACGGGGTCGTCGAAGGACAGCGGCAGGTGGATGCGCCGGCTGGGTACCACCAGGTCCTCCGTCGCGGGCAGCGACGCCTCCAGACCGACCAGCACCTCGACCAGCGCCCGCACGGAGATCCGCGACGGGTCGACATGCACGTGCAGGCTGCGGACGCCGGGCGTGATGTCGACGACCCCGGGGGCGCCGGAGGCTCGGAGCGCCTCGCTCAGCGCGTGCACGCGCATGCGCAGGCCGAGGTCCAGGACCATCGGGCCGTACTCGACGAGCACGTTGTCGTCGCCGCCGCGCAGGTAGACGACGTCGGGCGAGCCCGTGCCGCCGACCACCCGGGCGAGCACGCCGTCGTCGCCGTCCGGGCCCGTGAGCACGTCCGGCCCCAGGTGCGCGGAGGCACGCAGGACGTCGTCGGTGCGCAGCGCGTCCGCGGTCGCCTCCGGCACGGGGACCAGCCGGACCGTGTCCCCGGGGCGGATCTGACCCATCTTCCAGCGGTGGCCCACCACCACGGTCAGCGGGCAGGCGAACCCGCCGAGGCTCGGGCCGTCCGGCCCGAGCAGGATCGGGGTGTCCCCGGAGACGTTGAGCGCACCGACGGAGTACGGGTTGTCGTGCAGGTTCGACGGGTGCAGCCCCGCCTCGCCCCCGTCCGGGCGCGCCCACTGCGGCTTGGGCCCGGTCAGCCGGATCCCGGTGCGGTTGGCGTGCGTCTGTACCTGCCAGGTCGCGGCGTAGAACATCTCCATGTCGGCCGGCGTGAAGTAGGACGGCGCCGGCTGCGGGCCCTCCTGGACCGCGACCTCCCACGTGTGCACGAGCTCCGGGCGGACCTCGTCCGGGACGGCGACCGGCTCGGGCCCCGACGGGATCCCCGGCACGAGCGTGTCGCCCACCGCCAGCGCGCGGCCCGTGTACCCGCCGAAGCCACCCATCGAGAACGTCGACGCCGACCCGAGGTAGAGGGGGACGTCGAGCCCTCCGCGCAGCAGCACGTAGGTGCGCAGGCCGGCGTCGTGCGGTGCGCCGACGTCGAGGACGCCGCCGGGGGGCACGGTCACGGGCTCCCACTGCGGCACCGGCGACCCGTCGACGGTCACCGGCGCGGGCGCACCCGTCACGCAGACCACCGTCTCGTGGCTGAACCGCAGGCGCGGACCGGTCAGCGTGCACTCCAGCCCGGGGGCACCCTCGGGATTGCCGAGCGCGCGGTTGCCCAGCCGGAACGACAGGTCGTCCATCGGACCCGACGGTGAGATCCCGACGTCCCAGAGCCCGAGCCTGCCCGGCCAGTCCTGCACCGTCGTCATGACCCCCGGTCGCACCACGTCGACGTACGGCTCGTCGTCGGTCACGCCCGCGAGCGTGCCGGTCGTGTGCTCGGCGGCCAGGACCTCCGGCAGGCCGACGACCTCGCGCAGCAGGGGCAGGTTGGTCTGCACGCCGGTGAACCGCGTGCCCGCGAGCGCGCGACCCGACGCCGCGAACGCCGCGGCCCGGTCCGGGGCGTGCACGATGACCTTGGCCAGCATCGGGTCGTAGTGGCTGGTCACCTGCTGACCGGTCTCGGCCCAGGCGTCCACGCGCACCGCAGGGTCGTCGGGGTAGACGACCTCCGTGAGCAGCCCGGCGCTCGGCTGGTAGTCCTTGCGGGGGTCCTCGGCGTACACGCGGACCTCGACGGCGTGCCCCTCGATCGTGGGCCCCGCGTCGGGGAGCCCGTCCAGGAACAACGCATCGCCCTGGGCCAGCTGCAGCATCCACGCCACCAGGTCGACACCCGTGACGGCCTCGGTCACCGGGTGCTCGACCTGCAGGCGCGTGTTCACCTCGAGGAACGACGCCTCGCCGCGGTCCACGTCGTACACGTACTCGACCGTGCCCGCGGACCGGTACTGCACCGACGAGGTCAGCGCACGGGCCGACTCGTGCAGCATCGCGCGGACCTCGTCGGGCAGGGCGGGCGCCGGGGCCTCCTCGACCACCTTCTGGTTGCGACGCTGCAGCGAGCAGTCCCGGTCGCCCAGGCTCACCACCCGCCCGGCACCGTCCCCGAACACCTGCACCTCCAGGTGCCGCGCGCGGGACACGAACCGCTCCAGGAACACCCCGGCACTGCCGAAGCTCGCCGCGGCCAGGCGCTGCACCCGGGCGAACGCGGCCGCCAGCTCGTCGGCGTCGGCGCACGCCTGCATGCCGATCCCCCCGCCGCCGCCGACGGCCTTGACCATGACGGGGTAGCCCACCACGGACGCCGCCGCGAGCGCCTCGTCGACCGATCCCAGCAGCCCGCTGCCCGCGACCAGCGGCACCCCCGCCGCCTGCGCCGCCTCGCGCGCCCGGTGCTTGTCACCGAACACCGACAGCTGCGCGGGCGTGGGTCCGACGAACGCGATGCCGGCTGCCTCGACCTCGCGGGCGAACTGCGCGTTCTCGGACAGGAAGCCGTAGCCCGGGTGGATCGCGCCGGCGCCGGTCTCGGCCGCGGCGTGGAGCACGAGCTCCGGCCGCAGGTAGCTCTCGCCCGCCGCCGCGGGCCCGAGGCGCACCGCCACGTCGGCCAGGCGCACGTGCGGGGCGGCCGCGTCGGCGTCCGAGTAGACCGCCACGGTCTTGAGGCCGAGCTCGCGCGCGCTGCGCAGGATGCGGACGGCGATCTCGCCACGGTTGGCCACGAGCAGGGTGTCGAACACGAAGTCCCCCGGGTGCGAGCGTGGACCGGCCACCCCGTAGAGCGCCCGGCGCGGGATGTATACACCCCGGTATCCGGCACCGTAGGGACGCTGTGTTTCTCACCCCGCGCCCGCGCGTAAACGCTGCGTTACACCTGCTTCCCACGTCAGGCTGCGGCAAGCAGGCCCGCATCGTTGCCTCGCCGTGGCCGTTACGTGATCCGCGTACGACATCGTGATCGGGCCGGACGACAACGGGAGACGCATGGAGCTACGACGAGGACCTACGCGCCGACGCGTCGTGATCGTGACCACGACCCTGCTGGTCGGGGCCGCGGCGCTGTGGGCCGCCCGGACCCTCGCCGAGGCCGAACGGGTGTGGGCGATGGACCCCGAGGACCGCGCGCTGTCGCAGGCGCTGACGTCGAGCAGGGCGAGCCTGCACGACCGGGTCGGCGAGCTCCGGAGTCGGCACCCCCACAGCGACGGTCTGCGCGCCCTCAACGAGCTCAACCGGGAGACCGGGCCGACATTCTTCTTCGTCGCGATGGACGAGGACGGACAGACGCGTGCCGAGGTCGGCCTGGAGGTGAGGGCGGAGCTGGGCATCATCTGGCCGAGGACGGTGCACGCGAGCGTCTGCCTCGACGTCACCATCGAACCGGCGACGCAGGAGCGGCCCGGCACCATCACCTCCGAGCAGACGCCGTGCAGCGCGAGCATCTCGCCCACGGACCCGCCCAGACCCCCGCACCGCGACGGGATCATCCCGCTGGACCGGCTCCGCACGACCGTCCCGAAGCCGACTCCCCCACCTCCGGACCGACCCGTCTGCTACAGCGGGACGGACTGCACCGACGTCGGCGGCTAGTCAGCCCGCGAGAGCCATGCGCGTCATCGAGCGCGTCGCCCGCTCCATGACGACCTCCAGCGACTCCCCCACGTGCTTGTGCAGGGCGGTCAGCGCCGACGGCAGCTCGCGCGCCAGCACCAGCGTGAGGATCTCGAGGTGCTCGTCGATGGTCGCGGTGATGCGGTCCGGCTCGACGAAGTCGTGCATGCGCACCGCCCGGATCTTCTGGTTCACCGTGACCAGCGCGCCGGTCAGCTGGGTGTTGCCGGACGAGCGGGAGAGCACCTGGTGGAACCCCTCGTCGAACAGCACGAAGCTCGCGTCAGGCTCCGGCGGGGCGTCGCGCAGCTCGGCCCACCTGTCCCGCTCGGCCCGCAGCAGGTCCTCGTCGTGGCGGACCTGCGGGTTCTCGATCGCCCGGCCGATCCCGCGCAGCTCCAGGGTGATCCGCAGCTCGTAGAGGTTGCGCAGGTCCTCCAAGCTGGGCACGACGACGGCGTACCCGAAGTCGGTCCGCTCCACGAGCCCGTCGGACAGCAGCCGCGACAGGGCCTCGCGCACGGGGGTCCGGGACACCTCGAAGAGCTTGCCGAGCTTGGGCTCGGTCAGCCGTTCCCGCGGCGAGATGCGGCCGTTGAGGATCTCGTCGCGCAGCCGCTGGTAGACGACGTCGCGCAGGGGGCGCGGGTCCTGCGGCAGCTCCGTCGTCCCGCCCGTGCTCATGGTCACGAAGCGTAGACCTCTCTCACAGGGCCATCGCCGCGCGCACGTCGGCCTCCTGGTCGGCGCCGCCGGCACCGGAGCGCGTCACCCGGCCGGACTCGAGCACGTAGTACTGACCGGCCGCCGCGAGCGCGAACCCGACGTGCTGCTCGACCAGCAGCACCGACAGGTCGCCGGCCCGGGTGAGGGTGCCGATGGCGTCCTCGATCTCCTGCACGACGGACGGCTGGATGCCCTCCGTCGGCTCGTCGAGGATCAGCACCCGTGGCCCGGTGAGCAGCGCGCGGGCGATGGCGAGCTGCTGGCGCTGCCCCCCGGACAGCAGGCCCGCGCGCCGCCCGAGCAGGTCGCGCAGCGCCGGGAACAGGTCCAGCGCGTCCGCCATGCGCGACGCCCCGGCCGACCCCGCGCCGTCCACGACGAGCTGGAGGTTCTCCCGCGCGGTCAGCTGCCCGAACGACTGCTGGCCCTGCGGCACGTACGCGAGCCCGCGGCGGACCCGCTGGTGCGGTCGCAGCCGCGAGACATCCTCGCCGAAGAGCGTCACGCGTCCGCTCCGCACCGGCAGCAGCCCGACGGCAGCCCGCAGCAGCGTCGTCTTGCCGGCGCCGTTGTGGCCCATGATCGCGGTCACGCCACCGTCGGCCACAGCGATGTCGACCCCGTGCACCACGGCCGTGCGCCCGTAGCCGACGTGCACGCCGGTGAGCTCAAGCATCCGAGACCCCTGTTCCTCGAGAACCCGCACCGCGGCCCAGGTACACCTCGACCACCTTCGGGTCCGCCTGCACCTGCGCCACCGTCCCCTCGCTCAGCACCGACCCCTGGTGGAGCACGGTCACCGACGAGGCGAAGCTGCGCAGGAACTCCATGTCGTGCTCCACGACCACCACCGTGCGCTGGGCACCGATCCGCTGCAGGAGCAGCCCGGTCTCCTCGCGCTCGGCGTGGCTCATGCCCGCGACGGGCTCGTCGAGGAGCAGCAGCCGGGCGTCCTGCACCAGCAGCATCCCGATCTCGAGCCACTGCTTCTGCCCGTGCGCCAGCACGCCCGCGGGCTGGTCCCGCAGGTGTGTCAGACCCACCGTCTCGAGCGCCGCCTCGACGGCCTCCGGCACCGCGGACCGCCGACGCATCAGCACCCGGCCGGACCGGCGGGCCCCGGCCGCGATGTCGAGGTTCTGCAGCACGGAGAGCTCGTCGAACACGCTGGCGGTCTGGAACGTCCGCCCGACCCCGGCGCGGGCCACCTTGTGCGACGGCTTGCCCAGCAGGTCGACCCCACCGAACCTGATCGACCCGGTGGCCGGCGCGAGCCCGGTGATGGCGTCGACGATCGTGGTCTTGCCGGCCCCGTTCGGGCCGATGAGGAACCGCAGGTCGCCCTGCGTCACCGTCAGGTCGACCCCGGCCACGGCGACGAACCCGTCGAACACGACCCGCAGGTCGCGGATCTCCAGGTAGTCGTGGCGGAACCGGGACTCGTCGGACGCGATCACCTGCTCGAGCGCGTCGGGGTCCAGCGATCCGGTCATGAGGGTGTCCCCGCAGTCTCGAGGGTGGCGGGCGCCGGGTCGGGCGCGGTCTCCGGGTCCCGGGCGCGTCGTCGTCGCAGCAGGCTGCCGATCGTCGCGAGCCCGTTGGGCAGGAACGCGACGACGAGGATGAACAGCGCGCCCTGGAAGTAGATCCAGAACGACGGGAACGACTCGGACAGCGTCGTCTCGGCCCACGACACCCCGATCGCGCCGAGCACCGGCCCGAGCAGCGTGGCCCGGCCGCCGATCGCGACGCCGACCAGGAACGCGATGGAGGGCACGACGCCCACGTCGGCGGGCGAGATGATCCCGACGATGGGCGTGAACAGGGCACCGCCGATGGCCGCGAAGCAGGCGGCGATCGCGTACGCGACCACCTTGACCAGCGCGGGGTCGTAGCCGAGGAAGCGGACGCGGTTCTCCTGGTCGCGCACCGCGACGAGCAGCTCGCCGTAGCGCGAGCTCATCACGAGCCGCACCACCAGGACCATCGCCAGCAGCACGCCCGCCGCGATGAAGTAGAGCATCCGCTTGTTCACCGGGTCCGACAGCGTGAAGCCGAAGAACGACCGGAAGCCGTTCAGCCCGTTGGTGCCGCCGGTGACCTTCTGCTGGCCCACCAGCAGGATGGCGAACGCGGCCGCGAGCGCCTGGGACAGGATCGCGAAGTAGGCGCCCCGGACCCGCCGCCGGAACACCGCGAGCCCCAGGAGGGTCGCGACGAGCGCGGGCAGGACGAGGATCGCCACGATCGTCACGACCGGGTCCCGGAACGGCTCCCACCAGCTCGGCACCGTGCCGTCGCCGTACAGGAGCATGAAGTCGGGCACGCCACCGGGGCCGGCGTCGGAGAGCTTGAGGTGCATGGCCATCAGGTAGCCGCCGAGGCCGAAGAAGACGCCCTGCCCGAGCACGAGCATCCCGCCGCGCCCCCAGGCCAGGCCGATGCCGACCGCGACCATGGCCAGGCAGCAGAACTTGGCCAGCAGGTTCAGCCGGAAGTCGGACAGCAGCGCCGGCGCGGCACCGAACAGCAGCACCGCAGCGATCGCCAGGCCACCCCAGAGCCGCACCCGCGGGTGCTTCCAGAGGCCGGTCACGCCAGGCTCCGCGTGCGCACCGAGACGAGTCCCTGCGGCCGGACCTGCAGGAACGCGACGATGACGACGAACAGCAGGACCTTCGCGATGCTCGCGGTCGTCGAGTACTCGAAGCCGGCCTGCAGCAGCCCGAGGCCGAACGCCGCGATCACGGCGCCCTTGAGCTGGCCGATGCCGCCGACGACCACCACGAGGAACGCGTCGACGATGTAGTTGGTGCCCAGCGTCGGGCCGACCGACCCGAGCAGGGTGAGCGCCACGCCCGCGACGCCGGCCACGCCGGAGCCGACGAAGAACGTCAGCCGGTCGGTCGCACGCGTCGAGATGCCGGACGTCTCGGCCAGGTCGCGGTTCTGCACCGTGGCGCGGATGCGACGCCCGAGCGGGCTGAGCTTGAGCACGAGGGACAGGGCGAGCACGCACAGCAGGGCCAGCGCCAGGATGAACAGCCGGGTCCTGGGGATCCCGACGCCCAGGATCTGCACCGCGCCGGACAACCACGCGGGGGCACGCACGTCGACGTTCGGGGCGCCGAACACGTCGCGGGCCAGCTGCTGGAGCACCAGCGCGACGCCGAACGTGACCAACAGCGTGTCGAGCGGCCGCGTGTACATCCGCGAGATGAGCGTGATCTCCAGGACCAGGCCCAGCAGACCGCCGACGAGGAACCCGATGAGGAGCGAGACCAGCAGGGACACCCCCGCGTCGGCGACGACCTTCTGCACGACGAACGCCGTGTACGCGCCGGCCATCATGAACTCGCCGTGCGCCATGTTGATGACGCCCATCTGACCGAACGTCAGCGCCAGGCCGAGCGCCGCGAGCAGCAGCACCGAGCCCAGGCTGAGGCCCGCGAAGAGCTGTGAGACGAGGGCGTCCATCCGGACCCGTCCTTCCTGTGAGAGAGGGGTGGTGACCCGGCGCCCACCGCGGGCGCCGGGTCACCCGGTGTCAGGAGAGGCCCTCGGCCCAGTCGTAGCCCTCGAGGAACGGGTCGGGCTCGATGGGGCCGTCCGACGACCACTCGGTGTAGATGAGCCCGTCCGGGCCGATCTTGCCGATGAGCGCGGTCTTGGCGATGTGGTGGTTGTCGCCGTTGACCGTGACCGTGCCCTCGGGGGCGTCGAAGGTCACGCCGTCGGCGGCCTCCTGCACGGCGGCGACGTCGAACGACTCCGCCTTCTCGACCATGCCCTTCCACAGGTAGAGCGACGTGTAGGCCGCCTCCATCGGGTCGGACGTCACGCGGTCGTCGCCGAACTTGGCCTTGAACGCCTGGACGAACGTGGTGTTCTCGGGGCTCTCGACCGTCTGGTAGTAGTTCCACGCGGTGAGCTGGCCGACGATGTTGTCGATGCCGATGCCACCGACCTCCTCCTCGGCGATGGACACCGAGACGACGGGCAGCGTGTCCGCGGCCAGGCCGACGTTCTTGTACTCCTTGAAGAACGCGACGTTGGAGTCGCCGTTGAGGGTGTTGAACACCGCGTCGGCGCCCGAGCCCTTGAGCTTGTTCACGATCGTGGCGAAGTCGGTGTGCCCGAGCGGGGCGTACTCCTCACCGACGATCTCGACGTCGTTGGCACCGGCCCAGGCGACGATCTCCTTGTTGGCCGTGCGCGGGAAGACGTAGTCGGACCCGACCAGGAAGACCTTCGTCTTGCCCTGCTCCTTGAGGTACTCCATGCCGGGCAGGATCTGCTGGTTGGTCGTCGCGCCCGTGTAGAAGATGTTCGGCGACGCCTCCAGGCCCTCGTACTGGACCGGGTAGAAGAGCAGGGAGTCCTTGGCCTCGAAGACGGGGAGCATCGCCTTGCGCGACGAGGACGTCCAGCCGCCGAACACCGCGGCGACGCAGTCGGACGAGATGAGCTTCTCGGCCTTCTCGGCGAACACGGTGGGCTCGGAGGCGCCGTCCTCCGCGACGATCTCGAGCTGCTTGCCCAGCACGCCGCCGCCGGCGTTGATCTCCTCGGCGGCCAGGTCGAGGGAGTCCCGAACCGTCTGCTCGGAGATCGCCATGGTGCCGGACAGCGAGTTGAGGAAGCCGATCTTGACGGTGTCGCCCGACGTGTCGACGCAGGACGCCGACGACGCCGAGCTGTCGGCGCCCGGGTCGTCGGAGGTGCGGGCGCCACAGCCGGCGACGCCGAGGGTGACGGCCAGGGCGGCCGCCGGGAGGGCGAGAGCGCGCGTGCGGAATCTGGTCAACGGAGATGCCTTTCGCTGAGGGAAGCTCTGGGGCAGTGCCGGACTCGGGCCCCGGGCAGCACGCGACACCGCGCTGTGTCCCGCGCTGTATACATCCCTGTGCCCATGGGTGATGAACCTAGGGACGGGGTGTTTCCGGGAGGGGTCGGCCCCCGTAAACGGTCTGTTTCGGACCGGTCCCGGTTGCGTCACGGTGCCGGAGATACCCTCGACGGATGCCGCACCTGCGCCCCCTCGACCAGTCGTCGAAGCTCAAGAACGTGCTCTACGAGATCCGGGGGTCCGCCCTGGACGAGGTGGTCCGGCTCGAGGCCGAGGGCCACACGATCCTGCGCCTGAACACCGGCAACCCCGCCGCGTTCGGGTTCGAGGCCCCGCACCAGATCGTGCGCGACGTCATCGCCGCGATCCCGCACGCGCACGGCTACACCGACTCGCGCGGGATCCTGTCCGCCCGCCGCGCCGTGGTCACGCGGTACGAGACGGAACCCGGCTTCCCGGAGATCGACGTCGACGACGTCTACCTGGGCAACGGCGTCTCCGAGCTCATCACGATGGTCATGCAGGCGCTCCTAGACGAGGGCGACGAGGTGCTCATCCCGTCGCCCGACTACCCCCTGTGGACCGCGATGACCTCGCTGTCCGACGGGGTGCCCGTGCACTACCGCTGCGACGAGTCCGCCGGCTGGGAGCCCGACCTGGAGCACATCCGGTCGCTGGTCACCCCCCGGACCAAGGCGATCGTCGTGATCAACCCGAACAACCCCACGGGCGCCGTCTACTCGCGCGAGGTGCTGGAGGGGATCGCGGCGATCGCCCGAGAGCACAGCCTCCTGCTGCTGTCCGACGAGATCTACGACCGCATCCTGTTCGACGGCGCCAAGCACATCCCCATGGCCGCGGTGGCCCCCGACCTGCTGTGCCTGACGTTCAACGGCCTGTCCAAGACGTACCGCGTGGCCGGCTACCGGTCGGGCTGGATGGTCGTCACGGGCCCGCGGGAGCACGCGGCCGGGTTCCTCGAGGGCATCACCCTGCTCGCCTCGACCCGGCTGTGCCCCAACGTGCCCGCCCAGCACGCGGTGCAGGCCGCGCTCGGCGGGATCCAGAGCATCGACGCACTCGTCGCGCCCGGCGGCCGGCTGCACGAGCAGCGCGACGTCGCGTGGCGCGGGCTGACCTCGATCCCCGGGGTCGACTGCGTCCGCCCCGACGGCGCCCTGTACCTGTTCCCGCGGCTCGACCCGGACGTGCACGAGATCCGCGACGACGCCCGCCTGGTCTACGACCTGCTGGTCAGCGAGCACATCCTGCTGGTGCAGGGCACCGGCTTCAACTGGCCCACCCCCGACCACCTGCGCATCGTCACGCTGCCGGAGGCGCGGGTCCTGGCCGAGGCCGTGGAGCGCATGGGCAACTTCCTGTCCAGCTACCGGCAGTGAGCCCTACGACTCCTCGACCACCGGCACGTCGGTGATCCGGAACGGCTGCACCCCCAGGTCGATGGAGACCGTGTCCGTGAACTCCTTGCGCTGCGCCGGGGAGTCCACGACCACCGACTCCGTCCCGGGGTCGGGCCAGACCACCGTCACCCGGATCGTCGTGCCGGGCTCGGGTCCGTCGACGATGCGGTCGGCGAGCGGGGAGCGACGCTCCTCGCCCACCAGGTAGTCGACGGGGTAGAACCGCTGCTCGCCGTGCACGAGGGTGAGGTTCGTGGCGGCCTGCAGCAGCGCCGCGTCCAGCGAGCCCCGGGCGCCCCACGGGCCGGCCGAGAAGAGGGAGCCGTCCGCCTTCTGCGCGCCCGCGGTGTTGCTGACCTCCACGCTCCCCACGAGGAACCTGCCGACCCGGCGGACCTCACGAACCCCGATGTCGACCGGCACGCCGTTGCCCGAGTCGATGGTCACGGTGCCCTCGCCGGAGGCCACCGGTCCGGTCGTCTCCGGCAGCGTGCCCGCCGGGGCCTCCGAGGTCTGCGTCGCCTGCTCCTGCAGCGTGGTCAGCACCAGCTCGACCCGCCGGTTGACCGCGCGCTCCTGGTCCGACGTCCCGCGGGCGGCCGGCTCGCTCTCGCCGCGGCCCTCCACCGACACGTCGAACGCGCCGAGGTCGGCGATCGAGGCGAGCCGGTCCGCCACGGCCTGCGCCCTGCGCTCCGAGAGGGCCTCGTTGTAGGCGTCGTCCGCGACGTCGTCGGTGTGGCCGACGACCGCGAGGGATCCCCCGTCGTACGCGGCGACCTGCTGCGCGGCGGCCGTCAGGGCAGCGTCGGACTGCGGCCCGAGGTCGGCCGAGTCGACGCCGAAGAGCACGTCCGAGCCGATGGCCACCGTGACGGTCTCCTCCGTGCTCCGGGTCCGCACCTGCCCGCCGGCCGACTCGCTGTACGTGTCCAGGGCGGCGACCGGCGCCGTCGCCACGGCATCCTCATGGATCTCGGACACCGGGATCGTGAGCACCCCAGCGTCCTCCGCCTCGGTGACGGGCACCCCCTGCACCAGGCCGCCGCCATGGGGAAGCAGCACGCCGACGGTCGCGGTGGTGGGCGCCGCGAAGGCGACGTACTGCACCTGTGTCTCCTCACCCGCGGCCTCGGCGGCGGCGTCCGTCGCGGGGCCACCCACGGACATCACCCACGTGGCCAGTGCCCTGTCGTTCGCCGTGCGCGCCGGCGTGGCGACGGTCCCCTCCGCCAGGTCCACGAGTCGCACACCGTTCGCGCCGGGGCTCGACGAGATGAACACGTCCCAGAGACCGGTCTGCAGCTGCGCGTCGGCCGGACCTGCGATCCGCAGCACCCCGACGTCGTCCGTGACCGCGACCGGGCCGATCTCGAGGGACATCGGCTCGCCCCCGAGCACGACCTCCGCCGTCACCGGGTCCGCGGCGGCGGGCGTCGGGCTGGCGCTCGGGCGGTCGGTCTGCGGCGGCACCGGCGGCTCGTCGGGGCTGCACGCGACGCACGCGAGCACGGCGAGGACCGCGGACAGCGACGTCCGGACCGTCGTGCGGGCTGGGTGGGGCACTCTGCACTCCTGGGATCGGCGCGCCCGGCGGTCGAGCACGTCGAGATGGTGCCATGCCCGAGGGCGTCACGAGGCGCGTTTCCGCAGGCAGGGACAGCAGGACGGGCCGGCCACCCGAAGGTGACCGGCCCGCTCTCTGCTTGGGGATGACCCCTCAGCGATGTCAGCTGCGGGTCAGAACCCGCCGCCGAAGTCCTCGCCACCGCCGCCACCGGCCGGGGCCTGGTTGCGCTCCGGCTTGTCGGCCACGACGGCCTCGGTGGTCAGGAACAGTGCGGCGATGGACGCCGCGTTCTGCAGGGCGGAGCGCGTGACCTTCACCGGGTCGTTGACGCCCGCGGCGAGCAGGTCCTCGTAGACGTTGGTCGCGGCGTTCAGGCCGTGACCGACGGGGAGGTTGCGCACCTTCTCGGCGACGACGCCGCCCTCGAGACCGGCGTTGATGGCGATCTGCTTGAGCGGGGCCTCGATCGCGAGCTTCACGATCGCAGCACCGGTCGCCTCGTCGCCCTCGAGCTTGAGGCCCTCGAACGCGGTCTTGCCGGCCTGGATGAGCGCCACGCCACCACCGGCGACGATGCCCTCCTCGACGGCCGCCTTGGCGTTGCGGACGGCGTCCTCGATGCGGTGCTTGCGCTCCTTGAGCTCGACCTCGGTGGCCGCGCCCGCCTTGATGACGGCGACGCCGCCGGCGAGCTTGGCGAGGCGCTCCTGGAGCTTCTCGCGGTCGTAGTCCGAGTCCGAGTTCTCGATCTCGGCACGGATCTGCGAGACGCGGCCCTGGATCTGGGCGTTGTCGCCCGCACCCTCGACGATGGTGGTCTCGTCCTTGGTGACGACGATCTTGCGCGCCGTACCGAGGACCTCGAGGCCGACCGTGTCGAGCTTGAGACCGACGGTCTCGGAGACGACCTGGCCGCCGGTGAGGATGGCCATGTCCTGCAGCATCGCCTTGCGGCGGTCGCCGAAGCCGGGGGCCTTGACGGCGACCGACTTGAACAGGCCACGGATCTTGTTGACGACGAGCGTGGCCAGGGCCTCGCCCTCGACGTCCTCCGCGACGATGAACAGCGGCTTGCCGGCCTGGATGACCTTCTCCAGCAGCGGCAGCAGGTCCTTGACGTTCGAGATCTTCGACTCGACGAGCAGGACGTAGGCGTCCTCCAGGACGGCCTCCTGGCGCTCCGGGTCGGTGACGAAGTACGCCGACAGGAAGCCCTTGTCGAAGCGCATGCCCTCGGTGAGCTCGAGCTCGAGGCCCAGCGCGCTGGACTCCTCGACGGTGATGACGCCTTCCTTGCCGACCTTGTCGAGCGCCTCGGCGATCAGGTCGCCGATCGCCTGGTCGCCGGCGGAGATGGCGGCCGTGGCGGCGATCTCCTCCTTGGTCTCGACGTCCTTCGCCTGCGCGAGCAGGGCAGCGGTGACGGCCTCGACGGCCTTCTCGATGCCCTTCTTCAGCGCGATCGGGTTGGCGCCGGCGGCAACGTTGCGCAGACCCTCACGCACGAGCGCCTGGGCGAGCACGGTGGCGGTGGTGGTGCCGTCGCCTGCGACGTCGTCCGTCTTCTTGGCGACCTCCTTGACGAGCTCGGCACCGATCTTCTCGAAGGGGTCCTCGAGGTCGATCTCCTTGGCGATGGAGACGCCGTCGTTGGTGATCGTGGGGGCGCCCCACTTCTTGTCCAGGACGACGTTGCGGCCCTTCGGGCCGAGGGTCACCTTGACGGTGTCGGCGAGGATGTTCAGTCCCCGCTCGATGCCGCGACGGGCTTCCTCGTTGAAGGCAATGATCTTGGCCATGGGGCTGTGATCCTTCACTGGGTTCGGTTCGGCCGACGGTGCCCGCGACGGACGGACGCGCCACCCGCGGTCTTGTCCCGCGTGCGACGGCCCTCACCGGACGGCCGTGGTGATTCTGTCACTCTCCACCGGAGAGTGCTAAGTCCAATGGTTAGCACTCGACCCCCGAGAGTGCAAGCAGCGTTCGCCCAGAGCAGGGCCTGCGCCGGCCCCGCGGCCGCTATCGTGCGCGTGTGCACCATCACGACGTGGGCGCGGTCACTGCCGCTCGGCGTGCCCGCGGGACGGTCGTGCCCGTGCGCCGCGCGCGCCACCTGCACCGGTCCCGCCGCGCCGGTGGGCTGGTGGGCACGGCGCTCGTCGTGGCGGCGACCACCGCGCTCGTCGCCACCGTCCCCACCGGGGCGCTCGCGACGGCGCCCCCCGCCACCGCGGCCGTCTTCGGCCCGCCCAACCCCGCGTACGCGACGATCCCGCTGTACCTCGAGGGCCTGACCACGTTCCCCGGGGGGCTGCGGGTACCCCTCGCGGTCGGCACCGACGCCACGTTCCTGCCCGGCACGCACGTGGTCGACCCCGCGGCGAGGACCCTCCAGCAGGTCGTCGCCGGGGCGCCGTGGACGGGGCACGGCGCGACGGCGAGCGCGGCGGCCACGGTCGCGCAGCGCCAGCGCGCCTGGCTCGCCTCCGGCACCGTCCCCGGCCTCGGCGGGCCGTACGAGGACATGGCGCGCGCGGCGCTGCTCGACCTGCACACGCTCCAGCTCCCGGACGGCGCGGCCGTCGCCGCGTGGTCGCAGAAGTGGCGGTACGTCTGGCCGCGCGACGCGTCGTTCGTCGCCGTGGCGCTGGCCCGGACCGGCCACGTCCCGGACGCCCTGGAGATCCTCGGCTTCCTGGAGCGGGTGCAGTCTCCGGACGGCTCCTTCCAGGCGCGGTACCTCCCGGACGGTTCCGGGCCCCCGGACGAGCGCGGCATCCAGACGGACGGCACCGGCTGGGCGCTGTGGTCCGCCGGCCTCGTGCTCGCGGAGATCGCCGACCCCGGCGAGCGCGCCGCGGCGGCCACCCGGCTGCGCCCCCTCCTGCAGCGCTCCACCCGCCACGCGATGGACCTGGTCGCGCACGACGGCCTGCCGCCCGCCTCGCCCGACTACTGGGAGGTGCCCGAGGACTCCCTGACCCTGGGCACGGTGGCGCCGCTGGTCGCCGGCCTCCAGCAGGCGTCCGAGCTGCTCGTGCTGACCGGCGACGACGCGCTGGCCCGGGACGCCCGGGACGCGTCGGTCCGCACCCAGGCCGCCGTGGTCCGCGCGTTCGGCGGCACCGGGTTCGCCCGGTACGCGGTCGGCGGCCACGCCGACGCGGCGAGCGCGTTCCTGCTGCCGCCGTTCGTCACGACCGCGGTGCCGGGCGTCGAGGAGGCGTGGCGGGCGTCCGCGACCACGATGCTGCGTCCCGCCAACGGGCTCGCGCCGGGTGCGGGCTGGCGCCAGGACGGCGTCTCGTGGACGCCCCAGACCTCGCTGTACGCCTGGGTCGCGGCCGAGAACGGGGACCGGGAGCGCGCGGAGGGGTGGCTCACGTTCCTGGACGAGCACCGCACGCCGTCGGGGTCGCTGCCGGAGAAGGTCCTCGCGGACGGCTCGCCCGCGGCGGTGGCGCCTCTTGGCTGGAGCGCCGCGTGCGTGCTCCTCGCGCTCGACGCGCTGGAGTCCCGACCCGACGCCGCCGGGTGAGGCGCAGAGTCAGGGCGGTCAGGCGTCCCGGTCAGGCGTCCCGGTCGGGCGCTCCGGTCAGGCGTCCGGGTCCGTGACCAGGACGACGGTGATCGCGGTGCCGCCGTTGGGCGCGCCGGCCGTCACGGTGGCCACCCCGAGCGTCTGCGCCACCAGGTCCGCCGTCACCTTCTGGTCCTCGGAGGCGTAGTAGACGACCGAGTCGTCCGTCGTCGCCTCGATGTTGCCCGTGGTGACCGCGGTGAAGCCGGCGGTCGTGAGCTCCTCCGCCTGCTCCGCGGCGAGGCCACCGATCCCGGCGGCGTTGAGCACGACGATCGGCGTGTCCATGACGGGCTGGGGCGCGACGGGCTCCTCGACCGGCGGCGTCTCCGCAGCGGTCTCGCCCTCGGTCGGCGCCTCGGGTGACGGCTCCACCGCCGGGTTCGACGTGCCGGGGAGTGCCGGGAGGTTGCCGTCCCGCGCCGCCAGGTTCACCAGGGTGAACGCGAGCACCGGAGCGACGACGAGAACGACGGCGAACGGCCACCACCTGCTCCACGCCGACCGCGGTGCGCGATGGACCCCGCGGGGGACGTCGGGATTCGAGGGGACGTCGAACTCGTCCTCGGGATAGGAGTACTCCGCCTTGCTCACGGCGGACAGGCTAACGGCTCATGCGGCGGACCCGGGTCCACCCAGGGGCGGGCACGTGCCGTGTCACGTGCGACGACGTCCGCTGCCGTCGCCGGATCAGGAGTCGCCGAGGCGGCGGGCGGTGCGGGCGCGCTGCCGCGAGGAGCGCATCCGACGCAGGCGCTTGATCAGCATGGGGTCGTGCGCGAGGGCCGCCGGGTCGTCGATGAGGGCGTTGAGCACCTGGTAGTACCGGGTGGCCGACATGTCGAACAGCTCGCGGATCGCCGACTCCTTGGCACCCGCGTACTTCCACCACTGCCGCTCGAAGGCGAGGACCTGCTCGTCGCGCTCGGAGAGCCCGTGCCCAGTGCGCCCCTGCCCAGTGAGCCCGTGCTCCGCGTGGCCCTCGGACCGGGCGCCGGCCTGCGGCAGCGATCCGATGGTGATCGTCGCGGCGTCCATGCGTCCTCCAGTGCTCTCTCGCGGCTGCTCTCGTGCCGCACACCCGACGGGTCTGTGCGACGTGCGCCATCGTACGGCGGTAATGACACGGCTGTCATTACGGTCGGCGCGTCGTCCCCCGTGTGCCGCGCGCCGACGGCGCCCGCCGCCACTGGGTAGCCTCGCCGACGTGAACGCCGCAGCCCTCGACCAGCTCGTCGCGCCCGACTGGGCCGTCGCCCTCGCCCCCGTCGAGCCGCAGCTGCGCGCCGCGGGCCAGTTCCTGCGCGACGAGGTGGCCGCCGGTCGCGCGTACCTGCCGGCCGGTGACGCGGTGCTGCGAGCGTTCCGCCGACCGCTCGCCGACGTCCGGGTGCTGATCGTGGGACAGGACCCCTACCCCACGCCGGGGCACCCGATGGGGCTGTCGTTCTCCGTGCAGCCGCACGTCCGGCCGCTGCCCCGCTCCCTCGTCAACATCTTCACCGAGCTCGTGGCCGACGTGGGCGTGGCGCCGCCCAGCAGCGGGGACCTGTCGCCGTGGGCCGACCAGGGCGTGATGCTGCTGAACAGGGTGCTCACGGTCCGGCCGGGTGAGCCGGCGTCCCACCGCCGCCGCGGGTGGGAGGCGGTCACCGACCGGGCGATCGCCGCCCTCGTCGAGCGCGGCGGGCCGCTGGTCGCGGTGCTGTGGGGCCGCGACGCGCAGGCGCTGAAGCCTGCGCTGGGCGCCGTGCCGACGGTCGAGAGCGTGCACCCGAGCCCGCTGTCGGCCAGCCGCGGCTTCTTCGGCTCGCGGCCGTTCTCGCGCGTGAACGAGCTCCTGGTGGCGCAGGGGGCCGACCCCGTCGACTGGTCCCTGCCCTGAGCCCTGCGCTGTTCCTGCGTTGTTCCTGCGCTGCCGCGCCGTCGCGGCCCTCAGGTCCCCGCGACGATGCCCCAGGACGCGGCGGTCAGGGTGTGCGCCGTCCACACGTCCCGGTCCAGGTGGTCCACCACGCCCGGGGACAGCACCACGCTGGACCGGTGCTGCACCTCCTCGTCGTCGCGGTAGAAGATCACCGCCTGCTGCCCGGCGCACCCCTCCGGCACGTGGTCGAAGCGGGCCCCCGCGAGCGAGTAGGAGCCCGTGCCGGGGCTCAGCTCGACCTCGTAGCCCCAGTCGACGCTCGCGGCGTCGCAGCCGGATCCCGCGGCCCCCGGGACCACCGTCTGGTCCGCGAAGCGCTCGGCGGCCAGCATGCCCGCCACGGCGAGCGCCGCGAGCGAGCTCGCCCAGAAGAGGCGCTCGGACGGCGGTCGCACCCGCCAACGGGTCGACGTCATGACGCTCCCCTCCATGGGCGCGGTCCTGCGCGTGGAGGCGTCGCCTGCATCCTGCGGGTCGCCGGCGTCGCAGCACGTTCGCTGCGACGCACCCCGTCCCGTCACCGGGGCAGGGTCCTCACCCCCGTCGATCGGTCGGCGGAGGTCCCGGTTGAGGAGTCCGTGCGCACGGGCACAATGTCCCGGTGAGCAACCAGACCCCGCCCTGGTCCCGGTACGTTGCGCTCGGCGACTCCTTCACGGAGGGCCTGTGGGACTCTCCGGACGGCCCCGAGGCGCCGCAGCGCGGGTGGGCCGACCTCCTCGCGGCGCACCTCTCGGCGCGCCGGTCCGCCGCGGGCGAGCCGCCGCTGCAGTACGCGAACCTCGCGATCCGCGGACGGCTGCTGCGGCCGATCCTGGTCGAGCAGGTGCCCGCCGCGCTCGCGCTGGGCCCCGACCTGGTGAGCCTGGTCGGGGGCGGCAACGACACCCTGCGGCCCTCGGCCGACGTCGACCGGATGGCCCGCAACCTCGAGGACGCCGTCGTCCGGCTGCGGCGGGCCGGGGTGGACGTGCTGCTCGCGACCGGGATGGATGCGGTCGACAGCCCGCTGATGCGGGCGACGCGCAGCCGCGTCGGGATCTACAACTCGCACATCTGGTCGATTGCGCGCCGGCACGGCGCGTACGTGGTGGACGTCTGGGGCATGCGCTCGCTGCGCGACTGGCGGATGTGGAGCGAGGACCGGATCCACCTGACGACCGAGGGGCACGCCCGCGTGGCGCAGGCGGCCCTCGTCGGCCTGGGTCTGGCCCCGGACCAGGAGGACTGGGACGACCCGCTCACGCCCCTGCGGCCGACGCCGCGGATGCGCAAGGCCCGCGAGGACGCCGCGTGGGTGCGCGCCCACGTCTACCCGTGGGCGACGCGCCGGCTGCGCGGCAGGTCGTCCGGTGACCAGCGCGTCCCCAAGCGACCGGACCTCTCGCCGCTCGACTGAGCAGGGCTCAGGGGCAGTTCAGCAGCATGGGCGTCGCCTGGTTGGCGGCGTACCCGCGCACCTGGAAGGTCCGCGGGACCCAGAGGGACGTGTAGTCGTACGCCCAGGAGCTCGAGCCCTCCACCGTGACCGTCCGCGGGTTCGCGTCGCATCCCGAGGTGCCGATCAGCACCAGGTCGGACCCGACGTCGAGCAGCGACCTCGCGACGAACGGCAGGGCGGGGTCCGACAGGTTGAGCGTGACCTGCCACCTGGTGAAGTAGAGCTCGCTGCCGGTGACCCGGATGGTCCTGAGGTACTCGCCCGGGTTGCCGCCCGCCACGGTGGTGATCGTGGCGGAGCAGGTGGCCGACGTGCTGCCCGGGACCGTGCAGCTGACGAGGGGGATCGGCGTGGTGTAGGTCCAGGTGGCCGGGACCTCCCAGCCGCCGACCGTCACGCGCACCTTGAGCCCGGCGGCGGGGGTGAACGTGCCGGTGGGCGCCGTCAGTGTCGCGGTCGACGTGCTGACGGCGCCGGTCACCTCGAGCCGGCGCGCGGCGGGCCACGTGGTGACGGCGGGGTCGTACACGGTGACCGCGAGCGGCTGGCCGGCGCACCGCGCGGGGTCGAGGCCGCTGACCACGACGCGGGCGGTCGGGCCCGCGATCGCCACGTTGGTGACGCCGACGGCCTGGGACGTGCAGCGGCTCTGGCTCGTGGTGAACGGCTTGAGCCGGGTGGTGATCGAGACGGCCGAGGCCTGGGCCAGCGAGGAGCCGACCAGAGCCAGCAGCAGGGCGCCGACCACGGCGGCGAGCGCGGTCCGGCGTCCCGGCCGCGGCATCCGGCGGGTCACGGCAGTCGCCCTGCGGTCGCGAGCGCCGGGTCGGCGCGGGCAGGGGCAGCGGGGTAAGCGGGGTCGGCGGCGGGCTCACGGTCAGCAGCGGCCTCGGGATCGACGGACGCCTCGTCGGACGCCTCGTCGGACGGCTCGTCGCTGGCGCCGTCCTCGGCGGGCTCCTCGTCGTCCTCGCCGCGGGGCCACACGAGGACGGCCAGCGCGATGACGAGGAGCGAGCCCCACACGAACGGCGTCGCGAGGATCGTCGCCACCATGCCGAGCCTCGGGACGTGCAGCCGGGCGATGCCCAGCACCTCGGCGTCGGTCGGGACGAACGGGTCGACCCAGGTGTTGTTGTCGCCCTGCACCTTCCAGCCGCTCTCGCCGTCGCCGCCGACCAGGCGGTGGATGATGCGGCCGCCGCCCTGGTCGACCGGCTCGTAGAGGACCACGTCGCCGACCGCGGGCTGCCCGCAGCGCGTGACCACGAGGTCGCCGGTCTGGTACGTCGGCTCCATCGACTCACCCGAGACGATGGTCAGCGTGGTGCACCCGCCGAGGTTCGTCGGCCAGAGGAGCCACGCGGCCGCCGCGACGCCGAGCCACATCACGACCGAGGCGGCAGCACGCCACACCCGACGCACCAGCGGCGCGTCGGGTGTGGCGGGCGGACCCGTCTCGGTCACGAGGTCTCGGTGTCGCGATCGGCCGTCGAGATCAGCTGAAGATCGTGACGGCGACCTTGCCGATGGTGTTCGGCGTCGCGGTGGTGAGCGCGATCGTCGCAACCCCGGTGGCGACGTTCGCGGCGGCGGTCTCCTGCACGACCGCGCCGTTCGTGTCCAGCAGGGCGACCTTGAACTTCGCGCCGGCCGTGGTGCAGGCGGCGTCGAAGCTGCTGAGCGTGATCGAGGTGGACTTGTACTCGCCGCCCGCGATCGTGGGCGTGGTGAAGGCGACGGCGATCGGCGTGGTCTGGCAGCCGGCGACGTTGTTCACCCCGGCCTGGAGCTGGGGCGTGCCGCTCAGCGACAGCTGCGACGCGGACGCGAGCGAGAGGCCGGCGACGCCGAGGACGGCGAGCGCGACGGCGAGGCCCTTGCGGGACTTCTTCGACTTGATGGAAGCCATGGTGGAGATCTCCTGATCGACATGAGTGCCGGGTCGGAACCTGCCGACCGGTGACGCGCCGGTGGGCGGTCGTGGCGAACGTAGGCTCGCCGAGTTGGTCACGCGTCCAACACCGGGGGTGGCAGCACCCGGGTGGCCCGGGATGTCCGGTTCTTTCACCCCGGTCAAAGGCGGCGTTCCGGTCAAGCCGGACGCAGCCCTGCGCGCTACTCCGCGCCCGCCCCCAGCGGGAGCCAGGCCTCGAGCCGCGCGCCCTTCTCGGGCCCGGGGGTCAGCGCCAGGCGACCGCCGACGAACGACAGGCGCGTGCTCAGCTGCTGCGTGCCCGACGGCGCACCCGCGGTGGCCGGCACGTAGAGCTCCCCGTCGTTCAGGACGCTGACGTGCAGCACGTCCTGAGCCACGTCGAGGGTCACGGTGATCGACGACGCCGGCCCGTGCTTCAGGGCGTTGGTCACGGCCTCCTCGACCACGCGGATCGCCAGGAGCCGCTCGCTGAGCGTGAGGACGGAGTCCGTCGGGTCGTCGATCGCCCGCACGGCGTCACTCACCGTCAGCCGCGTGGCCACGCTGGCCGGGATGCGCCCGAGCAGCGCGCGCAGCGCGGGCACCAGGCCGAGCTCCACGCGTTCCGGGTACAGCAGCCGGCTCATCTGGCGGACGTCGATCTCGCGGGCCTCGTCGAGCTCGCGGCGCACCCACGCGAGCGACTCGGCGTCGCCCTCGTCGAGCGCCTGGGCCCGGCTCAGGACGTCGCCGAGGCGCGCGTCGATCAGGATCATCTTCGACTGCAGCGTGCCGTGCAGGCCCTCGGCCACCGCGCGCCGCACGCGGATCTCCTCCTGCTCGAGGGCCTTGAGCGCGAGCTCGACGTGCACGGCGTCCCGCGTCGCCGCCCGGGTGCGCGCCCGTGCGGTCCGGCGCGTGGCCACCGTCCACATCCCGAGCCCGGCGGAGATCGCGCCCAGCAGGAAGCCACTGAGCACCTCCGCGTCGCGGGTCGCCGCACTGGGCTCGTCGTACACACCGAAGGCGAGCTGCGCCAGGTACCGGGCCATGCCGGCCACCACCGCCGCCGCGGCGATGCACAGCGCCGTCCACGGCCACGGCCGCGTGCGGTGCGCCTGGAGGACGGCCAGCACGCCGACGAGCACCACGACCGCGACCGCGTTCGCCCCGAGCCGGGCGCTGATGGGCACCGCCAGCCACTCGGGGACGAGCGTCGCGTACACGTAGGTGGACTGCAGAGCGGCGCCCGCGCCGTACCCGACAGCGATGATCGCGGTCGCCCGCAGGAGCGTGATGCGGTCCTGGCGACCATCCGTGCGGCGCCGGACCACCGCGGCCGCGGAGTCGGCGGGAGACACGATCATCGCGCTCCCTCCGTCGACAGTTGCCCATATCACCCGTACGGGTCACACGCGTACCGGCCCTGCGCGGGACGCGGGGCACAGCGGCCGACGATACTTGCCGCGATGACTGACAACGGCACCACCCCGCTGCGCGTCGCCGTCGTCGAGGACCAGCCCCTGTTCCGGTCGATGCTCGAGCACACGCTGTCCCGGACCGCCGGGCTGCAGGTGGTCGCTGCCGTCGGCACGGCCGCCGAGGCTGCGCGTCGGCTGCGGCCCGGCACCGTCGACTGCGTGATCATGGACATCGACCTGCCGGACGGGAACGGGATCGCCCTGGGCGTCACGCTGCGGCGCAAGATGCCCGAGCTCGGCATCCTGCTCCTGTCCGCGCACGATGCGATGGACCTGCTCCTCGACCTGCCCGCGGACGTCGCGGCCGGCTGGGGCTACCTGTCCAAGACGTCCTCGACGAGCGAGGAGGTGCTGGTCAACGCGGTCCGCGCCGCCGCCGTCGGCAAGACCGTCCTGGATCCGCAGCTCCTCGCGCGGGTCACGCCGCGGGCCGGCTCCGACGTCGCGCGCCTCACGGACCGCCAGTACGAGGTGCTCCGGCTCCTGGCCTCCGGGCTGTCGAACGCGGGCATCGGCGAACGCCTCGGCATCACGGAGAAGTCCGTGCAGAACCACGTCAACGCGATGTACGCGACGCTCGGGATCGACGCCGACCCCCAGCGCAATCCGCGGGTGACCGCCGCCCTCAGGCTCCTCGAGGAGACCGGCCCCGTCGGCTGACCGTTCCTGTTCGTCCGCCGCTCATGCGCACCACACCTCCCGTCCACGTTCACCCGGTCGACTCGTCCCGCGACGCCTCGTCGCCAGGGGGAACACCGGAAGGGACCAACGATGGGGACACGAGGACTGCGCCCGCTCGGCGCGGCAGTGGTCGGGGCGGCGTTGCTGCTGGGGGCCGGGACGGCCTGGGCGGCCACCGGCAGCCTGACCGCGAACGGCGAGGCACGTCGGCTCACCGGAGACCAGACGGCGGCGGTCAAGGACCAGCTGCGTGGGGGCGCCGCCAAGAACGTCATCCTGCTCATCGGTGACGGCATGGGCGACTCGGAGATCACGGTCGCCCGCAACTACGCGCTCGGCGCGGCGGGCCGGTTCGCCGGTCTGGACGCCCTGCCGCTGACCGGGCAGTACACGACGTACGCGTTGGACAGGGCGGACGGGCTGCCCGACTACGTCACCGACTCCGCGGCCTCGGGCTCCGGGTGGGCGACCGGCACCAAGACCTACAACGGCGCGATCTCGGTGGACATCGCGGGGACACCGCAGCGGACCCTGCTCGAGATCGCGCGGGCCAACGGGCTGCGCACGGGGAACGTGAGCACGGCCGAGCTGCAGGACGCGACGCCCGCGGTGCAGGTCGCGCACGTCACCGACCGCGGCTGCTACGCACCGTCGTCGACGACCGCGAAGTGCCCGGCGAACGCGCTCCAGAACGGCGGGCTCGGCTCGATCACCGAGCAGCTCATCGGCAACCGCGCCGACGTGACGCTGGGCGGCGGCGCCACGTCGTTCAACGAGTCGGCCGTGGCCGGTCCGTGGGCCGGCAAGACCCTCCTCCAGCAGGCCAAGGACCGCGGCTACCAGGTGGTCACCGACGCGGCGGGGTTGAGCGCGGTCACCCAGGCGAACCAGTCCACGCCGGTGCTGGGCCTGTTCGCACCGGGGAACATGGCCACCCGCTGGGTGGGCCCTCTCGCCACCCGCACGGGCGGCACCGAGCCCGCGGTCACGTGCACGCCGAACCCGGCCTACGTCGCGACGAGCCCCACGCTCGCCGCGATGACGACGAAGGCGATCGACCTGCTCACGGGAGACCGCAAGGGCTTCTTCCTGCAGGTCGAGGGCGCGAGCATCGACAAGCAGGACCACGCCGCCAACCCGTGCGGGCAGATCGGCGAGACCGTCGACCTCGACGAGGCCGTGCAGGCGGCCCTGGCCTTCGCGAAGAAGGACGGCAACACGCTGGTCATCGTCACGGCGGACCACGCGCACTCCAGCCAGATCGTCTACCCGAACACGACCACCCCGGGCCTGACGCGCACCCTGCTCACCGCCGACGGCAAGCCGATGACGGTCGCCTACGGGACCTCCGAGGCCGGCGGCTCGCAGGACCACACGGGGTCCCAGGTGCGCATCGCCGCCTACGGCCCGCGGGCGGCCAACGTCGTGGGCCTCACCGACCAGACGGACGTGTTCTTCACCATCCGGGACGCGCTCCGGCTCGACCCGGCCGCGCCGTCTCCCGCGGCACCGGTGATCCAGAACGTCAACGTGACCGAGGGCGCGATCCTGCGCGGCCGCCAGACGGTCAAGGTCACGCTCGACACCGAGCCGCGCTACACCTACATCGAGCTCAACCAGGGTGGCACCTGGATCACGGACAACACCAAGGCACCCGGCAGCAGCCAGGCCGGCAAGCGACCCACCCTCGTGCTGGACACCCGGGACTACCCGAACGGGTCCTACACGCTCAAGATCGACGCCGTCGGCATCGACGGGCAGACGACCCAGAAGCTGGTCGCGATCACCATCGCGAACCGCTGAGCACCGACGCCGGCGCCCCGGGGAAGGTCTCCCGGGGCGTCGGCGTGCACCATGATCGACGCATGGCAGAGCAGCGCGGCGGCAACGCCGTCCCGAGCACCACCTCGACCCTCCGCGGCGAGGACTGGTACGCCCGGGACCTGTCCGGTCAGGAGCTCCGCAACGTCGAGCTGATCGACCTGGACCTCACGGAGTCGTCCGGCGTCGGCGCCGTGTTCGAGGAGTGCGTGCTCCGCGGCGTGCGGTTCAACGCCTCCGTGCACACGGACGCCGCGTTCATCAACTGCACGTTCGTCCGGTGCACGTTCTTCGACGTGCGCTTCGAGCGCTGCAAGCTGATCGGCTCCAGGTTCGAGGACTGCACCTGGGACATCGCCAAGGTCGAGGGCGGCAACTGGTCCTTCTGCGGGATGTCGAAGGCGGACCTGCAGACCGCGACGTTCACCGGGGTCCGCCTGCGCGAGGCCGACCTGACGGGCGTCCGCGCCGCCGGTGGCACCCTGCGCGACTGCGACCTGTCCGGCGCGTGGCTCGAGCGCGCGGACCTGACCGGCTGCGACCTGCGCGGCAGCAACCTGGCCGGCATCGACCCGGCGACCGTGACGCTGACCGGCGCGATCATCACGCTGCCGCAGGCAGTCACGCTGGTGGAGGCGATGGGCCTGGACGTGCGGGTCGACTGACCCGCGGACCGCTCGTCCGACGTGGAGCCCCCTATCGGATTCGAACCGATGACCCCCTGTTTACAAGACAGGTGCTCTGGCCGACTGAGCTAAGGAGGCGGGCGCGCCCAGGATAACCGGGCGCCCCGGTGAGGGGCGCCCGGTCGTCCGAGGGTCAGGACCTGGCGGCGTCGACCGCCTGCTTGAGGGCACCCGGCTGCTGCCAGCCCGTGAACGGCTGACCGTTGATCAGCACCGTCGGCGTCGAGAACTCCGGGATGTCGGTGCCGGCCTGGTTGGTGGTCGCGGCCGACCACGGTGCGAACGTCCGCCACGTGCCCTCGACACCCTGCTCGGAGTCGGTGTCGAACGTGCCGCTGACCGTGTCCGTGAAGGTGTCGGTGACCTCGGCGGGGACGCCGACGTCCTGCGCGATCTTCGCGATCTCGGCGTCCGACAGACCCGAGGTGCCCTCCTCCGGCTGCTCGTCGAACATCGCGTTGACGAAGTCGGTGAAGTGCTCCGGGGACTTGTCCGCGACGATGGCCGTCGCGTTGACCGCGCGGGTGGAGAACGAGCTGCCCGCGGCGAGGCGGTCGAGGATCGAGACCGGGTGGTACGTGATGGTCACGCCGCCCTCCTCGAGCATCGCGTCCATGTCGTCGGCGTTGATCTCGTCGAACTCGCCGCAGTAGGGGCACATGTAGTCGAAGTAGACGGTGAGGTCGACGTCGCCCTCGCCGACGACCCCGACGTCCTCGGCGGTGGTGCCGCTGACCGGGATGCCACCCTGCTCGTCGGCCGGGGCGGGCGACGTGACGTCGGCCAGGGCCGGCGCGACGACGTTCTCGGCGTCCTGGCCGTAGACGACGTCCGCGTTGGCCACCTGGTTGGCCTTGTTCTGGTTGACGATCGTGAAGGCGACGGCGACGAGCGCGGCCACGGCGACGACGAGACCGCTGATCGCGAGGATCCGGTTGCGCTTGGCCTTGCGCTCCTGCTCCTTGCGCATGAGCGCGGCCTTGGCGCGGGCCTCGTCGCGTCGGACGGCCTTGGTGGGACGTGGGTCGTTGGTGGGCATGCGTGCTCCTGGTGGGACGAGGGTCGGGCGGGCGGCGGGGGTCAGGCCGGCGTCGGCGGACCCCGTCGCGCGATGCTGCCCAGGAGGACCCGCTCGGTCCAGGACGCGACGAACGCCCGCGGCACCAGGCGGACACGGGTGTCGACCGGCAGTGGTCGCGCGGGGCGCAGCGCACCGCGCAGGGCGCGGCCGACCAGCAGGCGCACCTGGCGCGCCGCACGCACGAGCAGCGCGCCGAGGCCGATGCCGCACGCGGTCAGCACCAGGTAGAGGGCGGCGACCGGCACCGCGACGCTCAGCAGCACGACGGCGCCCTGCGACATCGGGCCCAGGCCGTAGGCGCCCTCGGGGCAGTCCGCGGCGTCGCGCAGCACCGCGAGGCGCAGCCCCAGGGGGCCGAGAGCGCCCCCGGCGCTGACGCAGTCGTGCAGCAGGACCCGCCCCTGCCCGGCGACCACGGCGGCGAGCCCGGCCAGGACGAGCGGGACGACGAGGGACAGGCGCGCGGCGGCGCCGTGCTGTCCTCGTCGGGTGGTCATCCGCCCAGCGTAGGGGCCCGGCCTGGGGATCAGGGCGCGCACGGGGTGCCGGATCGCACCCGTCAGGGCAGCACGGGCGTGGGCAGGGGGGCCCACGTGATCGGGGAGCCCGTGAGCACCTGTGCCACGAGCACCGCGGCCACGGCCAGGAGCAGCACGGTGGCGACGAGCGCACCGGTGCGCCCGGGAGCGACGACCGCCAGCACGCGGCGGGCCCCGGTCCTGGTCATGAGCGACAGCGGTCCCCACCACACGACGGCCGCCCCCAGCAGGACGATCAGCCCGACGAGGATCGAGGCGGTCACCCCCTGCGGCGCCTGGCCCGAGGGCGAGTCGCCGACCACCCAGTGCCCGTCACCTATGAGCCACCAGGACACGCCCAGCGCGATGACGACCACGCTGGCGCCGACCACGAGCGAGGGCACGAGGCCGACCAGGGCGCGCAGCAGGTGCCACGGCCCGGTGGCCACGGCGACGGCGTGGTCGGAGCGGCGGACGCCCGAGCGCTCCCGGCGGCCGTGCATCGCCTCGACCGTCGAGCCGACCGCGCGCACCAGCACCACGAGCACCGTGAACACGAGCAGCGTGACGCCCGGGTACAGCGCACCCGCCGAAGCCAGCACCAGGGCGGCGGCCAGCAGGGTCCCCCACCGTCGCCGGGCGGGCGGGCGGACATACCCCGACCCCTCGGGCTCGGGCTCCTCGGACGCGTCGAGGTCGTCCTCGATCCAGTCGACGCCCTCGGGGTCGTCGTCCCACCCGTCGTCGGCGTCCGTGCCGACGACGGCGTCCGCCTGCGGATCGAACGCGCGGGTGTGCCCGTCGTTCGCCACGACGAGGGGCGGGGTCAGCGGGGCGCGCGGCCCGGCGGGCGCCACCGCCGCGGTCGACGGCTCCGGGTCCAGGACGGTGGTCTCGGCTCCCAGCACGGTCGTGTCCGCGACGAGCACGGCGGTGTCGGTCTCGTCGGCGATCGGCTCACCCTCCGCGACCACCAGCGTCAGCGCGGCGATGACGTCGTCCGGGGACGTGCGCTCGGCCACGGCGGGGGCCAGCGCGCGCCGCAGCGTCGCGGCCGTGAGCGGCCCCACCCCGTCGAGATCCACCTCCCCGGACCGGGCCCGGGCCAGCACCGCCTCCAGCGGGCGCCTGCCGAACGGGGGGCGCCCCGTGGCGGCGAACGCCAGGATCGCGGCCCAGCCCCAGAAGTCGGACGCCGCGTCCGGCTCGGCACCGTCGAGCAGCTCAGGGGCGAGGTACCCCGGGGTCCCCAGCACCAGGCCCTCGGCGGTCAGGCGCGAGTCGTCGGCCGCCTGCGCGATGCCGAAGTCGATCAGCACCGGGCCGTCGTCGCCGACGATGACGTTCGACGGCTTGAGGTCGCGGTGCACCACCCCCGCGCCGTGCACCGCCACGAGCGCGTCGCGCAGCCCCTCGGCCAGCTCCAGGAGCTCCTCGGTGTCCAGCGTCCCGCGCTCGCGCACGTGCTCCTCGAGGTTGTCGCCCGCCACCAGCTCGGTGACCAGGAAGGCCTCCGTGGAGTCCGCCTCGGCGTCGAGGATCGCCGCGACGCCCGGGTGCCGGAGCCGCTGCAGCGCGTGCACCTCGCGGCGCAGGCGGTCGCGCGCGGCGGCGTCCGAGCCGATGTGCGGGTGCAGCAGCTTGAGCGCGACCGCGTCGCCGCCGCCGTCGACCGCGCGGTACACGGTGCCCATGCCGCCCGAGCCGAGCGGCGCGACCACCGTGTAGCCACCGATCTCCGACCCGGGTGTCAGACCGATCCGCTCCATCCCCGCACCGTATCCGCCGGGCCTCGCCGGACCGCCCCACAACGCGCTGGGCCACCTGCCCGGATAGGGTCGAACCGACCCGAGGAGTTGATCACGTGCCTTCCGACGTGCCCGCGCACGGCTACGACTTCGTCGTCGTCGCGAACCGTCTTCCCGTCGACGTGAGCCTGGACGACGACGGCGAACCCACCTGGACCAGGTCCCCCGGCGGGCTGGTCACGGCGCTCGCGCCCGTGATGGCGAGCACGTCCGGCGCCTGGGTGGGCTGGGGCGGCTCGCCGAACCTGGAGCTGGAGCCGTTCGACGTGGACGGCACCGAGCTGATCCCGGTGACGCTGTCCGAGGACGACATCGAGCGGTTCTACGAGGGCTTCTCCAACGACACGCTGTGGCCGCTCTACCACGACGTGATCGAGCCCCCGGCGTACCACCGCCTCTGGTGGGACGCCTACCAGCGGGTCAACCGGCGCTTCGCGCAGGCCACCGCCGACCAGGCCGCGCAGGGCGCGACCGTGTGGGTCCACGACTACCAGCTGCAGCTCGTCCCCAAGATGCTGCGCGAGCTGCGACCCGACCTGCGGATCGGCTACTTCCACCACATCCCGTTCCCGCCCCTCGAGCTGTTCGCCCAGCTGCCGTGGCGGCTGCAGGTGATCGAGGGTCTGCTGGGCGCGGACCTGGTCGGCTTCCAGCGGGCCGGCGACGCCGCGAACTTCGTGCGGGTCGTGCGCCGCCTCACCGACCTGACCACCCGGGGGCAGATGATCACGCTCTCGGAGTCCGACGGGCACACGGGCCGCGGCCGGCACGTGCGCGCGGCCGCCTTCCCCATCTCGATCGACTCGCACGCGTTCGACCAGCTCGCCCGCACCGAGGCCGTGCGGGAGCGCGCCCGGCAGATCCGGCGCGAGCTGGGCGACCCGGAGTACCTGCTGCTGGGCGTGGACCGGCTCGACTACACCAAGGGCATCCGGCACCGCATCAAGGCGTACGGCGAGCTCCTGCTGGACGGCCGACTCTCCCCGCAGAGCACCACGCTCGTGCAGGTGGCCAGCCCGAGCCGGGAGAACGTCGGCGCGTACCAGCAGCTGCGCGACGACGTGGAGCTGCTGGTCGGGCGGATCAACGGCGACTACGGGCAGGTGGGGCACGCGCCCGTGCAGTACCTGCACCAGTCGTTCCCGATGGAGGAGATGGCCGCGCTGTACCTCGCGGCCGACGTGATGCTGGTGACGGCGCTGCGCGACGGCATGAACCTGGTCGCCAAGGAGTACGTCGCCGCCCGGTCCGACGACCGCGGGGCCCTGGTGCTCTCCGAGTTCACGGGCGCCGCCGACGAGCTCACCGGTGCGGTCCTGGTGAACCCGCACGACATCGACGGGATGAAGGACGCGATCACGTACGCCGTGCACATGGACGCGCGCGAGTCGCGCAAGCGCATGCGCCGGCTGCGCCGCCGGGTGCTCGGCCACGACGTCGTCGCGTGGTCGCAGGACTTCCTCGCCGCCCTGAACGCCGTCCCCGTGCGAGCCACCCGTGACTGAGCAGCTCACCGACGCGCTCGCGCAGCTGGCCGCCGACGCGGACCGTCGACCGCTGCTGGTGGCCCTGGACTTCGACGGCACGCTGGCGCCGCTGCAGGACGACCCGTCGGCATCCCGCATCCTGCCCGCGGGCGTCGACGCGCTCGCCCGGCTGGCCGGCACCGACGGCGTCGCTCTCGCGCTCGTGTCCGGTCGGGCGATGCACGACCTGCACGACCTGGCGCAGGTCCCCCCGGGCACGTTCCTCATCGGCAGCCACGGCGCCGAGCGGGCACGCGTCACCACGTTCGGCCTGGACCGCGACGTCGTCCAGCTCACCGACGAGCAGGCGGACCGGCTCGCGTCCCTGGGCGCCGAGGCGGCGCGGATCGCCAGCGGCCGCGACGGCGTGTGGGTGGAGACCAAGCCCACGGCCGTCGTCGTGCACACGCGGCTCGCGCAGGCGGGGGACGCCGAGCCCGCCGTGCGCGAGGCGATCGCGCTCGGGGCCCGGCTCGGCTCGGGCGTCCTGCACGGCAAGGACGTCGTCGAGATCTCGGTGCTGCGGGCCAGCAAGGGCGAGGCGCTCACCGCGCTGCGCGACGAGCTGGGCGCGCCGGTGGTCCTGTACGCCGGCGACGACGTCACCGACGAGCACGCCTTCGAGGCGCTGCGCGAGGACGACGTGACGGTCAAGGTGGGCCCCGGCGCGACGGTCGCCCGGTACCGCGTGGCCGGTCCGGACGAGGTCGTCGCGGCCCTGACGGCGCTCGCCGACCGGCTCTGAGGAACCCTCCCGCACCGCTGTCGGCCCGCAGGGTCCAGGCGTAGCGTGCCAGTCATGCCCGGCCGGATGCACGAGGTCGAGCTCGTCGAGGACAGGGACGAGCGCGCCCCGGCGCGCCCCGGTCCCCCGACCGACCGGCGCCCGCCGCTGCGCCGGTCCGGTCGCGTGGTGGACGTCGAGCTCGACGAGGACGGCCCGGACGAGCAGCGCGACGCCGTGCGAGCCGCCCGGACCTGGCTGCGCCGGCGGGCCCGGTGGCTCCTGCCGGCCGTCGCCGTGACCCTCGGCGCGCTCCTCGCCACCCAGCTCGTCGTGAACCAGCGGGAGGCCACCCGGCTCGCCGAGCTCGCCGCCATCCCCGGGGTCGTCCCGCCGGCCGACCCGTCCATCGGCGTCCTGTGGCGTGCCGACCCGGGCCTCGGGTCGGTGCTGCGGTCGGGCACCCTGGTCGACGGGCTCCTGGTCGGCGGGACGCAGGACGACGCGGGCGCCGCACAGATCGTCGGCCTCGACCCCGACACGGGGACCGTGGCCTGGCGCACCCCCGTCGACCTCCCGGCGCCGCAGCCGGCGTGGACCACCTCGGCACCGGAGCTGTGGATCACCTGCACCACCGTGCCGCGGGGCTCCGATCCGGTCGTCGGCTGCACCTCGCACGAGTTCGGCGAGGGTGTCGGGGGCGTCCCGCCGTCCTCGGTGTGGGTCCTCGACCCCGACGACGGCCGGGTGCTGTCCGACCGGCGGCTCGACGGCCGGACGGTGATGGTGTTCACCGACGACGCGCTGGTTGTCGCCGAACGACTCCCGGACGACGGGACCTCCACGCTGGGCGGCGCCCGCTCCGCGCGGTGGACGCTCACCGCGCACGACGTCGTCACCGACGCGCCGCTGTGGACGTGGACCACGCCGTCGACGGCCGTCGTGGACGGCGACAACGGTGACGACGACTTCGCACGCGAGTCGGACCCGGCCGGCGCCCCGACCCTGGAGGCCCACCAGGGCCACCTGCTGCTCGCGGTGGACACCCGCGCGTGGGTGCTGAGCACGGCGGGCGAGCCCGTCCTCGACGCCCCGCTGGGGTCCGCCTCCTGGCTGCAGGTGGCGCGGGCCGGCGTCTTCATCGAGAGCACGTGGGCGCCGTCGAGCCTGTACCGCGGGACGCTCGTGCTGCCGGACGGCGACCGGGTGCGCGTCGACGAGACCGCGAGCTGGCTCTCCGTCGACGACGGCTCCGCGCCCGAGGTCGTGCTCACCGCCGGTCTGACGGCCGGCGGCCCCGACGGGATCAACGGCCGGTCCGCCCGCACGGGCGAGCGGCTCTGGCACGTGCCCGGGATCGTGGTGAGCTCCCTGCTGCTCGACGGGACCGTGTACGTCGCCACCACGGACGCGCTGAGCGCGGTCGACGCCGCCACGGGCGAGGCGCTGTGGCGCACGGAGCTCGACCACGAGCCGGAGCAGATGTCGACCGACGGCCGCTACCTGCTGGTCCCCGGGCCCGACATCACGCTGGACGCGTTCGCCCTGCACGACGGGGCGCTCGCGTGGACGGCCGACCTGGCGCAGGAGGTCGCCGGGGACCGCTCGCCCGTCTTCGTCCAGGGCTTCCAGGCCGGGTGGCGCGACCCGCGGCTGTACGTGTGGATGAACAGCGGCACGGTCGCGGTGCTGGGCTGAACCCCGTGCTGCGCAGGTGTGGGATGAGTCACGCCCCGGCGGGTGCGGCCGTGGCCATATGGCATGATGACGGCGGGCGAACCAGAGGGCGACCTCCCACCTAGCCCGTGTCATCGAGGACACTCTTGACACTCTTCACGACGGATCGTCCGGCACGTACCTGCCGGTGAAGGGATTGATCAGCCATGGCTACGGTCACTTTCGACAAGGCTTCCCGGGTATACCCCGGCACGGAGCGCCCCGCGGTCGACTCGCTCGACCTGCACATCGAGGACGGCGAGTTCCTCGTCCTCGTCGGCCCCTCCGGTTGCGGCAAGTCCACCTCGCTCCGCATGCTCGCGGGCCTCGAGGACGTCAACGCGGGTCGCATCCTCATCGGCGACCGCGACGTCACCGACGTCCAGCCCAAGGACCGCGACATCGCGATGGTGTTCCAGAACTACGCGCTGTACCCGCACATGACGGTCGCCGACAACATGGGCTTCGCGCTCAAGATCGCCGGCACCCCGAAGGCGGAGATCCGCCAGCGCGTCGAAGAGGCCGCCAAGATCCTCGACCTCTCGCAGTACCTCGACCGCAAGCCGAAGGCCCTCTCCGGTGGCCAGCGTCAGCGCGTCGCCATGGGTCGTGCCATCGTGCGTTCGCCCCAGGTGTTCCTCATGGACGAGCCGCTGTCGAACCTCGACGCCAAGCTCCGCGTCCAGACCCGTACGCAGATCGCGTCGCTGCAGCGTCGTCTCGGTGTCACCACCGTCTACGTCACGCACGACCAGACCGAGGCCCTGACCATGGGTGACCGCATCGCGGTCCTCAAGGACGGCCTCCTGCAGCAGGTCGGCACGCCGCGCGACATGTACGACACCCCGGCCAACGTGTTCGTCGCCGGCTTCATCGGCTCGCCGGCCATGAACATCGGCACGTTCCCCGTGCTCGACGGCTTCGCCAACCTGGGCCGCGCACGGGTCGCCGTGCCGCGCTCGGTCATCGGCCAGCTCACCGACGACGACAAGAACCACGTCACGGTCGGCTTCCGTCCCGAGTCGCTCGACGTCGTGCCCGCCGGCACGCCGGACGGCATCCCGGTCGAGGTCAACATCGTCGAGGAGCTCGGCTCCGACGCGTTCGTCTACGGCGCGCTGACCAACGAGTTCGGCCACGCCGACGCGGTGCACTCCGGCGCCGGCGACGCGCAGGTCATCGTGCGCGTCGACCCGCGCCAGGTGCCCATGAAGGGCGAGACCATCCACATCCGCATCCGCGAGGGCGAGACGCACCTCTTCCACGCGGGCTCCGGCGAGCGCATGGCCGTCTGACCTCTGCACCACCCGACAGGGCGGTCCCGGCTCCGGCCGGGACCGCCCTGTCTTGTCGTGGGCACGACCTGTCGGCCCACTCTGAGAGGATCGTTCCCATGAGCCCGACGTCGCAGCGCCTCCGGATCACCGCGGCCTCGCCGGACCCGGCACTGCTGGACCTGCCGTGGGACGTCCCCCTCGAGGAATGGCCGGCCGAGACCCTGGCAGCGCTCCCCCGCGGTATCTCCCGCCACATCGTGCGCTTCGCCAAGATGTCCGGGCGGGTCATCGCGGTCAAGGAGATCGGCGAGACGGTCGCCTACCGCGAGTACGAGCTGCTGCGGCAGCTGCGCCGGCTCGACGTGCCGAGCGTGGAGCCGGTCGGGGTCATCACGGGGCGCCGCTCCCCCGACGGCGAGCCGCTCGAGGCCGTGCTGATCACCCAGCACCTGCAGTTCTCGCTGCCCTACCGGGCGCTGTTCAACCAGTCGCTGCGCCCCGACACGGCCACCCGTCTCATCGACGCCCTCGCGGTGCTCCTGGTCCGTCTGCACCTGGTCGGCTTCTACTGGGGTGACGTGTCGCTGTCCAACACCCTGTTCCGCCGGGACGCCGAGACGTTCGCCGCGTACCTGGTCGACGCCGAGACGGGCGACCTGCACGACAAGCTGTCCGACGGTCAGCGCGGCTACGACCTCGAGGTTGCGCGCGTGAACATCATCGGCGAGCTCATGGACCTGCAGGCAGGCGAGTTCCTCGAGGAGGACGTCGACGCCGTGGCCATCGGGGACGCCCTGGCCGAGCGGTACGGCGAGCTGTGGCGCGCCCTGACGGAGTCCGAGTCGTTCACGTTCGGGGACCGCTGGCGCGTGCAGGCCCGCATCGACCGCCTCAACGACCTCGGCTTCGACGTGGGCGAGCTCAACATCACCACGGACGTCGACGGGACCAGCGTGCGGATCCAGCCGATGGTCGTCGATGCCGGGCACCACTCCCGCCGCCTCATGCGGCTCACGGGGCTCGACGTGCAGGAGAACCAGGCGCGCCGGCTGCTCAACGACCTCGACGAGTACCGGGCGGCCACCGACCGGCAGCGCGAGGACGAGTCGTTCGTCGCGCACGACTGGCTCACCGACATCTTCGAGCCGGCCGTCCGCGCCGTCCCGCGGGAGCTGCGCGGCAAGCTCGAGCCCGCGCAGATCTACCACGAGCTGCTGGACCACCGCTGGTTCCTGTCGGAGCAGGAGGGCCGCGACGTGCCCATGCAGCAGGCCGTGAAGAGCTACGTGAAGAACATCCTGCCGTCCCGCCCGGACGAGCGGGCGGTCCTCGGCGTGCAGGCCGGCGAGATCCCGGAGAACGACGGCCCGGGGGCCCGGGACGGTGCCGACGACGAGATCGACGGCGACCAGCTCATCGGCTAGCTCGACCGCTGGCGGGCCACCTCGAACAGGGCGATGCCTGCGGCCACTCCGGCGTTCAGCGACTCCACGGCCGAGGCGATCGGGATCGACGCGATCGCGTCGCACTGCTCGCGGACCAGCCGCGAGAGCCCCTTGCCCTCGGAGCCGACGACGAGCACCAGCGGGTCGTTGGCGTACGGCAGGTCGGTGATCGAGACGTCCCCGCCGCCGTCCAGCCCGACGACGAACACGCCGGCCGCCTTGAGGCCCTGCAGGGTCCGCACCAGGTTGGTCACGCGGGCCACCGGCACGCGCGCCGCGGCACCCGCGGAGACCTTCCACGCCGACGCGGTCACGCCGGCCGCGCGGCGCTCGGGCACCAGCACGCCGTGCGCACCGAACGCGCCCGCCGACCGGAGCACGGCCCCGAGGTTGCGCGGGTCGGTGACGCCGTCGAGCGCGACGATGAGCGCCGGGCGGTCGGACTCCGCGGCCGCGTCCAGCAGGTCGTCGTCGTCCGCGTACTCGTACGGCGGCACCTGGATGGCCACGCCCTGGTGGACGGAGCCGTCGGTCAGCCGGTCGAGCTCCGCGCGGCTCACCTCGAGCAGCGGGTAGTTCGAGTTCCCCGCGGCGCTGATGATCTCGCGCGTGCGGTCGTCGGCCTCCAGCCGCGAGGCGATGTAGACCGTGGACACGGGGATGCCCGCGCGGATCGCCTCGACCACGGAGTTCCGGCCGGAGACGATCTCGTGCGTCGAGCTCTTGCGGCCGCCCTTGGCGCCGCCCGCGCTCCGGCTCGCGCCGGCCGACTGGCGTCCCGACGTGCCGCGGGTGCCTGCGACCGCGCGCCGCTCGGCAGCGAGCTTCGCCTTGTGCGCGGGGTGGTACTCGCGGTCCTCCGCCTTGGGCGTCGGCCCCCTGCCCTCGAGGGCCCGACGGTTCTTGCCACCCGTGCCCGCGCTGGCAACCTTCTTGGACGCGCCCTTGCGGACGGCTCCGCGGCGCTCAGAGTTTCCGGCCATGTTCAGTTCTCCTCAGAAGTGTCGGCGCGCGCGGCCAGCGACCAGCGCGCTCCGGAAGGTGAGTCCTCGACGACGATGCCGGCGGCTGCCAGGCGGTCGCGGATCGCGTCGGACGTGGCGAAGTCACGGGCGGCCCGCGCCTGGGCGCGCGCCTCCAGCTCGGCGGCGACGACGGCCTCGAGCGCCCGGGCGTAGCGGGCGTCGCTCCCGTGCGCGCGCCACTGCGACCCGCCCGGGTCCAGCCCGAGGACGTCGAGCATCGCCCGGAGCTTGACCAGGACATTGCGGGTCCCGCCGAGGTTGCCGACCGCGAGGGCGGAGTTGCCGGTGCGCAGGTGCTCGTGCACCACGGCGAGCGCGGCGGGCACGTTGAGGTCGTCGTTCATCGCCGCCACGAAGTCGGCGGGCAGCTCGACGGCCGCCACCTCGGCGTCGTCGACCACGCCCACCTTCTCCGCGGCGCGCTCGACGAAGCCCGCCAGCCGGTCCCACGTGGCCTCGGCCTCGCGCAGGGTGTCGTCGGTCCACTCCAGCATCGAGCTGTACTGGACCGCCGTCATCGCGTACCGCAGCACGGCCGGCCGCTCCTTGGCGAGCACCGCGGTGACCAGCAGCCCGTTGCCGAGCGACTTGCTCATCTTGGTGCCGCCCTGGGTGACCCAGCCGTTGTGCAGCCAGTACTGCGCGAACCCGTAGCCGGCCGCCCGCGACTGCGCCTGCTCGTTCTCGTGGTGCGGGAACCGCAGGTCCAGGCCGCCACCGTGGATGTCGAACGACTCGCCGAGGTACCGCTGCGCCATCGCCGAGCACTCGAGGTGCCAGCCCGGCCGACCCCGCCCGTAGGGCGTGTCCCAGGAGGCGGTCGCCGGCTCGCCCGGCTTGGCGGCCTTCCAGAGCGCGAAGTCGCGGGGGTCCCGCTTCATCGAGTCGTCCACCGTGCCGTCCGGCGCGGGCACCATGTCGTCCACCCGCTGGTTGGTCAGGGCGCCGTACTCGGGGTAGCTGCGGACGTCGAACCACACGTCGCCGAGGCCGGTCGTGTAGGCGTGGCCGGTCTGGACGAGCCGGTCCATGAGCTCGACCATCGACGGCACGTGGCCCGTCGCGCGCGGCTCGTGGCTGGGCGGCAGCACTCCGAGCGCGTCGTAGGCCGCGCTGAACGCCCGCTCGTTCGCGGTCGCCCAGGCCCACCACGGCTCCCCCGCGTCGGCGGCCTTGGCGAGGATCTTGTCGTCGATGTCGGTCACGTTGCGCACCAGCGTCACGCGGTGGCCCGTGCGGCGCAGCCAGCGCACCAGCACGTCGAACGCGATCGCCGAGCGGAGGTGCCCGATGTGCGGGGGTGCCTGCACCGTGGCACCGCACAGGTAGATGCCCACCTCGTTCGGTACGAGCGGGACGAAGTCACGCACCGTCCGGGTCGCGGTGTCGAAGAGGCGCAGGGTCACCAGTCAAGGCTACCGGGCACCCACTCCACCACCGGACGTCCGAGCAGAGGTAGGCCATGACCTCCATCTGCTCGGACGCTACGGGAGCCCCATGCGCAACGTCCGAGCAGAGGTAGGCCATGACCTCCATCTGCTCGGACGCTACGGGGTTCCGCGCGGCGCACGGCTGGGTCGAGGTCAGCCGAAGGTCTGGTGCTCGCCGCGGTAGGTGGGGAACGTGGCCTCGATCGTGGTGCCGCGGACCAGGTGCACCTGCTCGAAGCGCTCCATGACCTCGCCCGACTTGGCGTGCCGGAACCAGACCCGGTCCCCGACGCGCAGGTCCGCTCCACCGGACAGCCGCAGCGGCGTCTGCACCTCCCCGGCACCCTCGCGGCCCGTCAGCGCCAACCCGGACGGCCACACCGGCCTCGGCTGACGAGACGTGGTGGCCGGACCGGAGGCGATGTACCCGCCGCCGAAGACGGTCGCGAACCCGGGGCCGGGGACGCGCACGACGTCGAGCCCGAAGAACGCGGCCGGCCGGGGCGTGAAGGAGCGGTACGCGTCGAACAGCGTGGGGACGAACAGTCCGGAGCCCGCGGTGACCTCGGTGACCACGGGGTCGGCAGCGCTCGTGCCCACCGAGCCGGAGCCCCCGGAGTTGATCAGCGACAGCTCGTGGCCCACCGCGTCCTGTACGGCGGTCACCACCGCGGCGCGGCGGACGGCCAGGTCTCGGATGGAGAGTCGCTTGACCGCCCGCACGGCCGGTGACGAGTCGGGCAGCCCCGCCACCTGGGCCTCGTAGAACATGACGCCGACCACGTCGACGCCGGGCCGGTCGGCGACCGCCGAGGCGAGCCGCGCGGCGTCGACGGCCGAGTGGACCGGCGAGCGCCGCACACCCAGGTGCGCGGTCACCGGACCGAGCCGCAGCCTCAGGGACGCGTCGACGTCGAGGCACAGCCGCAGCGTCGTGCCGTGGCCCCGGGCGGCGCGCGCGGCCAACTCCACCTGGGACAGGTCGTCGACCATCAGCGTCACCGCGGCGGCGGCGACGGGGTCCGCGGCGAGCGCGTCCAGCGCGCCGGTGTCGACGCTCGGGTAGCCCACGAGGACGTCGTCGAACCCCTGACCGACGAGCCAGAGCGCCTCGCGCACCGAGTACCCCATCACCCCGGCGAACCCCGGCAGCTCCAGCACCCGCTCGAGGACGCCGCGCACGCGGACGGACTTGCTGGCGACCCGGATCGGCGTGCCGGCGGCGCGCCGCACGAGGTCGGCGGCGTTGGCGTCCAGGGCGTCGGCGTCCAGGACGGCCAGCGGCGCAGCCAGGCCCCGTGTCGCCTGGTCGAGGCGCTCACCCAGGGTGCGCGTCACCCACCTGCTCCTGAGCCGGCCGTCGCGGGCGTCCCGACCCGTCGCGCCACACCGAACCGGCCGGCCAGGACCGCCACGGCCACCACGAGGACGATCGGGACGATGAACCCGAGCCCGAGCGACGACGTGCTGCCGATCGCGCCCACGAGCACGCCACCGAGCACCGCGCCCACATAGTTGAAGACGTTGAGCCGCGCGACCACCGCGTCCGCGTGCCCCGGAGCGACGTCGCCCGCCGCGGAGAAGCACAGCGGCGCGATGACACCGAGGCCCGCACCGGCCACCGCGAAGCCGGCGAGCGCGGCCCACTGTCCCGGCGCCGCGACGACGAGCACCAGCCCGGCGGCACCGACGAGCGCGCCACCGCGCAGGACGACGACCCGTCCCCACCGGCGCACCAGCGGGTCCCCGGCGAGCCGGGAGCCGAGCGTGGTGGTGAGGTACGCGGCGTAGCCGAGGGGCGCGAAGGATGCGGAGGCGAGCATGACGTCGTCGAGGTAGATCGTGCTCCACGTGGAGATCGCGGTGTCGGCGACGTAGAACGCGACCACGCCGAGCCCGAGCAGGACCACGGCTCCCCACGGGACCAGGGGCTTGCTCCCGTCCGCGGCGGGGAAGGCGAGGGCCTCGTCAGGCCTGGCGACGCCGTCCGCGCGCACCGCGACGGTCGCGCCCCGCCATCCGGAAGCCAGGACGAGCACGGACGCGGCGCCCGCGACGAGCGCGCCGGTCAGGGTGGCCACCGCGACGGGCTCGTCGGGCACCCGACCGGCGGTGACCGCGACGAGCACGGCGCCGATGATGCCGCCCACCGACCACGACGCGTAGAACCCGGTGAGCAGCGACCGCCCGTACTCGTGCTGGATGGCCACGGCCTGCATGTTCGTGCCCGCGTCCACCATGCCCATGCCGACGCCGAAGACCAGGAACCCGGCCACCAGCACGCCGAAGCCCGGCGCGACGGAGGCGACGACGACCGCCGCCGCGATGACGAGCAGCCCCACACCGAGCACGGCGCGGCTCCCGCTCTCGGTCCGTGCCACCCGGTCGGCCACCAGGGTGCCGAGCGCCGCCATGACGCAGACGCCGAGGACCACGAGCGTGATCTGCCCGTCGTCGACGCCGTACCGGTCCTTGAACCTGTTGAGGTTGGTCAGCAGCGTGGCGTACACGAAGCCCTGGGCGGCGAACCCGCTCGACGCCGCGACGCGCGCCCGTCGGGCCGTCTCGGACAGGGTCGCGGTCACGCGGGGGTCGCGGCGGTGTCCGCCACCGGGGCCGGCACCGTGACCGTGGCCAGGTACCGACCGATCCGCTGCAGGCCCGACAGCGCCGCCTCGCTGTCACCGTCCACGAGCCAGGCCAGCGAGTAGCCGTCGATCATGGCGACGACGGTCCGTGCGAGGGCACCGCGGGGTACGGACCAGCTGACCTGCGCCGACCGCTCGACGAGCTCCAGCACGTGCTCGGCGGCCGCCCACTGGCCCCGGTACTGCTCGATGGCGACCTGGTTGAGCTCGGGGTGGCGCAGCGAGGACGTGGTCAGCTCGTAGCTGAGCAGCTGCGGGCCGCGCGACTCGCGGATCCCGGTCCAGAGGGCGTCCAGGGCGCGCTCGATCACCGACTCGGCGGTCTGGGCTTCGGCGAGCGCCTCGCCCAGGCTGCGTTCCAGGTTGGCGGTCGTGATGGCGTGGGCCATCGCGCGCAGCAGCTCGTCCTTGTCCTGGAAGCAGTAGTGCACGACCCCGAGCGAGACCCCCGCCTCGGCGGCGATGGCACGCACGGTGGCGGCGTCGATGCCGTCCCTGCTTGCGACGGCGAGCGCAGCCTCGATGAGCTGCTCGCGCCTCTCGGCCACAGGCAAACGGTTCATGACGGCGATCCCTCCCTCTTGGCGACGACCTCCCACCAGCGACCGGCACGGCCGCGATGGGTAGGACCCCGCCTCCCCCAGGTGCACATTTCAATAGCACTTGTCACGATAGTCAAGGAAATGTGGCACTTGACTTGGACGAGTGCCCAGGACGAGGGTTCGGCATTATGGGACAACCGCTGGCCACCCGTGTCTGGCGCAACTGGGCGCGCACCGCCACCGCCACCCCGCAGCGCGTCTGCCACCCTCGTGACCTGCACGAACTCTCCGCGGACGTCCGTCGGGCGGTGGCCGACGGGCTGCGCGTACGGGCGGTCGGCAGCGGGCACTCCTTCACCCCGGTGGCCACGACGGACGGCGTGCACATTCGTGTGGACGCCTTGGACGTTCTTGAGCGTGTCGTGTCACAGGCCGACGGCTCGACGCACGTCACGGTCGGCGCCGGCATCCGGCTGGGTGCGCTCAACGCGCTGCTCGCGGAGCGCGGCCTGGCCATGCGCAACCTCGGGGACATCGACAAGCAGACCCTGGCCGGGGCGATCTCGACCGGGACCCACGGCACCGGCGCGCGTCTCGGCGGGCTCGCGACGCAGGTCGTCGGTGCCGAGCTGGTGACGGCGACCGGCGACGTCGTGCAGACCTCCGCGACGCAGGAGCCCGAGCTGTTCGAGCTGGCCCGCCTCGGCCTGGGCACCGTCGGCGTGCTCGGCACCGTGACGCTCGAGGTCGTCCCGGCGTACCGCCTCGAGGCTCGCGAGGAGCCGTGGCTGCTCGGCGACGTCCTGGAGCAGCTCGACGGGCCGGACGGGCTCGTCGAGGCCAACGACCACTTCGAGTTCTACTGGTTCCCGCACACCGACCGCACGCTCACCAAGCGCAACAACCGGGTGGCCGACGACGTCGAGCTGCCGCTGCCCCGGGTGCGCGGGTGGCTGGAGGACGAGGTGATCGCGAACGGCGCCTTCGCGCTGGCCAACTCGATCGCGACCCTGGCGCCGTCGCTCACCCGGTCGGTCAACGACATCGCCACCCGGACGATCAGCCGGCGCCGGTACACCGCGCCGTCCGCCTCCGTCTTCGTCTCGTCACGCCGGGTCCGGTTCCGCGAGATGGAGTACGCACTGCCACGTGACCAGGTGGCGCCGGTGCTGCGCGAGATCGTCTCCTGGATCGAGTCGAGCGGGGAGCTTCTCCCGTTCCCCCTCGAGGTGCGGTTCGCCGCGGCGGACGACCTGTGGCTCTCCACGGCGCACGGTCGCGACACGGCCTACATCGCGGTGCACCAGTACGTCCGGCTGCCGTACGCGCGCTACTTCGACGCGGTCGAGCGGATCGTCGCCCAGGTGGACGGGCGCCCGCACTGGGGCAAGATGCACTGGCTCGAGGCCGAGCGGCTGGCCGAGCTGTACCCGCGGTTCGCCGACGCCCAGCGCGTCCGGGCGCAGGCGGACCCCGACGGGGTCTTCAGCAACCCCTACCTGGACCGGCTGCTGGGCAGTCCGCGCGACGCGGGGTAGCTCGGGACCGACCTGCGGAACCCGCGCCCGGGCGGCAGGCTGGTGCGCACGACGTTCCCCCTGCCGACAGGACGGACGATGGACCGGACCGCGACGCCCGTCGCCCCCTCACGCGGCGCACTGCGTCCGCTCGGGCTCGACGAGGTGCAGATCACCGGTGGCTTCTGGGCGCAGCGGCAGGCCGTCAACGCCACCGCGAGCCTCGGGCACATCGAGCACTGGATGGAGCGGGAGGGCTGGATCGGCAACTTCGACGCGGCCGCGGCCGGGACGTCGGCCGGTCGCCGCGCCGGACGGGAGTTCTCCGACTCCGAGGTCTACAAGCTGCTCGAGGCCATGGCCTGGGAGGTCGGCCGCACCGACGACGAGGTCCTCGACGCCCGGTTCCGCGCGATCGTCGGCAGGGTGGGCGCCGCCCAGGAGCCCGACGGCTACCTCAACACGAACTTCGGCCGGCCCGGTCAGCGCCCCCGCTACAGCGACCTCGAGTGGGGCCACGAGCTCTACTGCTACGGCCACCTGTTCCAGGCGGCGGTGGCCCGGGCGCGGACGCGTCCCGACGCCGACGACGGCCTGCTGGGGATCGCCCTGCGCGCGGCGGACCACGTGGTCGAGACGTTCGGGCCGGGCGGCGTCGCGTCGGTCTGCGGGCACCCGGAGGTCGAGCCCGCGCTGGTCGAGCTGGGCCGGACGACCGCCCGCCGCTACGTCGAGCAGGCCGCGCTGTTCGTCGAGCGCCGCGGCACGGGCACGCTGGCGGACGTCGGCCTGGGCCGCGCGTACTACCAGGACGACGTGCCGGTGCGGGACGCGACGGTCCTGCGAGGGCATGCCGTGCGGGCGAACTACCTGGCGGCGGGGGCGGTCGACGTCGCCGTGGAGACCGCGGACGAGGGGCTGCTCGCGGCGCTGACGACGCAGTGGGAGAACACCGTCGCCCGCCGCACCTACGTCACGGGCGGGCAGGGCTCGCAGCACGAGGGCGAGTCGTTCGGCGAGGACTTCGTCCTGCCCGCCGACCGTGCCTACAGCGAGACCTGCGCGGGCGTCGGCTCCGTGATGTTCTCGTGGCGCCTGCTGCTGGCCCAGGGCCTGCCGCGGTACGCCGACCTGATCGAGCGGACGCTCTACAACGTGGTCGCCACCTCGCCGTCGCACGAGGGAACCGCGTACTACTACACGAACACGCTGCACCAGCGGGTCCCGGGGACGGTGCCACCCGCGGACGCGCCGAGCCCCCGGGCGTCGTCGTCGCTGCGGGCGCCGTGGTTCGCGGTCTCCTGCTGCCCGCCCAACGTCGCCCGCACGCTGGCGAGCCTCGCGGCGTACGTGGCGACCACCGACGACGACGGCCTCCAGCTGCACCAGTACGCCCCCGCCCGCATCCGCACCCGCCTGGCCGACGGTCGCCGCGTCGAGCTCGACGTCGAGACCGACTACCCCCGCGAGGGGGTGGTCCGGGCGACGGTGGTCAGCGCAGAGGACCGGCCCTGGACGCTCACGCTGCGCGTCCCCGCCTGGGCGCGCGGAGCGACCCTGCGCACGCCCGACGCCGCCCAGCCGGCACCCCCGGGGACCGTGTCCGTCCGACGGCGGTTCGCCGCCGGCGACGTGGTCGAGCTCCACCTGCCGATGCACCCCCGCATCTCCCACCCCGACCCGCGCATCGACGCCGTCCGCGGGTGCGTCGCCGTCGAGCGCGGCCCGGAGGTCCTGTGCCTGGAGTCCGTCGACCTGGCGGGGCACGCCGACGTCTCGGGTGTGCGGCTCGACGTCGGCGCGGGGCTGCGGGAGGTGGACGGGCGGGTCCTCGCGACGCTGCGCACGACGGCACCGGCCGATGTCGCCTGGCCGTACGGGTCGGCGCACCCGGAGCAGCCCGTGACCCGCACGGACGTCCCGCTGACCGCCTACCACGACTGGGCCAACCGCGGGCCGTCGACGATGCGGGTGTGGCTGCCCGTGGCGTGAGCGCAGGCGCTCACTCGACGGGGTGACGAGGCCGCTGGGGTCGGTTGCACTCTGGTCCTGGACCGGCGAACGGTGCAGAGTGTGCCGGTGGCCCTCACCAGCAGAGCCGTCGTCGCGAGCGCGTACGGCGGTCCGGACGTCCTGCGCGTCATCGACGTCGACCCCGGCGAGCCCGGTCCGGGGAACGTCCTCCTCGACGTGCGCGCTGCGGGCGTCAACCCGACCGACTGGAAGGGCTACGCCGGGGTGTACGGCACCGACCCCGCCAAGCTGCCGATGCGCCTGGGCTACGAGGTGTCCGGGGTGGTCAGCGCCGTGGGCCCGTCGGTGCGCTGGCTGACGCCCGGTGACGAGGTCATCGCCTGGCGGGTGCGCGGCGGCTACGCCGACCAGATCGTGGTGTCCGAGCAGGTGACCGTCCGCCGACCGCCCGCCCTCGACTGGCCGGCGGCCGCCGGGCTCCTGCTGGCGGGGACCACGGCCGTGCACACCCTGACCGCGACCGCGGCTCGGGACGGCGACGTCGTGCTCGTGCACGGCGGGTCCGGCGGCGTCGGCCGGATGGTCGTGCAGCTCGCGGTCCTGCGGGGCGCACGAGTGATCGCGACCGCCTCGCCGCGGCACCACGACGACCTGCGTGACCTGGGTGCGACGCCGGTCGCGTACGGCGAGGGTCTGCTCGACCGGATCCAGGAGGCCGCCCGCCAGACGGGCCCCGTGACCGTGGCGATCGACACCGTGGGCACGGACGAGGCGCTGGACACCTCCGTGAAGCTGGTGGCCGACCGGGCCCGGGTCGCGACGATCGCCGGCTTCGCCCGCGCCCGCGACCTCGGCATCAAGGCCCTCGGTGGCGGGGCCGGCGCGGACCCCGGCACCGCCGTGCGGGAGGCCGCGCGTGCCCAGCTCGCGGAGCTCGCCTCCGACGGCACGCTCGACGTGCGCGTGGCGCGCACCTACCCCCTCGTGGACGCGGCCCGTGCGCACCGCGACGGCATGGCCGGGCACAGCGCCGGCAAGCTCATCCTGATCCCCTAGGGGACGGGCAGCCTCGCCACTGCCTGACACGGTGTCCGCGTGGGGCTCCCCGACCGCGCGGGCTTGAGCACCACCTCCGTGGCCGAGCCTCCCCGGCTCGGCCACGGCGCGCCGTGGCGCGTCGGTCCCGCCCTCGGTCAGCCCCCCTGCGACGGGGGCGAGGGCGGATTCTCTGCCGCCTCGCTGCGGCGCTTGTCGTCCAGCCCGCGCAGCCCGGCGCTCGTCGCCTCGAGGACGTCGAGCGGGACACGGACCCGGACCCGGACGGGGTGGTTCCCGGCCGGACGGGCGGGCAGACGGTGTGTGAGCGCTCCCACGACGACGGGGAGCGCCTCGGTCCTGGCCTCCGACGACTGTGTCACGCGGGGACGGTACCTGCCCGGGAGGACCGGACGCTACCCCCCATTTCGGACGCGCCGGGGACCCCCCGAAGACACGCCGGGAGTGGTCCGTGTCGCCGGGCGGAGCCGTCGCGCGGAGCTCACCGAGCACCCGCGTGCGGGCCCGCGGCGCCAAAACGCTGGTGCGCCGGCGCCCCACCGGCGCATGCTCGGTCCGTGCCGATCCGCGACCGCCTGCTCGCCGTCCTCGTCGCCGTCTGCTGGGGCCTGAACTTCCCCGCGATCCACGTGTCGCTCGAGCAGTTCCCGCCCTTCTTCCTGGTCGCACTCCGGTTCACGCTCATCGCCGTCCCGACCGTGCTGCTGGTGTCCCGCCCCGCCGCGCCATGGCGGTGGATCACCCTGTACGGCCTCGGGTTCGGCGTGCTCCAGTTCGCCTTCCTCTACCTGGCGATGTCCAGCGGCATGCCGACGGGCCTGGCGTCGCTCGTGCTCCAGTCGTCGGCGCCCTTCACCGTCCTGCTGGCCGGCGCGTTCCTGCGCGAACGGCTCACGGCCCGGCAGGTCGCCGGGATCCTGCTGGCCGTCGCCGGCCTCGCAGGCATCGCGGTGCACCGCGCGAGCCTGGACGGCGGCGCGGCGCTGCTGCCGGTCCTGCTGACCCTGTGCGGCGGGCTCGGCTGGGCCGTCGGCAACCTCGGCAACCGGCTCGCCATGCAGGCGGACCCGGGCGAGCCGTTCCGGCTCATGCTCTGGATGTCCGTCGTCCCGCCGCTGCCCCTCCTGGTGCTGTCGCTGACGATCGAGGGTCCGGCACGGATCGCGGAGTCGTTCCGCGGGCTGGACAGCGCTCAGGGGCTGCTCGCCGTGGCCGGGCTCGCGTTCACGGTCGTCGTCGCGACGCTGATCGGGTCCGGCCTGTGGTCCGCGCTCATGGGCCGGTACCCGTCGAGCACGGTGGCCCCGTTCTCCATGCTCGTGCCCGTGGTGGGCATCGGCGCGTCGTGGCTCCTGCTGCGGGAGCGGACGTCACCGACCGAGCTGGCCTGGGGCGCGCTGGTGATCGTGGGCGTGCTGCTGGGCAGCACGCGCCGGCGCACGCCGACGGCAGGGCCGAGTCAGTCCGACGCGCCCACGACCAGCGCGGTGGCGATGGCCGCGACACCCTCGCCGCGTCCGGTCAGCCCGAGCCCGTCGGTGGTCGTGGCCGAGACGCTGACCGGCGCACCCACGGCGGCGGACAGCACCGACTCCGCCTCCGACCGCCGCTGACCGATCTTCGGCCGGTTGCCGATCACCTGGACGGCGACGTTGCCGATGACGAACCCGGCCGCGCGCACGCGCTGCGCGGCCTCACCGAGCAGGACCGCCCCGGAGGCTCCGGCCCACCGCGGCTCGGAGGTGCCGAAGTTCGACCCGAGGTCGCCCAGGCCCGCGGCGGACAGCAGCGCGTCCGCGGCGGCGTGCGCCGCGACGTCGGCGTCGGAGTGTCCCGCCAGGGGCCGCTCCCCCGGCCACGCGAGGCCCGCCAGGTGCAGGACGGGCTCCGACGGGGCGCCCGAGGCAGGCTCGGGGGCGTACGCGTGCACGTCGATGCCGATCCCCGTGCGGGGCAGTGTGCTCACTCGTCGCTCTCCGTCGGCAGGTCCGCGACCTGCAGGTCGCGCAGGGTCGTGATCTTCGCCGCGCGCGCGTCGCCCGCGACCACCCACACGGGCTCGCCCAGGCGCTCGACCAGTCCCGCGTCGTCGGAGGCGGACAGGGCCTCGTCGTGCGCGTCCTCGGCGCCGTGCGCGTGCGCCCGCAGCAACAGCTCCGTGGTGAACCCCTGCGGCGTCTGGATGGCGCGCAGCACCGTGCGGGGAACCGTCTCCAGGACCGGCTCGACGGTGACGCCGCGGTGGGGCGCGACCCGCTTGATGGTGTCCGTGACCGGCACGCCGGGGACCACCGCGGGGTGACCGTCGCGCACCGCGTCGATGACGCGGGCGACCAGGGACGCGGGCGCGAGGGGTCGGGCCGCGTCGTGCACGAGCACGACGTCCGCCTCGGCGCCGCGCGGATCCGCCACGAGGGCGGCCAGCCCGGCCGCGACGGACGCCTGCCGGGTGGCCCCACCGGCGACGACGAGCAGGGCGACCTGGTCCGTCAGGTCGGCGAGCTCGCGCGCGATGGCGTCGACGTGGAACGCGGGCGCCGTGACCACAAGCACCCGGACGCGATCGTCGCCCGCCGCGCGCGCTGCCAGCAGGTTCCGGGCAGCGTGCGCGACGAGCGACTGGCCTCCCAGAGGCACGAGGGCCTTCGGGAGGGAATGACCGAGCCTGCTGCCGCTCCCGGCGGCAGTCAGGACCGCAGCGACGCTCACGTCAGGACGCGAGGACCTCGTCGAGGATCGCTTCGGCCTTCTCCTCCTCGGTGTGCTCGGCGAGTGCGAGCTCCGAGACGAGGATCTGGCGGGCCTTGGCGAGCATGCGCTTCTCTCCCGCGGACAGGCCGCGGTCGGCGTCGCGGCGCGACAGGTCGCGGACGACCTCCGCCACCTTGATGACGTCGCCCGACGCGAGCTTCTCGAGGTTCGCCTTGTAGCGGCGCGACCAGTTGGTCGGCTCCTCCGTGTACGGCGCCCGGAGGACCTCGAACACCTTGTCGAGACCTTCCTGACCGACGACGTCACGCACACCGACCAGGTCCACGTTCTCAGCGGGAACCTCGATGGTGAGATCTCCCTGAGCGACCTTGAGCTTGAGGTAGAGCTTGTCCTCGCCGCGGATGGTCCTGGTCCTGATCTCTTCGATCAATGCCGCACCATGGTGCGGATAGACAACGGTCTCCCCAACAGTGAAAGTCATCTGCAGGTGTCCCCTTTCGCAGAGGGGTATCCTACCACGCCCATTTTCCCGGTTTGCCGCGTGAATACCGCCATCTGCGCAGGTCATCGGCAGGTCATCGGCAGGACGCCGGCGCGTCCGCGAGCGCCCCGAGCGGGCGGACGAGCCGCGGGGACGGCGCCCGCACCGGCACGCGTCACGTCCGGCGGACCGGTCGGCCCCGCGGGCGGCGGCTAGGCTTGCACCGGCGGAGCACCGCCGACCAGCCCGCCGCGCCCGACGTCCCGAGGAGTCACCGTGACCTCGCCCCGCCCCCGCACCCTCCGGGCTGCCGCCCTCGTCGCCGGCGCCGCCGCCGTCGGCCTGGTGCTCGCGGGCTGCTCCGCGACGAACCCCATCACCACGCAGGCCAAGTACTCCGCGTCCGACGGCGTGCGCGTCACGCTCGGCGACGTGGTGGGCAGCAACCTCCTGGTGCTCTCCGCGGCCGAGGGCGACCCGGGCGCGATGCAGGGCGGCCTGATCAACGACGGTTCCGAGGACCGCCTGGTCACCGTCGCCATCGGCGACGACGAGACCATCGTGACGGTCGGTGCCAAGGAGACCGTGCTCCTCGGCGTGGGCCGCAACCCCGAGGACGGCTTCGCCGAGGTGACGTTCCCCGTGCTCGAGGCCGCCCCGGGTTCCACCGTGTCCGTGACGCTGTCGACGCCTCAGGACGGCTCGATCTCCGTCGAGGTGCCGGTGCTCGACGGCACGCTCCCGGAGTACGCGACGGCGGTCCCCAGCCCCACCAGCTGACCCGCACGCACCAGCAGGGGCCGCCCCACGGGACGGCCCCTGCTGCGTGCCCGCACTCAGCCGAAGCGGCCCGAGATGTAGTCCTCCGTCGCCTTCTCGCGCGGCGAGGAGAAGATGGTCGACGTGTCGTCGATCTCGACCAGCCGGCCCGGCTCCCCCGTCGCGGCGAGGTTGAAGAACGCCGTCCGGTCCGAGACGCGCGCGGCCTGCTGCATGTTGTGCGTGACGATCACGATCGTGTAGTCCGACTTGAGCTCGGCGATGAGGTCCTCGATCGCCAGCGTCGAGATCGGGTCCAGGGCGGAGCACGGCTCGTCCATCAGGAGCACCTGGGGCTTGACCGCGATGGCGCGCGCGATGCACAGCCGCTGCTGCTGACCGCCCGACAGCCCGGAGCCCGGGCGGTCGAGGCGGTCCTTGACCTCGTTCCACAGGTTGGCGCCGCGCAGCGAGGCCTCGACGACGTCCTGCGCGTCCCCCTTGGAGATGCGCCGGTTGTTCAGCCGGATGCCCGCCAGCACGTTCTCGGCGATCGACATGGTGGGGAAGGGGTTGGGGCGCTGGAACACCATGCCCACCTGGCGGCGGACCGCCACCGGGTCGATGTCGGTGCCGTACAGGTCCACGCCGTCCATCGCCACGGTGCCCTGCACGTGCGCCCCGGGGATGACCTCGTGCATCCGGTTCAGCGTGCGCAGGAAGGTCGACTTCCCGCAGCCGGAGGGGCCGATGAACGCCGTCACCGAGCGGGGCTCGACGGACATCGCCACGTCGGCCACGGCCCGGAAGTCGCCGTAGTAGATGTTCAGGTCCTTGACGTCGATGCGCTGTGCCATGGGGGTGTCTTTCAGCCGAGGTTCTTGGGGGCGAAGAAGCGGGTGATGAGGCGGCCGAGCAGGTTGAGCAGCATGACGATGAGGATCAGCGTCAGCGCGGCAGCCCAGGCGCGGTCGTAGTTGATGGTCGTGATGCAGTCGGCGGCGCCAGGGGTGCACGGCACCAGGCCCTGCGAGTACTGCCGGTAGACGTAGACCGGGAGCGTCATCATCCGGCCCTCGAACAGGTTGAAGTTGATCGAGTCGATGACGCCGACGGTGATGAGCAGCGGGGCGGTCTCCCCGATCACGCGGGCGATGGCGAGGGTGATGCCGGTGCCGATGCCGGCCACCGCGGTGCGCAGCACGACCTTGACGACCACCAGCCAGCGGGGGACGCCCAGGGCGAGAGCCGCCTCCCGCAGCTCGTTGGGGACCAGCCGGAGCATCTCCTCGCAGGAGCGCACGACGACCGGGATCATCAGCACGCTCAGGGCGACCGAGCCCACGGCACCCATCCGGATCCCCGGGCCGAGCAGCACGGCGAACAGCGCGTAGGCGAACAGGCCGGCGACGATCGACGGGATGCCGGTCATCACGTCGACGAAGAACGTCACCGCGCGGGCCAGCGCGCCGCGCCCGTACTCCACCAGGTAGATCGCCGTGAGCAGGCCGATGGGCACCGAGATCAGCGTCGCGAAGAGCGTGACCTCCAGGGTGCCGACGATGGCGTGGTAGATCCCGCCCGCGTCCATGCCGCCGAACACCCCACGCATCGAGTGCGTGAGGAAGTACACGTCGAACCGCTCGAAGCCGTTGGCGAGCACGGTCCAGGTGACCGAGACCAGCGGCAGCATCGCCACCACGAAGGCGCCGGTGATCAGGACCCGCATGACGCGGTCCGTGCGGTGCCTGCGGGGGTCCACCTGGCGCAGCAGGGCGCGCAGCTCGACGTTGTCGGTGGTGCCGACGGCGGGGGCGGTCATCAGTTGGCTCCCGAGAAGTCCTTGCGGCGCGCGACGATCGCGCGGGCGGCCATGTTGACGAGCAGCGTGATGACGAACAGCGCGAGGCCCGTGGCGATCAGGGCGGAGACGCCGAGCGGGTTCGCCTCGGGGAACTGGGCCGCGATGTTGGCGGCGATCGTCTGCTGCTGACCCGCGGCGAGCAGCTCGAACGAGTAGAGGAAGCCGGGCGACAGGATCATCAGGACGGCCATGGTCTCGCCGAGCGCACGGCCGAGCCCCAGCATCGCGGCGGACACGATCCCGGAGCGCGCGAAGGGCAGCACGGCCGTCCGCACCATCTCCCAGCGGGTGGCGCCCAGCGCCAGCGCGGCCTCCTCGTGCAGGCGCGGGGTCTGCAGGAACACCTCGCGGCTGACCGCGGTGATGATCGGCAGGATCATCACCGCGAGCACGATCCCCACCGTCAGGAGCACCCGCGCGGTCGGGGAGGCCGTGCCCGCGAAGAACGGGATGAAGCCCAGGTACTCGTTCAGCCACGCCCAGACGGGCTTGACCATCGGCGCCAGCACCAAGGCCCCCCACAGGCCGTAGACGACGGACGGGATGGCGGCGAGCAGGTCGACCAGGTAGCCCAGGCCGGCGGCCAGCCGGCGCGGTGCGTAGTGGGAGATGAACAGCGCGATGCCCAGGGCGACCGGCGTGGCGATCACCAGGGCCAGCGCCGCCGCGAGGATCGTCCCGAAGATCAGGGGTCCGACGAACGCGACCAGCGACGTCGCGTCGCCCATCCAGCTGACCTTCTCGGTCAGCTCGGCCGCCGGGGTGGTCAGCGCCGGCCACGCACGCAGCACGAGGAAGGCGGCGACCGCGACGAGCACCAGGAGGATGAGGGCACCGGCCCCCGTGGCGGTCCACCGGAACGCCTTGCTGGCGCCGCGGTCGACCACGCGGGTGCGCCGCCGCACGGCCGGCGGCTCGAGCGCCGTGCTCGGCGTCGGCGGGCTCTGGGTGCTGGTCACGTCTCTCCTGCGTCTCGTCGTGGGTCGTGCGTCCGCCGGTGGCGTCCCGTCTCCCCCCGAGACGGACCGCCACCGGCGGGGTGGTGGGGGCGGCGTGACCACCCCCACCGCTCAGGGGCGTCAGGCCGCCGCGGTGATCGCGTCGATCGCGGCCTGGACGTCGGCGCGCAGCGTGTCGGACAGCGGCGCGGAGCCCGCGGCCTCCTCGGCGGCGGCCTGCCCCTCGGCGCTGACGACGTAGCCGAAGAAGCCCTTCACCAGGTCGGCCTTCTCGGCGGTGTCGTACTGCAGGCACGCCAGGCCGTAGGAGATGAGGATCAGCGGGTACGCACCGGCCGCGGTCGTCTCGCGGTCGATCTCGATGACGATGTCGTGCTCGGGACGCTCCTCGTCGCGCGGCGAGGCGTCGACCGCGGCCGCGGCGCCCTCCTCCGACGGGGCGACCCACTCCTCGCCCACCTGGATGCTGGCCACGCCGAGCGTGCCGACCGCGGAGTTGTCGGCGTACGAGATGGTGCCCTCGCCGCCCTGGACCGTCTGGATGACGCCCGAGGTGCCCTGCGCCGACTCACCACCCTCGACCGGCCAGTTGCCGTCCGCCTCGTACGCCCACGCGCCACCCGACGCGTCGGCCAGGTAGTCGGTGAAGTTCTTCGTCGTGCCCGACTCGTCCGAGCGGTGCACCGGCGTGATGGCCGTCGCCGGGAGGGTCACACCCGGGTTCTCCGCCGCGATCTGCGGCGCGTCCCAGGTCGTGATCGTGTTGTCGAAGATGCCCGCGAGGGTGGCGGCCGACAGGTTCAGCTCGCTGATGCCCTCGAGGTTGAAGACGACCGCGATCGGGCTGATGTACACGGGCAGGTCGACCGCCTCGGTGCCGCACGTGGCGGTGGCGGACTCGAGCTCCTCCTCGCTCAGCGCCGAGTCGGAGCCGGCGAACTCGACCGAGCCGTCGAGGAACTGCGTGCGCCCGCCGCCGGAACCGACGGGGTCGTAGTTGACGGTGACGTCGGGGTTGGCGCTCTGGAACCCGGCGCGCCAGGCGTCCATCGCCTTCTCCTGCGACGTGGCGCCGGCGCCGTTCAGCTCGCCGCTCAGCGTGGACTGCTCGGGCGTGGTCGAGGCGTTCCCGGACCCGGTGGGGTCGTCCGATCCGCAGGCCGTGAGGGTGAGCGCGAGGATGCCCGTGAGGGCGATCGCGCCGGTCCGGCCGTGGAGGGAGAGCTTCACGTGTGTTCCGTCCTGTCCATCGGGCGCACCGGTGTGCGCGGCGATGCCGACGGTAGGAAGCCGACGTGACCGGGTGGACGGCAGAGGGTGAACCCCAGGTGAACGGTGGCCGTACTCCTCGGAGGGCTACTCGCCGTCGTCGGTGAGCTTGTAGCCCAGTCCCCGGACCGTGAGCAGCAGCGTGGGGTTGCCGGGGTCGACCTCGATCTTGGCGCGGATGCGCTTGACGTGGACGTCGAGCGTCTTGGTGTCGCCGACGTAGTCAGAGCCCCAGACCCGGTCGATGAGCTGGCCGCGGGTGAGCACGCGGCCGGCGTTGCGCAGCAGGAGCTCGAGCAGCTCGAACTCCTTGAGCGGGAACCCCACGACCTCGCCGCGCACGCGCACGACGTGCCGCTCCACGTCCATCCGCACCGGACCGGCCACCAGGAGCTCGTCGGCGTCCGCGTCCGCGGCGGGCGCCGGGCCGACCGCGGCGACCGAGGCCTCCCGGCGGCGCAGCACCGCCCGGACGCGGGCCAGGAGCTCGCGCGACGAGTACGGCTTGGTGACGTAGTCGTCGGCACCCAGCTCGAGGCCGACCACCTTGTCGATCTCGTCGTCCTTGGCCGTGAGCATGATGACGGGCACGTCGCTGACCAGGCGCAGCCGGCGGCACACCTCGGTGCCGGGCAGCCCCGGGAGCATGAGGTCGAGGAGCACCAGGTCCGCGCCGTGCTCCTCGAACATCGACAGCGCCTCGGGTCCCGTCGCCGCGGTCACCACCTCGAAGCCCTCGCGCTCCAGCTGGTAGGTCAGCGGGTCACGGTAGGACTCCTCGTCCTCGACCAGCAGGATCCGGGTCATGAGGCGCTCCGGCGCACGTGCGCTCCCTCGTCGTCGGTGGCGGGCAGCGCCGTCACGCTCGTGTGCTCCTCCGCGCGCGGCAGGCGCAGGGTGAACGTGGACCCGCGACCGGGCTGCGACCACACGGTGACGTCGCCACCGTGGTCGGCGGCGACGTGCTTGACGATCGACAGGCCCAGACCGGTGCCCCCGGTGTCCCGCGACCGCGCCTGGTCCACCCGGTAGAACCGCTCGAACACCCGCTCCTGCTCGGCCGGGGCGATCCCGATGCCCTCGTCGACCACCGCGATCTCGACCAGGTCTCCGTCGGTGCGGACGCCGACGCCCACGCGCGACGCCTCGCCGGAGTACGCGACCGCGTTGTCCACCAGGTTGCGCACGGCGGTCACCAGCAGGTCGTGCTGCCCCAGCACGCGCGTGCCGCGCTCGCCGCCGATGTCGAGGCGCACCTTCTTGGCCTCGGCCGTCGTGCGCGCGCGGTCGACGGCCTCGGAGACGACCTGGTCGACGTCCACGAGTCCCACCTGGCCGAGCGCGCCGGCCACCTGCAGCCGCGACAGCTCGATGATCTCGTGGACCAGGGCCGACAGCCGCGTCGCCTCCGTCTGCATGCGCCCGGCGAACCGGCGCACCGCCTCGGGGTCGTCGGCGGCGTCCTGGACCGTCTCGGCCAGCAGCGCAAGCGCGCCCACCGGCGTCTTGAGCTCGTGCGAGACGTTGACGACGAAGTCGCGCCGGATCGCCTCCAGCCGGCGGGCCTGCGTCAGGTCCTCGGCGAGCACGACGAGGTGCGCCGCGCTGACCTGCGCGACGCGCACCTGCACCATCAGCGTCCCGGGCCCGACGGGGCCGCGCGGCACCTCGAGCACCTCGTCGCGGATCACGCCGTCGCGGCGCACGGCGGCCACGAGATCCCGGATCGCGGCGGGGGCGATCCGGCCGTCGCGCACGATGCCCATCGCGTGGGCCGGTGCGCTGGCCCGCACCACGCGGTCGGACTCGTCGAGCACCACCGCGGCCGAGCGCAGCACCGTGAGCACGCGCACCAGGCCGTCGTCGAGCACGGGCGCCGGCTGGGCCGGCACCTCGCGCTGCGACCGCTCGCTCCACCGGAACGCCAGGGTCGCCCAGACACCCACCAGGAGCCCCAGGCCGCCGGCGAGGAGGAGCATCAGCCCGTCGTCGATCCCGCTCACGCGTCTCACCCTAGGGCGCGCACGACGGCACGACGCGCCGCCGGGCTCCCCCGCGACCGGCCCGCCGCCGAGCGTTCACCGCCCGTTCATCCGGACGGTTCAGTCGAACGTCTCCATCAGCAGGGACCGCTCCGCGTCCGTGAGGTTGGTGGCCACGAGGGTGCTGTGCAGGCCGTGCAGCCGCTCGCCCAGCCGGTCCAGGTCGGCGTTCTCCGTGACGGCGCACAGCAGCGACGTGCCGACCGTGATCTGCGACCGGATCGCCTCCATCTGGTCCTCGGAGATCCCTACCGCGGCGACGGCCTTGCTGACCGCACCCGCGGCCGCACCCACCGCGGCCCCCAGCAGTGGCACGAAGAACAGCCCTCCGAAGAGCAGCCCCCAGAACGCGCCCCAGCCGGTGCCCCGCCACTGGTCCTCGTGCGAGTGGTGCATCGAGGGCTTGTCGGCTCCCTGCGGCCAGCTGATCACCGCGTGGTCCACGATCTTGACCAGCCCGTCGCCCTGCGCCGCCCGCAGGGCGTTGGCCGCCTTCTGCGCCCCGTCGGCCGTGTCGAACTTCCATGCCGTGAACGTCGTCATCGTCGTTCCCCTCCTGCTGGTCGAGCGTGCACCCCATCTTGGCGCTGCCGCCCCGCCCCGAACAGGGCGAACCACCGCGAATCGTCCTGTCCTGCCCGCAGGGACCTCAACCGCCGTCGTCCGTTCACCTGGCCGCGCCCGGATGTTCACCTCCCGGTGGCAGCCTGACGCTGCGCGCGGCACCTGCCGGCGCGGCACGAGAGGGAGCACATGCGGGAGATCTTCGACGCCGAGCTGCACCAGCTGGGCGAGGACCTGGTCACGATGAGCGGGCGGGTCGAGCACGCCATCTCCAACGCCGGCATCGCGCTGCTGACGGCCGACCTCGCGCTCGCGGAGTCGGTGATCGCCGACGACCTGGCCATCGACGCGATCGAGCGGGACCTCGACGAGCGGTGCGTCCTGCTCCTGGCCCAGCAGCAGCCCGTGGCCACCGACCTGCGGATCGTGGTGTCTGCGCTGCGCATGAGCGCCTCGCTCGAGCGCATGGGCGACCTGGCGCGGCACGTGGCGCAGGTGGCGCGCGGCCGCTACCCGCGCAACGCCGTGCCGCAGGCGCTCTCCGGCACGTTCGCGGAGATGCACGACGCCGCCGTCCGGGTCGGCCGCCGCACGACGACCCTGCTGAGCACCCGGGACGTCCTGCTGGCCGAGAGCATCGAGCAGGACGACGACCTGCTCGACGAGCTGCACGAGGACACCTTCGCGGCGCTGCTCGGCGGCTCGTGGTCCGGCACCACGCAGGAGACGATCGACGTCACGCTGCTCGGTCGGTACTACGAGCGGTTCGGCGACCACGCCGTCTCGGTCGCCCGACGGGTGACCTACCTGGTGACGGGCTCCCCCCGCCCGGAGCTGGACCGCACCGCCCCCTGACGACAGCAACGTCCGAGCAGATGTGGGTCCCGGCCCACTTCTGCTCGGACGTCGTGGTGTGTCGGGTCAGCGGCCCTGGTTGGCGACGGCCTTGATGGCCTCCGCGGCGGCCTCGGGGTCGAGGTACGTGCCGCCCGGGTTGGTGGGCTTCAGCGTCTCCTCGTCGATCGTGTAGAGCAGCGGGATGCCGGTGGGGATGTTGATCCCGGCGATCGTCGCGCTGTCCACGTCGTCCAGGTGCTTGACCAGGGCGCGGATCGAGTTGCCGTGCGCCGCGACCAGGACGGTCTTGCCGGACTGCAGGTCGGGGACGATCTCCGACTCCCAGTACGGCAGCGCGCGGACGAGGACCTGCTCGAGGGCCTCCGCCCGCGGGATCGGCTCACCGGCGTAGCGCGGGTCCGAGTCCTGCGAGTACTCCGAGCCCAGCTCGATGGGCGGCGGCGGGACGTCGTAGGAGCGGCGCCAGAGCATGAACTGCTCCTCGCCGTACTCCTCGAGCGTCTGCTTCTTGTCCTTGCCCTGCAGAGCGCCGTAGTGCCGCTCGTTCAGGCGCCAGGAGCGCTTGACAGGGATCCAGTGCCGGTCGGCGGCGTCGAGCGCGAGGTTGGCGGTGGTGATGGCGCGGCGCAGCAGCGACGTGTGGACGACGTCGGGCAGCACGCCCGCGTCGGTCAGCAGCGTCCCGCCGCGCTTGGCCTCCGCGACACCCTTCTCCGAGAGGGGCACGTCGACCCAGCCGGTGAAGAGGTTCTTCGCATTCCACTCGCTCTCGCCGTGGCGGAGCAGCACGAGGGTGTAGGTCATGGGTCCATCCTGCATCAGCGCGCGCCGACCGGCCTGGGACGTCCGGTCCACGGTCACGCCGAGACGCGCGACGCCCGCACCTCTCCGGCGACCGAGTACACCTTGAGCATCTGGTCGGCGGTGGTCTCCCAGCCGAACCGCTCGGCCACCCGCCGGGCACCGACGGCGTACCTGGCGCGGTCGTCCGCGGAGGCCAGCACGTCGGCGATGACGTCGGCCCAGACGACCGGGTCGTGGCCGCGGACCAGCCGTCCGGAGACGTCGTGGTCGACGATGGTGCGCAGCCCACCCACGCAGGCGGCGATCACCGGCACGCCGCTGGCCTGGGCCTCGGCGGCGACGAGCCCGAAGGACTCGCTGCGCGACGGCATCGCCACGATGTCGGCGGCGTGGTACCAGGTCGCCAGCGTGTCGCGGTCGGCGGGCGGGTGCACGACCACGTCGTCGGGGACGCCGACCACCGTCGCGAGCGCCCGGAGCTCCCGGACCGCGCTCGACCGGCCGGACGGGCCACCCAGGACGACGAGCAGCGGTACGGGCCGGCCCGTGGCCCGCAGCACACCGAGCGCGCGGACCAGGACGTCCGGGGCCTTGAGCGCCTGCACGCGGCCCGCGAACAGCACGATCTCGCGGTCGGCGGGCAGGCCGAGCGCGCGCCGCGCGGACGCCTTGTCGCCCGGGACGAACCGGTCGAGGTCCACGCCCGGCTCCACCACGTGCACGCGGTCGGGGTCGGCCCCGTAGAGCTCGACGAGCTCCTCCGCCTCCACCGGCGTGCTGGCCACCAGCGCGTCCGCCGTGGCGACGAGCTGCTCCTCCCCGACCACACGCTGGGTCGGCTCCGGGTCGTCGCCCGGCGCCAGGGACGCGTTCTTCACGCGAGCCAGCGTGTGGGCGGTGTGCACCAGGGGCACCTCCCAGCGGTCGGCCGCGATCTGGCCGACCTGGCCCGACAGCCAGTAGTGGGAGTGCACGACGTCGTACCAGCCCGGCCGGCGTGCCGCCTCCCAGCGCAGCACCCCCGCGGCCATGCCGCACAGGACGGCCGGCAGGTCGTTCTTGTCCAGCCGCTCGAACGGTCCCGCGGCGACGTGGTGCACGAGGATCGGCGGCACGACGCCGGGCTCGACGTCCTGCGCGAGCAGGACCGCGCGGACGTCCTCGCCGACGATCGGCCGCCCGTCGGCGTCGGTTCCGGGCAGGACGACCGTCTCGGGCTGGTCGGAGGACGTCGCCCGCGTGAAGATCTCCACGCGCGCGCCGCGGGCGGCGAGTGCGCGGGACAGCTCGAGCACGTACACGTTCATCCCGCCGGCGTCGCCCGTGCCCGGCTGGTCGAGCGGCGACGTGTGCACCGACAGCATGGCGACGCGCGGGACGTGCTCGAGGGTCACGGGCGCTCCTGTTCGCGGACGGGTCAGCACCCATTCTCACGCACGGGACGCACGCTCACCTCACGGGTGCGCGCGGGGCTCCCCCGCAGGTCACCCGTCCGGGCTCACCGCACGACCAGCAGGCGCGGCGCTCCGATCCACGGCAGGTAGGTCCGGTCACCCGCATAGGTGACGAGCACGAGCGAGGTCCGGGTGCCGGCCGGCAGGGTGACCTCCGCGGCACCTCGGGCGTCGAGCGTGGCCGAGCCCCTGCGCGAGCCGTTGACCCAGACGTCGACCGTTCCGGTGGGCGTGAAGCCCGCGACCCCGGCCACCTGGACGAGGACCACCTTCGGGTCACTGCGGCCCACGGTCCAGTCGGTGCCGTCGGTGCGGACCGACGGCAGCGTCTTGGTCACGGTCAGCGTCGCCGCCGCCGACGTCGACCCCGTGACGGGCGGGTCGGCGGTGGGGGCACCTGCGTAGACCGCGGTGACCCGGTGCCGTCCGGTGGCGACGTCCGCGGGGAGGCGGACGCTCGCCGTGCCGGCGGCGGTCAGGGTCGCGGTGGCCACCGGCGTGCCGTCGACGAGCACCTGCACGGTCCCCGCCGGCGCGCCGCCGGATGCCTTGACCGTGACGCGCGCGGTGACCGGGTTCCCGAACGCCACGACCGGCGAGCTCAGCGACAGCGTGGTCGTCGACGCGACCGGCGGGGCGGTCGAGACGCCGAGCACGTCGGCCAGCAGGTCGACCGCGCCGCTCGCGTCGCCGGACATGAGCGCGTGCTCCGCGTCGGCGGTGGTGGCGGCGTCGTCGGGACCCGAGGCGGCCTGCGCGAGATCGCGCACCAGCGAGACGACGGTGCCCGCAGCGGCCGCCGTGTCACGCTCGGTGCCGTTCAGCTCCTCGGCCGCGGCGAACAGCAGCCGGACCGCCTGCGCCGTCCGGGCCGGGTCGAGCGCCGAGCCGGCCCAGATCGGCGCGTCGAGGACAGCCTGCACCGCTGCCTGTGCGTCGCCCGTCAGGGTCCCGGCGAGCGCGGTCAGCCGGTCGCGCTGCGCGTCCGTGCGCAGCCCCCAGCCGTAGGGGTACAGCGGCGCGTACGTCTCGTCGCCGACGTTGACCGGGACCTGGTCCGCGGCTGCGGGCCAGCTGACGGGGAGGCGGCCGGTGAACGGCCGGGTGCCGAACAGCACGTCGGCGACGCCGGCGCCCTCGGTGCCCGGCAGCCACGAGGCGACCAGGGCGTCGATGTCACCGAGCTGGTCGGTGACCAGCTGGGGGCGGCCCGACACGACCAGCACGACGCACTCGAGCGCGCCGCAGACGGTGTCGATCGCGGCCCGGTCGGCCGCGCTCAGGCTGAGCGACTTGCCGTTGTTCCCGACGTCGCCCTGGCCCTCCGCGTACGGCGTCTCGCCGACCACGACGACGCCGACCTGCGCGTCTCCCACGGGCGCCGAGGCGTCCTCGGAGTACGTGACGGCCGAGTTCGCGGCCTGGATGCCCTCGAGGATCGACGTGCCCGGCGTGATGTCGCCCGAGCCGCCCTGCCAGGAGATCGTCCAGCCGCCGGCCTGGTTGCCCAGGTCGTCGGCGTTGGAACCCGCCACGTAGAGCTTCGTGTCGGCCGCCAGCGGCAGCAGGTCGGCCGTGTTCTTGAGCAGCACCTGCGACTTGCCCGCCGCCTCGCGCGCCACCGCCCGGTGCGCGTCGGAGCCCACGTCCGCCGCCAGCGAGCGGTCGGCGAACGGGACGTCGAAGAGCCCGAGCGCGAACTTCTGGGTGAGGATCCGCCGGACGGCGTCGTCGACCCGCTCCTGGGCGACGTCGCCCGAGCCCATCTTGTCGGTGATGGCCGTGATGAACGCCCCGAAGTTGTACGGCGCCATCGCCATGTCGAGGCCCGCGTTCACCGAGCGCGCGGCCTTGTCGGCGTAGGTGCCGCCGGGCAGCTTGTCGATGCCCTCCCAGTCGCTGATCAGGAAGCCGTCGAAGCCGAGCTCACCCTTGAGCAGGTCGGTGTTGAGGGCGCCGTGCTCGTGCATCCGGATCGGGTCCGCCCCCGCCACCGACACCGCCGAGTACGACGGCATGATCGACCCGACCCCCGCGTCCAGCGCGGGCACGTACGGGTCGACGTGCAGCCGCCGGAGCTCGTCGAGGCTCTCGACGTGGGTGACGCCCTGGTCGATGGGGTAGCCGGAGCCCGCGAGCGCGGGGTCGTACGTGGTGCCGCCGTCGCCCACCCAGTGCTTGGCGGTGGCCAGCACCTTGTCCGGCCCGGACAGGTCGCTCGGGTCCGTGCCCTGCAGCCCGACCACCGCGGCGCCCGCCATCGCCGTCACGAGCGCCGGGTCCTCGCCGAAGGACTCGTAGGACCGGCCCCACCGCTCGTCACGCGTGACGCACAGGCACGGCGCGAACGTCCACGGCACGCCGGTCGCGCGGACCTCCTGCGCCGTGGTGCGCTGCACCTGCTCGACGAGGTCGGCGTCGCGCGCGGCCCCGAGCCCCTCGTTGTGCGGGAAGATCGTCGCGCCGACCACGTTGTTGTGGCCGTGCACCGCGTCGACGCCGTAGATCAACGGGATCTGGAGGCGCGTGGACAGGGCCTGGCGCTGGAACGCGTCCACCATGTCCGCCCAGCCGGCGGCCGTGTTCTGGGCCGGCACGGAGCCGCCGCCCGAGAGCACGGAGCCGAGGCCGAGGTCCGCGATCTGCGTGGGCGACTGCAGGCCGAGGCGCTCCGCCTGGGTCATCTGGCCGACCTTCTCGGCGAGCGTCATCCGGCCCAGCAGGTCGTCGACGCGCTCGTCGGTGGGCCGGGACGCGTCCAGGTAGGGGGCGCCCACGGCGTTGAGGACGACCCGCGGGGTGGTGCCGACGGCGGCGCCCGAGGCGCTCAGGTCGACCGTGAGCGTGCGGGCGTCGTCGACCGCGTCGGTCGCGTGCGTCACCACCTCGATCGTCTGCGCCGAACCGGACGCGGCCCCCGCGGGGAACGTGAGCGTGCCGCTGAACGCGTCGTAGTGCGTGCCGGCCACGGCGGTGCCGGCACCGTTCGCGTAGTCGACGGTGACGTCCGCGGGAAGCGGCTGGCCGTCGGTCGTCGTCAGGACCACCGGGACCTGCGCCGTCGCGCCGGGGTCGACCAGGACCACGTCGTCGGAGTCCACCGTGGCCGTCGGCGCGGGGACCGCGGAGCCGTACAGCTGGACGTCGTCGACGGCCCAGGAGACGGTCGTCGCCGTGCCGGGCACCATCGTGATCGCGTAGCCCCAGGCCGACGTCAGGTCGAGGGTGCCGTTGCGCGTCGCCGCGTCACCCGGCTGGTACCCGCTCAGCGTGAACTGCGAGAACGGGAGGTCGACGATCTTCCAGCGGCTGCCGTCGCTGGACCAGTTGTCCTTGAACGTGGCGGCCCACACCTCGGAGTGCTCGCCGTCCGGTCCGCCGTCCTTGAGCTCGACCTTGATGTCGTCGCCGGCGGTCGGGCTCGCGGGGCGCGTCGGCTGCGACGCGTACCAGGCGAGCCGGATGCCGCGGAACGAGCTCCAGTCCTGGCCGGCCGCGAGGTTCTGGCTGAACCCGCCCCACCCGCCCGACGGGATCTGGTAGTCGCCGGACAGCACGTGGTTGTCCGCCGGTAGCCCCTCGCGCTCCTGCTCCGTGACCCCGAGGCGCACCAGGTCCGCCGCCGAGCCCCACGTGAAGATGCCGACCGTGGAGCCCGGCTCCGCCAGGGGCACCTCGCCCTCGGCGTCCTCGATCGTGCTGACGCGGTCGTACAGCCCGAGGTCGTCGAAGGCCCACGCCCCGGCGCCCAGGTCGGTCAGGGTCACCGCGAAGCCGGTGCTCGCCGACGGGTCGAACCGGGCGTCCGAGGCCGGGGTGCCCTTGAGGCGCAGCTGGGAGAACGCCACGCTGACCTGGCGCCAGCCCGCGGTGTCGTCCGTGACCGACCGCTCGAACAGCTGGCCGCCGCTCTTGAGCTCGTACCGGAGCTCTCCGCCCTCGCCGGTGCCCAGGAACCAGAACGTGAAGCCGTCGTGCGCCGACCAGTCGGTGGCGGCGATGTCGTGCGTGAACCCGAACCAGTCCCCCGCGGCCGGTTCAGCCCCGACGGTGGCGATCAGGCCGTTGCCGCCCCGGTCCACCGGGCCGGTGCTCAGCACCGGGGTGACCGGCGCGCTGGCGCCCCAGGTCGTGTACCCGGCCGGGACACCGGACTCGAAGTCGTCGAGCACCGTGACGCCGCCGACGTCCGGCAGCTCGCCGTGCGGCGCGATGGTCACCGACGTGCTGGTCCGGCCGCCGAGCACGAGGGCGTCGGACGGCTCGGAGAGGGTCAGCTCGACCGTGCGCACCTGGCCGAGCGGGCCGTGGTCGACCGTCGGCACGGACACGGACGCCTCGGTGCTGCCGGCCGGGAACGTGACGGTCTCGTCGACGGCGGTGTAGTCGGTCCCGGCCACCCCCGTGCCCCCGGTGGACCGCACCCGGACGGTGGCGTCGGCCTCCGCGGCGGACGCCAGGATCAGCGGGACGGTGGCCGTCTCACCCGCGCGGACGGTGGTGGTGGACCGGGCGAAGGCGACCGCCGTCTGCGTCGCCGTGCCGTAGACCTCGAACGAGAACAGTGAGTAGCCGTACCAGTGGGGGCGGGCGGGGTCCCAGTCGAAGCTCGTGCGCTGGGTCATGTGCACCCGCACGTACCGGGCGTCGGTGGCCGCGAACGTGACGTCGTCGGTGCCGCCGTCGCCCGCCTCCTCCGCGTGCACCGCGGTCCAGGACGCCGGGTCGTCGGGCGCCGTCGTCGCCACCTGTACCTCGTAGCCCGCGGCGAACGCGGCCTCCCACGCCAGCACGACGTGGTCGACGGACGCCTCCGCGCCGAGGTCGACCTGCACCCACTGGGCGTACGGGACGTCCTCGTCGGGGCCGTTGCCGCTGGCCCACCGGGTGGCCGGGTCCCCGTCGATGGCCGCGTCCGGAGGGAACGTGCCGTCGGCGTCGGACTGGAACTGCGAGGCGGTCGCCGTTCCCGTCCGGGCGAGGTCGCCCGGTGCGGCGAGCGCCGGCGTGGCGAGCGCGACCACCGCGAGCGGCATGACCAGGGCCAGGGCGGTGAGGCCGGCGGGGACGGGGTTCGGGCGGTCGGCTCGGCGCACGGTCACTCCCTCGAGACGCGGCCGGCCTCGGTCGCGGGCCTCGTTGCCCTTTCCGTGCGGTCGGCCTCGCCAGACAATCACAAGCACTTACTGGGCGGTAAGTCCCCTAGATCACGATTCCGTAACGGACCTCCGGGGCGCGCCGGGCGGTACGAGCTGGTCCCGGCGACGCCTCAGGTACGCGATCTCCGCGGTGTTGCCCGCGAGCGCGATCGCCTCGTCGTACGCCGCCCGGGCGTCCGCGCCGCGGCCCAGCCGACGCAGCAGCTCCGCGCGGGTCGCGTGGAACGCGTGGTACCCGACCAGCGTCCCCAGCCCGTCGACCAGGGCCAGCGCGACGTCCGGGCCGTCCAGCTCCGCGACCGCGACCGCCCGGTTGAGCGCGACGACCGGCGACGGGTCGATGCGGACGAGCTGGTCGTAGAGGGCGACGACCTGCGACCAGTCGGTGTCGCGAGCGTCGCGGGCGGAGGTGTGCACCGCGTTGATCGCGGCCAGGACCTGGTAGCGGCCCGGCGCCGCCCCGGTGCCGAGCCGCTCGCGCACCAGGCGGTGCCCCTCGGCGATCAGCTCCGCGTCCCAGGCGCCGCGATCCTGCTCATGGAGGGTCACCAGCTCGCCGCTCGCCGAGATCCGGGCCGGCCGCCGCGCCTCGGTGAGCAGCATGAGCGCGAGCAGGCCGGCCACCTCCCCGTCCTGGGGCAGGAGCGTCCGGAGCATCCTCGTGAGCCGGATCGCCTCGGCGGTCAGGTCCGCGCGGACGGGATCGGTGTCGGGGCCGCTGGCCAGGTAGCCCTCGTTGAAGACGAGGAACAGTGCGGCCAGGACGCCCGTGACCCGCGCCGGCAGGTCCTGCGCCCGCGGCACCCGGTACGGGATGCCGGCCGCCGCGATCTTCGCCTTGGCGCGCGTGATCCGCTGCCCCATCGCCGCCTCGCGCACCAGGAACGCCCGGGCGATCTCGGGCACCGTCATCCCGCCGACCAGGCGCAGCGTCAGCGCCACGCGGCTCTCCATCGCGAGCGCCGGGTGGCAGCACGTGAAGATCAGCCGGAGGCGCTCGTCGTCGACGGCACCCACGGGCTCGCGCGGGCCGTCGTCGTACAGCATCCGCGCCCCCCGTTCCTTGTCCTCGCGCTTGCTCTCGCGGCGGATCCGGTCGATGGCCTTGCGGTTGGCCGTGGTGGTCAGCCAGGCGCCGGGGTTCGGGGGCACGCCGTCGGTGGGCCACCGCTCGACCGCGCTCGCGAACGCCTCGGCGGCGGCCTCCTCGGCGATGTCCAGGTCACCGAACCGCCGCGTCAGCGACGCCACGATCCGGGCCCACTGCTCCCGGTGGACGCGGGAGATCGCCTGGGCGGCGTCGATCGCGGTCACCTTGCCAGGAACGGCCGGACCTCGACCCGGCGGTTGCACGCCGCCGACCCCGCCGCGGCGAGCTCGAGCGCCACGTCGAGGTCAGGAGCCTCGATGAGCCAGAAGCCCGCGACGTGCTCCTTCGTCTCCACGAAGGGACCGTCGGTGACCAGCACCTGCGCACCCCGACCGTCCACGACCGTGGCCGTGTCGGGCGCGTCGAGCCCTGCCGCGAACACCCAGTGGCCGTCGGCCACGAGCCGGTCGTTGAACACGTCGATGGCCTCCATCTCGGCCGGGGTGGCCGAGCCGGTGGCGTGGTCGATCACCGAGAACAAGTACTGCACGTGGACCATCTCCTGTGGTGGGGCGCCCCTGGTGGGCGGCTCACTCCTGCAACGAACGGCGTTCCCCCTGTCCGACACCGTGGCCCAGGACGATGCAGGCCGGTGCGGGGATCGGGATCGTACCGACGGCGCTGCCGTCCGCGGCGAGCACCGCGAGATCGTCGGACGTCTGCCCGGCGACGACCGTCCAGCCGTCGACCACCGCGAAGTGCCGCGGCCAGCTGCCGGGCAACGCGTCGTCTGCCACCGGGTCGAGCAGCCCGTCGGCGCGGACGGTGAACCGTGCGAGCACGTCCGCCTCCCGCACGCCCACCAGCAGCCGCTCGCCGTCCAGCGCGACGTGCGACGGCAGCACCCGGCCGCCCGACCGGGCCGGCGTCGTGGTGGCCGGCAGCGTCTGCACCAGCGTGCCGGCGCCGTCGGCCCACGCCAGCACGCGGACCGTCACGTCCAGCTCCCCCACCACGTACGCGAACCGGCCGTCGGCGCCGAACGCGAGGTGACGCGGGCCCGTGCCGGCGGGCAGCACGGCCGCGATGCCGTCCTCGACCAGCCGGCCGGCCGCGCGTCGGTAGCGGCGGATCTCGTCGGTGCCCAGGTCCACCACCAGCACGAACCCGCCGGGGTCGAGGGCGACGAAGTGCGCGTGCGACGACTCCTGACGGCCCTCGTCGGGACCCGAGCCGGTGTGCCCGAGCACCTGGTCGGGGCCGCCCGTCGCGAACCCGCCGTCCGCGTCGAGCGGCAGGACCGCGAGGGTGCCCGACGAGTAGTTGGCGACGAGCAGCGCGGACGCGTCGTCGTCGAGCAGCAGGTGGCAGGGGTCGGCGCCGCCGGACGGGACAGTGGCGCGGTGCAGGAGCGAGTCGCCGACGACGTCGAACGCGCTCACCGTGCCGTCCGCCTGCTCGTTGGCGGCGTACAGCACCGAGCCGCGCTGCGCGAGGAAGCTCGGCGACGGGGTCTCGACCACCAGCCGCGCGCTGCTCAGCCCACCGGTCGCGGGGTCGAGGTCCACCCGCCAGATCCCCTCCCCCTGGCCGACGGGCGTGCCGGCACCGGCCGCGGGGTAGGTACCGATCCACAGGGGGTTCTGCTGCGCGCTCACGACGAGGGAGCCTACGGCCGAGCGTCGCGTGGGTGGGTGGGTCAGGGGGTGGGTTGCTGGCGGAGCCACTGGGCCGGGTCGGCGAGGAGGCGGGCGAGGGCCGCGAGGGCGCCGCCGGTCATCGCCGGGTACTGGCCGGCGCGTGCGGGCGAGACCTGCAGCGGCGACCAGGGCGCGAAGATCACCAGCTCGTCGAGCCGGGCGGCCACCTCGTCGTGCACGTGGTCGAACAGCTGGCCGAAGGTGCCGCCGAGCACCACCTCGCCGACGTCGACCACGTTGGCCACCGACGCGAGCGCGACGCCGAGCGCCCGAGCAGCCTGGGCGACGGCGGCGGACGCGCGTGCGTCGCCGGTGGCCAGCGCGTCGAGCAGCGCGTCGAGCCGGGCGGTCTGCGGCAGCCCGGCCGCCCGCAGCATCGCGTCCTGACCGGCCAGCGCCTCCAGGCTGCCGTCGGACGCGCGCGGCCCGCGGAAGGCGTCGACGACGATGTGCCCGATCTCGCCGCTCCAGCCGTGCCGGCCGGGGACGATCTCGCCGTCGAGCACGATCGCGCCACCGATGCCGACCTCGCCGGACACGTAGGCGAAGCTCGGCGAGCCGCCGCGGGCGTGCGCCTCCGCGCGCGCGGCCAGGTTGGCCTCGTTGGCGACGCGCGGCGGGAGGGCCGCCAGCGCGGGGTGCGCGGACACGGCCGCCACCACGTCGACGTCCCGCCAGCCGAGGTTCGGGGCGACGCGCAGCGGCCCGGTGACGCGGTCGACCAGGCCGGGGAGCGCGAGCGCGGTGCCGGCGACGCGGATCCCCCGCGCCTGCAGGTCCTGCACCACCGGGGCGGCCAGGGCGGCCAGCCGGTCCAGGACCGCGCCGGCGTCGGCGCCCCGCAGGTCGTCCAGCTCCACGTGCTCGGCCAGGACGTCACCGGACAGGTCGATCGCGCGGACGCCGAGGTAGTCGACGTTGATCTCCATCCCGACGCCCGCGACGGTCCCCCGCGCGGGGGCGAGCGGGACGGCGGGCCGCCCGGCGCGCTGCGTCTGGGCGGGGTCGAGCTCGCGCACGAGTCGCGCCTCGATGAGGTGGTCGACGAGCCCGGAGACGGTGGCGCGGGCGAGCCCCTCCGCCGCGGCGAGCTGCGCGCGCGACACCGGTGCGGGGGCGTCGACGATGCCGCGCAGGGCCACGCCGAGGTTCTGGTCGCGCATCTGCGCCTGCCGCGCCACCCGCGACGGGTCGCGGTGCTCGGTCGTCGGCATGGCTTGACCCTACCGGCGGGACGGGATAAATTCATCCGGCAAACTAAACCGGATTCATCTCGATGAGGAGACGCGTGATGGCAGCGCAGCCCACCCGTGCAGACAAGTTCTCGTTCGGCCTCTGGACGGTCGGCTGGAACGCCCAGGACCAGTTCGGCTCGGCCACGCGCCCGTGGCTGGACCCGGTCGAGTCGGTCCACAAGCTGGCCGAGCTGGGCGCCGCGCACGTGACCTTCCACGACGACGACGTCGTCCCGTTCGGCTCGGACGCCGCCGAGCGTGACCGGATCCTCGCCCGCTTCAAGGGCGCTCTCGACGAGACCGGCATCACCGTCGAGATGGTCACCACCAACACGTTCAGCCACCCGATCTTCAAGGACGGCGCGTTCACGTCGAACGACCGCCGGGTGCGCCGCTACGGCCTGCGCAAGGTCGTCCGCAACGTCGACCTGGCCGCCGAGCTCGGCGCCGACACCTTCGTGATGTGGGGCGGCCGCGAGGGCGCCGAGTACGACTCCGCCAAGGACCTCAACGCCGCGCACGACCGCTACGCCGAGGGCATCGACACCGTCGCGGCGTACATCAAGGAGAAGGGCTACGGCCTCCGGATCGCCATCGAGCCGAAGCCCAACGAGCCCCGCGGCGACATCCTGCTCCCCACGGTCGGGCACGCGCTGGGGTTCATCTCCAAGCTCGAGCACGGCGACATCGTCGGCCTCAACCCGGAGACGGGTCACGAGCAGATGGCCGGCCTGAACTACACGTCGGGCATCGCGCAGGCGCTGTGGGCGGAGAAGCTCTTCCACATCGACCTCAACGGCCAGCGGTCCATCAAGTACGACCAGGACCTGGTGTTCGGCCACGGCGACCTGTTCTCCGCGTTCGCCACGGTGGACCTGGTCGAGAACGGCTTCCCGTCGGGCGGCCCCCGCTACGACGGCCCGCGCCACTTCGACTACAAGCCGTCGCGCACCGAGGACTTCCAGGGCGTCTGGGACTCGGCCGCGGCGAACATGTCGACGTACCTGCTGCTCAAGGAGCGCGCGCAGGCCTTCCGCGCCGACCCCGAGGTGCAGGCCGCGCTCGAGGAGGCCGGCGTGCTCGAGCTCGCGCAGCCGACGCTGTCTGAGGGCGAGACCCTGTCCGACCTGCTGAACGACCGCTCCGCGTACGAGGACCTCGACGTCGACGCGGTCGGCGCGCGCGGCTTCGGCTTCGTCCGCCTCAACCAGCTGGCCCTCGAGCACGCGCTCGGCGCCCGCTGACCTGTCCCACCCGCACCACTCACTCCCTGCGTCCGAGCAGATGGAGGCCCTGGGCCTCCTCTGCTCGGACGTTGCGGGTTCACCCTGGAGGTAGACCATGGCTCTCGTCGCCGGCATCGACTCGTCGACGCAGTCCTGCAAGGTCGTCGTCCGCGACGCGCAGACCGGAGCCCTCGTGCGCTCCGGGCGCGCGGCCCACCCGGACGGCACGGAGGTGGCGCCCTGGTACTGGTGGGACGCCCTGCAGTCGGCGATCGTCCGGGCGGGGGGCCTCGACGACGTCGAGGCGATCTCCGTCGGCGGCCAGCAGCACGGGATGGTCGCTCTCGACGCGCGGGGCGAGGTGGTCCGTGACGCGCTGCTGTGGAACGACACGCGCTCGGCCCAGGCCGCGCTGGACCTGATCGGTGAGCTGGGCGGCCCGCAGGCGTGGGCCGACGCCGTCGGCTCCGTGCCCGTCGCCTCCCTCACCGTCACCAAGCTGCGCTGGCTGCGGGACGCCGAGCCCGAGAACGCCGCGCGCGTCGCGGCCGTCGCGCTCCCCCACGACTGGCTGACCTGGCGCCTGGCGGGCGCGACCGGGCTCGACGCCCTGGTCACCGACCGCTCGGACGCCTCCGGCACCGGGTACTGGTCCCCCGCCACGGAGGACTACCGGCCGGACCTGCTCCAGCTCGCCCTCGGCCACGACGCCCTGGTCCCCCGGGTGCTCGGTCCGTACGAGCGCGGCCCCCGCACCGCCGGCGGCGCCGTGCTCGGTCCGGGTGCCGGGGACAACGCCGCCGCGGCTCTCGCCCTGGGGCTGCAGCCCGGCGACGTGGCGATCTCGATCGGCACCTCCGGCGTCGTCTCCGCGATCGCGTCGCGGGCCACGGCCGACGGCTCCGGCCTGGTGACCGGCTTCGCCGACGCCACCGGCGCGTTCCTGCCGCTGGCGTGCACCCTCAACGCGTCGCGGGTGCTGGATGCCGCGGCGCGGATGCTCGGCGTGGACCACGCGGGACTGTCCGCGCTCGCGCTGTCCGCACCCGCCGGTGCCGACGGGCTCGTCCTCGTGCCCTACCTGGAGGGCGAGCGCACGCCGAACAAGCCCGACGCGACGGGGGCCCTGCACGGCATGCGGCTGGCCAACACCACGCCGGCGCACCTGGCGCGGGCAGCCGTCGAGGGCATGCTCTGCGCGCTCGCCGACGGCATCGACGCGCTGCGCGCACAGGGGGTCGCGGTCGAGCGGCTGTTCCTGATCGGCGGCGGTGCGCAGTCGGCCGCCGTGCGCGCGATCGCCCCCTCGGTGTTCGGCCTCGACGTCCGCGTGCCCACACCGGGCGAGTACGTCGCCGACGGCGCCGCCCGACAGGCGGCCTGGGTGCTCTCCGGCGACGCGACGCCCCCCGCGTGGAGCTCCGGCACGGAGGCCACCACGTGCACCGGGGACCCGGTGCCGCGGATCCGTGAGCAGTACGCCGCCGTGCGCGAGCTCACGGGCACCCGACCCGCCTGAGCATGACGAGAGCCCGGCACCGTGGGTGCCGGGCTCTCGTGCTGCGTGCTGGGTATGCGTCAGTGCGACGCGTCGTACGCGGCCTTGACCTCCGCGGAGATGCGCCCACGCTCGGAGACGTGGTGCCCGTTCTCCTTGGCCCACTCGCGGATCGCCTGCGCGTCCCCCGTGGAGGAACGCCGCCCGCGGCTGGGGGTCGACCGTGCACCGGTGCGGGCGCCCACCTTGCGGGCGTGCCCGACCCACTGAGCCAGCGCGTCACGCAGCTCGGTCGCGTGATCGGTCGTCAGGTCGATCTCGTACGTGACACCGTCGAGCCCGAACGTCACGGTCTCGTCGGCGGTTCCGCCGTCGATGTCGTCGACCAGCAGGACCTGAACCTTCTGCGCCATTGCGTGCTCCATCTGGCAGATGTGAGGAATGCTGTCGCGTTCACTATCGCACCAGGCGATATGTCCGTCAAACGGGGGGACGAGAATCCTCGGCATTGTTGCGCGAAGCGGCGCGTTCTGCCTCGCGTTCCTCGGCATCCATTTTGGCCAATGCAGCCCGCTCGGTGCGGTCTGCATTCACGAGAGCCCGGATGGCGAACCAGAAGAGCAGGCCGACCCCGATCGAGGGCAGCAGCGCCATCAGCGCGGTGAGCAGCGTGTTCATGAGCTCAGCGGCTTCACGAGCGGGAACAGGATGGTCTCGCGGATACCCAGGCCGGTCAGTGCCATGAGCAACCTGTCGATCCCGAGGCCGAGCCCACCCGCGGGTGGCAGGGCGTACTCGACCGCCGTGAGAAAGTCCTCATCCACGCGCATCGCCTCGTCGTCACCGGCGGCGGCGAGCAGCGCCTGCGCCTCGAACCGGCGGCGCTGGATGACCGGGTCGACCAGCTCGGAATAGGCGGTCGCGAGCTCGAACCCGCGCACATACAGGTCCCACTTCTCGACGACTCCGGGGATAGTGCGGTGATCACGCGTGAGAGGGCTCGTCTCCACCGGGAAATCACGCACGAATGTGGGTGCAAAGAGATGGTCGCCCACCTGGTGCTCCCACAGCTGCTCGACCAGCTTGCCGTGGCTCACCCGCGCGGGGTCGGTCTCGACGCCGAGCTTGTCGGCGTAGGCCAGCAGCGCGTCCAGGCTGGTCTCCGGCGTGATCTGCTCCCCCAGGGACTCCGACAGCGAGCCGTACATCGTCAGCTCGGTCCAGTCGCCGCCGAGGTCGTACTCCTCGCCGTCGGGCATCACCACGACCGTGGTGCCCAGGACGTCCTGGGCGGCGGTCTGCACCAGGTCCTTGGTCAGCGCGGCCATGGTGTTGTAGTCCCCGTAGGACTCGTACGCCTCGAGCATCGCGAACTCGGGCGAGTGCGTGGAGTCCGCGCCCTCGTTGCGGAAGTTGCGGTTGATCTCGAAGACGCGCTCGAGCCCACCCACCAGCGCGCGCTTGAGGAAGAGCTCCGGCGCGATCCGCAGGTACAGGTCGATGTCGAAGGCGTTCATGTGCGTGACGAACGGCCGGGCCGCCGCACCGCCGGGCTGCGTCTGCAGCATCGGCGTCTCGATCTCGATGAAGTCGCGGCGGTGGAAGTTGTCCCGCAGCGAGCGCAGCACCGCGGGCCGCTGCCGGGCCGTCTCGCGGGCCTTCGGGCGCACGATGAGGTCGACGTAGCGCTGCCGGACGCGCGCCTCCTCGGACAGCTCCACGCCGTCGTACAGGTTGGGCAGCGGCCGCAGCGCCTTGGCGGCCAGCTGCCACGAGTCGGCGAGGACGGACAGCTCGCCGCGGCGCGAGCTGATGACGCGGCCGTGCACGAACAGGTGGTCGCCGAGGTCGACGTCGGTCTTGAACGCCGCGAGGCGTTCCTGGCCCACGGCGTCCAGGCTGAACATGGCCTGCAGCCGGTTGCCCTCGCCGTCCTGCAGCGTGGCGAAGCAGAGCTTGCCGCCGATCCGGATGAACACGACGCGGCCGGCCACGCCGACCTCGTCGTCCGTCTCCTGGCCCGGTTCGAGGTCCGGGTGCTCGGCGCGCACCTGCGCGATCGTGTGGGTGCGCGGGACGCCGACCGGGTAGGCCTCGACGCCCGACGCCAGGAGCCGGTCCCGCTTCTCGCGCCGGACCCGGATCTGCTCGGGGGCGTCGTCGGCTGCAGGGGTGCTCTCGGGCGTCTCGCTCACCCCACGATCCTACCGGCGCGCTCCTGTGAGCCCCGGCGACAGATCGAGGGCCAGGTCGAGGATCGGCGACGAGTGCGTGAGGCCGCCGACGGACAGGTAGTCGACCCCCGTCTGCGCCACCTCCCGCGCGCGGTCCAGCGTGAGGTTGCCGGTCGCCTCCAGCTCGACGCCGTCCGCCGTGGCGCGCACCGCCGCGACGACCTGGGCCAGCAGCGGCGTCGCCATGTTGTCCAGCAGCAGGAACCGCGCGCCCGCGGCGACCGCCTCGAGCGCCTGGTCCAGGGTGTCCGCCTCGACCTGGACGGTCACGTCGGGGAACCGTTCCCGGACCGCCGCGATCGCCGCCGACACCGATCCCGCCGCCACCACGTGGTTGTCCTTGACCATCGCGACGTCGAACAGGCCCATGCGCTTGTTGGTGCCACCGCCACAGCGCACCGCGTACTTCTCCAGCGCGCGCAGGCCGGGGGTCGTCTTGCGGGTGTCGAGCACCTGGGCGCCCGTGCCGTCGAGGGCGTCGGCCCAGCGGCGGGTGTGGGTGGCGACGCCCGAGGCGCGGGAGGCCAGGTTGAGCAGCGTGCGCTCGGCGACGAGCAGCACCTGCACGGGGCCGCGCAGCACCGCCAGCACGTCTCCCCGGGCCACGCGGGTGCCGTCGGGGACGCGCTGGTCCACGGTCGGGACCGGCAGCCCGAGCCGGCCGGCCACCTGCGCGACGACCTCGGGCACCACCACGAGGCCCGCCACCACACCGTCCTGACGCGCGACGAGGTCGGCGGCGCCGGTCGCATCGGGCGGGATCGTGGCCTGCGTGGTGACGTCCCGACCGGGCTCCAGGCCCAGGTCCTCGTCGAGCGCCACCGCGACCGTGCGGGCGATCCAGGCAGGGTCCAGGGCAGCAGTCGGCGCGATCACGGCGTCACGCTACCGGCCGCGGACACGACCGAGGCCCGCGCCCGGAGGGGGGACGCGGGCCTCGGTGCCGGCCGTCAGCGCGTGCGCACGGGTGCGCTGGTGCTGGCGCTGACGTTGGCGGCGTCGCTGGGGACGAACGTCGCCGTGTACGTGTGCCGGCCCGACGGGACCGTGCCGACGGCGATCCCCAGCACCACCTTCAGGCGCTTGACGACCGTGCCGCCCTCACGGATCTCGACGGTGCCCGACGGCGCCTTCCCGTTGTCCGCGGCGACGGTGACCACCGCGAACGACGGGATGAACAGGAAGCCGGGGGTCACCGTGAGACCGGTCGTCGTGGTCACCTTGGCCACCACGACCGTCACCGGCGCCGACTCCGAGCCCGTCACCCCGGCGTCGCCGGCGAACCGGGCGACCACCTGGTAGCTACCGGCCGGCGTGGAGGCCGGTAGCCGCAGCGTGGCCGTGCCGCCCTGCAACGTCCCCGTGCCGAGCACCGTGGTGCCCGAGACGAACTCGACCGTCCCCGCGACCGGCACGTCGGCCGTCACGGTCGCGGTGAGCACCACCCGGCTGGAGGAGCCGAAGACCTGGCTCGACCGGGAGGCCGTCAGCGTGGTGGTGGACGACGGGATGGTCGGCTCGGCCTCGACCAGCCGCACGACACCCCAGCGCGCGGTGCTCTGGTACCCCGCGCCGGTGGGGTCGGCCCAGTTGTGGATCGAGGTGCGGGCGCCACCACTGGCGTCGTTCACCTGGAAGTCCACGCCGTGGAAGCTCCCGGCGCCACCGTCCTCGAGCAGGCTGATGGACGCCTCGACCACGTAGCCGGTCTCGGTGAGCCGGGTGGCGCTGACCACCCGGTTGCGCTGGAACGCCTCGTCACCGGTGCCGAACGAGACCGCGTTGGCGGCGCTGATCCGGATCTGGGTGTCGTCGTACCGGTAGGCGCCGTTCTTGTAGTTGCCGGGGTCGACGTAGATCTCGACGGAGTCCTGGATCCACGGGTCGGAGCCCGAGACGTCCACGACCGGGTCGGTGACCTCGGCGAGCACGAACAGCGTGTTGTCCTGCCACAGCGTGCGGACCTCGGCCACGGCGCCGCCGGTGCCGTTGGTCTGCTTTTCCGTGCGGACGGTGCCCGCGTCGGCCCAGGCGGCGTCCTCGTCGCCGTCGATCGCCGGTGCCGTGCCCGCCTCGGTGACCTCGGCGTACGACAGCGGCTCGACGAGCGTGAGGTTGCCGATGGCCCCCGGCGTGTTCCACGGCGTCGTCTCGGTGCCGTCCGTGACCCGGATGTCGAAGGGCACCGTGCCGCCCTCCGCCACGGGGGTGGCCAGCGGCAGCCGCACGACGGCCGAGTAGCCGCCCTCGCGCTCCGTGACGACCCCCTCGACGTCGCCCGACCCGTCCCGCGCGAAGGTGACGGTCCGGCCGGCGTACTCGATCTCGATGCCGTCGGACGCCTCCACGGTGGCGTCGTCCACCTGCACGAACGCCGTCAGGTGGTCCGGTGCCCAGCGGAGCTGGAACGCGGTCCCGGCGTCGATCGTGTGCAGCGGCAGCTGCGACCACCGCAGGTCGGTCGTGACGTCGTCGTCCAGGGGGACGTCGTCCTGGAAGACGTTGGCCGCACGCTGCCGGGCCGGGAGCTCGGCATCGACGATCCCGTAGTAGGCGGGCTTCGCCTGCAGGAGGTCGTCGAAGACCAGGGGTGCCCCGGCGTCCGCACGCCAGCTGCGTCCGTCGGTCAGGCCCCAGACGGTGACCGAGAACAGGTCGTCGGCGTGCTCCCGGAAGACCCGGAACGCGTCGCGGTAGTAGTACCCCTGCTCGATGAGCTTCCCGTCCGTCACCGGGGTCCCGGTCGTGACGTCGAGCTCGGTGACCGCCTGCGTCAGCCCGAGGTCCTCGAACGCGACCAGCGCCGCCTCGAGCGCCTCGACGGGCATGGCCAGGCTCACGTGGAACTGGTGGCCCACGCCGTCGACCGGCACGCCGCGGGCGAGCAGCCGCTCGACCAGCGCGTGCAGGCGGGCCTGCTTGCCGCCCTGCTCGGTGTTGTAGTCGTTGATGAACAGGGTGATCGGCCGGTCGGTGCCCGCCGCGGCGTACTCGTCGTTGAAGGCCTCGTCCGCGTACTGGAAGGCGAGGTCGATGAAGTCCTCGCCCAGGATGCGGAACCACTCGCTGCGGCGCAGCCCGTCGGCGAACTCGCCGCCGTCGTTGACCACCTCGTTGACCACGTCGAAGGCCACCAGCGGGTTGGTGTCGCTGCCGAACTCGCCGTAGGTGTCGCTCAGGTGCTGCGCGACGTCGAAGATGTGCGTCCGCAGCCGGTCCCTGAGCACCTGCTGGTCCGCCGCGCTCGTGGTCAGCGGCGCGCCGGCCGCGTCCTGGAAGAACCAGGCCGGGGTCTGGCTGTGCCACACGAGGGTGTGGCCGTAGACGCGCACGTCGTTGTCCTGCGCGTACTGCATGAGCGCGTCGGCCTCGGGGTGCGGGGTGAACGTCTGCTCGGCGTCGTACCAGGCCTCCGGCTTCATGTAGTTCTCGGAGGTGACCTGGTCGAAGTGCCTGAGCAGCAGCTCCGACGGCGCCCCGGTCAGCTCACGGCTGTCGATCGCCGCGCCGACCGCGAAGTCGACGGTGTCCTTGATGGGCGTCAGGTCCTCGACCTGCAGCGGGTCCTGGACCTTGACCTCGATGTCGTCGACGAGGAAGTCGGACGTGTTGCCGGTGTCCCCGCCGTCGTACGCGGTCTCGAAGTACAGCAGCGCCGAGTCGGCCGCCGCCATCTGGAAGTTCCCGGAGACCTGGACCCACTCGCCGTCCGACATGCCGGTGAACTGCGCGATCGTGTCGTAGGACGTGCTGTCGCCGACCGTCCGGGCCATGCTCAGCCAGATGTCGTCGACGGTCTGCCCGGGCGCGAACCGCAGCCACGCCGAGTACTCGTAGCGGGTGCCGGGGATGAGCACGCCGGTCGCGTCGAAGCCGATGCCGTGGCCCTGGGAGGTCCGCTCGGTCAGCAGCGCGGCCTGCGCGCCGCCGTGCGCGTACTCGTCGGTGACGGCGAGGGTGCCCTGGCCCGTGTCGGTGGCCCGCGGGGCCCAGCCCTGCAGACCGTCCTCGAAGTCGGCGCTGATCACGGCGGTACCCGGCGGCTGGCTGGGCGCGAGCGTGACGGCGGGCAGCGTGAACGTCCAGCCCGCGTCGAGACGCTCCTGCACCACGGTCCTGGTGGCCGCGACCGAGGCCGCGCGGTTCCCCCCGCCGTCGTGCACGAGCACGAGCTGACCGCTCACCATCGCGGAGCGCAGGTTGGCTGTCAGCGTCGCCTCGTCCTGCGTCTCCCAGTCGCTGATCGTGTTGATGACGGCCAGCGGCTGCATGCCGAGCGCGACGGCCGCATTCTGGTTGGCGGTCGTCCAGACGCCGTTGGCGGCCCGGAAGAACGGGACCTGCGCCGACGGGTCGCCCAGCGCGGTCCGGATGATCGTCAGGTTGTCGGCCAGGTCGGCCGCGACCTCGGCCTGCGTGCCGTCCAAGGGCTCGTACGAGGTGCCGTGGTTGCACAGGGTGTGCCCGTCGGCCACGATCCGCTTCAGGATGTCGGCCCCGCCCGGGGCCTGGATGTTCTGGCCGATGACGCAGAACGTCGCCTGCAGCTCCCGCTCCGCCAGGAAGTCCAGCAGCGCGGTGGTGTCGGCGCCGTTGGGGCCGTCGTCGAAGGTCAGCGCGGCCCGGTCGCCCGTGCCCTGCGCCCCGGTGACGGGCGTGGGCGTCGGGTTCAGCGCGCCACCGGGCAGGACGTCCGGCGTCTCGCCCGGGCCCTCACCGGTGCTGCCGGTGATCACGATGTCGTCGAGCAGGTAGGTGTACGGCGCGTCGAGGGCGCCGGTGCCGACGTACACCTGCAGCGCCGCGGTGTCCGCGTCGGCGGCCACGGTGTACGTGCCCGTGACGGTCGTCCACGCGTCCGCGGTCATCGTGGTGTTGCCCACCCACGTGTACGCCGGCTTCACCACCAGGCGCACCCCGGCGGACCCGGCCGTCCCCGGCGCCAGCCGTGCGCGCATCGACAACGTCAGCTCGGTGCCCGGCTCCACGTCCGTGAACAGGCCGGCGGGGGTCTGGATGCCGTGGAAGTCCTCGGACCGGCCGGCCACCTGGAGGGCGTTGTCGCCCTCCACGTCGACCACCGTGAGCTGCTCGGCGCCGAGGCCGCTGGCCTCCCAGGCACCGAGCGTGCCGTCGGTGAAGTCGGTCGAGATCAGGGTCGTGTCCACCGCAGCCGCCGGCGTCGCGGAGCTGACCACGACGGCGGGGACCGCGGCGAGCACGAGCGCGGTCACCGCGACCCCGATAGTTTCGAGGGGCCGACGTCGAACTCGTGCGTGCCTCATGAACGCTCCTTTGCGCGGGCGAGGACCACTGCTCTGGGATCCTGAGCAGGTTAAGCACGCTCTGGGCGCAATACCAGACCTGGAACTATCGAAAGTTCCGGACATATCGCTGGCGACACCGATAGTGTCGGGGAACGCCTCAGGCGGGCGACGACCGCCGCGAGACCAGCGTCCCGTCCGGGCTCAGCGACATGTCCAGCCGGACCTGCCACGCGTCGACGGGGAGCGGGTGGTCGCTGCGCGCGTGCCCGCCGCGGCTCTCCTCGCGCTCCAGCGCCGCTGCGGTCAGGACCGTGGCCACCTGGTGCACGTTCGTCGTCTCCCACTCGGCCACCTGCGGCGCGGCGAGCCGGCGACCGTCGTCGGTGCGCAGGTGCGCGTCCGTGGGCACGGCCCCGAGCGCGGTCATGGCGCGGCCGAGCCCGTCGCCGGAGCGCAGCGGCCCGGGGCCCTCCGACGCGATCCGCTGCACCCGCGCACGCGCCGCGGCGGCCACGAGCGCCTCGGCACCCGGCCGCGCCACTGGCGCGAGCGGCGGCAGCGCGCCGTCGGTGACCTGGGCGGCGATGTGCCGCGCGGCGCGGGTGGCGAACACGAGGCCCTCCAGCAGGGAGTTCGACGCCAGCCGGTTGGCGCCGTGCACCCCCGTGCACGCCACCTCCCCCACGGCGTACAGGCCCGGCACGCTGCTGCGCCCCAGCAGGTCCGTGACGACGCCGCCCGAGTGGTAGTGCTGCGCGGGCGCGACGGGGACCAGGTCGGTGGCCATGTCGATGCCGTGCTCCAGCAGCCGGTCGTTGATCGTCGGGAACCGCAGCCGGAGGAACTCCGCGTCCAGGTGCCGCGCGTCCAGCCACACGTGGTCCGAACCCGTCTGGGCCATGCTGCGCACGATCGCGTGGGCGACGACGTCCCGCGGCGCCAGCTCGGCCATCGGGTGCACGTCGGGCATGAACCGGAACCCGTCCGTGTCCACCAGCAGCGCACCCTCGCCGCGCACCGCCTCGGACACCAGCGTGAGCTGGCCCTTCACGCCCGAGCCGAGCCACAGGACCGTGGGGTGGAACTGGACGAACTCGATGTCGCCCAGCACGGCTCCCGCGCGCAGGGCCGCGGCGATCCCGTCGCCCGTCGCCTGCACCGGGTTGGTCGACGACCGGAAGACCTGGCCGATGCCGCCGGTCGCCAGCACGACCGCGCGGCCCAGCGCGGCACCGACGCCGTCCCGCTGCCCCTCGCCGATCACGTGCAGCGTCACGCCGCACGCGCGGCCGGGGGAACCGTCCGGTCCCGGCGGACCCGTCAGCACGTCGAGCACGAGCGCGTGCTCGATCACCTCGATGCCCGGGTCGTCGCGCACCGCCTCGATCTGGGCGACCAGCGCCCGGGAGATCTCCGCGCCCGTCGCGTCCCCGCCGGCGTGCGCGATCCGGTCGGCGTGGTGCCCACCCTCGCGCGTGAGCGAGATGCTGCCGTCCGCGCCCGTGTCGAAGACGGCGCCGCGTGCCACGAGCTCGCGCACCCGGGCCGGGCCCTCGGTCACGAGCACCTCGACCGCACGCGGGTCGCACAGCCCCGCCCCGGCGACCAGGGTGTCCTGCAGGTGCGCGGCCGGGGAGTCCTCCGGGTGCAGCGCGGCGGCGATGCCCCCCTGCGCCCAGACGGTCGACCCGGAGGCCAGGACGTCCTTGGTGACGAGGAGGACCCGCGGCACCCGGGTGCGCAGCTCGAGCGCGGCCGTCAGCCCCGCGATGCCGGAGCCGACGACGACCGCGTCGGCCTCGACCGTCCAGCCGGGCTCCGGTGCCGCCAGCCGGGACGCGAGGCGCGTCACCGTCCGACCGTCGCGCGGCCCTCGGCCAGCGGGAGCCCGCTCGGCTCCAGCCCGTCCCATCCGTCCGGGACCTGGCCGGGGTCGTCCCCGACATCCGCGATCCGGTTGGCGTCGTCCACCAGGACGACGTGCGGCTGGTAGGTCCGCGCCTCCTCGTCGGACAGCTGGCCGTAGGCGATGAGGATGACGACGTCGCCCGGGTGCACCAGGTGCGCGGCGGCGCCGTTGATGCAGACCTGCCCGGACCCCGGTTCGCCCGCGATCGCGTACGTGGTCAGGCGGGCGCCGTTGGTGACGTCGACGACGTCCACCTGCTGGCCGGGCAGGATGTCCGAGGCGGCGAGCAGCTCCGCATCGACCGTGACGGACCCGACGTAGTGCAGGTCGGCCGCCGTGACGCGGGCGCGGTGGATCTTGCCGGTCATCATCGTCCGCACGAGCGTGCTCCTCGACGCCGTCACGCGCCCACCTCCACGAGTGCGTTGTCGATGAGCCGTGTGGTCCCGACGGTCGCCGCCACGAGCAGCAGCGCCTCGCCCACGAAGTCCGCGGGCACCTCGGCGAACGTCTCGGGGTCGACCAGGGCGACGTAGTCGACGTCGGTCTCCTGCAGGGCCTGGCGTGCGGCGGCGCGGATCTGCTCGGCGGTGCCGGTGGCCCGCAGCGCGCGGGACAGGGCGAGCGCCCGACGGCGCTCCTCGCCGCCGAGGTAGGCGTTGCGGCTGGACAGCGCGATCCCGTCGTCGTCGCGGACGATCGGCACACCGTGCACCGCGACGGGCACGTCGAGGTCGCGCACCATCCGTCGCACCGCGGCCAGCTGCTGCGCGTCCTTGGCCCCGAACAGGGCGACGTCCGGGCGGGTCAGGTGCAACAGCTTGAGCACCACCGTGAGCACCCCGTCGAGGTGGCCGGGACGGCTCACGCCCTCGAGCACGTCGCCGATGGCCCCCGCGCTGACGCGGACCACCGGGTCTCCGTCCGGGTAGACCACCTGCGGGTCGGGGGCGAACACGACGTCCTCGGGGCGCAGCAGCCCGGGGCCGGACAGCAGCGCGACGTCGCGGTCCAGGTCCCGGGGGTAGCGGGCGAGGTCCTCCGACGGGGAGAACTGCAACGGGTTCACGAAGATCGTCACGACCACCGCGTCGGCCAGCTCGCGGGCCCGGGCGACGAGCGAGAGGTGGCCGGCGTGCAGCGCACCCATCGTCATGACCACCGCGCGCCGGTACGGCCGCGACGAGCCCGGTGCCGGGCGCCCGTCCTGCTCCGCGAGCGCCGCAGCCAGCTCGTCGCGCGTGTGCGCGAGCGTGGGCGTCGAGGTCTGGGTGGTCATTCGTCCTCCTGCGCGGCCGGTCCGCCGTGTGCCGGGCCGGGGTCGTCGGTGATGCCGTCGAGCAGCTGCTGTGCGGCGGTGGGCGAGATGAGGCCCGCCGCGAGCGCCCGCCCCGTGGCGGAGCGGGACAGGGCCCGGTAGGCCGCGACGACGTCGACGGCCCCGCTCTGCGCGGCGAACGCCGTCAGCGCCGCGTCGTGCTCGCGGACCGTCCCGGCGTCCCCCCGCCGCACCGGACCCGTGAGGGCGGCGATCGCGCCCGAACCTGTCGACTCCGCGCGCAGCGCCCCGTCCAGCGCCGCCTCGAGCAGCGGAGCCAGCATGCGGCCGGGATCGGCCACGCCGGCCGCCGCCAGCGCCTGGGCGGCCTGGGCGACGAGCACGACGAGGTGGTTGGCGCCGTGCGCGAGGGCCGCGTGGTAGAGCCCGCGGGCCTCCTCGGCCAGCACCACCGGCTCGCCGCCGATCTCCACGACCAGGGCCTGGCCGATGGGCAGCACCGGGCCGGGCGCCGTCACCGCGAACGAGCAGCCGACCAGCCGGGACAGGTCGAGGGACGTACCGGTGAACGTCATCGCGGGGTGCAGCGCGAGCGGGATGACCCCTGCGGCACGCGCCGGCGCCAGCACGTCGACGCCGAACCGCCCCGACGTGTGCACGACGATCTGGCCGACCTGCCACGCGCCGAGGTCCGCCAGCCCGCGCACGAGGTCGGGCAGGGCGTCGTCCGGGACCGTCAGCAGGACGAGCTCGGAGCGCCGGACCACCTCGGGGACGTCGAGCACGGGCACCCCGGGCAGCAGGGTCTGCGCGCGCTCGCGCGACGCCTCGGAGATGGCCGAGACGGCCACCACCGGGTGGCCGGCCGCGCGCAGGGCGCTGCCGAGCACCGCGCCGACGCGGCCGGGTCCGACCACGCCCACGCCCAGCCGTCCCGGACGGCTCGCCGGGTCCGGTGGGATCACGCGTCCGCTCCGGTGACCGGCGCAGCGGGCACGGCGGGAGCCGCGGGCGTCTCTGGGTCTCGGGGAACCGCGGGTGCCGCGGGCACGCCGACCGCGCGCATCCACTGCTCCGGGGTCGCGGTCGCCCGCGCGCTGCGGGCGCGCTCGGCCTGCTCGTCGAGCAGGGCGGCCGCGACGCGGCCGTCCAGGTGCCGGACGCGCGGGGACACCGGTCCGGGGGTGGAGTGCAGCACGAACGACGCCAGCCCCAGCCGGCGCTGGATCGGTCCCTGCGCGAGCCCGAGCGACTGGGTCCGCTCGTGCGGCACCACGTCGATGCTGCGCCAGAACCGACCCGAGCGGGTCACGAGCGCCCGCTGCGTCACGCGGGCGCCGTGCCGGCGCCAGCCGACGGGGTCCACCCAGCGGGCTCGCCGCGGAGCCGGGGTGAAGCCGCCGTCGTCGTCCCAGCCGCTCATCGCCGCCTCGACGAGGGCCGTCGGGTCGTCGACCCCGAGGTCCGGGAGCACGAGCCACAGCGCGGTCATCGCCTCGCCGCGCGTGGCGACCGGGTGCAGCACCGTGCCGCGCTCCTCGCGCTCGGTGTCGCTGGCGTAGCCGGCCACGTTGATCTCGACCCGCCACCAGTCCGGGCCGCGCCACAGCGGGCCCTGCCGCAGGCGGATCGCCTGCACGCGGCCCGGCGGCACGGTCTGGGCGCGGGCCTCCGTGAGCCCGTGCCGCAGCCGGATGCCGTCCGGGGAGATCGCGGCGCGAAAGTTGGCGCCCTGGTTGATGCGGCTCCACAGGAACGTGACCAGGCCGAAGAGCGGAGCGACGAGGAAGAACGCGGCTCCGAGGTCCTGCGCCGCGATCGCCGTGGCGACCGCGCCCGCCACGACCAGCAACAGCATCGGCACGGTGCCCGACCGCAGGGTCGCCATGACGAGCCTGCCCATGGGCAGCTCGTAGACCTGACGCTCGGGAGCCACCTCGAAGGGCTGCGGCGGCGCGACCGGGGCCGGGGCTGCGACGTCCGGCTCGGCCCCGGGCGCCTGCTCGATCCCGGGCGACGCCGGGGTCACCGGTGCCGCGACCGGCCGGCGCAGCCCCGCGGCGAGCGCCAGCAGCTCCGCACGCAGTGCCTCCGCCTCGGACTCGCGCAGGAACGCGAGCGACACCGCGGACCCGGCACCGCCGGCGACCTCGAGCCGCAGCTCCGCGAGGCCGACGAGCCGCGCGAGCAGCGGCTGGACCACGTCGACGGCCTGCAACCGGTCGAGCCGGGCCTGGCGCTGCTGGCGGAACAGGATGCCGGTGCGCAGGTGGACGGCCTCGTCGGTGACCGCGAACCGCGTCATGCGCCACGCGATCGCCGAGTAGCCGAACCCGATGAGGGCGATCAGCACGATGACGCCGATCAGGACCAGGAACGCTCTGCCCTGCAGCAGGTCGATGGCCTGGTCGAGGTTCTCCCCCACCTGGAACCAGGCGACGGCCAGGACCGCCACCAGGACCTTCCAGCCCTTGAGCGCCGGCGTGACCGGGTGCATGCGCCGCCAGCCGGTGATCTCCTCGTCGCTGGTGGTGTCCAGGTCTGCCGCGTCGTTCACAGCCCCGCCAGCCGCGCCTCGCCGCGCGACGCCATGCGGTCGCGCAGGCGGGCCGCCTCGCGCGGCGGCAGGCCGTCGATGGACGCGCTCGTGGCCGGCGACGCGGTGTGCAGCTGCACGGAGGCGATCCCGAACCGGCGAGCGAGCGGGCCGGCGTTGACGTCGACGTACTGCATCCGGCCGTAGGGCACCACGACGAGCGAGCGGAACACGATCCCCCGCCGCACCAGCAGGTCGTCGGCGCGCTCGGCGTACGCGATCGCGCCCACCTGCCGGCGGACCACCCAGGCGATCCAGGCGCCGAGCACCACGACGAGCGCCGGGAACACCCACAGCCACGCCCCGCCGACGAGGACCGCGAGCAGCACCGTCAGCAGGAGGACCGGTGTCAGCCAGATCGCGGTGACCGTCAGCCGGGCGCCGATGAGCCGACGCGAGACCGGCGTCCACGTGACGTCGGCGGGGTCGAACGGCTCACTCGTGCCGGGCACGGCGTCGGATGTCATGCGGACATCTTCCCACCGCTCAACCTGCACTGGGATCGGTCGCGGAGTGCTCACCGGCACTCTGCTCGCCGGCCTCCGGCGGGGGCACCCGGCAGAACCACTCGACCACGAGGCCGACCACGGCCAGCACGACGGCCCCCCCGGTGGCGACGCCGGCCGCGACCGCGCGGCCGCCGTTGCCCGGCACATCGAGCTCGCCGACGAGGACGAGCACCTGCCCGCCGTACCAGCCGGCCAGCAGAGCGCCGGTGTAGCACGACGCCTTGGCCAGGACCACCGTCCGGGCGGCCCGGATGGGGTCGAGGAGCGGGCGCTTGCCGCGCAGGAACTGACGCACCGTCCAGCCCAGCCCGAACACCACGGCAGCGATGAGCAGCTCCACGACCACCACGAGCGGCGGGACCGACGGCGGCAGCCCGCCTCGCCCCGCGATCGCGCGCAGCAGGATCCACGTGACGGCGGCGGCGACGACCGTCACGAGCAGGAGCGTCTGCCAGCGAGTGCGCTGCATCAGGCGTCCGGGGCGTCCGGCCCGGTCCGGACCCGGTCCCACGCCGGCCCGGCGGGAACGGCGCCCGTGTCGTTGCCTACCGCCGGGATGGCGTTGGTCAGCCAGTCGAGCGCGAGCCAACGGACACCGTCGCGGTCGGGCGCCGTCGCGGCCAGCGCGCCGACGGGTCCCCCGCCCAGCCCCGGCAGGACGGCGTCCGGGTCCACCTGCGCCCACGGCTGCAGCACGAACGCGCGCTCGTGCGTTCGCGGGTGCGGCAGCTCGAGGTCGTCCGTCACGGCCAGGACCGAGCCGTACACCACGATGTCGATGTCCAGGGTGCGCGGTCCCCAGTGCTCGTGCCGCTCACGCCCGTGCGCCAGCTCGATCGCCTGCGTGGCGCGCAGCAGCTCGCGCGGGGCGAGCGTCGTCGAGGCCAGCACGACCGCGTTGAGGAAGTCCGGCTGGTCGGGACCGCCGACCGCGGACGTGCGCGCCAACGGCGAGACGTCGACCACCTCGATGCCCGGCGTGCTCGCGAGCTCGGTCACGGCCTCGCGCAGAGTCTCCTGCGCCGGACCGAGGTTGGCGCCGAGGGCCAGCACGACGTCGACCGGACCGTCGGGCGCCTGGTCGAGCACGTCCGTGACGAGCTCACCGACGACCACCGTCGCGTCCGTCGACGACGCCGGCGGCTCGGTCGACGGGGTGTCGGGACCCTGCTCGGACAGCCCGCCGGGCGCGGGGACACCCGCCTCGGTCCAGGCGACCACGCCGGCGGTGACCGCGGGTGCGCCGGGCGCGGGGGTGACCGGGAGCGTAGCGGTCGACGGCGGGACGGACCTCGGGTGCGCGGGCGCCTCGGTCGGCCGCGGCGCGTACGGTTCGGCGGCCGGCAGCTTGGTGCGGTCGCGGTGGATGGCGACCACCACGTCGCCGAACGGCACCTCGATGGGCGCGTGCGGCTTGTGCACGGCCACGTCGACGGCCTGCACGATGCTCGACGCCATGACGGTCGCGGCGATGCGCTCGGCCACCGTCTCGACCAGGTCCACCGGCTCGCCGGCCAGCACCGTGGCCACCTGCTCGGCCAGCGCGCCGTAGTCCAGGGTGTGCGCGAGGTCGTCCCGCGCCGCGGCGCGCCGGGTGTCCAGGTGGACGACGACGTCCGCGACGAACGTCTGCCCCTCCCGCCGCTCGTGCTCGAACACGCCGTGGTAGCCGCGCGCCGTGATCCCCGACAGCTTGATCTGGTCGAGGCGACGCCCGCTGGTGTCCAGCACGTCCTGCCGGCCCTCGTCGTTCATGGTCACCGCGTGCTCCATCCGGTTCGTGCGTCCTCGTCCACGGGCAGCTCGTCCTCGACCGTGCTCACGGTGCTGGTCGCCCGCGCACCCCGCCACGCCGCCGCCACACGCACCGCGTCCGCGGAGCTTGCCACCTCGTGCACGCGCACGCACCAGGCTCCCGCGGCGGCGGCCAGCGCCGTCACCGCGGCCGTGGCGCCGTCGCGCGCCAGGGGCGGCACCGGCTCGCCGTCGGGGCCCGCCAGCAGGTGGCCGAGGAAGCGCTTGCGGCTAGCACCGACCATCACCGGGAACCCGTCGGCCACCAGCTCGGAGAGCCGGGCGAGCAGCGGCCAGTTGCTGCTGCCCGCCTTCGCGAAGCCCAGGCCCGGGTCCAGCACCACCTGCTCGTCCCGCACGCCCGCCGCGCGCAGCGCGTCGACCCGCTGCGCCAGCTCGCGGCGCACGTCCGTCACCACGTCGTCGTAGTCGTCGAGGTCGTCCATCACGTCGGCGTGACCGCGCCAGTGCATGGCGACGTACACCGCACCGGTCTCGGCGACGACGGCGTGCATCGCCTCGTCCGCCAGACCGCCCGACACGTCGTTGACGATCAGGGCGCCACGCGCGACGGCCGCCCGCGCCACCACCGCGCGGGTGGTGTCCACGCTCACGACCGCACCGCGGTCCACCAGCTCCTCGACCACGGGCAGCACGCGGGCGAGCTCGTCGTCCACCGCGACGCGGCGCGCACCCGGCCGGGTCGACTCGCCGCCCACGTCCAGCACGTCGGCGCCGTCGGCGAGCAGCTGCAGACCGTGTGCCACCGCGGCGCCGGGCGTGAACCACCGGCCGCCGTCGGAGAAGGAGTCGGGGGTCACGTTGACGACGCCCATGACCAGCGTGCGGTCCAGGCTGCGCACCCGGGCCGGCAGCGGTGCCGGGTGGGAGGGACCGGGGGCTGTCACGGTGCCGAGCCTAGGGGGTGTCCGCGAAGGCGTCAGCGACCCAGGACGAGGCTCATGGCCTCGGCCCGCGTCGCGACGTCCCGCATCTGTCCGCGCACCGCGGAGGTCACCGTGCGCGACCCGGGCTTGCGCACGCCACGCATCGACATGCAGAGGTGCTCGCACTCCACGACGACGATCACCCCGCGCGGCCGCAGCTCGTTGACCAGGGCGTCCGCGATCTGCGCCGTCAGCCGCTCCTGCACCTGCGGGCGTCGGGCGTACACGTCGACCAGCCGGGCCAGCTTGCTCAGGCCCGTGATCCGCCCGTCCGTCGCGGGGATGTAGCCGACATGCGCGACGCCGTGGAACGGCACCAGGTGGTGCTCGCAGGTCGAGTACACCTCGATGTCCTTGACCAGCACCATCTCCTCGTGACCGATGTCGAAGGTGGTGGTCAGGACGTCCGCCGGCTCCTGGTAGAGCCCCGCGAAGATCTCCCGGTAGGACCGCGCGACCCGCGCAGGAGTCTCCCGCAGACCCTCGCGGTCGGGGTCCTCCCCCACCGCCAGCAGGAGCTCGCGGACGGCGGCCGCGACCCGGGCCTCGTCGTACTCGCCGATGGCCGCACCGGTGAACGTCACCGGACCGATGGTCGAGGGGACGCCGTCCCCGTGCGCCTGCGCCTGCGCCTCCATGCCGACGGCCCTACACGTCCGGCGTCTGCGACGGCGGGACCTCGATGATCTTCTCCGTCGGGTGCGCGGTCGCCGCGGCGGCCTCGTCCTCAGGGATGACGGGGTGGCCGTTCTGCGCGGCCCGCTCGGCGGGCGTCATGACCGGCGGGCGGTCGGAGACGGCGCGCTGGTCGCTGGACAGCCACACCTGGCGCGGGGGGCGCTTGGTGATCGGCTTGAAGATCGTCGCCAGCTCCTCCTGGTTGAGCGTCTCCTTCTCGAGCAGCTCCAGCACGAGCGCGTCCAGGACGTCGCGGTACTGGACCAGGATCTCCCAGGCCTCGTCGTGCGCCTGCTCGATCAGCGCGCGCACCTCGAGGTCGATCGCCGCCGCGACGTCCTCCGAGTAGTCGCGCTGGTGGCCGATGTCGCGGCCCAGGAACACCTCGTTCGACTCCTGGCCCAGCTTGATGGCGCCCAGCCGGGTGCTCATGCCGAACTGCGTGACCATCTTGCGGGCCGTCGAGCTGGCCTTCTCGATGTCGTTGCTGGCGCCCGTCGTCGGGTCGTGGAAGACGAGCTCCTCGGCGACCCGCCCGCCCATGGCGTACGACAGCGTGTCCAGCAGCTCGTTGCGGGTGGTCGAGTACTTGTCCTCGGTCGGCATGACCATCGTGTACCCGAGCGCGCGGCCACGCGGCAGGATCGTGACCTTGGTGACCGGGTCCGTGTACCGGAGCGCCGCCGCGACCAGGGCGTGACCGCCCTCGTGGTACGCGGTGATCTTGATCTCCTTGGGGTTCATCACCCGCGTGCGCTTCTGCGGACCGGCGATGACGCGGTCGATCGCCTCGTCCAGCGTGTGGTCCGTGATCGTCTGCTGTCCCGTGCGGGCCGTCAGCAGCGCGGCCTCGTTGAGCACGTTGGCCAGGTCGGCACCCGTGAAGCCCGGGGTCCGGCGCGCGACGACGCCCAGGTCCACGTGCGGCGCCATCGGCTTGCCCTGCGAGTGCACCCGCAGGATCCGCTCGCGGCCCTTGAGGTCGGGCGGGTCCACGGCGACCTGGCGGTCGAAGCGGCCGGGGCGCAGGAGCGCGGGGTCCAGGATGTCGGGCCGGTTGGTGGCCGCGATGAGGATGACGTTCGCGTTGACGTCGAAGCCGTCCATCTCGACGAGCATCTGGTTGAGCGTCTGCTCGCGCTCGTCGTGACCGCCGCCCATGCCCGCGCCGCGGTGGCGGCCGACGGCGTCGATCTCGTCGATGAAGATGATCGCCGGGGCGTTCTCCTTGGCCTGGTTGAACAGGTCCCGGACGCGGGAGGCACCCACGCCGACGAACATCTCGACGAAGTCCGAGCCGGAGATCGAGTAGAACGGCACGCCCGCCTCGCCGGCGACCGCCCGGGCGAGCAGCGTCTTGCCGGTTCCCGGCGGGCCGTACAGCAGGACGCCCTTGGGGATCTTGGCGCCGACGGCCTGGAACTTGGCCGGCTCCGCGAGGAACTCCTTGATCTCCTGGAGCTCCTCGACCGCCTCGTCGACGCCCGCGACGTCCTCGAACGTGACCTGCGGGGACTCCTTGCTGACGAGCTTCGCCTTCGACTTGCCGAAGCTCATGACCCGCGAGCCGCCGCCCTGGCTGCTCGACATCAGGAACCAGAAGATGCCCACGAGGATGAGCAGCGGCAGCGCAAAGCTCAGCAGGCTCGCCCACCACGGCGTCTGCGGGACGACCGAGGTGTAGCCACCCTCGAGGTCGGCGTCCGCGATCGCGTTCACGACCGACTCGCCCTGCGGCGTCACGTAGTTGAACTGGACCAGCTTGCCGAGGTTGTCCTCGCCCTGCTCGAGGTCGTCCTTGAGCGTCAGGTCGACGCGCTGGACACCCTCGGTGATCTTCGCCTGCTCGACCTTGCCCTCGGTGATCAGCGACAGGCCGACCGACGTGTCGATCTTGCTGATCTTCGGGGCCGCCAGCGTGGACGCGCCGATGTAGAGCAGGATGACGGCGATGACGACCCACAGGATGGGGCCACGGGCTAGTCGCTTGACATTCATGGGCGATAGGGGCGCAGCCCCTCAACCTCCACTCGCGGGACAGGTGGCCTCGAAGTTACACGGAGTTCCTGGGGAACCCCGGACGTGTTCACCGAGGGCGCACTTGCTCTCAGGCCCCGTAGACGTGCGGGGCCAACGTGCCGACGAACGGCAGGTTGCGGTACTTCTCGGCGTAGTCCAGGCCGTACCCGACGACGAACTCGTTGGGGATGTCGAAGCCGACGTAGCGCACGTCGACCTCCACCTTGGACGCCTCGGGCTTGCGCAGCATGGTCGCGATCTCCACCGACGCCGGACCGCGCGAGCGCAGGTTCGACAGCAACCACGACAGCGTCAGCCCTGAGTCGATGATGTCCTCGACGATGAGCACGTGCCGGCCCGTCAGGTCGGCGTCGAGGTCCTTGAGGATCCGCACGACGCCCGAGGACTTGGTCCCGGAGCCGTACGACGACACCGCCATCCAGTCCATCTGCACGGTCGAGTGCAGGCGCCGGGCGAGGTCGGCCATGACCATGACCGCGCCCTTGAGCACACCCACGAGCAGGAGGTCCTTGCCGGCGTAGTCGGCGTCGATCTGCGCCGCGATCTCGTCGAGCCGCTGGTGCAGCTGCTCCTCGGAGAGCATCACGCGCTCGAGGTCGTCGCCCATGTCCGCAGGGTCCACCGCAGTTGCTCCTCTTGTTCCGCCCGTACTGTGCCAGCCACAGCGCGCCCGCCGATCAACCAGGAGCCGGGCCCAGGGCAAGCCTGCCACACGACCGGTGGGCTGCGATGCCGCCGGGGAGCGCCACGGGGCCCTGCCCGTGCCAGCGCGTGATCAGCGCATCGAGTGCCTGCACGTGCGCGTGACCCAGCGCTCCGGCAGGGCTGCCGGCGGCGATCGCGGCCGACCGCAGCGCGCGCGTGCGCAGGGCCGGCGCGGCGGCCGTCAGCACGTCGACGTCGAGCCCGTCGGCCGCCCGCGCCGACGCGAGCAGGTCCTGGGCGAGCACGTCGAGCAGGTCCGCGTCCGCGCGCAGCTGGTCCGCCGAGCGGGCGAGCGCCTCGGCCACCCCGGGGCCGAGCACGCGCTCGAGCACCGGCATCACCTCCGTGCGGACGCGGCTGCGCAGCGCGGCGTCGGCGTGCGTGCCGTCGTTGGTGGGGTCGTGCCAGGGCGTGAGCCCCAGCGCGGCGCACGCGCCGAGGGTGTCGGTCCGGCGCAGGCCGAGCAGCGGCCGACGGAACCGCCCCCGGGCGGGCGCCATGCCCGCGAGCGCGCGCGCACCGGACCCCCTGGCCAGGCCCAGCAGCACGGTCTCGGCCTGGTCGTCGAGGGTGTGGCCCAGCAGCACCGCGGAGGCGCCGAGCGCGTCGGCCGACCGCTCCAGGGCCGCGTACCGCGCGGTCCGCGCCGCGGCCTCACCGGTGCCGTCGACCGTCACCGCGACCACGTCCGCGGGCAGGCCGAGACCCCGGCACGCAGCGGCGGCCTCGTCGGCCACGTGGGCGGACCCGCCCTGCAGCCCGTGGTCCACCACCACGGCGCGCGCCCGCCAGGGCGACCCGGTGCGCGCGGACCGCTCCGCCACGAACGCCGCCCCGGCCGCGAGCGCCAGGGAGTCCGGGCCGCCCGAGCACGCGACCAGCACCAGCGCGCCCGGCGGCAGGTCGCCGACCGCTGCGGCGACCGCGGAGCGCACCGCGGCGACCGGCCGGGCCGGACCCGTCATCCGTGCACCCGACGCACCCAGGCCGACGGGTCCGCGATCTCCCCCGGCAGCGGCAGGTGCTCCGCGGAGGTCCACACGGCGTTGAACCCGGTGAGGCCCACGTCCTTGCGCACCGCGCGCACGAACGCCGCGCCGTCGCGGTACTGGGCCAGCTTGGTGTCGAGGCCGAGCAGCCGGCGCAGCAGCCGGTCGGCCCCACGCGCCCTCGCCGCCTCGTCGCGCCGCGCCTCGAAGCCCGCGCGGATCGCGCGCACGCTCGGCACCACGCCCGGTCCCACCTCGTCCATCGCGACGTCCGCGTGGCCCTCGAGCAGCGCCATGACCGCGCCGACCTCCTCGAACACGCCGCGCTGCCCGACGGACAGCAGGTCGAGGACCCCGACGCCGTCCTGGGAGCCGGTGACGGCGCGGGTGACCGCCTGCGCCAGGTCCCCGAGGCGCGGCAGCGCCCCCTTGTCCTGCGCGAGGTCCGCCATCAGCTCCCCGGCCCTGCCCCGCAGGTGGGCCGCCAGCCAGGGGGCCGCCGCGAACTGCAACGCGTGGGTCTGCTCGTGCAGCGCGACCCACAGCCGGAAGTCGCTCGGGTCCGCCGCGAGCCTGCGCTCGTGGTGCAGCACGTTCGGCGCGACCAGGAGCAGCCGGCCGTGACCGCTGGTGGACGTGAACGGGTCGAACTGCCCGAGCACCTTGCCCGCCAGAAGGGCGAGGACCCCACCGACCTGGACGGCCGACGCCCGCGCCGCACCCGACCGCTGCGGGGTCGCGGCCAGCGGGCCGGTCATGGCGGCGAACACCTCGGCGTTGGCCCGCGCCCAGCCGGGCCGGTCCACCACGAGCACCGTGGAGACCTCCTCGGGCGGGCGGCCGTCCGCCGCGCTCAGGCCGGTGATCGCGGACGCGTGCCCGGCGGCGCGGCCGGCGGCGTCACGCAGCTCGTCGACCAGCTCGGTGAGCTCCGTGCGGCCCGCGACAGGCCCCGGAGCGGCCAGCCGCGCGGCGATGCGGGCGGCGAGCTCCCAGTCGACGAGTCCTCGGGGGTTGTCCACCCGGTCAAACTAACCGCAGCCGCACCCGGACAACGCGGTGACGAACGAGTCGATCGCCGCGCGCGGCCCCCACTGACCCCCGTCGGGTGTCGCGTCGGCCAGCACGACGAAGACCAGCTGGCGGCCGTCGGCGTCGAGCACCGTGCCCGCGAGGGACGTCACGTGCGGCAGGCTGCCCGTCTTGGCGCGCACGAGCCCGCGGGCGGACGACTGCGTGTAGCGGTCCGACAGCGTGCCCGTCAGGCCCGCGATCGGCATGCCCGTGGCGACGTCGCGCAGCACGCCGTGCGCGGGATCGGTGACCTGTCGCAGGAGCCCGGCCAGCAGGTCGGGCGGCAGGACGGAGCCGGCGCCGAGGCCGGACGCGTCCGACAGCCGGGCCCCGGTCGTGTCGATCCCCGCGACAGCGGTCGCGTGCAGCACGGCTGCCGTGGCGCCCTCGAACGAGGCGGGCAGCCCCTGGTCGACCGCCACCAGGCGGCTGACCACCTCGGTGATCGTGTTGTCGGACGTGTCGAGGAAGTAGTGCACGATGCCGTCCAGCGGCGCCGACCGCACGACGGCGATCTCCCGCCCGCCCTCCGGCGTGCCCGCGCGCCGCGGGGAGCCGTCGACCGTGATGCCGACCTCGGCGAGCCGCTGGGCGAACGTGACCGCGGCCGCGAGCGACGGGTCGCCGTGGCGCGGCGGGTACTCACCCGGGCGGATCTTGGCGATGTCGACGGCGAGCGCCGTCACGGGCGCGACGAACCCTGCGGCGATGTCGGCGGGGCTCCACGTGGGGCTCAGGGCCGGAGCGGCGAACAGCGAGTCGTCGACGCCGAGGCTCACCGTGGTGACCCCCTCGAGCTGCAGCGCCTTGGCCGTCTGCGCCGCGAGATCGGCCAGGCCGGCGTGCCCCACGACCGCGTCGGGGTCGCCCGACCCGGCGGCCAGCATCATGTCGCCGCCACCGACGAGGACGATGCTGCTGCCCGGTCCGCGGACCACGCTGGTCGGCAGTGTGACGTCGGGGCCGAGCGTGCTCAGCGCCGCGACCGCGGTGACCAGCTTGGCGGTCGACGCCGGCGTGCGGCCCTCCGCGGGCAGGTGCGCGCCGAGCACGTCACCGGTGAGCTGGTCGGCGACGACCACCCCGACGCTCGGGCCCATGCGCGGGTCGCGCACCAGGCCGTCGACCAGCGCCTGGACGTTCGCGGCCGCGGGCAGCGGGGCCTGCGGGTCCAGGTCCGCGAGCGCCGACGCCGCGCCCACCGGCTCGACCGCGCCCGGTGCCGTCGGGAACGGCAGGGGGTCGGGCGGCGGGTCCTCGAGGGTGACCATCCCGGGCACGACGTCGTACGCGTCGGCGGTCACGTACGCCCCGCCGGCCAGCGCCACGACGAGCACGCACGTGCCGATGACTCTCGCCGCTGTGGTCATCGTCACCCGCCTCGCTCGTTGCACCGTGGGACGCCCCGTCCCGCGGTGCGTCAGACTACTGTCCGAGACAATGGCGCCCAGACACCCCGGCGCGCCGCACGACGACGAGTGTCGCGACCGGCGGTCCCGGATCTTGGGCGCGGACGTGGGGCGGAGGAGAGCTGTGGAGTTCGACGTCACGATCGAGATCCCGAAGGGCCAGCGCAACAAGTACGAGGTGGACCACGCCACGGGGCGCATCCGCCTCGACCGGATGCTGTTCACCTCGACCCGCTATCCCGACGACTACGGCTTCATCGAGGGCACCCTCGGCGAGGACGGCGACCCGCTGGACGCGCTGGTCCTGCTGGAGGAGCCGACGTTCCCGGGCTGCCTGATCCGCGCTCGCGCGCTGGGCATGTTCCGCATGCGCGACGAGGCCGGCGGCGACGACAAGGTGCTCTGCGTCCCGACGGGCGACCAGCGCGCTGCGTGGCGCCAGGACATCGACGACGTGTCCGACTTCCACCGGCTGGAGATCCAGCACTTCTTCGAGGTCTACAAGGACCTCGAGCCCGGCAAGTCGGTCGAGGGTGCGCACTGGGTCGGTCGCTCGGAGGCGGAGGCGGAGATCGAGCGCAGCCGCCAGCGCGCCATCGACACGAACTACTACAGCCACTGAGCGTCCCCGCTCTCCCCAACTCTCTTCGCTGACGTCCGAGTAGATGTAGGCCCTGGGCCTCATCTGCTCGGACGTTGGTGTCTCTCTCGCCGCCCACAGCCCCTGTGGCGGCAGCCGCATGCACAGACCGCACCCGGTGGATCCACCCCCGACACCGAGGCGCGGACGGTACGTGCATGGTTCCGGACCGCTCAGCGCGCGCTCGGCGACGTGCGCTCGTCGCCGGACGCGCCGCCCACCAGGCCGGTCTCCTGACGATGTCCCAGGTCCGCGGCCTCGGCATCACGACGGCACAGATGCACGCGGAGATGAGCGCCGAACGGTGGCGACCCGTCGGCCGGTACACGCTCGCCGTTGCGCCACCCGGGCCCCAGGACAGGGCGGACTGGTGGCTGGCGGTGCTCGAGTGCTCGCCCCGGTGCGCCGGAGATGACGTTCCACGAGCGGCGCTGGCCGGAGTGACAGCACTGCAGGCCGCCGGGCTGCGGGGCATCGTCGACGACGGGTTCATCCACGTCGCCGCTCCGAAGTCCTCTCGACCCCTCCCTCCCCCGCCCGGTGTCCGGGTTCACGAGACGAGGCGATGGCGCGACGAGGACGCACTCACCTCGGGCATCGTCCGCACGCGCCCGGAGGTGGCCACCGTCCAGGCGTCCCTCTGGGCACGTAGCGACCGGGAGGCGTCCCTCTACCTCGTTGCCGCCGTCCAGCAGCGGCTGACGACCGCCGAGGCGATCGGGGAGGTACTGGAACGTGTGCAGCGCGACAAGCGGCGGTGCCTGCTTCGGTCCGTCGTCGAGGAGGTGCGCGACGGGGTGCACTCCCTCAACGAGCTCGACTTCGCTGCGCTGTGCCGTCGCCGCGGTCTTCCGGAGCCAGACCGCCAGGTTGTCGTCTCGCACCCCGGCGGACGGGCGTTTCTCGACGTCCGATGGCGGCGTTGGCGGGTGACTGTGGAGATCGACGGAGTCGGCCATCTACGACCGGATCGGTGGGTCGAGGACAGCCTGCGCCACAACGAGATCGCGCTCAGCGGCGACGTGGTGCTGCGCGTCCCGAGCCTCGGCCTCCGGATCGACCCGGCGCCGTACCTCGACGCCGTCGACCGAGCCCTGCAACGAGCCGGCTGGCGCCCCGACGCACCACAACGTCCGAGCAGATAGAGGCCGGGACCTACTTCTGCTCGGACGTTGAGGGGTCTTGAGCTGCAACGTCCGAGTAGATGGAGGTCAGGGCTTACATCTGCTCGGACGTTGGGGAGGTGCGGGAGGGGTTACGGGCGGCCGGCGAACGGCATGGTCTTGGACCAGCGCATCGAGGTGGTGCGCAGGGGGTCGCCCGGCTTGGAGGCCTCCATGATCTTGCCGTTCCCGGCCCAGATGGCCACGTGGTAGATGTCGTTCGGGTCGTTGGGGTCGTCGGACCAGAAGACGAGGTCGCCCGGCCGCAGGTCGTTGTAGCTGATCTTGAGGACCTGCTTGTACTGGTCGCGGGTGGTCCGCGACAGGTTGACCCCGGCCGCGCGCCAGGCGCTCATCGACAGGCCGGAGCAGTCGTAGCCGTCGGGTCCGGCCGCGGCCCAGATGTACGGCAGGCCGGTCTTCGTCTGCGCCCAGGCAAGCGCCGCGGCGCCGGCATCGGCCGAGCCGCGCGAGCGGCCGGTGCCGAGCCCGTAGGGGTTCGACGGCGCCGGGGCCGGAGCGGGGGCAGGTGCAGGTGCAGGTGCTGGGGCAGGTGCAGGTGCAGGGGCCGGTGCAGGTGCTGGTGCTGGTGCTGGGGCCGGAGCGGGGTTGTTCGTCGCCGGCGGGGTCGTCGTCGCGGGCGGGGTGGTGGCGCCGGGCGCGGTGGCGGTCGGCGGCGCGGCGACGGGGCGCAGGGCGGCGGCGCGGGCGGCGGCCTCCTCGCGGTCGCGGCGCTGCTGGTCGACGAAGTCCTGACGGGCGCGCTCGACCTCGGCGCTCGTCTGGCGGGCGGCGGCCAGCGAGGTGATGAGTCCGTCGCGCTCGGCGGCGGCGGAGGTCTGTGCGTCGGCGGCGTCCTGCTGCGCCTGCTCGGCAGCAGCGAGCGCGTCGGCGGCGGCGGCCTTGGTGGCCGTGGCCTCGGCGGCGGCCTCGGCGGCGCGCGCGGCGAGGGTCGAGGCGACCAGCTGCGTCGCCCGGTACTTCTGCACGGCCTCGTCGGCCTTGCCGCTGATGCGGTCGAGCGAGGTGCTGCGGCGGGCGACGTCCTGGAAGCCGTCGGACGACAGCATCGCCTGCAGCAGGTCGGTCGACCCGCCCGAGCGGGCCAGCTCGCGGGCGATCGCCACGAGCTGGCGGCGCGCGTCCTCGGCGCTCGCGGCCGCGTCCTTCGAGCGGACGACGGCGTCGTCGGAGGCGTGCTGGGCGGCATCGGCATCGGCGATGGCACGGGTGTAGGCGTCGCCGGCCCGCAGGAGGGCCACCTGGGCGGCGTCGGTCTCGGCGCTCAGCTGGGCGAGGCGCACCTCCATGGCGGCCACGGAGCGCTCGGCCGACCGCACCGCGCCCTGCGCCCGTTGCACGTCCTGCCCGGAGGGCGGGGTCGGGTCCGCGAGCGCGCTCGGCGCCCCGACGACGAGCAGGGTCGCGACGAGCGCGCCGGCGACCAGGCCCCGCGAGGCCCTGCGCTTCGTGCGGTTGCTCACCTGGACGTCCTCCCCGACGTTCGGCGGACGGTCCGTGGCGACCGTCCTCCAGCGACGCTACCTGCGCAAACCTCATAAGAGAACATCTGTCACATCAGTCACATGAGTCACACGGATGTGGTTCGGGACGAACCGGGCGACATCCCGGCGAGATCACCCGTTCGCCGCGACGACCGGCACATCACCCGACCGCCGTACCAATGGCTGAGACGGCGGTTCCACTGCTCGGACACATCGATCTATCGTCGGCCCATGTCCCGCCGAATGTGTCGCTGACCCAGCGCACGCTCGGCTGTCCCCGCGGGCAGCGTGCCGTCCTCGTCGGACGGCCCTGACACCCGCCACGGCTCGACCCGTGCGCCACTCCCACCCCTTCCGCGGGACGGATGTCGGCTGCCCGAGGCCCTCCGCGGATCTATCGATCCCTGACAGACCTATCGACGACGGAGAGCAGCACCATGAGCAACGAGAGCTGGAGCTTCGAGACCCGCCAGATCCACGCCGGCCAGAGCGCCGACCCCGCGACCGGCGCCCGCGCGCTGCCGATCTACCAGACGACGAGCTTCGTGTTCGACTCCGCCCAGCAGGCCGCCGACCGGTTCGCCCTCAAGGAGCTCGGCCCGATCTACACGCGCATCGGCAACCCCACGCAGGAGGTCGTCGAGAACCGCATCGCCAACCTGGAGGGCGGCGTCGGCGCGCTGCTCGTCGCGTCGGGCCAGGCGGCCGAGACGCTCGCGATCCTCAACATCGCGGAGGCCGGCGACCACATCGTGGCCAGCCCGTCCCTGTACGGCGGCACGTACAACCTCCTGCACTACACGCTGCCCAAGCTGGGCATCGAGACCACGTTCGTCACCGACCCGCACGACGCGCAGGCGTGGCGGGACGCGGTCCGCCCGAACACCAAGCTGTTCTTCGCGGAGACGATCCCCAACCCGAAGGCCGACATCCTCGACATCGAGCTCGTCGCCGAGGTCGCGCACGCGTCCGGTGTCCCGCTCATCGTCGACAACACCGTGGCGACGCCGTACCTGATCAACCCGCTGCAGTGGGGCGCCGACATCGTGGTGCACTCCGCGACGAAGTACCTGGGCGGCCACGGCTCCGCGATCGGCGGCGCGATCGTCGACGGCGGCTCGTTCGACTTCGCGCAGCACCCCGAGCGGTTCCCCAACTACAACACCCCGGACCCGTCCTACAACGGTCTGGTGTTCGCGCGGGACCTCGGCGTCGGCGGCGCGTTCGGCGTCAACCTCTCCTTCATCCTCAAGGCGCGCGTGCAGCTGCTGCGCGACCTGGGCTCCGCCATCTCGCCGTTCAACGCGTTCCTCATCGCGCAGGGCATCGAAACGCTGTCGCTGCGGATCGAGCGCCACGTGCAGAACGCCGAGAAGGTCGCCGCGTGGCTCGAGGCGCGCGACGACGTGCGCACCGTGCACTACGCCGGCCTGGAGTCGAGCCCGTGGCACGCCGCCCAGCTGAAGTACTCGCCGCGCGGCGCCGGCGCGGTGCTCGCGTTCGAGCTCGACGGCGGCACCGAGGCCGGCCAGGCGTTCGTGTCGGCGCTCGAGCTGCACTCGAACGTGGCCAACATCGGCGACGTGCGCTCCCTCGTCATCCACCCCGCGTCGACCACGCACAGCCAGCTGACACCCGAGGAGCAGGCGCTGTCCGGGGTGACCCCCGGTCTGGTCCGGCTCGCGGTGGGCATCGAGCACATCGACGACATCCTGGCCGACCTGGACGCCGGCTTCCGCGCCGCGAAGAGTGCCTGACCGCATGAGCACGCCGCCGACGCCGTCGGAGCCCAGGACGGGCACCGGCGGCCCGGCGGCGCGCCCCACGAGGAGCCCCGACGTGACGCTCTCCCCGGCCCGACCGCGCACCCTCGGATCCCGCCCACCGCAGGCCGACCAGCCGCCCGTCCCGGCGAGCGCGGCCTGGCGCGACGGTGACCCGATGGGGCGTCGGCAGCTCGCGGACCTGGGACCGCTCAAGCTGGAGTCCGGCGGCCGGCTGCCGGCCGTGCGCCTGGCGTACGAGACGTGGGGTGAGCTGAACGAGGACGCCAGCAACGCGGTCCTGGTGCTGCACGCGCTCACCGGCGACTCGCACGTCACCGGTGAGGCGGGCGACGGGCACCCGACGCCCGGCTGGTGGTCGTCGATGGTTGGGCCCGGTGCGCCGATCGACACCGACCGTTGGTTCGTCGTCGCCCCCAACGTCCTCGGCGGCTGCCAGGGCTCGACCGGACCCGCCTCCCCCGCGCCCGACGGCCGCCCCTGGGGCAGCCGGTTCCCCCTGCTGACCGTGCGGGACCAGGTCGCCGCGGAGATCCGGCTGTCCGACCTGCTGGGCATCGACGCCTGGGCGCTGGTGATCGGGGCGTCGCTGGGCGGGCTGCGGGTGCTGGAGTGGGCGGCCGGCGCCCCCGAGCGGGTCGAGTCCATCGCCGCGATCGCCACCGCCGCGCAGACGTCCGGGGACCAGATCGCCGGCTTCCACACGCAGCTCGCCGCCATCCGCGCCGACCCGCGCTACCGCGACGGCGACTACTACGACGCGCCCGACGGCGACGGACCGCACGCCGGCCTCGGTCTGGCCCGGCAGATCGCGCACCAGACCTACCGCAGCGCGGCGGAGCTGGACCAGCGGTTCGGCCGCATCCCGCAGGGCGGCGAGCAGCCGCTCGAGGGGGGCCGGTTCGCGGTGCAGTCGTACCTGGACCACCACGGCGACAAGCTGAGCCGCCGCTTCGACGCCAACACCTACGTGGTGCTGACCCGCACGATGATCACGCACGACCTGGGCCGCGACCGCGGCGGGGTCGACGCCGCCCTCGGGTCGATCACCGCGCGCGCGCTCGTCGTCGCGGTGGACTCCGACCGGCTGTTCCCGCCCGCCCAGTCGGAGCGGATCGCGGCGGGGATCCCCGGCGCCGAGCCGCTGCGCACCATCCACTCCGCCTACGGCCACGACGGCTTCCTCATCGAGGAGGACGTGGTGGGCGCGTTCGTGCACGAGTTCCTGCAGCGGAGCGCCCGACCGTAACCGGCTGTGCCCGGCCGGACGACTGCGGCACCATGTCGCCATGCCCTCCGCCGAGCTCGCCGACGCCCGCGCCGCCCTGCACGCCCAGTGGACGCTGCTGCGGTCCTGGGTGACCGACGTGGTCGACGACGACGTCGCGGACGATCCCTCCGTGCTGGACGGCTGGACGGTGGCCGAGCTGGTCGCGCACCTGGGCCGCGCGATGGAGGCGCTCGCCGTCTGCGTCCCGCTGCCGGACGGCACCGTCCCGCTGACGCTCGGCGAGTACGTGGGCACGTACGCCGACCGGGCGGCGGACATCGCGCAGACCACGCGGGCGCTGGCCGTCGAGATCGCGGACGACCCGCTGGGACAGGTCGACGCGCGGGCCCTCGCCGCGCTCGAGCGGCTCGACGAGCTGGGTCCCGACGACCTCGTCGTGCAGGCACGCCGCGGCCCCGTGCTGCTCAGCACGATGGCCGTCTCGCGCGTGCTCGAGCTCGTCGTGCACGCCGACGACCTGGCGAGGTCCGTGCCGCGCGGGTCGGACCCCGTCGACCCGGGCGCCCTGCAGCTCGTCGCCGACGCGCTCCTGGAGATCGTCGTCGCGCGCGGCGGCTGGAGCCTGGAGGTCGCCGACCCCCGCACCTGGGTCCGGCTCGCCGCCGGCCGGCAGCCGTACGACGTCGACGAGCTGGCCGTCGCGCTGCACCCGCGCTACACCTCCGACGCGGTGCCGGACCTCGGGCGGATGCTGCCCATCCTGTAGCCGGCGCGCGGGCCAGATACGTTGGGCCGGTGATCGCCGCCTACGCCGCCCGCTTCTCCGACGATCCCGTGAGCGGGCTGGAGGTCGGCGAGCGACCGGCACCGGAGGCGCGCGAGAGCTGGTCGGTGGTCGACGTGCGGGCGGCCGCGCTCAACCACCACGACGTGTGGACCCTGCGCGGCGTCGGAATCCGCGCCGAGCGGCTGCCGATGATCCTGGGCACCGACGCCGCCGGGGTCACCGCGGACGGGCGCGAGGTCGTCGTGCACGGTGTGATCGGCGGGGCGAGCGGGCACGGCGTGGGTCCCGACGAGCCGCGCAGCCTGCTCTCCGAGCGCTACCCCGGCACGCTCGCCGAGCAGGTCGCCGTGCCCACCTGGAACCTCGTCGACAAGCCGGCGGAGCTCTCCTTCGTCGAGGCCGCGTGCCTACCGACGGCCTGGCTCACCGCCTACCGGATGCTGTTCCGCTCGGGCGGCGCGACGCCCGGGCAGCGGGTCCTCGTCCAGGGGGCCGGCGGGGGTCTCGCCACCGCGGCCGTCCTGCTCGGTGCGGCGGCCGGTCTGGAGATGATCGTGACCAGCCGGTCCGAGGACCGGCGGGCCCGCGCGCTGACGCTCGGCGCCGCCGCCGCGGTGGAGCCCGGTGCGCGCGTCCCCCGGGCCGACGTCGTGCTGGAGAGCGTCGGCAGGGCGACCTGGTCGCACTCGGTGCGCTCGGTGCGGCCGGGCGGGCGGATCGTCGTCGCGGGCGCCACGAGCGGCGACGCCGAGCCCGCCGAGCTGACGCGGATCTTCTTCCAGGAGATCACGGTCGTCGGCACGACGATGGGCACGCGCGACGACCTGCAGCACCTGCTCGCGTTCCTGGCGCGCACCGGCGTGCGGCCGCTCGTCGACTCGACGTTCGCGCTGGCCGACGCCCGCGACGCCGTGCGGCGCATGGTCGAGGGCACCCAGTTCGGGAAGATCGTCCTGGAGCCGTGAGGGGACCGGTGTGAGCGCGGAGTGGGGCCCCGACATCCTGGGCCCCGACTACCGCGTCCGCACGCTCGAGCTGAGGCCCGACGACGAGGGCGACGTCGTGGCCAGCCTGGTCCGGTACGCACCCCCGCTCGCCGACCCGGTGCGCCCCTCCCGCGCCGTCCTGTACATCCACGGCTGGTCGGACTACTTCTTCCAGACCGGGCTGGCCGAGTACTGGCAGAGCCGGGGAGCCGCGTTCTACGCCCTGGACCTGCGCAAGTACGGTCGCAGCCTGCGGCCCGGGCAGACGCCCGGGTACGTCGACGACCTCGCCACCTACGACGAGGAGATCGAGGCCGCGCTCGACGTCATCGCCGGCGACCTCGGGTCGCGCGCGCGGGTGATGATCAACGCGCACTCGACGGGTGGCCTGGTCGCGGCGCTGTGGGCCGACCGGCACCCCGGAGCGCTCAGCGGCCTGGTGCTCAACAGCCCGTACCTCGAGCTGCAGGGGTCGTCGGCGGTGCGCCACATCAGCGCCCCCGCGATCGCGCAGATCGCCCGGTTCCAGCCCAAGGCGCCGCTGCCCAACATCGATCCCGGCTACTACTCGCGCACCCTGAGCAGCCAGAGCGGGGGCGAGTGGACCTACAACACGGCGTGGCGGCCGACGCCGTCGTTCCCGGTCCGGGCCGGGTGGTTGCTCGCCGTGATGGCGGGGCACGCGCGGGTGGCGCGGGGGCTGTCGATCCCGCAGCCGATCCTCATGTGCGCGTCGAGCCGGTCCGTGATCAGCCCCCGCTGGAGCGAGGACATGCGCCACGCCGACGTCGTGCTCGACGTCGAGCTGCTGGCGCGCCGGGCCGTGCAGCTGGGACCGTGCGTGACCATCGTGCGGATCCGTGGCGGCGTGCACGACCTGACCCTGTCCCCGGAGCCCGTCCGCACTCGGTTCTACGCGGAGATCGACCGCTGGGTCGCCGCGTACGGGTGGGGCTGACCGGTCAGGGACGCAGGATGCCGGTCGCCTCCGCGAGGGTCGGGCCGCCCTCGCCGAGCCGCCACGTGCGCCAGCCGTCGACCGGGTTCTCGGCGGTCACGGCGGCCGACGCGGCCTCGTCGGGATCGGCGAACACCTCACCCGACGGCAGCTCGATCAGCCCGTCGGTGCGCAGCACGGCAAGCAGCCGCTGACCGCGGCGCGCGCGGACCCAGACCAGGGTCGTGATCGCACGGCGGCTCTTGGCCAGCGTGGCCAGCTCCGGGACCGCCTGCGGGACGACATCGGACCGCGGCTCGCGCACGGGGGCGAAGACCTGCGTCTGCGCCGCCTGGGGTGTGGGTGCCGGTGGGGCGGGCGGCGGGACCCTCGGGTTGGCCGTCGTGGTGGGCGCCGGCGGTCGCAGCCGGGGCGGGTTCATCGTCGGGAAGCTCGAGGAGATGGGCAGCGGCGGCGACGGCGCCGCGGACGGCCGCGCGCCCAGCACGTCGTCGCGGTCTCTGGGCGGGGTGCGCGGCGTCGTCTGGTCGGCGGCGGACCGCAGCCCGACCACGGGCGTCAGCGTGGTCGGCGCCTCGTGCACGGTCGTGGACCCTCGTGGCTTGTCGGCGGCGGGCTGTGGCGTCGGCTCGGTCGCGGGCGCGCGCAGGCGGGTGGGAGCGGGCGGCTCGGGGGTGGCCGGCGGCGGCGTGACGGCGCGCAGCTCCCCCGTCGCCGGCGTGCGAGTCGGTCCCGCGGGCACGTGCGGCTCGTACGGCACACCCGCGGTGAACCCCTCGCTCGAACGGACGAGCCGCAGTGCCGTCGGCTCCACGGAGCGCCGGGCGCCCTCGTACGTCGCCAGCGGCGACACGTCGAGCAGGCGTCGGTCGTCGACCCCGCGGACCACGCCGACCTGCAGGACGTCGACGTGCCGGCCGGGGCTGCGCAGGAAGCCGAGCGTGTCGCCCGCCTCGGCGGCGACCTCCGAGCACAGCAGCACCAGGCGCACGCCCTCCCGCCGGGTGGTGTGCGTGCCGAACGCCGCCTGCTCGCGGAACGCCGCGAAGTCGACCGCGAACCGGCTGGGGTCGGGGTGGTACGCGCGGGCCAGGTCCGTGGTCGTCATCCGGGCGGCCGCGCCGGCGTGCCGCAGGGCGGAGATGACCGCGTCGTCGTCGACCACCTGCGCCACGTCGATGACCACGGGGTGCCCCGCGGCGTCGAGCGCGAGCAGCTCGGGAAGGTCCGCGTGGTCGGGCGCACCCGTGCGGGACCGGACCGCGAAGAGCGGCTCACCGGCGAGGGCGGCGAGGTGGTGGGTCAGGAGGGCGGCGCACTCCTGCGCGAACGATCCGGTCAGGGGCTGCATCGGCTGGACGAGGCGCGGTCGGCCGTCGTCGAGCTCGAAGAGAGGCATCTGTCCCGGCCTTCCTGGCACGCCGCCGCGCGCTGCACGATCCCGTCGTCGCCCGCGCGCCGGTCCGGCGCGCCTGCGACCCACACTGTCCCACAGCGTGCCGAGCACGTCAGCCCGTCGATCGCAGCGGCCTGTCCCAGATCGGTCACATCACCCGGATGCCGCGCCGCCGGTGCACCGCGCGCCCACCTGCGACCGCGTCCAGGGCTCAGGCGGTGGGCGTGCGGGCCGGCAGGTGCGCGGCGAGGAGCTCGGCCAGGTGCATACCCTGCACGCCGGCCAGGTGGTCGGCCTGCGTGCGGCACGAGAAGCCGTCCGCCAGGTAGACGTCGCCCGGACCGGCGGCACGCAGCGCGGGCAGCAGCGCGTTCTCCGCGACCGCGACCGACACCTCGTAGTGCCCCTTCTCCATGCCGAAGTTCCCGGCCAGCCCGCAGCAGCCCGCGAGCGCGGAGAACTGGGCGCCCGCGTCGGTGAGCAGCCGGCGGTCGGCGGTCCACGTCATCACCGAGTGGTGGTGGCAGTGCGGCTGCACGACCGCGGTGACGTCGGACAGGTCCGGCACCCGCCAGCGGTCGCCGGGGCCGATGGGGCTGGGCGCGGTGAGGAGCTCGGCCAGGGTGCGGGTCTCCCGGGCGACCGCGACCGCACGGGGGTCGTCCGGCAGCAGGTCGCGCAGGTCGGAGCGCAGGACCGCGGTGCACGACGGCTCCAGACCGACGATGGGGATGCCGTTGACCGCGAACGGGCCGAGCACGCCGAGCAGGTGCGTGAGCCGGCGCCGGGCCCCGTCGAGCTGGCCGGTCGTGATCCAGGTGAGCCCGCAGCAGGCGTTCTCCTGCGGGACGAGCACCTCGTAGCCCGCGTCGGCGAGCACGGCGACCGCCGCCTGGGCCACCGACGGCGAGAGCGTGTCGGAGAACGAGTCGGTCCACAGCACGACCTGCGGCTTGCGCCCCCCGGTCCCCGTGCCCCCGGGCCCCTCGCCCGGACGTCCGAGGACGTGGTCGTCGGGGCGCTCGCCCGCTCGGACGTCCGCGCTCTCGACCTCGTTGTGTCCGAGCATCTGGTCGTCCCGGCGCTCACTTCCTCGGGCGCTGCGGGTGAGGGTGACGCTGCCGCGGCCCTGCGCGCGGACCCAGGCCCGGAACGGCTGCCGTGCGAACGTCACCATCTGGCGGCGCGCGTCCATGCCACCGCCGGCCAGCACGACCTTGGCCACCGGGCGGACGCCGAGCGCCGCGTTGGCCAGCGCCGCCAGGCCGGGGACGCCGGTCACCAGACGCGCCCAGCGGGGCAGCCAGCCGAGCAGGTAGTGGGTGATCGGGCGGCGCCTCCCGCGGTAGGTGCGGTGCAGCACCTCGGACTTGTACTGCGCCATGTCCACCCCGGCGGGGCAGTCCGACGAGCACGCCTTGCAGGACAGGCACAGGTCGAGCGACTCGTGCACCTCCGGCGAGCCCCAGCCGCCCGTCACCAGGGTGCCGTTGGCCAGCTCCTGCAGCACGCGCGCGCGGCCGCGGGTGGAGTCCTTCTCGTCCTTCGTCGCCAGGTACGACGGGCACATGAACCCGCCGGTCGCGGTGCTGTCCGCGCGGCACTTGCCGACGCCGACGCACCGGTGCACCGCCGTGGTCAGGTCGCCGGCGTCGTGCGCGAACGAGAACCCGTGACCGTCGGCCAGCAGCGGGCGGGCCCACGGTCGGCGCAGGTCGGCGTCGAGCGGGCGCGGACGCACCAGCACCCCGGGGTTGAGCAGGTCGCGCGGGTCGAGCAGGTCCTTGAAGGCGCCGAACAGGTCGATCGCCTGCGGGGAGTACATGACGGGCAGCAGCTCCGAGCGCGCGCGGCCGTCGCCGTGCTCGCCGGACAGCGAGCCCCCGTGGCTCGCCACGAGCGTCGCCGCGTCGGTCATGAACGCGCGCAGCGGGTCCCCGGAGCGCTCCAGCGGGATGTCGAGACGCAGGTGCACGCACCCGTCGCCGAAGTGCCCGTACGCCAGGCCGTCGACCGCGTGCGACGCCATCAGCGCCTCGAGCTCGCGCAGGTACGCGCCGAGCCGCTCCGGCGGCACGGCCGAGTCCTCGAACCCCGGCCACGCCTGCTCCCCGGACGGTGTGCGCCCGCCCAGACCCGCCCCGTCCTCGCGGATGCGCCACATCGCGGCGGCCTCGGGTCCGGGCGGGAACAGGCCGACGGCCGACGTCCCCGAGGAGGCGGCGAGCGCGTGCGCCCGGCCCAGGGCCTCGTCCAGCGTGTCACCGCCCACCTCGACCATGAGCCAGCCGCCGCCCGCCGGCAGCTGCGGGACGGCCGCCGCGCCACGCACCCGCCGGACCACGTCCACCAGCCGGGAGTCCATGCCCTCGATCGCGAGCGGCGCGTGCGCGAGCAGGGCGGGGACCGCGTCGGCGGCCGACGGCATGTCGGGGTAGCCGAGCACCACCAGCACCGGCGCCGCGGCGACCGGCACCAGCCGCACGGTGGCACCGAGCAGGGTGGCGACGGTCCCCTCCGTCCCGACCAGGGCCTTGGCCAGGTCGGTGCCCTTCTCCGGCAGCAGGTGCTCGAGCGAGTACCCCGAGACCTGCCGGCCGAAACGGCCCAGCTCGGTGCGCATGACGTCGAGGTGCGCGCGGACGAGCGCGTCGAGACCCGGGACGACGTCGAGCGCGCCGGGACCGGCACCGGCCTCGAACCGCCGGCCGGTGCCGTCCACCACGTCGAGCGCGAGCACGTTGTCGGCGGTCCTGCCGTAGGCGACCGCGCGGGGTCCGCACGCGTTGTTGCCGATCATCCCGCCGAGCGTCGCGCGCGCCTGCGTCGACGGGTCGGGGCCGAACCGCAGGCCGTGCGGAGCCGCGGCCTTCTGCAGGCTGGCCATGATGACGCCGGGCTCGATCCGGGCGGTCCGGGCGTCGGGGTCGATCTCGAGGATCCGGTTGACGTGCCGGGAGAAGTCGAGCACCACGCCGGTGCCCACCGCGTTGCCCGCCACCGAGGTCCCGCCGCCGCGTGCGGTCAGCGGCACGCCCAGCGCCCGGGTGACCTCCAGCGCGGCGAGCACGTCGTCGGGGTCCTGCGGGAACGCGACGACCTGCGGCACGACCCGGTAGTTGGACGCGTCGGTGGAGTACTCGGCGCGTCGGCGCGTGCTGTCGTCGACCATCCCGCGCAGCGCGGACCGCAGCGCCCGCACGACGTCGGCGCTACCTACATCCCCGGGCACTGTCTCGGTCACGGCCACCACGCGGGCAGTCTCCCACCGCGACCCCGCTCCCCCGCACACCTCACCGAGGGATGGTCACGGGCCCCCCCGCGCAGCGTCCGAGGACGTGAGCGCCGGGGCAGCCACATGCTCGGACGCCGCGATGGGCGGGGTGGGTCATGCGAGGGAGGCGTCCAGGGTGATCTCGGTGCCCGTCAGGGCCTTGCTCACCGGGCACGTGGCCTTGGCGTTCTCGGCGGCGGCGCGGAAGCCGTCGGCGTCGAGACCCTCGACCTCGCCGCGCACGGTCAGGGCGATGCCGGAGATGCGGAACCCGCCGGCCGGGTCGGGCCGCAGGGTGACGTCGGCGCCGACCTCGAGGGACACCGGGGTGCCACCGGCCTCGGCGATCACGGCCGACAGCTGCATGGCGAAGCAGGACGAGTGGGCCGCGGCGATGAGCTCCTCCGGGCTCGTCGTGCCGTCGGCGTTCTCGGCCGCGCGCTTGGGGAAGGAGACGTCGAACGTGGCGGCGCCGGAGCTGGTGAGCTCGACCTGGCCACCGCCCTCCTGCAGGGTCCCGTTCCAGGCGGTGCGTGCGGTGCGCGTAGGCATGGTGCTCCTTGTCATGGGCAGCACGGGCTGGTTGCCCGCCACCCCCACGCTAGGCGCGGAGCCGGTCAGCGCGCGCGCTCGAGGTGCCCCATGACGACCCGCGACGGCGCGCCGGCCCTCCGCAGGGCCCACGCGGCGCGGGCGTGCAGCGCGCGGCGGTGGTCGGGCTCGAGCCCGTTGTAGAGGGCGCCACGCACCAGGTCGTGGCCGAAGACGAGCCGGTCCCCACGCGCACGGACGACCCCCGCGGCCAGGCCGTGCCGCAGGGTTCGCCAGCAGTCGGCGACGGGGTCCCCCGCCATCGCGGCCAGGTCCGCGATCACGAACGACGTGCCCAGCACCGAGGCCTGACCGAGCAGCGCGAGCACCTCCGGACCCAGGTACGCCACGCGCTCCCGGACCACCTCGTCCAGCGGCTCCAGCCACTGGGCACCGGCCGGGTCGAGCACGCCGTCGGCGGTGACCAGGGCACCCGCGGACCGCGCCGTCCGCACGACGTCCGCGATGAGCCGCGGGTTCCCGCCGGCCGTCGCGAGCGTGCCGCGCAGGGACGGGCCGACCGGACCGCCGGCCAGGCTCTCCGCCAGCTCCACGGTGGCGCGCGCGGTCAGCGGCCGCAGCTCCAGGTACCGGGCTCCGGCACGGGTCCACGCGGCGACCAGCGCGGCGAGCTCGGGGCGGTACGGGACCGGGCGCATCGTCAGCACGACGAGCGCCCGGGGCACCGCTCCCTCGTGCGCCAGCCGCAGCAGCACCTCGAGCGAGGGCGCGTCCGCCTCGTGGACGTCCTCGAGCACGAGCACCCACGGGTGGGTGTCCCCGTGGCGGCGCAGCAGCGCGGCGAACAGCTCGGCGGCCCGGTCGTGCCGGGCGACCGAGGACGCGGGGTCCGCGGCGATGGCGTCGAGCAGGTCGGCCAGCTCCGCCTCGACCTGCCCGCGCCCGACGGCCCGCTCGGGTCCGCGGCCCACGCCGCTCGGGCGGACCAGCAACGCGTCCGACAAAAGCGCGAACGGTGCCGCCCGCAGCGCGGAGGCGTGCGCCGTGCGCAGCTCGACGGCGAGCAGGCGAGCGGAGCCGCGCAGCGCCTCGACCAGGCTGCTCTTGCCGACACCGGCCTCACCCTCGAGGAGCACCGTCACGCCGACGCCGTCGGCGGCGGTCGACAGCAGGTCGTCGAGGTCGTCGAGCTCGGCGGCGCGGCCCACCAGGGGCCACGTCCGTCCCGGCCCGGCCGAGGTGCTCATGCGCCCGATCGTAGAGCCGCGACGCGGTGCGCGGTCCGATCCGCACGCGGCGAGATCAGCCGACGTACTCCCAGTGCCACGCCTCGGGCTTGCTGCCGCCGCGCTGCGCCCAGGCCGGGTGCGTCCAGCCGAGCCCCGGGCCGTTGGCGACCATCCAGGCGTGCTGGGCGGTGCCGAACGCGTTGATGCCGCCACCGAAGTCGATCGCGACGCCGCTGCCGTGGTTCGACGTCCCCGGTGCCGCGCACAGGTAGCCCTTGGTGCGCTTGCAGGCGACCTGGCCCGCGTACGAGCGGTACGAGTCGCTGACGACCATGTCGGTGCCGAAGTGGGCGCGGTAGGCCGCGTTCAGGAGGTTGAGCTGCTCGGCCGCGTCGCAGCGCAGGAGCGCCGACGCGTCGAAGTTCGCGCTGCAGAGTGCGGAGTCGGGGATCCGGCCGTTGGCGTACCCGAGCAGTGAGGCCTTCCACGCGGCGCGCTGCGCCTGGGCGGTGGCCTGGGCCTGCGCCTCGGCGGCTGCTGCTGCCTCGGCGGCCGCGGCGGCTGCCGCGGCGTCCGCGTCCGCCACCTTCTTGGCCTCGGCGCTCTGTCGCACGGTGGTCGCGAGGGTGGCCACGGCGGCGACGGCCTCACGCAGCTCCGCGGTGGTCGCGTCCTCCTTGCCCGTGGTGGGCGGGATCGTCCGCACCTGCGGGGGTGCGGGCGTCTGCTCGAAGACGGTTGCGGGGTCCGGGATCGCGTCCGGGCTCGCCACGGCGGCGGGCGGGACGACGACGGCGCCCTCCGTGTCGGCGGTGGCGTCCCGGTCGCCGGAGCGGGTCGCCGCGGCGCCGCGGGCCTCGTCACCGGTCGCCTCGACCACGAGCTCGTCCAGCCGCGCGGTGGCGGCGTCGAGCGCCTCGAGCTGCGCCGCGTCGATCGCCACCTGCGTCGCCTCGGCCTGGACCGTCTCGGCCACGGCGATGGCGTCGGTCGCGACGTCGACGGCACCGGCGCGGGCCTCCTCGACCTGGCGAGCCGCGGTCGACGGTCGGGACTGTGCGGCCGCGATGGTCTCGCTCCCATCACCCTGCGGGTTCGCCGCAGCGGTGGTGACCACGGCGCCCATGCTGAGGGCGAGCGCGGTCAGCACCGCCGCCTTCGCCAGCCGGGCGGGACGACTCGACGTGCGCACGGGTGCGGGGCGCTCGACGGCGTGCCGACCGGCGGGCTGCCGGGCGGGAGACGGGAAATTGTTACTCACGCGTAACACGTTAAGTTCTTCGGACGGCCGTCCAGGACACTTGAGGCCTCTGGGGGGAGGAGATCTCGTGTGGATCCAGTCACGGCTCCGTTACAGGATCCACAGGGTGGGCCCGTTACGATTCCCCCGTGCCGTCCGACCCCCCGCCTGAACCGCCCGCCGCGGGCGCCCCCCAGCCGCCCGTCCGCGGCCTCGACGACCTCTACGACATCGCCAGGATCGCCGACCGCCTGGGCGTCGAGCACGCCACCATCCGCGTGTGGCTGTCGCGCAAGGTCCCGTGGCTGCCGCCGCCCGACGGACGGCTCAACGGCGGCGCCGTCTGGCGGGCGACCACCCTCGAGGGCATCGAGCTGCGCCGCGAGCGGGGCCGCCCCGGCAGGAAGCCGAAGTTCATCCCCGCCCCGTCCGCCGCCGACGTCCCCCGCACGGGGGCGATCCCCGTGGTGCCCATGCCCACCGGGGCGCGTTCCGGCAGCTAGGGCCTCGAGCCCAGGGGCGCTCCCGCCCGTAGGCTCGACCCATGCGCGAGGGTGCGGACCCCGGGCGCGCCGCCGACGTGGCCGACGCGATGCGCGAGCTCGCCCGCGCGCGGTTCCTGCCACCCGAGCAGCGCGCCCACGCGCACGAGGACCGCGCGCTCCCGCTGTGGCACAGCCAGACGGGCTCGCAGCCGAGCACGGTCGCAGCGATGCTCAGGCTGCTGGAGGTCCCCGTCGGCGCACGGGTGCTCGACGTGGGGGCGGGCTCCGGCTGGACGACGGCGCTGCTCGCGCGGCTCGTCGGACCCGACGGTTCCGTCCTCGGGCTGGAGCTCGACCCGGAGCTCGCCGCCTGGGGTGCCGGCAACGTCGACGCCTGCGACCTGCCGTGGGCGCACGTGGCGACGGCGGCCCCCGGGACGCTCGGTCGACCCGTCCCCGGCGGCTGGGACCGGATCCTCGTCTCGGCCGCTCCGCGGGCGCTGCCGACCGTCCTGGTGGACCAGCTTGCCGACGGTGGGCGCCTCGTGATCCCGGTCGCCTCGACCATGCACCTGGTGGTCCGGCGGGGCGACCTGACCGAGGTGAGCACCCACGGCTCGTACTCGTTCGTGCCCCTGCGCTGAGCGCTCCCCGCACCGGCGAAACGAACCTTCCGGCACAGGGGTGACGAATCGGCGTACCTACCAGTAACGTGCACCGAGCGTGTGCTCCCCTGTGACTGCCGTCACGCCGCTGCACACGCGCCCGGTCCTCCTCGAAGCCAGGGATGCGCACATGCCACGTCGACCCGTCCTCGCCGCCGTCACCGCGTTGTCCGTCGCGGTCAGCACTGCACTGCTGGGCGCCGGGGGCGCATCGGCAACACCGCCACCCGACCGCCCGACCGCGGGCGACTCCCAGGCCATCGACGGCCGGCTCGACGGCAAGCTCGCCCGAGGCCTCGCCGACGCCGACGGGCCCGTGACGGCGTTCGTCCAGCTGGACGCCCGGTCGGCCAGCGACGTGACCGCCGACGGCGGTTCGCCCGCAGAGGTCAAGGCGGCCGCCGCGGAGACCGAGGCGATCGCGGACGCCGTCGTCCCGGAGCAGCTCAGCGCCCGCTCCGCCGGGTCGGCCGCGCCGAAGAAGATCGCGACGCTCACCAACCTCGTCGCCGGCACGCTGGTCACCGGCGACGCCGCGCAGATCCGGGCCCTGGCCGACTCCCCCGAGGTGGTCGCCGTCTACCGGGTGAGCACCAAGACCGTGACCAACGCGCACAACGTCGAGTTCACGCGCGCGCTGCAGGTGTGGCAGGACACGGGCCAGACCGGCGAGGGTGTGCGCATCGGCATCATCGACACCGGCCTGGACTACACCCACGCCGACTTCGGCGGCCCCGGCACGGTCGAGGCGTACGAGCAGGCGTACGGCGCCGACGGCTCCGCCCCGGCCCCGGCCGGCACCTTCGACCCCACCAAGTTCATCGGCGGCTACGACTTCGCCGGCCCGATCTACGACGCGGACCCCCAGTCGGAGTTCCCCGGCTCGAGCCCCATCCCGACGCCCGACGAGAACCCGATCGACTCCAGCTACCTGTCGCCCAACAGCGGGCACGGCACGCACGTCGCCGGCACGGCGGCCGGCTTCGGCGTCCAGCCGGACGGCACCACCTTCCGCGGCGACTACGGCGACCTGACGGACGTGTCCGACTGGGTCGTCGGCCCCGGCACCGCACCCGGCGCGGGCATCTACGCGCTCAAGGTGTTCGGTGACATCGGCGGATCGACCAACCTCACCTCGCTCGCGCTGGACCGCGCAGCGGACCCGAACGGTGACGGCGACCTGGGCGACCGCCTCGACATCGTCAACATGTCGCTCGGCAGCGACGGCTCCCCCGCCGACGACCCCGACAACCTCCTGATCGACGAGCTGAGCGCGCTGGGCACCCTCATGGTGATCTCGTCGGGCAACGCCGGGGACGTCACCGACATCGGCGGCAGCCCGGGCAACTCCGCGAGCTCCCTGACCGTCGCCAACTCGGTCGGCGCACCCCAGACGTACGACGGCCTGGAGGTCGTCGAGTCCGCCGACCCGACGCTCGTCGGCCTGCACTCCGGGCAGAACTCGGTCGCCTACGGCGGTCCCGACGTGACGGCACCGGTCGGCAACCCCGGCGGCAACTTCGACGGCTGCACGCCGTTCACGCCCACCCAGGCCGCTGCCGTCGCCGGCAAGATCGCCTACCTGTGGTGGAACGACGACGACACGGCCCGGGGCTGCGGCTCGGCCGTGCGGTTCAACAACGCGACGGCCGCCGGTGCGGTCGGCGTGCTGCTCCCGACGGAGCTGACCCCGTTCGCCGCGGGCATCGCCGGCAACGCCCAGATCCCCGGCTTCCAGATGACCGCCGCGACCACCGACCGGCTGCTGCCGCAGATCGAGGCCGGCACGCTGACGGTCCACATCGGCCCGTCGCTCGCCGCCACGGTCATCGAGGACATCGCGGGCGACATGCTCAACTCGGGCTCGTCGCGCGGCGTCCACGGCTCCCTCGGCCACGGCAAGCCCGACGTCGCCGCCCCCGGCACGCAGATCCTGTCCGCCGCCTCGGGCGCCGGCAACGAGCCGCACTCCCTGTCCGGCACCTCGATGTCCAGCCCGCACGTCGCCGGCATCGCGGCGCTGGTGCGCGCGGCGCACCCGAGCTGGGAGGCCGCGCAGGTCAAGTCGGCCGTGGTGAACACCGCCACGCACGACATCTGGACGGGCCCGGGCGGCACGGGCACGGCGTACGGCCCCGAGCGGGTCGGGTCGGGCCGGGTCGACGCGTTCGACGCCGTCACGACGGACGTCATCGCCTACAACACGCAGAACCCGGAGCAGACCTCGGTCACCTGGGGCGTCGTGCCGGTGGGTGACACCACGGTGGTCGCCAAGAAGACCGTGACCGTGAAGAACTTCGGCACGACGAGCAAGCGGTACGCCACGTCGGTGTCCAGCTCGTCGACCGCCGGCGGCGCCACGATCACGGCCAGCCCGGCCTCGATCACCCTGGCGCCGGGCCGCTCGGCCGTCGTCACGCTCACGCTCACGGCCGACCCGGCCACGCTCGAGCGCGAGCTCGACCCGACGTCGGTGGAGCTCCAGGCCGGCGTGCCGCGCGAGTACGTCGCCCAGGTCTCCGGTCGGCTCGTCCTCACGTCCGGCGCCCAGGAGCTGCGCGTCCCGCTCCAGGCCGCCCCGAGGCTCGTCTCCGACCTCTCGGCCAGCCCGGTGACCTTCGCCGACGCCGCTGCGCAGACCGCCGACCTGGCGATCACCGGCCGCGGTGTCGCGTCGGGCGGCTGGTTCTCGCTGACCACGCCGCTGAACCTCGCCGTCACGAGCCCGAAGCTCGAGGACGTCCCGGGGCTCGTCACCTCGCCGTCGGCAGCCGCCGCCGGTGACATCCGCTACGTGGGCTGGGCCTCGACCGCACCGGTCGTCGCCGCCGCCGGGGGTGACCCGTCGACGGGTCTGCTCGGCATCGGCATCGCGACCGACGGCGAGTGGTCCACGCTCGGCAGCTACGTCATCCCGATCATCGACATCGACGTCGACGGTGACGGCGCCTACGACCTCGAGACGGTGGTGCAGAAGCTCAACGCCGACTCCGACGTCACCGTGGCCGCGACGTTCGAGTACGAGAGCGGCAGGAACGTCGGCGTGCAGCTCATCAACGGGTTCTCGGGCAGCATCGACGCCGGCGTGTTCGACAGCAACGTGCTGGTGGCGCCGATCAGGCTCGGCACCGCGGGGATCCCCGCCGGGTCGACCCCGACCATCGACGTCTGGACCTACTCGAACTACGCGGCGCAGGACAACGTCCTCGACACCGCCGAGTCGTTCACGGTGAACCCGTACGACCCGCCGTTCTGGTTCGACAACGACATCCCGGGCTCGTTCTCCTCGCTCGGGGCCGACGGCGCCACCATCGGCGTCCACAAGGGGACCGGCGCGACCGACGGCAAGCTGCTGGTGTTCCAGCACCACAACGCCGACCCGGTCTCCCGGGTGCAGGTGGTCGACGTGACGGTCCCGGCGGCGACGCCGACGACCACGACGCTGGCGGTCACGGGCGGGAAGAAGGCCGGCCAGGAGCTCACGCTCACGGCCACCGTCGCGCCGGCCGAGGCCACCGGGACCGTGAGGTTCCTGGACGGGGAGACCGAGATCGGCTCGGCGGCCGTCTCGGCGGGCACGGCGAGCGTGAAGGTGAAGCTCGGCGCGGGCAAGCACTCGCTGACCGCGACGTTCACCCCGGACAGCGGGCTGTACGCGCCGTCCACCTCCGCCGCGGTTCCCGTGACCGTCACGGCGTCGAGCTCCACGACGGCGATCACGCTGTCGAAGAACTCGGCCACGTACGGCACGGTCACCACGGCGACCGTCGTCGTCACGGGCGCGTCCGCGGCGCCGACGGGCACGGTCGAGATCAAGGAGAAGGGTGTGACGCTCGCGTCCGGCCCGCTGACCGTCTCCGGCCTCAAGGGCACCGCGACCATCGCCCTCCCGGCCGACCTGGCCGCGGGCACGCACCAGCTGACCGCCGTGTACGCCGGCAGTGCGGACGTCACGGGCTCGACGAGCCAGCGGTCGTACCGGGTGCTCCCGGCGGTGTCGTCGGCGGCGCTGTCCGCGGACTCGTGGACGGTGACCAAGGGCACCAGGGCGACGGTCACCGCCACGGTGACCGGACCCACCGGCGCCCCGGCGCCGACCGGGTCGGTCGTGTTCACGGTCGGGCTGCAGCGGGTGGCCACCGTGCCGCTGACCAACGGCACGGCGACCGTGACACTGCCCGCGGCGCAGCGTTCGGCCGTGGTGCTGGCGTACTACAGCGGTGACAAGGGCTACCTCGGTACGCTCGCGGCGCAGACGCTGCTCATCAGGCGCTGAGCCACCAGGCTCCGGCGGTGAGGGCCGCGTCGACCTCCGGGTCGGCGCGGCCCTCGCACGGGTGTGGGAAGGGAGTTCAAGTGCGGGGTCGTCGGCGCCGACGTAACGGCATGGGACCTTTCTCTCGCGCCTCCAGACCGACCGACGGGTCGGTGGTGCCGCAGCCGCACACGCCGGCGGACGAGGGCCGCTCCGTCGAGGTCGAGCCGCTGAACAGTGCCGAGCTGGTGTGGGCCGCGCAGCACCGCGAGATCATCTCCGGCCTGTGCGCCGGCACGGTCGACACCACGACCCTCGGGGAGCTGTTCGACCGCGTCCAGGGCATCTGGCTGCAGTCGACCGACCGCACCGACCCTGAGTCGCTGGTGCACGCGTTCGGCGTGTCGGTCGGCGACCTCGTCGCGCGGCAGGTTCCGGGCCTCGTGTGGGGCTCCGCGCGCGACGACTCCTCCCCGGAGCTGGTCCTCACGCACCCGACCCACGACCTGGTGGTGTTCCCCCTGGCCGCGGTCGCGCAGGTCTGGGGAAGCGCGCCGGTCGGCTGGATCGGCCAGTACGTCCGCGAGGCCTCCTCCGGCGCCGCGGCGATCCTCGCGGCGGCGGCGCAGCCCACCGACCACTGACGGTCGGCCCGCACTCCGAGGCGGCCGACGACGACCGTCGACGGTAGCCGCGGCCCGACTCAGAACAGGACGTCGGGCTCCGCGGCCGGCGTCGGCTGGGCGGGCGTCGGCTGGGCGGCGGGCGTCGGCTGGGCGGCCGTGGTCAGCTCCGCGGCCGGCGTCGGCTGGGCGGTGACGAGGGGGGCGGCGTTCGCGGGCGCCGGGTCGCCGTCGCGCACGCCGCGCGCGGCGATGCCCGCGAGCTCGTCCGCACGCTCGTTGAACTGGTCACCGCGGTGCCCGCGCACCCAGACGAACGTGACCGCGCCGGACCGCTGCGCGATCGCGGCGTCGATGGACTGGATCAGGGCCAGGTTCTGCACCGGCCCGCCGCTCGCCGTGCGCCAGCCCTTGCGCTTCCAGCTGTGCACCCACACCGACGCGCACTTGATCGCGTACTGCGAGTCGGCCTGGATGACCAGCGGCTCGTCGCCCGGGTGCGAGCGGATCGCCTCCAGGACGGCCATGAGCTCGGCGATCTGGTTGGTCCCGGACGCGTGGCCGCCGCTGGCGCTGGTCCCGTCGTGGTTGGCCCACGCCCACCCGATCGCCCCTCCCGGGTTGCGCAGGCAGGAGCCGTCCGTGCTGACCGTGATCACGGGGCCTGATTCTGCCTCGCCGGGGGTGCCTGCCCGACCAGTCGCGCTGGCCCGAACGGAGTCATCCGGTGTGCACCCGCTCACGTCGTCGGCGACGCGCGCCGATGTGTCGACATGACGACGTTCGAGGACGCGGACTTCTTCGCCGAGACCTTCACCGAGTTCGGGTACGAGAGCGGCGCGCGCCGTCGCTCGAGCCTGCTCACGGGGTTGGCACTCGTCGCCGCCGCGACCCTCGTCGCGGGCGGCGTCGTCTGGGTGCGGCTCGCCCAGGTGCCGGCCGACGTCGTCGCGGTCGATCCGGCGACGACCCTCGCCGTGTTCGGCCGCCCGCAGGGTCCGGCGGACGTGGTCGCCGCCGACGACGTGGCGGGGACGTTGATCGATCCGGCCAGCACGCGGCTCGTCGCGCAGACCGCCGACGCGCGCTACTACGCCGGCGTCTCCCGCACCCACCTGCTGTGCGTGCTGACCGTGCCCGCCGGCGACCTGCCCTCGACGGGGTGCGCGCCCACCGACGACGGCGTGGTGAACCTGACCGTCGACGACGAGCTCATGCTGCTGAGCGCGGGAGAGCCCGCCCCGGCCGGCTGGCACGAGGCTGGCCCCAACGTGTTCCTGAAGGACTGACGCGGGTCACGCGCGCGGCAGGCGCAGGCGCGCACCGAGCGCCGCGGCGCCGATGACGGCACCCGCGCGGCCGCGCCCTGGCCCGCCGCGCCGCGGGCTCAGCCGAGCGCGAGGGCGTCCACCACGCGCTTCACGCTGGACGTCAGTCCCCAGCGCTGGGCCAGTGAGACCAGCGCGTCGGCGTCGGCGACGACGCCGGGCAGCCGGTCGTCGACGTCGCCGACGGGCGCGTCGGGTGCCACGCGGACGACGGCTGGCGCGACCGCCAGGTAGTCCGCCGCCTCGACCAGCCGCCTGCGCTGCGTCGCCGTCAGCCCCGGGTCGCCGGCGTCGCGCGCGGCGAGGATGCCGTCGAGGGAGCCGTACCGGTGCACCAGCTGCGCCGCGGTCTTCTCCCCGATCCCGGCGACGCCGGGCAGCCCGTCGCTCGGGTCCCCGCGCAGCACGGCCATGTCGGCGTACCCGGCACCCGTCGCGACGGCGTACTTCTCCTTCAGCACCGACTGGTCGACGGCCAGCAGGTCCTTGATGCCGCGGATCGTGTAGAGCACCCGCACCGGGACGGCGTCGTCGACCAGCTGGAACAGGTCCCGGTCCCCCGTGATGACGTCGACCGGGGCCGGGTGCGCCTTGGCGACCTCGCGGGCGACCAGGGTGCCGATGACGTCGTCGGCCTCGTAGCCCGGGACGCCGACCCGCGCGATCCCCAGGGCGGCGAGCACCTCCACGATGATCGGGACCTGCGGGGCCAGGGTGTCCGGGACCTCCTCGGCCCCCGTCGTACCGGGCACCTCGGCCGCGACGCGGTGCGCCTTGTACGACGGGATCGCGTCCACGCGGAACTGCGGGCGCCAGTCGTCGTCCCAGCACATGACCAGCCGCGTCGGGCGGTGGTCGGTGACCAGGCGGGCGATCATGTCCAGCAGCCCGCGGACGGCGTTGACCGGTGTCCCGTCCGGTGCCTTCACGGAGTCGGGGACCCCGAAGTACGCCCGGAAGTACAGCGAGGCGGTGTCCAGCAGCAGCAGCTTCTCGGCCATGGGTGGGAGTCTGTCAGCAACCGCGCGAGAACAACCTGGGCCGCGCTCCGGCGGGCCAGAACGCGACCCACGGTGTTCTCGACCGCGAGCGCGTGCCGTCAGGTGCTGGCGCGGACCACCAGGGACGTGGGGAGGGTGATCGCGGCGGGTTCGCCGCCCTCGATGACCTCGATCAGCAGGCGGACCATCTCCGCGCTGATCCGCTCCAGCGGCTGACGCATGGTGCTCAGCGGTGGGTCGAGGGTCGCGGCCAGGCCGGAGTCGTCGAACCCGCCGACGGCCACGTCACCGGGGACCGACCGGCCGGCCTCGCGCAGCACCTGGAGGGCGCCGGCGGCCATGAGGTCGGAGCCGACGAACACCGCGTCGAGGTCGGGGCGCCGGTCGAGGAGCACGCGCATCGCGGCCGCTCCCCCGTCGCGCGAGTAGTCGCCGTGCGCCACGAGCGACTCGTCGTACGCGGCCCCGAGCTCCTGGCGGTACCCCTCGAGCCGCAGCCGGCCGCCCGGCGTGTCCAGCGGACCGGTGATCGTCGCGACGCGGGTGCGCCCGCGCTCGAGCAGGTGGCGCGTCATCCGGCGGCCCCCCGCCAGGTCGTCGGCGGCGACGTAGCCGACGCTGCCCTCGTAGCCCAGGGGGATCCCGCACGCGATCATCGGGATGCCCTGGCGGACCAGCTCGTCCAGCAGCTTGTTGCCGGCGTGCGAGGAGATGGCCAGCACCCCGTCGACGTGCCCGGCGCCGACGTACGTCGAGACCTGCCGCTGCTCCTCCGGGGTGCCGGCGACCATGAGCAGCAACGGCATCCCGCGCAGGGCCAGCGCCTGCGCGGCGCCCCGCAGCAGGATCGAGAAGTTGGGGTCCTCGAACAGCAGGTGCTGCGGCTCGGTGAGCAGGAACGCGACCGAGTTGGAGCGACCCGTCACCAGGGAGCGGGCGTGCTGGTTCGCCGAGTAGCCCGTGGTGCGGATGGCCTCCTCGACCGCGGCGAGCGCCTCCGGCGACACCCAGTGCCCGCCGTTGATCACGCGCGAGACCGTGCCGCGGGACACGCCGGCGGCGGCGGCGACGTCACGGATCGTCGGGCGCCTGCGCGGCTGAGGGGTGGGGTCCATCGAACGGAACTCTAGGGCGCCCGGCGGCACGCTCAGGCCTTGACCGCACCGGCGGCCAGGTCGACCTGCCAGTAGCGCTGCAGCGTCAGGAACAGCGCGGCCAGCGGGATGATCGACAGCAGGGCCCCGGTGATCACCGAGGTGTACATCGCGGGCTGCGACGCCCCCTGGTTGAGCAGGCCCGACAGGCCGACGGTGATCGGGAACAGCTTGTCGTCGCCGAGCATGATGAACGGCAGCATGTAGTTGTTCCAGATGCCGACGAACTGGAACAGGAACACGGTGACCAGGCCGGGCACCATCATCGGCACCGAGATCCCGGTGAAGATCCGCCACTCCCGGGCGCCGTCGGTGCGGGCCGCCTCGACGATGTCGTCCGGCACCGACGACGCGGCGTAGATGCGCGCGAGGTAGATGCCGTACGGGCTGATGATGCTGGGCAGCAGCACCGACCAGTAGGTGTTGGTCAGCCCCACCTCGGCCAGCAGCAGGTACTGCGGGATCGCCAGGATGACGCCCGGCACCAGCACCCCGGCCAGGATGATGTTGAAGATGAGCTCCTTGCCGGTGAACGAGAACTTGGCCAGGCCGTAGCCCGCCATCGCGGACACCACCGTCGACAGCAGGGCGCCGACGCCCGCGTAGAGCGCCGTGTTGAGCATCCAGCGCCAGTAGAGGCCGCCGCGGTAGGCGGACAGGTCCTGGACGTTCTCCCACAGGTGGGTCGAGGGTGCGAACGTGAACGTGGTGAACAGCTCGGCCGCGCTCTTCGACGAGGCGGTCAGCACCCAGACCACGGGCAGCAGGCAGTAGGCGGCGCCGACGAGCAGCACCGCGGTGGACAGGACCGACGGACGCACCCGTCGCGGGCGCGGTGCCGGCGGGCCGGCGGGGCGGCGCACCGACGCGGGCGACGAGGTCAGGGTCGAGGCCATGTCAGTTGTTCTCCTGGCTGAAGGCACGCCCCTGCACCAGGCGCAGGAAGCCGAACGAGAGCGCGAACGTGGCCACGGCGATCACCACGGACGTCGCCGCGGCGGAGTAGATGTCGCCGCGCGTGAAGGCGTCGCGGTAGACGAGCATCAGCGGGCTCCACGTGGTGGAGATCGTGTTGGTCAGGGGCCGCAGCGTCATCGGCTCGGCGAACACCTGCAGGGTCGCGATCATCGAGAACAGGAACGTGAGGATCAGGGACGGCATGACGATCGGGATCTTGATCCGCAGCGCGGTCGCCACCTCCGAGGCACCGTCCAGCCGCGCCGCCTCGTACAGCTCGGTCGGGATCGCCTTGAGCGCGGTGTAGATGACGACCATGTTGAAGCCGACCCCGCCCCACAGGCCGATGTTCGCGATCCCGAACGTCACCAGGCCCGGCGCCAGGATGTCGGGGACCTCCCACCCGAGCCGGTCGAACACGTAGTAGAACGGGCTCACCCGCGGCAGGTAGAGGAAGCCCCACAGCAGCGACGCGATCACGGCGGGCACCGCGTACGGCAGGAAGATCGAGGTCCGCGAGAACCCCGTGGCGCGGGTGCGGCGCGAGTCGAGCAGCAGGGCGAACAGCAGCGCGAGGCCGAGCATCGTCGGCACGAGGACGAGGCCGTACACGGCGACCCGGCCGACCGAGGCGACGAAGTCGGGAGACGAGAGCGCACGCGCGTAGTTGTCGAGGCCGGCCCAGACCTCGGTGCGCGCGCCCTTGCCCAGTCCCAGGCCGCTGACCTTGACCGTGCGCAGGCTCAGGTAGAACGCGTACCCGATGGGCAGCGCGAGGAACAGCGTGAACAGGACCATCGCCGGGGCGAGGTACACGTACGGGGCGGCCCGCCCGGTGCGCTTCTTCGGGACGGCGGCGACGGTGGTCACAGCCTCTCCTCTCCATCGAGGGTGCGCGCGGCCGCCCGCCGGGGATCGACGGGCGGCCGCGGGTGGGGTCACTCGGTGACGGTGAACCCGGCGTTCTCGAGGTCGCCGAGCGTGGTGCTCTGCATCTTGGCGACCGCGTCCACGAACGCCGAGGCCTTCCGGGACTCCGCGGCCTTGGCGAACTCGTCGTTGTACGCCGAGAAGGCGACGTTGACGTTCGGGCCGTAGGTGAACGGCTGCACCGTCTCGGCGATCTGCGACGCCACGGTGTAGAAGTCCGCCTGGTTGGGGAAGAACGCGGGCGGCGCCGCGAGCGCCTCGGCCTGACCGGGGATGTCGGCCGGGTACAGACCCCCCTCCTGGGCCAGGATGTTGACGCCCTCCTGGCTGGTGTTCATCCAGGCGATGAACTCCGCGGCCTCCTCGGGGTGCTTCGACTGCGACGTCACGGACGACGCCGAGCCGCCCCAGTTGCCGGTGGCCTCGTCACCCTCGTTCCACTGCGGCAGCGGCGCCATGGCCCACTTGCCCACGGTGTCGGGGGCGTTGCCCTCCAGCACCCCGGGCGCCCAGATCGCGGAGACCCAGGCCGCCTGCGTGCCGTCGTTGAGGGCCGCGTTCCACTCGGGGGTGTACATCGGCTTGTTGTCGATGACGCCCCGCTCCACCAGGTCGCCCCAGTACTGCGCGACCTTCTGCGTCGGCTCGGCGTCGATCTCGACCGACCAGGCATCACCGTCGATGCCCCACCACGAGGCGCCGGCCTGCTGCGCCAGGCCGGTGAACCAGCCGGCGTCGGTCGCGGAGAAGGTGCCGAGGTACTTGGTCGGGTCGGCGGTGTGCAGCTGCTCGGCGACCTGGGCGTACTGCTCCCACGTCGTCGGGACCTCCAGGCCGTACTGCTCGAAGATGTCGGCCCGGTAGTACAGCTCCATGGGGCCGGAGTCCTGCGGCACGCCGTACACGGCGTCGCTGCCGAGGGTCACCGACTCCCAGGTGCCGTCGGCGAAGTGGTCGGCCGTGCCCTCGGGCAGGACGTCCGCGATGTCCAGGAGTGCGTCCGACGAGACCAGCGTGGGGATCTTCTGGTACTCGGTCTGGAAGATGTCCGGGGCTCCCGAGCCGGCCTTGATGGCGGTCAGCAGCTTGGTGACCGCCGGGTCGCCACCGTCCTGCTTGTTGACGGTCACCTGGATGTCCGGGTTGGCCGCGTTCCAGGCCGCAGCGACCTCGTCCATCCCGGGCGCCCAGGTCCAGAACGTCAGCTCGACCTTCCCGCCGGCGCTCTCGGTGTCGTCCGAACCACCGTCGTCCCCCGACGAGCACGCGGTGGCGAGCAGGGCCGTCGCCGCGACGACGGCCGCGAGCCTCATGCCATGGTGCAGGCGCATCTGACCTCCTTGTCATGGTCCGCCGCGTCGTCGCGCCGGACGGGCGCCCTCTGACGGTCGCCTCTGGCTGTGCACGCTCACAGTAGTCAACCCGGTTCGCGCCTTGTCAACAGGGAGGAAGGTGGTGTTATCTCCTCGTTGTACGGCGTCGCAGAACCGGGACCGTGCACAAGGACTTCGACCCGATGGAGCGTCATGCCTGACTACCCCTGGCCTCTCGGCCTCGACGGGATCGCCTACGGCGGCGACTACAACCCGGAGCAGTGGCCGCAGGAGGTCTGGGCGCAGGACGTGGCCCTCATGCGCGAGGCCGGCGTCAACCTGGTCAGCATCGGGATCTTCTCCTGGGCCCTGCTCGAGCCGACCGAGGGCGTCTTCGAGTTCGGCTGGCTGGACGGGCTGATCGACCTGCTGCACGAGAACGGCATCCGGGTCGACCTGGGAACGCCGACGGCGTCGCCGCCCGCCTGGTTCTTCGCCACCTACCCGGACGCGCGGATCGTCACGCGCGACGGCACCGTCCTGGGCTTCGGGTCACGCGGCCTGGCCGGCCCGAGCCACCCCGCCTACCTGCGCGCGTCCACCCGGATCGCCTCCGAGCTGGCGCAGCGCTACGGCCGGCACCCCGCGGTCGCGCTCTGGCACGTGCACAACGAGTACGGCGCACCCGTGGGTGAGGACTACTCGGCGTCCGCCGCGGTCGCGTTCCGCGGATGGCTGCAGGAGCGCTACGGCTCGCTCGACGCGCTCAACGACGCGTGGGGAACGGCGTTCTGGGGTCAGCGCTACGGGTCGTGGGACCACGTGAACCCGCCGTCGGTAGCCCCCAGTGTGGTCAACCCCGCGCAGCGCCTCGACTTCGCCCGGTTCAGCGACCACGCCCTGCGGCAGGCGTTCGTCGCCGAGCGCGACGCCATCCGTGCGCACTCCGACATCCCGGTCACCACCAACTTCCAGGCGGGGTCGTGCCCGTCGATCGACCTGTGGAAGTGGGCCCGTGAGGTGGACGTCGTCTCCAACGACCACTACCTCACGGCCGCCGACGAGCGCGGCCACGTGCAGCTGGCCTTCGTCGCCGACCTCACGCGGTCCGTCGCGCAGGGCCGGCCGTGGATGCTCATGGAGCACTCGACGTCGGCGGTCAACTGGCAGCCCCGCAACGTCGCCAAGCGCGCCGGGGAGATGGCCCGCAACGCGTTCAGCCACCTCGGGCGCGGGGCCGACGCGATCCTGTTCTTCCAGTGGCGCGCCTCGCGCTCGGGTGCGGAGAAGTTCCACTCCGCGATGCTGCCGCACGCGGGCACGTCGTCGCGGGTGTGGCGCGAGGTGGTGACGCTCGGCGCGGACCTGCAGCGGCTCACCCCGGTGCTGGGCTCCCGCGTGCACGCCGACGTCGCGATCCTGTGGGACTGGGAGTCGTTCTGGGCGCAGGACCTCGAGTGGCGCCCGAGCGTGGACCTCGACCACCGCGAGCGCGTCATGGCGTACTACGACCGGCTGTGGCGCGACGGGCTCACCGTGGACTTCGTCCTGCCGGACGCCGACCTGGCGCCGTACCGGCTCGTCCTGGCCCCGGCCTCCTACCTGCTCAGCACCGCCGCCAGCGAGAACCTGACGCGGTACGTGGCCGGCGGCGGCACGCTGCTCACCTCGTACTTCTCCGCGATCGTCGACGAGTCCGACGCGGTGCACGTGGGCGGGTACGGCGCTCCCCTGCGCGACGCGCTGGGCCTGACCGTCGAGGAGTTCCTGCCGCTGCGCGAGGGCGGCCGGGTGCACCTCGACAACGGTCTCGTCGCCAGGACCTGGACCGAGGACCTGGCCCTCGAGGGTGCGCGGGTGGTCTCCGCCTACGCGGACGGCCCCGCCGCCGGCCGACCCGCGATCACCCGGCACCAGCACGGCGACGGCGTCGGGTGGTACGTGTCGACGGCGCTCGACGCCGACGCGCTCGAGACCGTCATGGCCCCCGTCTACGCCGACGCCGGGCTGGCCCCCAGCGGGCTCCCCGACGAGGTCGAGGTGGTCCGCCGGCACGGCGCCGACGCCGACTACGTGATCGCCATCAACCACGGCGACGAGCCCGTCGCGATCCCCGCCGACGGCGTCCTGCTGCTCACCGGCGACGTCGCGCACGGGTCGGTCAAGGTCCCCGCGGGCGGCGTCGTCGTCGTCGAGGAGGGCCGCACCAGCTGAACCACCCCGCGGGCGCTCCCGCCCGTCGGCCGCCACCACGTCAAGGAGGACGAGGATGAGGGTTCATGCACGGTTCTGGTGGTCCTGCGCCGCGGCGCTCGGGACGGTGCTGGCGTTGACCGCCGGCTCGCCGCCCCCCGCGCCGGTCCCCGCCGCCGACCCGACGCCCGGGGTCGTCGACAACGCCGGGTTCGAGCAGGGCCTGACCGGCTGGACGGTCACCGGCACGGGCGCCGCCGTGGAGAGCGGCGGGCGCGACGGTTCGCGGCTCACGCACTGGTCGGCGTCGCGGTACCGGGTGAGCACGTCCCAGCGCGTCGAAGGGCTGGCCGACGGCTGGTGGACCGTGAGCGCGTGGGTCAAGTCCGGCGGGCTGGACGCCACGTCGCTGCGGCTGACCGGCTGCGGCGTCGACGACGCCACCACGCTGCCGGGCACCCTGCAGGACGACGCGTGGGTCCGGCTGTCCGTGTCCGCCTACGTGGTCGGCGGGGCGTGCACCATCTCCGTGGACACCGACGGACCCGCGAACGCGTGGGCGAGCGTCGACGACGTCTCGCTCGCCCCCGGGCAGGTGACGCGCGCCATCCGCGGCGGCGACCTGTCCGGGCTGGCCAAGAACGAGGACGCCGGAGCCACCTACGCCTCCGCCACGGGCGCGCCCGGGGACCCCGTGCGGCTGCTCGCCGACGCCGGCATGAACCTCGGCCGGCTGAAGGTCTGGGTCGACCCCGCCGACGGGTACAACGAGGTCACGCACGTGGTCGCCACCGCGAAGCGGATCAAGGCCGCGGGCATGGCGCTGATGGTCGACTTCCACTACTCCGACCGCTGGACCGACCCCGGCGCGCAGGGCGTGCCCGCCGCCTGGGCTACCCATGACGCCGCCCAGCTGGCCGTCGACGTGCACGACCACACCGTCGAGGTGCTCACCGCCCTGAAGTCGGCGGGGATCACCGCGGACTACGTCCAGGTGGGCAACGAGATCAATCCCGGGATGCTGTGGCCGTGGGGGCAGACGTGGGACGTCGACCCGTCGGACGACGTGCCGGGCGCCCAGTGGGACAACCTCGCGGCGTTCCTGACGGCCGGCCACGACGCGGTCAAGGAGGTCTCCCCCACCACCAGGACGATCCTGCACCTGACCAACATCAACAACGGGATCGGCTCCCTGACCTGGTGGTTCGACGAGGTCACCGCGCGCGGCGTGCCGTTCGACGTGATCGGGCTGTCCTACTACGGGTACTGGCACGGGTCGCTGGCGGACCTGCAGGAGGCGGTCACCACGCTGTCCGACCGGTACGACCGCGACGTGGTGGTCGTCGAGACCGCGTACCCGTTCACCCTGGACGACGACACCCCGGCCTGGGAGAACATCCTCAACACCCCCGACGAGCTCGTCGCCGGCTACCCGGCCACGCCGGCCGGTCAGGCCTCCGCGCTGCGGGCCGTGCAGGACGTGGTCGCCTCGGCGCCCGGCGGACGCGGCCTCGGCACCGTCTACTGGGAGCCGGCGTGGACCTCGGTCGCGGGCAACGGCTGGGACCCGGCCGACCCCACGTCCGGGAACGCCTGGGAGAACCAGGCGATGTTCGGGTTCGACGGGCGGCTGCTGCCCGTCGCGGCCGAGCTGCAGGCCGATCCCGTGGCGCCCGCCGCGCGGGCGGCGTCGACCACGTCGCTGCGTGTGGCACGCGGGCGCGGGCAGCACGCGGCCGCGACGGTGGCACACGTGTCGGTCCGGGCGGGCCGCACGGCGCCGACCGGGCTGGTCGTCGTCCGGGACGGCGGCGTCGAGGTCGGGCGCGCACTGCTGCGGGCGCGGGACCGCGGAGCCGTCGACGTCCGGCTCGGTCCGCTCCCTCGCGGCACCCACGTGCTCACGGCGCAGTACGCGGGCGACCTGTCGGTCCTCGGGTCGACGTCCCGACCGCTGACCGTCCGGCGGTAGCCGTCGGACCGCGCGGACCCGCGGGCACGACGAAGGCCGGTCGACGTCCCCTCCGACGTCGGCCGGCCTTCGTCGTGCCGGTCAGCCCACCGCGGAGAAGTCCAGCTGGTCGTCGACCACCGCGATGACGCTCCACGTGGCGCCGTCGGCGTCCGCGAGCTCATACGTCGGCACCAGCACGGACGCGCCGGTCGGCAGGGTGGTCAGGGCGACCCCGAGCCGGGCGGACACGAGCGTGACCTCCTGCACCGGCCACGCCAGCGGGCTGCCCGCCTGGGGCGTGGCCGGGACGGTCGGCTCCACCGCGGCCTGCGGCTCCGACGACGACGCCGCGTCGTCGGCGGTGCGCATACCCCCGGCCGCGAGCGGCATCACCCCGCCGCCCCCCGAGGCACCGAACCGCGGGTCGTCCAGCCGGGCGACCGCGTCGGTCGGGCTCACCACGTCGTAGCTGCCCAGCTCGACCAGCGGGGCGAGCGGCACGTACAGCGACTGCACGCCGTCGGCCACGACCGTCACGCTCGCCGTCACGCCGGTCAGCTGGCCGTCGAGCACCTGGCTGGCCGACACGTTGGTGACCTGCGGGCTGCCCGGGTCGGTCGACGCGGCGAGCTCGTACCCGGCGGGGTCGACGCCGACGGCGGACAGCGCCTCCTTCGCCCGGTCGATCGCCGCGTCCCCCGTCGGCGCCGGCGCCGCGGTGCTGCACCCGGGACCGCCCACGATGCCGGTCTCCGGCACGGCGAACCCCTCCTCGGCCGTGCCCGTGCTCGGCTCGTCGGCCCCGCCCGTGCTCGGCTCCTCGATCCTGTCCGGCGCCGAGCGCACGCAGTTCCACGGGTCCCGGGTGGGGTCGTAGTAGGACAGGCTCGCGAGGCCGTCCGCCGACAGCGACACGGACGCCGCGGAGCCGTCGTTCGGACCCACCGACCACGTGCCGTACTCGAGCCTCGGCTGCCCGGGCACGCCGAGCGCCGCGGCTGCCGCCGCCGCGGTCGCCTCGGAGTAGACGCCTGCGGCGTCGAAGCCCCACGCGCCGCCCGAGCCACCCTCGCCGGACAGCCCGCTGGCCGCGAACACCGTCCGACCGCCCCACCAGGGGTACATCATCTTGGTGTCGACCGCGCCGCCCGCCATGGACGCCGCCTGGGGGGCCGTGTCCGCGCGGCCGCCGGCGGCGCTCTCCAGCGTGATCGCCGGCAGCACCGCCTGGGTCGGCGCGCTGTTCACGCCGTACGCGTAGCCGCCCCCGCCGATCACCGCGACGCCCGCGACCGCGGCCGCGACCTGCAGCCAGCGTGGCGCGCGCCGGGAGCGGCGGGCGGCGAGCTCGTCGGCAGGCGCGGCCACGGGGACGCCGGTGCGCTGGGTGACGGCGGCGTACAGCGCGGGCACGTCCGGGGTCGCACCCGCGGCGGGGTCGGCCGCCTGCAGGCGGGCGAACGCCGTGTCGTCGGCGGTGCCGTCGGGGATGCCGTCGGTCGTCCCGTTCTCGGTGCGGTCGTCCACGGTCCTGCCTCCTGGTCCTGGGTGGATCGCTCTCTACCCCTCATGTGTCCCGGCGGCCTCCGCGCTTGCACGGGTTCACCCCGCGTTGCACCGCTCGCCCGGCCGTCCCCGCTCCCGCTCCGGGCGCGAGAACGTGGGTTCGGCACGAGCGCGGGGGTTCGCAGCCACGATCTCGCGCCGAACCCACGATCTCGCGGCCGCCGCCCGCCGCCCGCCGCCAGCCGCCTGCCGCCGCCGCGCGCCGCCGCCGGCCGCCGGTCCGGCTCAGGCCTCGGCGGCCGCCCAGACCTCACGGAGGCGGGCCCGGGCGCGGCTCAGCGCGGCGTCCGCGCCGCCGCGGCCGATGCCGAGCACGTGGGCGAGCTCCTCGCCGGACAGGCCCTCCCACGCGTTGAGCAGCAGGATCTCCCGGTCCCGCGGGCTGAGGGCGCCCAGCACCTCGCGGACGCGCTCCTCCTGGACCGCCCGGACCGCGGGGTCGTCGGAGTCGAGCTCCTCGGGCACGTCGCCGACCGGGACAGGGCGACCCTTGCGACGGTGGTTCGCGACGACGAAGCCGGCCGTGCGGTACAGCCAGGGCAGCTCGGCGCCGTCCGGGACGTCGGCCCGGCGCCGCCAAGCCACCGTGAGCACGTCGGCGGCCAGGTCCTCCGCCTCGTCACGGCCGGCGCGCCGCACGACGAACCGGTGCACCGCGGTGGCGTGCTGCCGGACGAGCGCCTCGAACCAGACGGCGTCGTGCGACGGGTCGGGACCGGACGCGCCGGCCTCCGCCGGGTCCGTGTCGTCCGGCGGGGCGTCGGGCGAGAGGGTGGTCTCGCCGTTCGGCGTGCTCGGTGTCCGCGACGGCACGGTGCTCCCTGGTCTGGTCGGGTGGCCTACACCTGCACTCTGTCGCGACCGTCCCGCTTCTTGCACGACCCGGGCGCCCGCGTGCCCGGAACGGCTCAGAGCCCGTCGGCCACCACGGCGGTCACCCGCAGCCAGGCGTCACGCGTGGTCAGGTCGAGGGAGTCGTAGTCGATGGGTCCGCCCGAGACCAGCGCCCGGTCGTGCGGCACGTCGATGACCGCGCGGGTGAGGGCGCCGAAGTGGGACCGCAGACGCTTCTGCAGGTCCTTGTCCACCTTCGGCTCCGGCGCGGACAGCACGGTGACGGCCCGGCGGACCGCTTCCTCGTGGCCGGTGGCACGCAGGGCGTCGAGCGCCCACGCGGCCGACTGGGCGGTGTCCTCGCGCACGGTGGACACCACGACGATCTGGTCGGCCGCCCCGACGGCCGCCTGCCAGTTCGAGGCGCGCATGTTGTTGCCCGTGTCGATGACCAGCACCCGGTAGAAGCGGGAGAGCACCTGGTGCAGGGCGGTGAACGAGTCCGCGTCCACGGACGACGCCGACGCCGAGTTCTCGTCGGACGCCAGCACGTCGAACTGCTCGCTGGGCTGCGTGCGCACGAAGCCGTCCAGGTCACCGATCCGGACCGTGCCCTGCGGACCGAGCGACGGCAGGGCGTTCAGCAGGTCCACGGCCGTGCGGGTGTGGTCGGCGTGCGACGACCGCCAGCCGAGCGTGCCGCGCGTCTCGTTGTTGTCCCACGCGAGGGTGTACCCGCCGCGCTGCAGGCCGAACGTGGCCGCCAGCAGCATGGTCGCCGTCGTCTTGTGGGCGCCGCCCTTGGGGTTGATCACGACGACCGTCTTCGGGCCGTCGAGCGTGCGGCGCACGGAGGCCGAGTCGACCCGCCGACGACGCTCCACGGGCCCCGGTGCCGGCGAGACCACTCCGAACGTCAGCCGTCGGACCCCGGCACGCCACCCGTGCTCGGCGGGACCGGAGGCCGGGACGGGGTGGCGCGCGGCCAGCAGGTCGTCGAGCGTCGGCAGCGGCGTCGATCCGGATCCGGTCCCGACGGTCGCGGCGGGGCCACCGGCGCCACCGGACGCCGGGACGCCGTCCTCGTCGGCCGACGCGCCCGTCGGCCGGGACGTGCTGCCCCGCGTCGCCGCGGGTCCTCGGGCCGGGGTGCTGGGGGTGCCCTCCGCGAGCGGGGGGAGCGTGGCGGGCACGCTCGGCGCTGCCGAGTCTCCGCCGGTGAACGCCGCCTGCTGCGAGGACGACACCGCACCGGTGGATCCGTCGCGGTCGGCCGGACCGTCGGCAGAGCCGTCGCCGTCGATGAGCGCGGGTGCCTCGTCGACCAGGCCGTCGGGGTGGATCATCAGCGACCAGACGCCGTCGGGGTCGCGGACCTGCACGGGCACGGGCCGTCCGACGGTGCCCGCGAGCGCGGCGATGCGCGTCGTGATGGCCGCACCCGCCTCGGCGAGGTTCGCCATCCGCACCCGCTCGACGACGCCGTCGATCGAGATCTCTCCGGTGCCGTCGTCCCGCACCTCCGCGCGGATGTCCGGCATCTTCGTCGTCACTGGCGTGCCGTCGCTGCCGTCGCTGGCGTCACTCATGGTGTGGTTGCCCCTCGCTCCCGATCGTCCGCCCCCGAAACTACGCCGCACGGGCCTCGCGCGCATCGCGCAGACGCAGGCCAGCGCGCTGCCGACTGCGGGGGGCGGCTCAGCGCGCCGGGCGGGCACGGGACGAGGACGGGACGGGGACGGGCGGACGCGAGTTCGGACACACTCGGACGTCCCGGGCGTGTCGGCCCGTCACTCGTCGCCGCGGACCTCGAACCAGACCGTCTTGCCGTCGTCGTGGAGCTGGGTGCCCCAGTCGGAGGACAGCGCCTCGACCAGGGCGAGGCCACGTCCGCTCGGCGCGGTCGGCTCGGGATGACCGACCGTGGGGGTGCCGCCACCCGTGTCGCGCACGCCGACGCGCACGTCCTGCCCGTCGATGTGCAGCTGGATGCGGATCTGTGCGGCCTCGGGCCCGTGCACGACCGCGTTGGACACCAGCTCGCCCGTGAGGAGCTCGATCACCTGGTTGGAGGCTCCGCCGATCCCGGCCTCGGCGATGGTCCGCATCACCCAGTGCCGGGCAGCCCGGGGGGCCGTGCGGCCCGCCTCGACGACGAGCTCACGGTCGACGGCGCGCGCGTCGCGACGACGCACGCTGGCTGCACTCCGGAGGTCTCGGACGTCTCCCACGCGCCCCAGCCTGCCCGACACGGCGCCTTCTCGCCCGGGGGAACGCCACGCGTCCGGGTGAACGACCCGGCGGCACGAGGCGCCGACGGGGTCGCTCCCCCGCAGGTCACGGGTATCTATCGGCATCTGAGGCTCCTCAGACGGCAGGGAGCCCACCTCAGACCGATCTGCGGCGAGGCCGCGGCGAAGGACCGGTCGACCGACCGATCCGGGGGTACGCCCCTCACGGCGAGTGTCGTACTCGACAACGAGAGCCGGGCAGGTCGTCCGGCGCGATGAGGAGGACACCATGGCCGACTTCTGGGGACCCGCCCTCGACGCCGAGCTCGCCTACCGCCACGAGCGCCTGTTCACGGCGCTGCGCCGCATCCCGCCCGCCGAGGAGCTCGACGAGCCCCGCGACGAGCCGGGCGACCGGTCCGGCGTCGACGCCCGCGTCGACGACTCGCAGCCCACCCAGCGTCGCCGATCGGTGCGTGCGGCGCGTGGGTGGCTGCTGCGAGGATCGGAGACATGGCACGCGGCTCGATGAGCACACCGTTCGTCGCCCGCGCGGCGCAGGTCGACCAGCTCACGCTGGCGCTGCAGCGCGCGGGCGTCAACGAGCCCACGGCGGTCCTGATCGGCGCCGATGCGGGCGTCGGCAAGTCCCGGCTGCTCCGGCACGTGGCCGAGCAGGCGGAGGCCGCGGGCGCCCGAGTCGTGCTGTCCCACTGCGTCGACCTGGGAGAGATCGGCCTCCCGTACCTGCCCTTCGCGGAGGCGCTCTCGCAGCTGCAGGCGCTCGACCCCGTCGCGGTCGACGCGGTCGTGGCCAACCGCCCGGCGCTCGCCCGCCTGCTGCCCGGCCCGGCGGGGCAGGGCGGCGCTCCCGACGACCACTCCAACCGGCTCCAGCTGTTCGAGGGCCTGGTGGAGGTGCTGGGCGCAGTCGGCCGCCCCGGGCACCCCCTCCTGCTGATCCTGGAGGACCTGCACTGGGCCGACGCGTCGAGCCGGGACGTGCTGCGCTTCCTCGTCTCGCGGCTGCGCGACCAGCACCTGCTCGTCGTGGCCAGCTACCGCACGGACGACCTGCACCGGCGCCACCCGTGGCGGCCCGTCGCCACGGAGCTCGGCCGGCACGCCCGCGTCGAGCGTCTGGACCTGTCGCCGTTCACGGATGACGAGGTCCGCGAGTTCACCACAGCCCTGCACGGTTCCCCGCTGCCCGAGTCCACGCTGCGCCGGGTCATCGACCGGTCCGAGGGCAACGCGTACTTCGCCGAGGAGCTGCTGGAGGCCGGCACCGGGGCCGACGAGCTCCCGTGGTCGCTCGCCGACATCCTGCGCGCGCGCCTGGAGGTGCTCGACCCGACGGTCCAGCGCCTGGCCCGCATCGCGTCGGCGGCGGGGCGGCGGGTGTCCGAGCCGCTCCTGCGTGCGGCCGTCGCCGCGGACGGGGATCCTCAGCTCGCCGCCCCCGGCGGGGTCGACGCGGCGCTACGGGAGGCGGTCGCGCACCACGTGCTGGTCGGCGAGGCCGGCCTGATCGCGTTCCGGCACGCCCTGCTGGCCGAGGCGGTGTACACCGACCTGCTCCCCGGCGAGCAGGCGGCGCTGCACCGGGCCTACCTGCGGGTCCTGCGGGACGACCCGGGCCTGGGCCCCTCGTCGCAGCTGGCGTCGCACGCCCTGCAGGCACCGGACCTGCCGACCGCGCTGCAGGCGTCCCTGGAGGCGGCCGACCAGGCGCGCGAGGTGCTCGCGCCGGCGGAGGAGCTGCGCCATCTCGAGGTGGTGCTGCGGCTCTGGGCGGCGGTGCCGGAGGTCGCCGGGTCCCTGGGCAGCGACCACGTCGACGTCCTCGTGGCCGCCGCCGCGGCCGCGAGCCGCGCGGGGCAGGTGGACCGGGCGGTGCAGCTGGCGCGTGCCGCGGTCGAGGAGACGGCGTCCGACGTCCCCCGTCAGGCCCAGCTGCGCACCGTCCTCGCGCGGTACCTGCTGGGGGTCGAGGACGTGCACGACGCGCTCGAGCAGTCGTCGCGGGCGCTCGCGGACCTGCCGGACAGCCCCACGCCCGCGCGCGCCTGGGCGCTGGCCACGTACGCGCGCAGCGCCCTGAACGCCGACCTCGACGACGAGGCGGAGGCCAGCGCGACCCTCGCCGTCGAGCTGGCACGGTCGGCGGGGGCGGCCGATGCCGAGTCGGACGCGCTGACCACCCTGGCGGTGCTGGTGGTCGACGACGAGGAACGGGCGGCCGGGCTGCTGACCACCGCGCTGAGCCGCGCCCGGGAAGCCCGCGACTACGCCACCGAGCTGCGCACCATGTACAACCTGGCGAGCAACCGGTACTACGCGGGCGACCTGACGGCGGCCCGCCAGGTGACCGCCGACGGCGTCGAGCGTGCCCGGTCCCTGGGCATGACGTGGAGCGTCTACGGCGTCGAGCTGCGCATGTTCACGCAGCTCATCGGGTACGTCTCCGGCGACCTGACCCCCGCCGCCATCGGCGGGGTGCCCGAGGAGCTGGCGGACACGCTGATCGCGATGAACCTGTACGCGGCCGCGGCCCGCGGGGACGACGACGTGGTGGAGCGCGGGAACGCGCTGGAGCCCAGCTGGTCCCGCGACGGGCTGATCGCCCTGGTGGCCGGCGGCTGCACCATCGACGCGCACACCTGGCGCGGGGAGCTCGACGAGGCGATCACGCTCGCGCTCCGGCTCCTGGAGCACCTGTGGCGGGCGTGGTCGGACTACTTCCTCGGCGGCATCTGGCTGGTCGCGCTGGCCATGAGCGCGCTGGCGGACGCCGCCGCACAGGAACGGCTCCTGGGACGCGACGTCTCCGAGCGGCTGGCGCTGGGGGAACGCCTCCTGGAGCGCGCGCGGACGACCGCGGAGCGCGGCCGGCCGCGCGGTGGGCGGCTCGGCCCCGAGGGGCGGGCCTGGCTGGCGCGCGCGCACGCCGAGCACTCGCGGCTCACGGGCGTCAACGACGTCGCGCTGTGGCGGGCCACCGTCGCGGAGTTCGACTACGGGTACCGCTACGAGATCGCCCGCAGCCGGTTCCGCCTCGCCGAGGCGCTCCTGGAGGCGGGAGATCGCGAGGCGGCCCGCGACGAGGCCCGCCTCGCCCTGGGCGACGCCGACGCGATGGGTGCCGTGCCGCTGGCGACCGCCGTGCGAGGGCTCGCGCGCCGGGGCCGGCTGGACCTGCCGGGCGTCCGGGTGGGCGGGGTCGACGTGCTGACCCCCCGCGAGGCGGAGGTGCTCGCCCTCGTGGCGCAGGGGCTGTCCAACCGGCAGATCGGCGAGAAGCTCTTCATCTCCGGCAAGACGGTCTCCGTGCACATCTCCAACCTGCTGGCCAAGCTGGGCGTCTCGGGACGGGCCGAGGCCGTCTCGGTCGCGCACCAGCGAGGGCTGCTCGGTGCGGGCTGACCTGGGCAGCGCCGGATCCCAGCCCCTAGGTTGAGAGCCATGTCTCCGACGAAGACGCCTGCGGTGGAGCTCGACGTGCGCGGCCGGACGGTCCGTGTCAGCAGCCCGGACAAGATCTACTTCCCCGAGCGCGGCCTGACCAAGCTCGACGTCGTCGAGTACTTCGTCTCCGTCGGCGACGGCATCCTCGGAGCGCTGCTGGACCGGCCGACCACGCTGGAGCGGTGGCCCAAGGGCGTGTTCGAGGGCGCCAAGCTGGCCACCCGGATGGACTCCACGGGCGACGCGTTCTACCAGAAGCGCGTCCCGCAGGGCGCACCGGAGTACGTCCGGACCGCGCGGATCGCGTTCCCCAGCGGTCGCACGGCGGACGAGGTGGCGCCGAGCGAGCTCGCCGTCGTGGCGTGGGCCGCCAACCTGGGCACGCTCACGTTCCACCCGTGGCCCGTGCTGGGCGACGACGTGGACGCCCCCGACCAGCTGCGCATCGACCTGGACCCCCAGCCGGGCACCGACTTCGACGACGCCGCCCGCGTCGCGCCCCGCGTGCGTGAGCTGCTGGCCGAGCACGGGCTCGAAGGGACCCCCAAGACGTCCGGTGGGCGCGGGATCCACGTGTTCGTGCCGATCGAGCCCCGCTGGTCGTTCGTCGACGCCCGCCGCGCCACGATCGCGTTCGGTCGCGAGCTCGAACGGCGGATGCCGCAGGAGGTCACGATGAAGTGGTGGAAGGAGGAGCGCGGCCGCAAGATCTTCATCGACTACAACCAGATGGCCCGGGACCGCACGATCGCCTCGGCGTACTCGATCCGCACCAACCCCCGCGCCACCGTCTCCGCACCGCTGCGCTGGGACGAGGTCGCGGACGTGCACCCGAACGACTTCGACGTGACGACGATGCCCGAAAGGTTCGCGCAGGTGGGCGACCTGTTCGCCGCGCTCGTGGGGCACGCGGCCCCGCGCGGGTCCATCGAGTCGCTGCTGGAGCTGGCCGAGCGCCAGGAGCGCGAGGACGGCGAGGGCGACCTGCCCTACCCGCCCGAGTACCCGAAGATGCCCGGCGAGCCCAAGCGCGTGCAGCCGAGCAAGGACCGTGACCGCCCCCGCTGACCCTGCGGACGGCATCGTCTACGCCTCCGCGCGCGGGCGCTGGGTCCTGTTCGCCACCGTGCTCGGCTCCGCGATCGCGTTCATCGACGCGACGGTCGTGACGATCGCGCTCCCCACGATCGCCGACGACCTGGGCGCCACCACGGCAGACCTGCAGTGGACCGTCAACGCCTACGCGCTGACGCTCGCCGCGTTCCTGCTGCTGGGCGGCTCGCTCGGGGACCGGTTCGGCCGCAGGCGGGTCTTCCTGGTGGGCGTCGTGTGGTTCGCGGTCGCGTCCGTGCTGTGCGCCGTGGCACCGACGATCGGGGTGCTCAACGCGGCGCGCGCGTTCCAGGGGGTCGGCGGCGCGCTGCTCACGCCGGGCTCCCTGGCCATCCTCCAGTCGACGTTCAGCGGCCCCGACCGCGGCCGCGCGATCGGTGCGTGGTCGGGCCTCGGCGGCATCGCGGGCGCGGTGGCACCGTTCCTCGGTGGCTGGATCGTCGAGGTCACCACGTGGCGGTGGATCTTCGGCATCAACCTGCCGCTCGCGGTCGTGGTGGTCGCGGTGACCGTGCGACACGTGCCGGAGAGCGCCGACGCCGACGCGGCCACCACGCTCGACGTGGCCGGCACGGTGCTCGGCGCGCTCGGGCTCGCGGGGCTGACCTACGGGTTCACCGCGTGGACGGAGAGGGGGACGGCCGACGCGCTGGTCGTCGGCGCCCTGGCGTCCGGTGTCCTCGCGATGGCCGCGTTCCTCGTCGCCGAGTCCCGGGCCACCGCTCCCCTGCTGCCTCCCGGCCTGTTCCGGTGGCGCCCGTTCGCGGGCACCAACGCCGCCACGCTGCTGATCTACGCCGCGCTGTCGGGGCTGTTCTTCTTCCTCGTCGTGACCCTCCAGGTGGTGGCCGGCTACTCACCGCTGGCCGCCGGCCTGGCGCCCCTGCCGGTGACCGTGCTGATGCTGCTGCTGTCTCCGCGGGCCGGCGCCCTGGGCATGACCATGGGGCCGAAGATCCCGATGACCGTGGGGCCGCTGGTGTGCGCGGTCGGCGCGGTGCTGCTCGCGGGCATCGGACCGGACTCGCCCTACCTGAGCCACGTGCTCCCGGGCATCCTCGTGTTCGGGCTCGGCCTGTCCGCGACGGTCGCCCCCCTCACCACGACCGCGCTGGCCGCTGCGCCGGACCACCTCGCGGGCGTCGCCAGCGGGGTCAACAACGCCGTCGCGCGCGTGGCGGGCCTCCTGGCCATCGCGGTGCTGCCGCTGGTCGCCGGGGTGGGCGCGACGCTGACGGACCCGAGCACGCTCGAGCCGGCCCACCGCACGGCAATGCTCGTCTGCGCGGGCCTGCTGGCGGGCGGCGGGGTGATCTCGCTGCTGACGGTGCCGTCCCGCACCGACGCCGTGCGGCCGGTCGACGTGACGTGACGCTCAGCCGCGGAACTCGAAGTGCCAGTACTCCGGGTTGGAGCCGTTGCGGCCCGCCCACGACGGCGAGACCCACCCGTACGAGGGTCCGTTGCTGACCAGCCAGTTCCGCTGCGGGGTGTCCCAGCCGTACTCGCAGGGCAGCTCGGGAACATCGAGGGCGAGGCCGGTGCCGTGCGTCGACGTGCCCGGCTTGGCGGCGACCGAGCCCAGCGCCTCGCGCATGGCCACCTGGGTGTCGTAGTCGCGGTAGGTGAGGTCGAGGTCGAGGTTGTGACCGAAGGCCGCGCGGAACGCCCCGTTCAGCCGCTCGAGCGCCGCGGCGGCCGCGTTGGTCAGGTAGTAGGGCGTGCCGCGGGGGTCGACGTCCCAGGAGATCGCTGTCAGCGCGTCCGGCGAGAGCCTGCCGTTCGACCCGTCGCCGCCCACGGTCGCGGGCGAGGTGTAGAACGGCGGGCCGGTGTAGGTGGTCCCGCACGAGGGTGCCGCCGGGGCCGATCCGCTGCTGGGCTTTCCGGCGGGCTTGGGGGTCGGCGTCGTCGCAGCCGCCGCGGCGGCGGCGGCGGCCTCGGCTTCCTGCGCCTGCCACTCCTGGTGCGCGGCCGAGACGGCGACCTCCGCGGCGGCGAGCGCGGCGGCGAGCGTGCGCAGGGCGGTGGCGCTGTGGCCGGTGGTGGCGCTGTGGCCGGCGGTGGTGCTGTCGCCGGTGGTGGCGCTGTCGCCGGCCGTGGCGCTGTCGCCGGCGGTGGCGTCGGTCGTCGCGGGATCCGTGGCCGCGAGGGTCGCGTCCACCGTCGCCAGCGCGGCCGCCAGCTCCTGCCGGACCGCGTCGTCGGGGACCGCGTCCTGCGTCGCCGCGAGCGTCGTGCGCGCCTGCTCGGCGGCAGCGGAGAGCACGCTGCGGGCGTCGGTCAGCACGACCGTGGCCTGCAACCGCGCCGCCGCCGCGGTCTGCGCGCGAGCCGCAGCGGCGTCGAGCGCCAGCACCTCGCGGGCGTCGGCCGCGCGCTCCTGGGCGGCGAGGGCGGCCGCGGCCCGGTCCTCGCGCTCGGTCCAGGCCCAGGCGCTCCCCGCCCCGCCGACCAGGAGGACGGCGGTGGCGGCGGCGACGATGCTGCGTGACGGTCGGCGGATGGTGACTGCTCCAGGAACCAGCGGTGGACGGGCGCACCCGTGCGGATCGCCTGCCAGGGTAGCCGCCGACGCGGCCGCCGCCATCCGGTGGAACCCCCCGCGCCACGCTCAAGAACACCCCGCCCGCGGCCGATCCCGACCCCATGAACGAGGTGCGTCCGACGCTGGCCCGTGCTGCGTCCGACACTCACGGCACGGTCCCGGGTGTGCGCCCGCTGACCGCCGACGAGCTGGCTCATCTCGACCGCGCCCGCACCTACCTGCGTTCCAGCGGGACCGACGTCGCGGACGCGCACGCCGTCGGCACGCTGCTGCACGGGGCGCGCAGCGGGTGGGCCGCCGGACCACCGGCGCCGGTTCCGCAGGCGATGGTGATGGCCCTGGGGGTGGGCGTCGGCGACCTCGTCGTGGCCCGCGTGCCCGGTGCCCGCTGGGCGCTGCGGACGGCCGGCGACGCGCCGACCCCCGCCGTGGTGTCCGCCTCGGGGCAGGACGCGGCGCTGCCCCTGGCGGACGTGGCGGCCCGCTGGCAGGCCGGCTGCGGCCCGCAGTGGGTGGCCGAGTACGTCGCCGCCGCCGCGGCGCACCTGACGCCCGAGTCCGGCACTGAGGTGCCGAGCCCGCGGACCCCGCCGGGGGCTGCAGTCGCGGCGGCCGCCGCGCCGGTCTTCCGGACGCCTGCCGACCTTCCCCGTCCCCCGTCCCCGGCCGCGCAGGACATCGCGCTCGGGGTGCTCGACCAGGCGCTCGAGGCGACGCTCGCGTCGGGCGACGGCACGGCGCCGTTCGCGGTGGTCGACGGCTCCCCCACGCACGGTCCGGACGTGCGCCGCTTCGGCGGCGATCCCACGCAGGCGCTGCGCGCCGCGCGGGCCTGGGTGCGCAGCACCGGAGCAGCCCGTGCCGCGGTGGCGTGGTCGGGCCGCCTCCCGGGCGACGATGAGCCCGCCTCCGTCGGCCAGCGCGCCGTCCTCGTCGAGGCGTCCGACGCGGGCGCGCCCAGCCTGCTCGTCGCCCACCGCTACTCGGCGGCCACCTCGGGAGGCGCGGGACGCGCCCGGCCCGCGCGCGCGGTCGGCGAGCCGCTGGTCCTGGGGCAGGGCGACCCGCTGCTCTGACGCCGGTCGTGCGCGAGAATCCACCCATGGGTGTCCCCGTCACCGCGATCGACCCGAACCTCCCCACGGCGACCGCTCCCCCGTCGGCGGCGGCCACCGCGTTCGACCCGACCGCGGACCCCCGCGCGGAGCTGGAGCGCCAGATCGCCGCCTACGTCGACCTCGGCATCCCGGCGCTGCTGGGCGAGGACGCGACGGCGTTCCGCGACCGGCTGGCGCCGCTGGCCGGCGCGGCGGACGCCCCCGCGGTGCCGGCGGCGGTCGAGGGCGACGCCGTGCCGTTCGTCCTGGTGATCCCGGGGCTCGACGTGAACGACCTCGTACCCGCGATGCGCCGCGGCCGACAGCTCGGGATCAGCGTCATCGACCGCGTCGAGGCCCCCACCTATCGGCCGATCCCCGGCGTCGACGTCCCCGCCGGGCCGTACCTCCTGCGCGGCATCGACACCGGCTCGGAGTTCTGCGGTGTGCCGCCGGAGCAGGCGCTCGCCACCATCACGGCGCGGGGACGCACGCCGCTGACCATGGCCGAGGGCGTCGCGCTGGTCGTCGTGCGGCCGGACATGCTGCGGCCGAACAAGTGCTTCTCCCTGCTCGCCTCACGCACCGGTGGCAACCAGCGCGTGCCGGCGGTCTGGATCAGCGAGCGCCGGCCGAAGCTCGGTTGGTGCTGGGACCGCAACCCGCACTCGTGGCTCGGCTCGGCGTCGGCCACCGACCGGCTCGCGGCCTAGCCGCTGCCCGTCTGCGCGCGCACCGGGTACCACCGCGAGCCGAACCGCCGGGTGACGCTGCGCCCGCTGATGTCCGCCAGCTCGTCCAGCCGCGCGAGCACCGCCCACCCGATGCGTCGGGCGCTCTGGTCGTCGTCGGCCTGGTACCGCACGGTCACCCGTGCCTGGCCGCGCACGACCGCGACGTCGAACGCCTCGACCGTCGTCATCGCCTCGGCGACGGCGACGGCCTGAGGGAGCACGTCGGGGGCGGCGACGCCCGGCTGCAGCAGGCCGATCGCGGCGACCACCCGGTAGGAGGGCACGGTCTCAGCTCTTGATCTCGGCCCCGCCCATGATGGTGGTCACGCGCACGACGAGCTCCGGGGCGCCGTCCTGCAGCGGGAGCGTCGTCTTGTCCTCCCAGCCGCCGAGGATCGGCAGCCCGCTGGTCCGCACGCGCCACGTCGGCGGCACCTTGAGCTCGACCCCGCCCCAGAACGTGAAGATCGAGATCTCGGCCCGGTCGACGATGTCCGCCTCGCGCAGGTCGACGTCGATGCCACCCATGATGGCGGTCAGCGTCCCGCCCTTGAACTGCTGCGAGCGCGTCTTGCGGTCCGACCCCCACCAGAAGACCGTGGAGTTGATGACGTCGTCATCGACCGACTGGCTGCCGAAGTTCGTGATCAGCGAGAGCCCCACCAGGATCACCGCGACCGGCCAGAGGATCTCCCAGAAGTTCACGTCGAGGACGTCGAGCGACTGCAGCAGGAAGAGCAGTCCCACCACGATGATGACGGTCGGCCCCAACCACGCGCGCGGGGCGGCGATCAGCGCAGCCAGGCCGACGCCGATGATGATCAGCGGCCACCAGTCGGAGAACAGCTGACCCAGGTCCACGCTGAGGACGTCGAGCTGGGTCAGCAGTGCGATCACCCCGACCGCGACGATGAGCACACCGAGGAGCACCTGCACGGGAGGGCGACGACGATCCATGGGAGCCACGGTACTGGTGCCGCAGGCGCAGGTCAGCCGCGATTCGTGGCGTCCCGGTCGCGCTGTCGAACGTGCAGGATCCGACGACCTCGCCGCCGACGACCAGCTGGGTCTGCGCGGTCCACCCGGAGCCGGGCACACACCCATGCCGGACACGACGATCTTCCGGACGCCGTCTCCCGCTCACCGCCCGGGAGCCCGGCGCTGACGGCCCGCGGGTCACTGGGCAGGGACGACCGTCAGCGTCGACCGGGCGTTCACGCCCCGGTGCACCGCGTGGATCTCGTGCGGGCCCACCGATGTGGGCTGGCAGTACCCCAGGGTGCACGGCTGGCCGTCCCACGTGATGTGGGCCTCGTCGGTGACGTCGCCGATGGGCGCACCGTTCGGTTCGTACGCCTCGACGGTGTAGGTCCACCCGGTACCGAGGGGCACGCTCGTCTCCTCTCTCGGAGACAGGATGATGTACCCGACGAACGGACGGGACGTCTCGTTGGCCCAGTACTCCTCGGAGGCGATGATCCCGCCGATGACCTGCTCGTCGCGTGCACCCTGCTGGATCGCAGAGACCCACGTCCCCAGACCGCTCGGGTCCAGGCCGCGGCCCAGCAGCCACCAGTAGTAGCCGTCGACGACCGACGACAGGTACTCGGTCGACAGCAGGAAGCCCATCGCCACCTGCGCACGGGTCGCTCCCCGGTTCAGCTCGTCCAGCCAGAAGGCGACCTCCGAGCCGCCCGCCTCACGGCCGAGGACATCGACGTACAGCGCACTGACCCAGCCTGCACCGGTCGCACCGGCGCGCGCCCAGTACTCGTCGGATGCGATGAACCCGGAGTGCAGCTGCTCGATGGTCATACCCCCGGCCATGTTCCGGAGCCAGAACTGCAGCCCCGGGGCGTCGGGTCCACGGCCGAGGTACTCCTCGTACGCGTCGATGATCAACCCGGACCGAAATTCCACCGACGACGTGATCGAGTTGGCGACCGCGATGCGAGGCGTGCCCGCTCCCAGCGCGGTCGTCCACGTCGTCCGGCCCGTCGGGTCCGGCGCGCGACCGAAGAGGTCCTCGTACACGGAGATCACGTATTTCTCGTTGGCATTGGCGCCCTCGAGGGTCAAGGCGGAAGCCGATTCTGCCGCGCCGGGAAGCAGCAGGCTGGCGACGACGAGCGCAACGGCCGGGCGAGCGAGACGCACGTGGACTCCAGGGGGAGCAGGAGCAGGCGCGGCGGTGTCACCGTGTCCGACGCCGGACCCTTCCGCAGCCGCTACCGCGGGCACTGCCTCGGGCCCATGACGTGAGGGGAGCGTATCGAGTCCTCGACCGCTCGTGGGCCGGTTGCGATGCGCAGGTTCTGGCACGGCGTGTCCGCGTCAGCCGCGTCTCATGGCGTCCCAGTCGGCGCTGTCGAACGTGCAGGATCCGACGACCTCGCCGCCGACGACCAGCCGGGTCTGCGCGGTCCACCCGGAGCCGGCGTTCTGCAGGTCGTCCGCCTCGATGGTCGCGGGGGCGACCCCGAGGACCTCGGACGCCGAGCCGGTCGACGGCAGCTCCTGCGACACCTCCATCGTCGACCCGTCGGCCCGCCGGATGTCCGTCTCGTAGAACGCGCCGACCAGGTCCCGGTCCGTGGCGGTCCACGTCCACCGGACGGCCAGCGCGGACTCCTCGTCGGAGTCGGTCGTTCTGCTGATCCACAGACGGTGCTCGCGCGTGGTGCTGCCGCCGGTGCGCGAGACGACCGCGACGGCGGACCGCGTCGCGACCGTGCCGTCCGCGACGCAGGGCACCGTCGACTCCCACGAGCTGCCGGTCGACGTCGACGTCGACGTGATGGAGAAGCCGACGCCCAGCGCGCACGCGGCCAGCGCCAGCACGCTCACGCTCGTCGAGCCGAGCGCCGAGGGCGCGTGCCGGACCGGGGCGAACCAGGGGTGGGCCGGGGGTTCGCGGGTCTGGATCACCACGGTCCCGGCGATCGAGTCCGCGAACGTCTGCCTGCGCTCGTGCCACAGCGGCCGCAGGTACCCGATCATCAGGAACGCATCGAGCACGTGTGCCACCACGCGCACGCCCGACACGAGGACACCCGCCGGCAGCCCGTCGGACACCCGCACGACCGCGACACCCGCCACCCGCTTGCCGGGGGTGGCCCCCGTCCAGCCCTGCAGCGCGAGCATCCCGAGCAGGAGCGCGACGAGCCACGGGCTCGTGAACCAGGCGACCGCGTCGACGTCGCCGGCCGGGCCCTGCGTGAACGTGGGCGTCAGGTCCGGCGCCAGGCCGCCGGCTCCCAGCACGACCCAGGTCGCGCCGCCCAGGATCGAGCCGTCGAGCAGGGCGGCAACGACCCGGCGGGACCAGGGGGCGAGCGGCGGTGCGTCGGCGGGCGCAACGGGGTCCGCAGGCAGCACCGGCGCGACGGTCACGGCCGAATTCTGGCAGGTCACAGGGCTCTCCGTCCCGGGAATGGATGGCGCCGCGGGGAGCCGACGCGCGTGCGGCGCGGTGCCGTCTCGCGCTCGGCACGGGCAGCGGGCACGATGCGCGAATGGGGACGGCCGGGATCTCGCGGGCTCGCTGGGTGCGCTACGGCGCAGTCGTCGCGTTCGGGATCGGGTTCGGCTACGTCGAGGCCGCGGTCGTCCACTACCTGCGCCTGGTGCTCGGCCCACAGCTGGACTACGACGCCCCCGTGCGGCGGGTGTACCTCGACCTGGGCGTGATCCGCTTCGTCGACCCCGTGCAGCCGATGCTCGTCGACCCCGACCTGGCCCGCGCCGAGACGGTGCGGGAAGCCGCGACCATCCTCATGCTGGCCGCGGTCGCGGTGCTGGCCGGTCGCGGGTTCTGGCACGGCGTGGCCGCGTTCTTCATCGCGTTCACCGTGTGGGACCTCACCTACTACCTCTTCCTGCGGGTGCTCACCGGCTGGCCGACGAGCCTCGCCGACACCGACGTGTTCTTCCTGATCCCGGTGACGTGGTTGGGGCCGGTGGCGACGCCGGTGGTCGCGTCCGCGGTGGTCCTCGCCGTCTCGTCGTGGTGGTACCTGCGGCCGGCGCAGTGGGCGCGCCCGACGTCCTGAGGTCGACGCCTGGTGTACTTCCGGCATGGAGATCCTGCATGTCGCGCACCGGGACGACTGGGAGGCCGCCCTGGCCTCCGGCACCTACCGAGTGTCCACCCGAGGTGCCTTTCTCGACGAGGTCGGCTTCATCCACGCCTCGTACCCGCACCAGATCAGTGCCGTCGCGAAGGCGGTCCATGGCGACGACGACGCCGACCTGTGCGTCCTCGTGCTGGACCCGGAGAGGATCCGAGCGGCCGGGACCCGGGTGGTGGACGAGGACGGGGGCGACGGCGAGCTCTACCCCCACGTCTACGGCCCGATCGAGCCGGGCTTCGTGACGGCGGTGCGCCCGGCGGCCGTCGACGCCTCGGGTGCGTTCCGGTTCTGACCGGGACGCGGCACGAGCGGCATGAGTCATCATCTCGCGCAATAACACCCTCGTCATCACGTCGTTCCCCGGGGGAGGATGCTGAGAATGACGGTGCGTGTCCGGCTGATGAACGAGTACACCGTCGACTGGCCCCTGTGGGTCTCCGATGGCCCGGCGCAGGAAGGCGACGTACCGATCGACGAACCTCTCGCGACGGAACTCAAGACATGGGCGCGCGTGTTTAACGAGCACTACGACTGGAAGCGCGGCTGGGACGACCCGGCAGTAGCTGAGGGGCACGCACAAGAAGCGGTGCGCCTGCGGGGCGCCCTGCAGGATGCACTAGGCCGAGGCTACGACGTCGTGCTCGAGCTCTGGGAAGTCTCCGACCGGTAGCAGACCCTCGGGAACGACCGCGAGTGGCTTTTGGGTGGGTTCCGGCCGACCGCGTCCGGCCGACCTATTCAGAACGCCCGGAACGGATCGGCTACAGACTTGGCTACAAATCTCACCCCGGCGCTTCACATAGCGAAGGCCCCGCCCCAGCCGGTTGGCTGGTGGCGGGGCCTTTTCCGTCTGAGCCGCCTAAGAGAATCGAACTCTTGACCTTCTCATTACGAGTGAGACGCTCTGCCGACTGAGCTAAGGCGGCGTCGTCGCGGTCCGCGGACCCCGGCGAGCCCGCCCACTGTACCCGGAGGACCCCCGGCCCTCCAAAGCGGGCGGTCGGAGCCGGCCGGGAGCGCACGCGAGCGCTGCCGCGGTCAGGGCGACGACGTCCTCGGCGAGGGCTGCCTGCCAGTCGGGCACGTGCCCGGCCGCCCACCCGCGCCACGCCACGCCGCCGTAGGCGCCCGCCAGACCGCCCGCGGCGCCCGCGAGCGCGGGAGCGAACGGGCGGGACCCGTCCCGCGCGGCGAGCAGGGTGGCGCCGACGGCCCCCGACGCTGCCCGGACGAACGCTCCGCCGTACGCGAGCCGGCTGGGTGCGACGGGCAGCTTGTCGACGAGCAGCTCCCCCGCGACGGCCGTCGCCGCCCCGGCGCGCAGCACCGGGTGATGGTCACCGGCGATCGTCGGGGCCGCCGGCCCGAGGGACGAGCGGGCGCCTGCGGCCCACCCGAGCAGCAGCGACCGGAGCACCAGGCCGGCACGGGGCCGCCGTCGCGCGGGGGCGTCGTCGAGGCGCGTCAGCACGCCGTGCCCGCGATCAGTCCGCGCGTGATGGCTGCCATCGAGCCACTGTCGCCCGCCGGGTGGCGAGCAGCAACTGGACGCGCGGTCAGCAGCGCGTGCCCTCCGCGGGGACCGTCCCGGTGAGCAGGTAGGCGTCGATGGCATCGTCGGTGCACGCGTTGGAGGAGCCGTACGCGGTGTGGCCCTCGCCCTCGTACGTCAGCAGCACGGCCGACGACAGGAGGTCGGCCAGCTCCTCGGCCCACCTGTAGGGCGTCGCCGGGTCGTTGGTGGTGCCGACGACGAGGATGGGGGCCGCGCCCTCGGCGGCGTACGACTCGAGACCGCCCACCTCGGCGACCGGCCACTGCGCGCACACGGTGGCGCCGTACCCGAAGAAGTACCCGACGGTCGGTGCGGCGTCCTCGATCTGGGCCGCCTCGGCGCGCATCGTGGCGACGTCCGCGGAGTCGCGGCTGTCCAGGCAGTTGATCGCGTAGAACGCGACGGTGGAGTTGGTGCTGAACGTGCCGTCGGGCGAGCGGTCCGAGTACTGGTCCGCGAGCTGCAGCAGCGCCGACCCGTCGTTCTGGTCGATGGCCAGCGTCAGGGCCTGCGTCAGGTAGGGCCACAGGGACTGCGCGTACAGCGGCAGCGCGACGCCGTAGAAGGCGAGCGACCGGGTCAGGTCGCGCGCGGAGCCCGTCGGCAGCGGGTTGGCCTCGGCCCGGTCGAGCATCTCCCGGATCTGAGCGAGTCCGTCGTCGACCGAACCGTCCAGCGGGCAGCGCGGGCCCGCCTGGCAGTCGGCGACGTAGGCGCGCAGCGCGTTCTCGAAGCCGACGGCCTGACCCTGCGACGCCTCCGCGGAGGTCAGCGTGGGCGGGAGCGCACCGTCGAGCACCAGCCGGCCGACAGTCTGCGGGAAGAGCGCCGCGTAGGTGGCGCCGAGCGCCGTGCCGTAGGAGAAGCCGAGGTAGGCCAGCGTGTCGTCACCGAGCACCGCGCGCAGGACGTCCAGGTCGCGCGCCGCGCTGACGGTGTCGACGTGACCCAGCACCTCGCCCGTGTTCTCCAGGCAGGCGGCACCGAGCTCCCCGTACATGTCGATGACGTCCTGGATGCCGGCGTCGGTCGAGTAGTCCGCGTCGTACGCGAGGATCTCGTCGAGACCCGGCCCGTCGACGCACTCGACCGGGCTGGAGCGCTGCACGCCGCGCGGGTCGAACCCGACCAGGTCGTACTGCCGCTTGACCTCCGTGCCGACCATGCCCGAGACCTGCTGCACGAAGTCGACGCCCGACGCTCCCGGCCCACCGCGGTTGAGCAGCAGGGAGCCGATCGGCTCTCCGCCGGTCGCCCGGGCACGCGCGAGGGCGATCCCGATCGACGGCCCATCCGGGTCCGCGTAGTCCATCGGCACCTGCGCGGTGGCGCACTCGCCCTGCGCGCACGTGGTCCACTCGAGCTCCTGCCCGTAGAACCGCGCGAGCTCGGCCGGTCCCTGAGCCCCCGGCGCCTCGGAGGTTGCTCCCGGGGTCGGGCCGGCCGCCTGGTTCTTGGGTGGCACGCACCCGGCGAGCAGCAGCACGCAGACCAGGAGGGCGGACAGAGCGACGGCGGGGCGGTGCCGCGGGTCGCGTGCCGCGCGCGCGGGCATGGCGAGGCGGTCGGAAAGCGGCATGCCCCCACGGTAGCCGCCGATGCTGAAGGCCCGTTGCCCGGTCCGCGCGCACGGTCCGACCATCACCCGATCTGCACAGTCCTCGATCCGCACGGTCCCTCTCGGTACGTCCGGACCGGAGCGGACGGCGCCGCTGCTATCCCTGCGGCCGCAGCGCCACAGCCATCGCCTCGACCGCGAGGAGCGGGGCGACGTTGCCGGCCAGCCGGGTGCGCGCCTGGCCGACGGCGTCCATCCGCCGCAGCGTCTGCTCCGGTGTGCTCGCCTCGGCCAGGGCACGCACGGACGCCTCGTGCTCGATGTTCACCAGCTCGACACCCGCGCCCAGCTGCACCACCAGCACGTCGCGATAGAGCGAGAGCAGGTCGACCATCGCGCGGTCGAGCACGTCGCGCTGCGCCCGGGTGGCCCGACGCTTCTGGTCCTCCTCCAGCTGCCGGACCTGGGTGCGCAGCGTCGGCGGGAGCGTCGCGGCGCCCTCGGCGCCCATCGACCGCAGGAGTGCCGCCTTCTCCTCGGCGTCCCGCTGCTCGGTGGCCGCCTTGGCGTCGGCCTGCGCCGTCTCGACGAGCTCACCGGCCGCCAGCACGGCATCGCCGACGCCGCGGATCTTCGCCGCGATGCCCAGCACCGCCGACCGCCGCGCCCGCGCATCCGGGTCCCGGGCGAGCCGACGGGCGATCCCGACGTGGCTCTGCGCGGCCCGCGCCGCGATCGCCGCGACGGTCGGGTCGATGCCGTCGCGCGAGACCAGGAGCGCCGCGACGGCGTCGACCGGCGGCACCCGCAGCGCGACGGACCGGCTGCGGGAGCGGATGGTGACCAGGACGTCCTGCGGGCTCGGGGCGCACAGGATCCACACCGTGCGGCCCGCCGGCTCCTCGATCGCCTTGAGCAGCGAGTTTCCGCTGGTGTCGTTCAGCCGGTCGGCGTCCTCGATGATGATGACGCGGTGCCGGCCCTGCGAGGGCGAGCGCTGCGCGAGCTCGACCAGCGGGCGCGCCGTCTCCGCACGGATGAAGACGCCCTCCGTGGCCACGACCGTGACGTCCGGGTGCAGCCCGCGCAGGGTGGTCGTGCAGTCGTGGCAGACGCCGCAGCCACCGGACGCGCACTGCAGCGCCGCGGCGAACGCGCGCGCCGCGTTGGACCGCCCGGAGCCGGGCGGACCGGTCAGGAGCCACGCGTGCGTCATCGCGGCGGGGTCCTCGATCGCGTGCCGCAGCACCTCGACCGCGGGCTCCTGCCCGACGACGTCGTCCCAGACGCTGGTCACGGCGCGACCCCGAGGAGCGGTGCGACCCGATCGCGGACGGCGGCGGCGAGCTCGTCGACCGGCCTCGTCGCGTCGAGCACGAGCCAGCGCGCCGGTTCGGCCGCGGCGCGTCCGAGGAACGCCTCGCGCGTCCGGCGGTGGAAGTCGTCGCCTGCCCGCTCGAGCCGGTCCGGGTCCCCGGTCAGCCGCGCCTTGCCGGCGACCGGATCGAGGTCCAGGAGGACGGTGACCGCCGGCAGCAGACCGTCGACCGCCCACAGCGACAGTCGCTCGACCTCGTCGGCGCCCAGGTCCCGGCCGCTGCCCTGGTAGGCCACCGACGAGTCGAGGTAGCGGTCCGTCACGACCACCGCCCCGCGGGCCAGCGCCGGGCGGACCAGCGAGGCGACGTGGTGCGCGCGGTCCGTCGCGTAGATGAGCGCCTCGGTGCGGGCGTCGACGTGGTCGCCGTGCAGGACCGCGTCGCGCAGCAGCACGCCGAGCTCGGTCCCGCCCGGCTCGCGCGTCAGTACGACCTCACGCCCGAGCGACGTCAGCCAGTCCCCCAGCAGTCGAGCCTGCGTCGACTTGCCGGCGCCGTCGCCACCCTCGAAGGAGAGGAACAGCCCCGGAGGGGTGGCAGCGTCGGGCGGGTTCACGTGCGTCAGGGTAGCCGCCGCCGGGGACACGCCCGGCCCTACTCCCCCGGGTACGCCACGCCGATCTGGGCCCGGACCGTGTCCATCGTCCGCATGACCTCGACGGTGTTCGCCCACGTGAGTCGCGGGCTCTCGGTCGCCCCGGCGGCCACCTGCCGGGCGACCTCCGCGGCCTCGTACTGCAGGCCCTTGGCGCTGGGCTGGTCGAACTCCCAGACCCGGCCGTCGAGGCGCTGCACCCGGAACGACGTCGGCGTGAAGAATCCGCCGCGGACGGCGATGAAACCGTCAGTGCCGGAGATGCTCGCGGTCGTCGGCGTCTTGGACCACAGCGTGGTCGAGAGCGTCGCCTGCGCGCGCTCCCCGTACGACAGCACCATCGAGATCTGGCCGTCGACACCGGTCTGGGTCAGCTGCCCGACCGCCTGCACCACGTCCGGGACGCCGAGGAAGTCGTGCGCGAACGAGACCGGGTACACCCCGAGGTCCAGCAGCGCACCGCCCGCGAGGGCGGGGTCGAAGAGCCGGCTCTTGGGGTCGAACGTGAACGCCTGCCCGTGGTCCGCCGTGATGTTGATGATCTCGCCGATCTCACCGGCGTCGATCACCTGGTGCAGCGCGTAGACGTGCGGCAGGAACCGCGTCCACATCGCCTCCATCACGAACACCCCGGCGGCGCGGGCCGCGGCGAAGACCTCCTCGGCCTCGCCCGCGTTGCGCGTGAACGCCTTCTCGACGAGCACGTGCTTGCCGGCGCGGATGGCGAGCAGCGCCTGCTCCTTGTGCTCGGAGTGCGGCGTCGCGATGTACACGGCGTCGACCTGCGGGTCCTCGACCAGCTCGCGGTAGCCCACGTGCGTGGTCGGGATGTGGTGCGCCGTGGCGAACCGCTCGGCGCGGTCGCGGTTGCGCGACCCCACGGCCACCAGCTGGGCGCGGGTGTGCGCGTTGACGGCCGACGAGAACGTCGCAGCGATGTTGCCGGCGCCGAGGATCCCCCAGCGGATAGGCGGAGCGGAACGAGGGTCTTCAGCGCGGTCTGCCATGGGCGACAACCTAGCGCGCACGACGCCGCCGCGATGACCTGTCACCCGGGGTCACGAACGTCGCGCCCGGCCGCGCCGGGTCAGCGGGCGGGTCCCGCCGGACGTCGAGCCTCAGGTGCGTAGCGGGTGGCCGTGGCGGTCGGTGAATGTCCAGTGGCCGTGGGGGTGGCGGGTGATCTCGATGGCTCGGTCGTGGACGGTGGTGTGGTGGTGCCAGCACAGCAGGATGCCGGTGTGGGTGTCGGTGGTGCCGTGGTCGCGGTGCCAGTGGTGGGTGTGGTGGATCTCGGACAGGGCGGGTGGGGCGTCGCAGGTCGGGTATTGGCAGTGCTGGTCGCGGGCGATGATCGCGGTGCGTTTGGGTCCGGTGTAGGTGCGTTCGGTGCGCCCGACGTTCAGGATCTGGGAAGCAGGTCCGAACACGACGCGGGTGATCGCCGAGTCGCAGGCCAGTCGGGCCAGGACGGTGTCGGGGATGGGTCCGGTGCCGACCAGGTCGGCGACCGCGAACCGGTCGGGCTCCGCGACCGGCGCCGGGGCTCGGTCCCGGGTCGGCGCCGGCCGGGGCGTGGGCAGGGCTGCGCCATGCAACCCAGTGGCTGACTGGTCGTCCGCCGGATCAGGTAGCCCCGTGTCCGCGGGGATCGCGTCCCCGACCGTCGCGTCTCGTGCCGTCGCGTCTCGGACGGCCGTCCCTCCTTCCTCCGCCGGCGGGATCGGTGTTGCCGGGGCGCCGGGGGCGTGGTCCAGGGCGCGGTGCAAGGTGGGGTAGTCGACCACGGCGGTGATGTGCGGGCGGTGGGTGCCGGTGGCGCCGGTCAGGTCCCGGTCCAGGACCAGGCGGGTCAGGTTCACCAACGCCCCGGCCCGGCGCCGCGCCGCGGGTTGACCGGCCTGGTCCGCCGACCGGCCGCCCAGCGCGTGCAACGCCGCGGCCAGGGCGTGCCCGTGCTCGCTGGTCAAGAACCCGGCCAGGTGACACCCCTCGACGGTCTGGGACAGCTCCAGGAACTCCCGGTCCACCGCCTGGGCATACCCGCGTTCGTCCGCGGCCGGGTCCGCCGCCGCGGCCCACCGACGCGCCAGCACCCGGAACTGGGCCACCGGCAGCGCCCGGGCCTGGGCCACCAGGAACTCCTCACCGCACTGCCCCACCGGTGCGCCCAACGCGGCGCGGCGTACCGGGGTGTTGGCGGCGGCCGCGATCGCGTGCGCGGCCTCCAGCGCCACCACCCCGGCGACCGCGTCCCGCGCGGTCGCCGGCAGGTCATCACGAAACGCCCGCCCGAGGGCCACCACCCGACCCGCCTGCCCATGGCTCAAACGCCCCTGGGCCGCGACCCACGTCGTGATCGACCGGGCACCGTCCACCGCCCACCACCCGTCAGCCTCCACCACCGGCACCACCCGCGCCGCAATCGCGGACAACCGACCCGCCAACGCCAACGCCTCACGCACCACGTCGACCGCCGCCGCACCCTCCAACCGGCCACCCGGCACGGTCGGATCCGACACCGCCGCCAACGCATCGACCGCCGCCGTCAACGCCGCCAGTGCCGCCACCGCCCCAGCGACCGTCCCACCGCCAGCGACCTGACCACCAGTGACCCCAGGAGCATCGGCGCCGCCGTCGCCGTCCGCCCCGTCAGCAACCACACCAACAGAACCAGCACCAGCACTGCGAGCGACAGCATCGTGCTCCGGCGTGCGCGCACTGCCCTGGGAACCGGTGGCGGGGGTGCGGGTGGCGGAGCGGGCGGGGGTGCGGGCGGGGGTGCGGGCGGCGGTGCGGGCGGGGGTGCGTCCGGCACCTGAGGACACCTCGTCGATCGACACCGTTCACCTCCACCGGGAATGTCTCTGCTTCGGCAAGCATTGCATCGACCACCGACATTCATTCGGGCGCGAGGGGCGTGCCCCGGGAATGCGATCGGTCGTCGACAGAAGGCGTCCGCGCGCAGGGGCGTTTACACGGGTCGACGCGTGCTGCTCGAGGCGCCGACCCCGGGATCCCGCTCTGCAGGCGGGCGTCAGCCAGCAGGGACGACAATGACGCGTCGCAGCAAAGGACATTCCATCGAGCCGCCCACAGCCCCGGAATTCCACAGGAGCCCGTGTACCTGCCCGATTGCGACGGCTATTCTGCAGTGCCCATTGACACATTCACCCCGCACGCTGTGGGATATCCGGGTGCCGCCCGTCCCTGACCGCCTCGCCGCCTGGGGTCAGGAGCTCGTCGAGGTTCACGACCGCCTGCGGGACGAGCTCGACCGGCTTCTCGACGGCCTGGACGAGAGCCCCGGGCTGACGCCGGACCTCCGGCTGCACTGCGCGGCGTTCTGCGGCGCCATCAGCCGCCACCACACGAGCGAGGACCGGACCGCGTTCCCGGCGCTGGCGGCGCAGTACCCGGAGCTGCGGGACACGCTCGACGGGCTCGCGCGCGACCACGCCGTCGTCGCGGAGATCCTGCAGCGACTGGACGAGGTACTCACCAACCCCGCCGGTGACCCGACGCGGGTGCGCGGCCAGATCGACGGACTGGCGGCGATCCTCGAGTCCCACTTCCGCTGGGAGGAACGCACCGTCGTCGCCGCGCTGGACGGGCTCGCCGGACCGGCACTCATCGCCGAGCAGCTGTTCGGCCGCGACGTCTGACCGACGTCGCGGCTACTTCTTGGCGGTCGCCTTCTTCTTGGCAGGGGCGCGCTTGGCGGGCGCCTTCTTCTTGGCGGGAGCGGACAGGCGCTTCTCGGCGAGCAGCTCGATGGCCTGCTCGCGCGTGATCGTCTCGGGCGTCAGGTCGCGCGGCAGGGTCCGGTTGGTGACCCCGTCCGTGACGTAGGCGCCGAAGCGCCCCTCCTTGACCGTGATCGGCTTCTCGGAGGTCGGGTCGTCACCGAGCTCGCGCAGCGGCGGCGCGGCAGTGGCCCCGCGACCGCGCTTCGGCTGCGCGTAGATGGCCAGCGCCTCCTCGAGCGTGGTCGTGAACAGCGCCTCCTCCGACGCGAGCGTGCGGGAGTCGGTGCCCTTCTTCAGGTACGGGCCGTAGCGGCCGTTCTGGGCGGTGATCTCGACGCCCGTCTCGGGGTCGACGCCGACCACGCGCGGCAGCGACAGCAGCATCAGGGCGTCGTCCAGGGTGACCGACTGCAGCGACATCGACTTGAACAGCGACGCGGTCCGCGGCTTCGGAGCGGCAGCCAGGGCGCGCTTCTGGGCGGCCGCAGACAGCGACGGGTCGATCTCCGGCTCGGGCAGGAGCTCGGTCACGTACGGGCCGTAGCGGCCGTTGCGCGCGACGATCGTTGTTCCGGTCGTCGGGTCGGTGCCGAGCACCTGGTCACCCTCGGGCTGCGTCTCGAGCAGCTCGCGGGCCTTCTCGACCGTCAGCTCGTCGGGAGCGAGCTCCTCCGGCACGGACGCGCGGCGCGGGTTGCCGTCCTCGCCGGGCTCCGCGGCGGAGTCCTCCAGGTACGGCCCGTACCGGCCGACCCGAAGCACGATGCCGTCGCCGATCGGGATCGAGTTGACCTCGCGGGCGTCGATGTCGCCGAGGTTCGCGACGAGGTCCCGCAGGCCCTCGCCCTCCTCGTCGCCCGACCCGTCGCCGAAGTAGAACCGCGACAGCCACGCCACGCGGTCCTTGTCCCCCGCCGCGATCGCGTCGAGGTCCTCCTCCATCTCGGCCGTGAAGTCGTAGTCGACCAGCCAGTCGAAGTTCTCCTCCAGCAGCCGCGTCACGGCGAACGCGAGCCACGACGGCACGAGCGCCTGCCCGCGGCCGGTCACGTACCCACGGTCCTGGATGACGGAGATCGTCGCCGCGTAGGTGGACGGTCGACCGATGCCACGCTCCTCGAGCGCCTTGACCAGCGAGGCCTCGGTGTACCGCGGCGGCGGGGACGTGCGGTGGCCGTCGGCGCTCAGGTCGGACGCCGAGACGGGGTCGCCCTCGGCCATCTTCGGCAGCCGCGCGTCCTCCTTCTCGGCGGGAGCCTCCGCGTCCTCGGAGTACCGCGAGACGTCGCGGCCCTCCTCGTACGCGGCGAGGAAGCCGCGGAACGTGATGACCGTGCCGGAGGCGGAGAACAGCACGTCGGTGCCGTCGGCCGCCCTGGCACCGAGCCGGACGGACGCGGTCTGCCCGCGGGCGTCGGCCATCTGCGAGGCGACGGTGCGCTTCCAGATCAGCTCGTACAGCCGGAACTGGTCGCCCGACAGCTCCTTGGCCACCTGCGCGGGGGTCCGGAAGTGGTCGCCGGCGGGCCGGATGGCCTCGTGCGCCTCCTGGGCGCCCTTGGCCTTGCTCGCGTAGACGCGCGGTGCGTCCGGGATGTACTCGGCGCCGTACAGCTCGGACGCCTGCCGGCGCGCGGCGTCGATCGCCTGCGTGCTCAGCGACGACGAGTCCGTACGCATGTAGGTGATGTAGCCGTTCTCGTACAGGCTCTGCGCCGTGCGCATGGTCTGGCGCGACGCCATCCGCAGCTTGCGCGACGCCTCCTGCTGGAGCGTGGAGGTGGTGAACGGCGCGGCCGGCCGGCGCGTGTAGGGCTTGGTCTCGAGGCTCGCGACGGAGAAGTCGGCCTCGGCCAGGCCGGACACGAGCGACGTGGCGCGGGCCTCGTCGAGGTGGGCGACGTCGGCCGAGCGGAGGCGGCCGTCGTCGGCGAAGTCCCGACCGGTGGCGACGCGACGGCCGTCGACCGAGGTGAGCCGTGCCGTGAACGCCGGCTCGGCGGAGTCCTCGACCGCGAACGTGCCGGTGACGTCCCAGTAGTCGGCGGCGACGAACGCCATGCGCTCGCGCTCGCGCTCGACCACCAGGCGCGTGGCGACGGACTGCACGCGGCCGGCGGACAGCCCCTGGCGGACCTTGCGCCAGAGCACGGGGCTGACCTCGTACCCGTAGAGCCGGTCGAGGATGCGGCGGGTCTCCTGGGCGTCGACCAGGCGGTCGTCGAGCTCGCGGGTGTTGGCCAGGGCGCGCTGGATGGCCTCGGGGGTGATCTCGTGGAACACCATGCGCTTGACCGGGACCTTGGGCTTGAGCTCCTGCAGCAGGTGCCAGGCGATGGCCTCGCCCTCGCGGTCCTCATCGGTGGCCAGGAAGAGCTCGTCCGAGTCCTTCAGGAGCTTCTTGAGCTCGCTGACCTTCTTCTTCTTGTCCGCGTCGACCACGTAGTAGGGGGCGAAGCCGTTGTCGACGTCGACGGCGAACTTTCCGAAGGGACCCTTCTTCATGTCCGCCGGCAGCTCGGAGGGTTGGGGGAGGTCGCGGATGTGCCCGACGCTCGCCTCGACGTCGTACCCCTCGCCCAGGTACCCGGCGATCGTGCGCGCCTTGGCAGGCGACTCCACGATCACGAGCTTGCGCCCTGCAGACATCGATCAGGCCCTTCTCAGACTTCGCCGGGTCGGTCGACCCGGGCGACGTGGGGGACTCTACGGTGTCGCGTCAACCACGAGGCAATCGCGATGTTGCGGCCTGCCGCAGCACCAGCATGACCGCAAACGCCAGGCACGACGCGGTCAGCGTGCCCGCCGCACCCCCCAGATAGGCCGTGACCTGCTCGGTCTTGGCATCGAGGTCCGCCCGGTTGTCCCACGTGTGCGAGAGCGCGAACGCCGACGCCGCGCCGGCGACGACTCCGACCGAGACGAGCCCGGCGAGCACCGCCCGCATCGTCGCCGCGGCCGCCATCGGGTCCCCGCCGAGGCGGAGCTGACCGGTCGCGGTCGACGCCCGGGCGGGGGCCCGCGCGACGAGGGCGGAGGCGATCGCGGTCCACGCGAGCACCACGAGCACCGCCGCCACCACGTCCGACGGCCGGTGCCACTGGCCGATGAGCGTCGAGACGCCGGTCGCGGTCGTGTAGCCGGCGCCGAGCACCGCCGCCCACGGGCGCACCCGGGGCGGGACGACGAGCAGCAGCGCGACCGAGACCGACGCGGCGGCCGTCGTGTGACCGCTGGGCAGCGTGTTGCCGTAGCTGGCCTCGATGCCGATGTCGGGGCGGTCGAAGATCCAGTTCTTGAGCACCCTGGTGGTGAGGTTGGCGCCGATCATCAGGACAGCGACCTGGATGGCCAGCGACCAGCGGCGGCGCACCGCGGCGATCAGCATGGCGGCGATGAGGACGATCGCGATGAACCCGACCGACACCACGTCGAGCACGCGCTCGGCGACGCGCCACAGCTGCGTCTGCCCGTACAGCGCACCCTGCAGCGCCGCGTTCTCCACCTGCTGGCCGGCCAGCGTGTCGACGAACACGCGCCACAGCGCGAAGACCCCCGCGAACGAGAGGACCGCCACGACGAACGAGACCGCGACGACGGACCCCCGGCGGTCCCCCGTGTCGGGGGTCGGTCGCACGGTGTCAGGCAGGGTGTCGCTCACCGGACCACGGTAGGTCACACACGCCCGTCCGTGACGCGTCGTGCCGGACGCGCGTCCGTTCGTCGACAGACCGCGCGGCGCCGTCAGCGCGCGGCGGCCGTCACCGCACCGTCCGTCTCCTCGGAGATCAGGTCCCAGTTCAGCGCCGCGGCGGCCCTCGTGCCTGCCGCCATCGCCGAGGTCACCTGCGCCATCGGGTCCGTCGCGTTACCGGCCACCCAGACGCCGGGCACGGACGACGCCCCGATCAGGTCGGACGCGATGTGCTGACCGACGCCCGTCTCGTGCGGCACCGCCGTCAGGCCGAGACCGGTCAGCCCGTCGAGGCGCGCGGCGAACCGCGGCATGACCGTCAGCGCGGACCGCGCCACCACCTCGCCGGACTCCAGCCGGACGCCGGACAGCCGCCCGTCGCTCACGAGCACCTCCACGACGCGCCCGGGCACCACGCGCACCCCGCGCGCGGCGAGGCGCTCGGCCTCCTGAGGCGTCGGGTCCGGGGCGGTGTGCTGGAGCAGGACGACGTCGTCGGACCACTGCCGGAACAGCAGGGCCTGGTGCACCGACCGCTCGGAGGTGCCGAGCACGCCGATCGGCTGGTCGCGCACCTCCCAACCGTGGCAGTACGGGCAGTGCAGCACGTCGTGTCCCCACCGCTCGCGCAGGCCGGGGACGTCGGGCAGCTCGTCCGCCAGGCCGGTGGCCACGAGGAGCCGTCGCGCCTGCAGGGACGTCCTGTCGGCGAGGGTCACGAGGAACCCGCCGTCCGCTCGCCGCGCCGCCACCACCGGGCCCGCCAGCACGGACCCGCCGTACCCGGCCAGCTCGGCCCTGCCGCGTTCCAGGAGCACCAGGGGCGGGACGCCCTCCTGCCCCAGCACCCCGTGCACCCCGGCGGCGGATGAGTTCCTCGGAGTGCCGTCGTCGACCACCAGCACCGAGCGGCGAGCCCGCGCCAGAGTCACGGCCGCGCTCAGCCCCGCGGCACCGCCACCCACGACCACGACATCCACCTGTTCGCTCATGCCGCCATGCTCAGCCGGGCAGCGAAGGACCGGCAAGCATCGTTGCCGAAGTGGCAAACTGTCGGGCATGGACGACGTCGATCGGATGATGCGCACGGTCGGCCCACGCCTGCGGGCGGTCCGTCGGCAGCGCGGGCTCACGCTCGCGCAGGCATCGGACGCCACCGGCATCTCCGTGAGCACGCTGTCCCGCCTGGAGTCCGGTTCACGACGCCCGCAGCTGGAGCTGCTGGTGCCGCTGGCCGGCCTGTACCGCGTGCCGTTGGACGAGCTGGTCGGCGCCCCGGCCACCGGCGACCCCCGCATCCACCCGCGGCCCGTCACCGAGTTCGGCATGACGGTCATCCCCCTGTCCCGCCGGTCCGGGGGGATGCTCGTCTACAAGATGGTGATCGCGCCGGGCGGTCCCCACCCCGACCCGGAGCTCAACTCCCACGAGGGCTACGAGTGGCTGTACGTCATCGACGGCCACCTGCGCCTGGTGCTCGGCGAGCACGACCTGGTCCTGCCGCCGGGCGAGGCCGCCGAGTTCGACACCCGGGTGCCCCACTGGTTCGGCAACGAGACGGCGGAGCCGGTCGAGCTGCTCAGCATCTTCGGGACCCAGGGCGAGCGCGTGCACCTGCGCGCACGTCCGCGCAGCACACAGGGCTCCCCCACCCCCGGCCAGCGGCCCGACGAAACATAGGCCTTACTGACCAGTCAGTAAGTTTGCTTGATCACAGTAGGGTTTTCGTCATGGAAGACGTCGCCCGTCCCGCCGCGCCCGAGCGCCGCGTGCGGCAGCCGCGCCAGGCCACGGCCGAGCGGCGGGCGGAGATCCTGCGGGCCGCCGCGAACACGTTCGGCTCCAAGGGGTACAAGAACGGCTCCCTGGCCGAGGTCGCCGAGCAGGTCGGCATCACGCACGCCGGCGTCCTGCACCACTTCGGGTCCAAGGAGCAGCTGCTCGTCGAGGTCCTCGAGTACCGCGACAAGGAGGACGTCCGCGACCTCGAGGGTCAGCACATCCCCGACGGCATCGCGCTCTTCCGCCACCTCGTGCGCACGGCGCGCAAGAACGTCGAGCGCCGCGGGATCGTGCAGGGCTACTCGGTCCTCACCGGCGAGTCCGTGACCGAGAACCACCCCGCCCGCGGCTGGGTCACCCACCGCTTCCAGGTGCTGCGCGCGGAGATCGCCGCCGCCATCGTCGCCGTCGGCCCGGACGTGCCCCGGGAGACCGCGGAGTCCGCCGCCAGCGCGATCATCGGCGTGATGGACGGGCTCCAGGTGCAGTGGCTGCTCGACGACGACGTCGACCTGCCGACGTCCACCCAGTTCGCCATCGAGGCGATCCTGGCCGCCGCCCTGCTCGGCGCCGACCGGCCCCGCCCGCTGGACTGATCCTCAGCAAGTTCACAGGACGGCTCCAGCGACTCGGCAGGTACGCCCGCCACCCTTGAGGGCATGACCACGACCGCGACCCGCCGCCCCGAGGTGCTGTCCCGAGCTGACGGCACCCCCGTCCGCGCGCTGGTGGTCGACGACGAGCCGACCCTCGCCGAGCTGCTGTCCACCGCCCTGCGCTTCGAGGGCTGGCAGGTGGAGCACGCTCTGACCGGCCACGCCGCCATCCGCGCCGCCACCACCCTGGACCCCGACGTCATCATCCTCGACGTCATGCTCCCGGACCTGTCCGGCATCGAGGTGCTGCGCCGGGTCCGGGCCACCCACCCCGACGTCCCCGTGCTCTTCCTCACCGCCAAGGACGCGGTGGAGGACCGGATCGCCGGTCTGACCGCCGGTGGGGACGACTACGTGACCAAGCCGTTCAGCCTGGAGGAGGTCGTCGCCCGCCTGCGCGCCCTGCTGCGCCGCGCCGGCGCCGTGTCCTCGCGCGACGAGGCCACCCTCGTCGTCGGCGACCTCGTCATGGACGAGGACAGCCACGAGGTGAGCCGCGGGGGCGAGGACATCCACCTCACCGCCACGGAGTTCGAGCTGCTGCGGTACTTCATGCGCAACCCGAGGCGTGTCCTGTCCAAGGCGCAGATCCTCGACCGCGTCTGGCAGTACGACTTCGGCGGCCAGGCGAACATCGTGGAGCTGTACGTGTCCTACCTGCGCCGCAAGATCGACAAGGGCCGCGAGCCGATGCTGCACACCGTGCGCGGCGTCGGGTACGTGCTCAAGCCCGCCACCTGAGCATGGCCGCCACCCGCCGGCGGTGGACCCTGCGTCGACGGCTGGTCGCCATCGTCGTCGTGCTCGTCGCCGTCGTGGCGGCGGCCATGGGGACGATCTCCACGCTGGCGCTGCGCGGCTCCCTGCTCACCCAGCTCGACGACAGGCTCGCCGCGACCCACCGCCGCACGGTCGAGGGCCCGGTCCGGCAGGGCGGCGTGGACCTGCCCCGCGGCAGGTCCGACGACGGCCGCGAGCCCGCTGACCAGCCGGGCCCGTTCCGGCCCGGTCAGGACGCCGGGACCGTCACCGCCCAGGTGCCGCGGGGTGCCGACCCGACGGACCTCACCCCGGCGCAGGCCAGCCATGTCGCCGACGACGGCGCGCTGGTCGCGCTCGACGAGGCACAGACGGAGCAGCTGCTCGCGGTCCCGACCGACGGCGAGGCGCGTTCGATCACGCTGCCCGGACTGGGCCGGTACCGCGTGATGGCGACCACCGCCCCGGACGGCAGCACGGACGTGACCGGGCTCCCCGCGGCCTCCGTGACCCGCACCCTCGCCTCGTTCGTCGCCGTCGAGACGGTCGTCGCCGCGTTCGCGCTGCTGGCCGCGGCGGCGGGCGGCCTGGTGCTGGTGCGTCGCGAGCTGCGACCGCTGGACCGCGTGGTCGGCACGGCGAACCGGGTGACGCAGCTGCCCCTGGACCGCGGCGAGGTGGTCCTCGCCGAGCGCGTGCCCGCCGAGGACACCGATCCGGACACCGAGGTCGGTCAGGTGGGCGCCGCGCTCAACCAGCTGCTCGGGCACGTCGAGCGAGCCCTCGCCGCCCGGCACGAGTCGGAGTCGCAGGTGCGCCAGTTCGTCGCCGACGCGAGCCACGAGCTGCGCACGCCGCTCGCCTCCATCCGCGGGTACGCCGAGCTGGTCCGCCGCGGTCCGGACGAGCTGCCGCCCGGCGCGCTGCAGGCGATGGCCCGCGTCGAGTCGGAGTCGGAGCGGATGACCGCGCTGCTCGAGGACATGCTGCTGCTCGCCCGCCTGGACGCCGGCCGGCCGCTGGGGGCCGAGCCGGTGGACCTCACCGGGCTCGCCGTCGACGCCGTCGCCGACGCGCACGCCGCCGGCCCCGACCACCACTGGCACCTCGACCTGCCGTCGCAGGAGGCGGTCGTGACCGGGGACGAGCACCGCCTGCGCCAGGTGCTGGCCAACCTGTTGTCGAACGCGCGCCTGCACACGCCCCCCGGCACGACCGTGACCGTCGGCGTCCACCGCTGCGGCGACCAGGTCGTGGTGCAGGTTGCCGACGACGGCCCCGGCATCCCACCAACCCTGCGCGACAGCCTGTTCCAGCGGTTCACCCGCGGCGACGCGTCACGCAACAGCGCCACCGGCTCGACCGGCCTGGGCCTCGCGATCGCCCACGCCGTGGTCACCGCCCACGGCGGCACGATCACGGTCGCCAGCGACCCCGGCACCACGTTCACGGTCACCCTCCCCGCCACCGCGTCCTGACGTCCCGCTGCGCGCCCTGCGCGGACGTGGGGGGTGGCCAGGAGGCGTGGCGGCGCGGGAGTCTGGGGGCTCGGCAGCACGAGCAGCGCACCCATGAAGCAGCGCACCGACGAGGGAGTGGTGATGGCGGATCTCAGCAGGGCCTTCAGCGGGTTCTCGACCGACGACGTACCGGCCGCGAAGGCGTTCTACTCGGACCTCCTCGGGCTGGACGTCACCGAGGAGAACGGGATGCTCTTCGTGCACCTCGACGGCCACGACGTGCTGATCTACCCCAAGGGCAGCGGGCACACGCCCGCGACGTACACGGTCCTCAACTTCCCCGTCGAGGACGTGCCGGGGACGGTCGGTGAGCTGCGGGAACGCGGCGTGCAGTTCGAGCGGTACGAGGGCACGCCCGCGCAGACCGACGACGACTACGTCCTGCGCAGCGGCGGTCCGCTGATCGCCTGGTTCACCGACCCCGCGGGCAACATCCTGTCCGTCGTCGAGGCCAGCTGAGCCGCGCGCCCGTCGCTCAGAGCGGGAACGCGTTGTACAGGTCGACGACGTCCGCGAGGGGTGCCGTCGCCTGGAACACGGTCGTCCCGTTGGTCCAGACCGCGAGTCCCGTCCCGTCGCCGGCGTCGGCGATGGAGTAGGTGCCGGCGGCGGCGCCGGCCGCGGTGACCTCGCCGGTCTGCGGCAGGGCCGGGCCGGTCGGGGACGCGGACGGGTCCGGCGTAGGAGCGGCCGGGAGGGCGGCGACGAGCGTCGCGGCGAACGCGGCGGCCTCCTCCGGGGTCTCCCACTGGCCGCTGCGGACCGTGACGGTGCCGCTGGCGCCGTCGGTGTAGGTCTCCGTGTAGGCCTCGAGCGCACCTGCGGCCTGCCAGTCGGTGTCCGGCACCGACGTCGCGAGCGCGTACTGGAGGACGGTCGGCGGCAGCGCGGCGGCGAAGGCCGTGGTCGCGGGGCGGGCCGCTGGTGCGACCGTCGGCGTCGGCGACGGTAGCTGGACCGTGGAACCGGCCGCGGGCTCCGCGTCGTCACCGTCGCCGTTCGAACCCAGGACGATCGCGATGACGATCGCGGCGATCACCAGCACGGCCGCGCCGATGGCGACCGGGACCAGCCAGGCCGGGCGGCCGGACGAGGCAGTCTGCTCGGTACCCGGCTGGTCACCCTCGGCGCCGTCCGCCGCACCGGTCGGGGTCGTGCGCTGCGGTGCCTGCCAGCTCGAGATGGGCGGCACGGCGGGTCGGTCGGGGCCGGGACGGCCGGTGTCGCTCATCGAGGATCCCTTGCTCACGTCGCCCGGCCCCTCGCCGGACGCCCGCAGCCTACCGACGGATGGTCATCCCACGACGTCGCGACGCCGGAAAGCGCCCAGCCCGAGCGCCAGCAGCGCGACCGCGACGGCCGTGAGCCCGAGGACCGGCGGCCAGTCCATGGCCTCGGCGGGGAGCCGCGGCGTGTACGCGAACGGCGACAGGACGTCGGAACCGTCGGGCAGCAGCTCGGCGAACAGGCCGACCACCCCGACGTAGGCGACGTACGCCCAGACCAGCCCGAAGGCACGGGGAGCCGCGCCCATCACCACGACCGCGACCCCGAGGACGACGCCGACCGCAGGCAGCGTCACCGCCGCGGCACCCACCAGCTTCCCCACGTAGGCGTCGCCCATCGACGTGGCGGCGGTCAGCCCCATGACCAGCCCGGTCAGCACCAGGATCACGACGGCCGCGGCCGCGCCCACCGCCACCTGGGACCCCAGCCACCGCACGCGCGAGACCGGCCCGGACAGCACGATCGCGCCCCGGGCGGCCGTCTCCTCGGCCCGCGCGGCGCCCACCGACGACGCGACGTACGCACCGGTCGCGACGGCGAGGACCACCATGTAGAGCGCGAAGGCCGACGCCGCGGCGCCGTTCGGACCCGTCGGGAAGAGCTCAACGACCTGCGTCTCCTCGGCGATGAAGTCCACCAGCTCGCCCGCCAGCAGACCGATGAAGGCGCCCATCACGACGATCCCGAGGCCCCAGGACAGGATGGCGCCGAGCTGGCGGCGCACGGTCAGCGCGACCATCCCCGTGAGCCGCGCGGACGCCCGCGGCCGGCCCAGCCGCTCCGCGAGCAGACCCGTGCCCAGGTCACGCCGGCCCACCAGCCAGAAGGCCAGCACCACCAGGGCACCCGCGACCACGACGCCGATCGCGAGCGGCCAGAACCTCTCGTCGACGTAGGCGCGCGTGGCCTGGGCCCAGCCGAACGGGGACAGCCACGTCAGCGCGCTCGTCCCCTCGGGACCCCGGACGTCCCCGACCGCCCGCAGCAGGAACGCGACGCCCAGCACCGCCATCGCCAGCGAGCTGGCGGTGCGGGCGTGCGCCGTCAGCTGGCAGGTGACCGCGCAGACGCCGGCGAACACCAGCCCGACCATGACGATGCCGCCCGCGAGCGCGAGCGAGCCGACGACGTCGAGCCCGGCGGCGAGCAGCGCGACGAAGGTGAGCCCGCCGACCACGAGCGTCGCCACCGTGGCGGCGACGAGCCCGGCGACCACGGGGGCGTCCCGGCCCACCGGACCCGACCGCACGAGCTCGAGCCGACCGCTCTCCTCCGCGGCACGCAGGTGCCGGGTCACGGTGAGCAGCGCCATGATCGCGACCGGGAGCATGACCCACAGGCCCAGCTCGTTGGCCGTCATCGCGCCCACGGTGTAGTCGTCCAGGCCGTACCCCGGTCCGGCGAGCGCGGTCGCGGCGGGCGAGGAGATCAGCTGGGCGCGGCCGGCGCGCGACTCGGGGGTCACGTAGAGCTCGGCGAGCGAGGCGACCGAGACCTGGGTGAGCCCTGCGACCGCGACTGCCCAGACGACGGTCCGCCACCGGTCGGCGCGCAGGGCGGCCCGGACCAGCGCGCCGGTCCCGGCGAGCTCGTTCGACGGCGCGGCGACGGTGCTCATCGTGACCCGCCCCCCAGCCCGAGCGTCGCGAGCTCGTCGCTGTACTCCCGCAGGAACAGGTCCTCCAGCGTCGGGGGGTGCGCGGTCAGGGACTGCACCCCGAAGGCGGTCAGCCGGGCCAGGACCTCGTTCAGCGCGGCGGTGTCCACGTCGACCGTCACGCGGCTGTCGTCGCGCTGCACGTGGTGCACCCCCTCGACGCCGGCCAGGGCGCGCTCCGCCTCGTCGGCGTCGCGCAGCCCGGCAGTCACGGTGGTGCGCGTCAGGCTGCGCAGCTCCTCCAGGGAGCCGCTCTGCACGGCGCGGCCCTGCCGGATGATCGTCACGCGCCGGCACAGCGCCTCGACCTCGGCCAGGATGTGGCTCGACAGCAGCACGGTGCGCCCCTCGGCGGCGGCCTCCTGCACCACCTGCTGGAACACCACCTCCATCAGGGGGTCGAGGCCGCTGGTCGGCTCGTCCATGACCAGCAGCTCGGCGTCCGCCGCGAGCGCCGCGACGAGCGCGACCTTCTGGCGGTTGCCCTTGGAGTAGGCGCGGCCCTTGATGCGGGGGTCCAGCTCGAACCGGTCGATGAGAGCGTCTCGCCGCGCGGGGTCCAGCCCACCGCGCAGGCGCCCGAGCACGTCGATCGCCTCACCGCCGGACAGGTTGGGCCACAGGCTGACCTCACCGGGGACGTACGCCAGCCGGCGGTGCAGCGCGACGGCGTCCCGCCACGGGTCGCCGTCCAGCAGGCGCACGTCGCCCGCGTCGGCGCGCAGCAGCCCGAGCAGCACGCGGATGGTGGTCGACTTGCCCGCCCCGTTGGGACCGAGGAAGCCGTGCACCTCCCCTGTGCGGACCGTGAGGTCGAACCCGTCGAGGGCGCGCTTGGCGCCGAACGTCTTGACGAGCCCGCTGACCACGATGGCGTCGGTCATGGCTTCTTCTCCTTGTACTCCAGGTAGGCATCCAGGTACGAGCTGTCCGTGAACAGCCCGTGCGTGTAGAGCTCCAGACCGGCGAGCATCTGCTGGTCGAACATCGCCTCCATCGCCTCGGCGGGCGCATCGGTGGGCGCGACGCCGCGACCCGCGGCCGCGTCCAGCTGCGCCATGACGATGAGGCCGACCTGCGCCGCGACGGCCTGCCGGGCGCGCCCGTGGGGGTCGGCGGAGGGCCGGACGGTCCCGGCCGCCTCGCCCGCCTCGAGATAGGCCGCGGCGTCGTCGACCATGCCGTCGACGAAGTGCGCCGCGAGCTCGCCGCCGTCCAGCAGGCTGCGCACCACGTACGCGAACAGCGGGCTGTACTCGGGCACCCGGGCCAGCAGGCCGATGGTCTCGCCGGGCGACAGGTGGGTGAGGGCCGCCGCCTTGTCCTCGCGGATGACGGTCAGGATGTGCTCGTCGCACTCGGCGCGCAGCGCGTCCTTGGAGCCGAAGTGGTGGATGACCAGGGCCGGGCTGACCCCCGCATCGTCGGCGATGGCGCGCACCGGCGCCCGGAAGCCGTCCTTGCTGAAGCGCGCGATGGCGGCATCGCGGATCCGGGCCCGGGCGGTGAGGTCGTCTGAACGCATGTTTAGCAGACTAAACATGCGTTCAGCCTGGGTGCAAGAGCTTTGTGTCAGACCCTGCGGTTAGCGTGCCTGCGTGACCTCGACCTCCTCGAAGCGGCCCGACCGCACCGCCCGCCCGGCCTTCCGCTGCTCGGAGTGCGGGTGGACCGCGACCAAGTGGGTCGGCCGGTGCGGCGAGTGCCAGGCGTGGGGCTCGGTCCTGGAGGACACCGGCCCCGGTGGCGGCGCGCCCCGCACGGTGGCGACCTCCCCGATGCGCTCGCCGGCCAGGCCGATCGACCAGATCGACGTCGAGTCCGCGCGTGCCAGGCCCACCGGGGTCGACGAGCTGGACCGCGTGCTCGGCGGCGGGCTCGTGCCGGGCGCCGTGGTGCTGCTGGCGGGCGAGCCGGGGGTCGGCAAGTCGACGCTGCTGCTCGACGTCGCCGCGCGCGCGGCACGCACCGGGCGCAAGGTCCTGTACGTCACGGGCGAGGAGTCCACCGCGCAGGTCCGGCTGCGGGCGGGCCGGATCCACGCGCTCGACCCGCAGCTGCTGCTCACCGCCGAGACCGACCTGGGCACAGTCCTGGGCCACATCGAGCTGGTCGACCCGGACCTGCTCGTGCTCGACTCGATCCAGACGATCGCGTCCGCGCAGGTGGAGGGCACGGCCGGTGGTGTCTCGCAGGTCCGCGAGGTGGCGAGCGCGGTCATCCAGGCGGCCAAGGCGCGGGACCTGCCCGTCGTGCTCATCGGGCACGTCACCAAGGACGGCTCGGTCGCGGGACCCCGCACGCTCGAGCACCTGGTGGACGTCGTCTGCCAGTTCGAGGGCGAGCGGCACTCCCGCCTGCGGATGCTGCGCGCCACCAAGAACCGCTACGGCCCCACCGACGAGGTCGGCTGCTTCGACCTGTCGGAGTCGGGGATCGTCGGGCTGGCCGACCCGAGCGGCCTCTTCATCTCCCAGGCGCTGCACGCGGTGCCGGGCACCTGCCTGACCGTCACGCTCGAGGGGCGCCGGCCGCTGGTGGTCGAGGTGCAGTCCCTCGTAGCGCCCAGCGCGGTGCCCAACCCGCGGCGGACCACGAGCGGCGTCGACAGCAGCCGCCTGGCCATGGTGCTCGCCGTGCTCCAGCGCCGGCTGGGCGCGCGGCTGGCGGACCAGGACGTGTACGTCTCCACCATCGGCGGCGCCCGGGTGGTGGAGCCGGGGGCGGACCTCGCGCTGGCCCTCGCCGCGGTGAGCTCGCGGGAGAACGTGCCGCTGCCCCGGGGGCTCGTGGCCATCGGGGAGGTCGGGCTGGCCGGGGAGATCCGGACGGTGTCGGGCGTCGGCCGGCGGCTCGCCGAGGCGGCACGGCTCGGCTTCACGCGCGCGATCGTGCCCGCGGGCGCCCTCGACGGGGCCACTCCGCCGGCCGGGTTGACGGTGCTGACGGCGGCGGACCTCGGCGAGGCCGTGACCGCCGCAGGGCTGGTGCCGGACATGGTGCCGGCCGGTCGCTGAGCCCGCGCCGCCGAGCCCGCTCCGCTGAGCCCGCGCGGCCCAGCCCTCACCGCCAACGGGTCGTGCTCCAGGTCTCATTAATCTCTTGACCGGTATAGAACGCGGCGCTACTTTAGCGGTACAGAACCCAGCGATCGGCAGGAGAACCCCCATGATGGACACCCCTCACCTCGGGCTGCTGCTCGGCGTGACGGCCGCGCGGCGCGAGGCCGAGAGCGCTCGCCCATGGGCCCCGCAGGAGCCCGAGCCGGAACCTCGGCAGCGAGCCCGCCGCACGCGGGCCCCGCGCACGCGCCGCACCCTGGCCGGCGCGCTGCACCACCTCGCGGACGCGGTCGCGCCCGCGGGCGGCGAGGTCGGTCACCCGGCCCGATGACCGTCGCCCCGCCGGGACCGGCCCCGGCGACCTACCCTGTCCCGCATGGAGCGGAACAGGGTGGCGTCGTGTCCCGCGTGACGCTGCAGACCATCGCGGACCGGGTCGGGGTCAGCCGGATGACCGTCTCGAACGCGTTCTCCCGGCCCGACCAGCTCTCCGCGCAGATGCGTCGGACCATCCTGGAGGCCGCGGCCGACCTCGGGTACGTGGGGCCGGACCCCTCCGCCCGCGCGCTCGCGCGCGGCACCACCGGCGCGGTCGGCGTGCTGCTGACCGAGTCGCTCGGCACCGCGTTCCTGGACCCGATCGCGGCCGCCTTCTTCGGGGCGGTCGCCGAGGAGCTGGCCCCCACCGGCACGGCGGTCGTGCTGCTGCCGTCGATCAGCCAGGGCATGGTCCCCGCCCGCGACATCCCGATGGACGGCGCCCTGGTCTACGGGTGCGCGGGCGACTACCCGGCGGTCGACTGGCTCGTCCGCCGCCGGCTGCCGCTCGTGTTCGTCGACGGCGACGCGGTCGGCGATGCCTCCAGCGTGCACCTCGACGAGCGGGAGGGTGCCCGGCTCGGCGCCCAGCACCTCCTGGACCTGGGACACCGCCGGATCACGATCCTCACGATGAACTCCACCGCGCCCCCCGGATGGGCGCCCGACACCCGGACCGCCGGATCCGGGTACGTCGGGCGCGAGCGCCAGACCGGGTGGGTGGAGACGCTCGAGGCGGCGGGCGTCACCCCGGCCACGATGGAGGTCCACGACAACGTCGAGCCCTACGTGACGCAGGGCGCCCGGGCGGTGCTCGCCGGACCCGACCGGCCGACCGCGGTCCTGTGCTTCTCGGACCTGATGGCGGCGGCCGTCGTGCACGCCGCGGACGAGCTGGGGCTGCGCGTGCCGGAGGACGTCTCGGTCGTCGGCTACGACGACTCGCCCCTCGCCCGCCGGCTGCGCCCCGCCCTCACCACGGTGCACCAGGACTTCGCCGCCAAGGGCAAGGCCGCGGCGGGCGCCCTGACCGCCGCGATCGCCCGCTTCCGCGCCGGCGAGCCGCCCATCCCGGAGCACCACCAGATCCCGGTCGACCTCGTGGTCCGCGAGAGCACCGCGCCGCCCGCGCACGGCGGACGGAGCGGGTGAAGCCGGCAGACCCGCGGCCCGGCGCGCGGGTCGCGGCGACCGCTGTCCCCGCACGTCGTTACGATGCAACCGTGCCGCATCCGCACGCCCCTGACGACCTTCTGAGGTCGACCCTCGCCGCCGTCGCCCCGGGCGGCGAGCTTCGCGACGGTTTGGAGCGGATCCTGCGCGGTCGCACCGGCGCGCTGATCGTCCTCGGCTTCGACCAGACGGTCGAGAGCATCTGCTCCGGCGGCTTCGTCCTCGACGTCGAGTTCTCCGCCACCCGGCTGCGCGAGCTCGCCAAGATGGACGGCGCGGTGGTCGTCGACGCGGGCATCTCCCGGATCCTGCGCGCGGCCGTCCAGCTGCTGCCGGACGTGACCATCGAGACGTCGGAGTCGGGCACCCGGCACCGCACCGCTGAGCGCGTCGCCAAGCAGACCGGCCTCCCGGTCATCTCGGTGTCGGCCTCCATGCGGATCATCGCGCTGTACGTCGACAGCCAGCGGCACGTCATCGAGGACTCCACGACGATCCTGTCCCGCGCCAACCAGGCCCTGGCCACCCTCGAGCGGTACAAGTCACGGCTCGACGAGGTCAGCGGGACGCTGTCCGCGCTCGAGATCGAGGACCTGGTCACCGTCCGCGACGTCTCCGCCGTGGTGCAGCGCCTCGAGATGGTGCGCCGGATCTCGGAGGAGATCGAGGGCTACGTCGTGGAGCTGGGCACCGACGGCCGCCTGCTCACCCTGCAGCTGGACGAGCTGGTCGGCGGCATCGGCTCGGACCGCGCGCTGATCATCCGCGACTACGTCGACACCAGCCGGCGCGACGTCGACACGGTGCTCGACGCGCTGGCCGAGCTGGACTCGACCGAGCTGCTCGACAACGCGCGCATCGCCAGCGTCCTCGGCCTGCCGGGCGGCGGAGACGCCCTCGACGCGGCCGCCGGACCCCGCGGGTACCGGCTGCTGTCCAAGGTGCCGCGCCTGCCCGGCGCCATCGTCGACCGGCTCGTCGCGCACTTCGGCGGCCTGCAGAAGCTGCTCGCGGCGGGCATCGAGGACCTCATGGCCGTCGACGGCGTCGGCGAGCAGCGCGCCCGCGCCGTGCGCGAGGGCCTGTCGCGGCTCGCGGAGTCCAGCATCCTCGAGCGGTACGTCTAGCCGCTCAGCCGAGCCCGAAGACCGCTGCCGGTGCGCCCGCCCCGGCCAAGTTCAGCTGCGCGGAGTACGTCCCGGCGCCCGGCGTCGGCAGGCCCGTGGGGCAGCCCTCGGCCGAGCGGACCCGGTTCCACGCGAACGGGGTGGTGTCCGTGCCGCCGCCCGGCAGCAGGAGCGTGCGGGTCTCGGTCCCCGGCACGATGCAGTCGCGGTTCGACCAGATGCGGTCCGTGCCCGAGGTGATCACGATCTCGCGCTGCACCTCCCCCGCGTCGACCAGGCAGGGGTCCGCGCCGCTGTTGGTGATCGAGACGCTGAACGTCGCGCTCACCCCGGGGGCGTAGGACGTGGCGTCCGGCGTCATCGCCAGGACCAGGCCGGAGGCGTCGCAGTCGGGGACGCCGCCCTCGGCCGGCGTCTCGCTCTGCGGCTCCTGCGCCGGCGCCGACGGCGTCTGCCCGACGGGTGCCGGGTCCTCGTCCGATCCGCGCCCCACCAGCAGCCAGACGACCACGGCGATGATCGCCAGCGGGATGCCGAGCACCACGAGCCGGCGCACCCAGTAGACGCGCGCGGGGAGGCGTCCTGGCTGGCTCATGCATCCCCCCACGACCGTTCGGCTGCACCGCGCGAACCGCGGCGCGACCACCGTAGAGGCACTCCCACCCGCCTGCCCGGCCGACGCGCGGTGGGCGGCCGGACGCGCGCCGGGTGAGGCAGGATGCTGCGGTGCCACCCACCCCGACGCAGCTGCGCGAGCCCGTGCTCGCCTGGTTCGACGTGCACGCCCGGGACCTGCCGTGGCGCGCGCCCGACCGCACCGCGTGGGGTGTCCTGGTCAGCGAGGTGATGCTGCAGCAGACGCCGGTGGTCCGCGTGGAGCCGGCGTGGCGGTCGTGGATGGCGCGCTGGCCGACGCCCGCGGACCTGGCGGCGGCGTCCACGGCCGACGTGCTGCGGGCGTGGGACCGGCTCGGCTACCCGCGCCGGGCGCTGCGCCTGCAGGAGTGCGCCCGGGCGGTCGTCGAGCGGCACGACGGCGTCGTCCCCTCGTCGGAACCCGAGCTGCTCGCCCTGCCAGGCGTCGGCTCCTACACGGCCGCCGCCGTGCTGGCCTTCGCGTACGGCCGCCGCTCGGTGGTGCTCGACACGAACGTGCGCCGCGTGCTGGCTCGGACGGTCGAGGGCGTCGCCCTGCCCGCGCCGAGCCAGACGGTCGGCGAGGTCCGCGCGGCGGCCCGGTACGTCCCCGACGACGACGCGACCGCGGCCCGCTGGGCGGCCGCCTCCATGGAGCTCGGGGCCCTCGTCTGCACCGCCCGGTCCCCCCGCTGCGACGCCTGCCCCGTGCGCGACGTGTGCACCTGGTACCGCGCCGGCCGGCCCGCCGACGAGCTCGCCGGACGACGCCGGACCCAGGCGTTCACGGGCACGGACCGCCAGGTGCGGGGCCGGGTGATGGCCCTGCTGCGCGAGGCCCTCGGACCCGTGCCGGCCGCGGCGGTCGACGCCGTGTGGCCCGACGCCCGCCAGCTGGCCCGCTGCGTCGACGCCCTGGTCATCGACGGTCTGGTCGCGCGGGACCCCGCGACCAGCGACGACGACGCACCGACGTACCGCCTGCCGGCCTGACGCCGCGCGCCGTGACAGCATGCGCGACATGCTCAGCGCCACCGACGTCGTCAACCAGAAGTTCAAGCCCACCAAGTTCCGGGAGGGCTACGACCAGGACGAGGTGGACGACTTCCTCGACCGCGTGACCCGGACCCTCGGCGCGCTCGAGACGGGGCAGCTCACCGACGATGCCGTCACCGCCGACGAGCTGGCCACCGTGCGCTTCCAGCCCACCAAGTTCCGTGAGGGGTACGACCAGAACCAGGTCGACGACTTCCTGGCGCGGGTGCGCGAGCGGCTGACGCAGGCGCCCCCCGCCGACGTCGTCGTGGACGCGCCGTCGGCCATGGCGACGGTCCGAACCGCTCCCGTGATCAGCACGTCCGCCCTGGTCATGGAGGTCCAGATGGCCCACTCCCGCCGCCCGGCCGGCGCGCCCGACGCCGTCGTCGTGCGCCTCCCGGACGGTCGGACGCACAGCGTCGCGGACGTCCGCAGCACCGCGACCGGCATCGAGCTCGTCCTGGGCTGACCGCGCGAGGTCCGGCGGCTGGTTCGTCGGCGGTAGACGGACGCAGGGTCGGGCGCTCGGTCGCCAGGTAGGTGCTCACCGGCTCAGCGTGCCCGACGCGGCGCCGGGCACCCCGGGTGATTTCAGGCCAGCTCGATGAGCATCCGCGTGTTGCCCAGGGTGTTCGGCTTGACGCTGGCCAGGTCGAGGAACTCGGCGACACCGTCGTCGTGCGAGCGCAGCAGCTCCAGGTACACGTCGGGAGTCACGGGCGTGCCCTCGATGACGTGGAACCCGTGCGACTGGAAGAACGGCACCTCGAACGTCAGGCAGAAGACCCGGCGCAGACCCATCTCCCGCGCGCGCTCGAGCAGCGCATCGAGCAGCGTGTGCCCGACCCCGGTGCCGCGGTGGGCCCGGTCGGCGGCGAGCGTGCGGATCTCGGCGAGGTCCTGCCACATCACGTGCAGGGCACCGCAGCCGATGATCGACCCGTCGTCGGCCTCGGCGACCACGAACTCCTGCACGGCCTCGTAGTAGCCGACCCACTCCTTGGCCAGCAGGATGCGTTCGGCGGCGTAGGGCTCCACGAGTGCACGGATGTCGCGGACGTCGACCGGCAGGGCGGGGCGGACACGGTAGGACATCCCGCCAACCTACTGGCGTGCCGGCCGGGCGCCCGGGACGGCTCGGCTCCCGAGACGCGTCACACCCGCGTGCGCAGCCGCCGGGGCTGGGGCGGGTCGGCCGCCTCCAGGAGCCCCGTGGCGGTGATCTCGTCGACCACCAGGTCCGTCACCACGCCCGCCCGCAGCGCCGCGAGCAGCGGCGCCGCCTTGTTGTCGCCCGCCACCACGCAGACCCTGCGCGGGATCCGCTGCAGCTCCACCGGCGTCGGACCGGTCGCGCGCTCGTTGAGGTGCACGTCCTGCCAGGACCCGTCGGCCCGCAGGAAGACGGTGCACACGTCCCCGACGACCCCTTCGTCGTGCAGGTTCAGCACGTCCGCCTCGTCGAGGTAGCCCGCCGAGTACACGTGCGACGGCACCGCCCCGGCGACCGCCCCGACCGAGAACACCGCGATGTCCGCACGCCGCTGCATGTCGAGCACCCGCCGGACGGACCGCTCGCGCCACATGGCCGCCTTGGTGTCCGGGTAGTCGAAGAACGCGGGCACGGAGAAGTGGTGCACGGCCGCGCCGAACGCGGTGCCGAACGTCGAGATCAGGTCGCTGGCGTACTCGATCCCGCTGGTGCGCATGTTCGCGGCGCCGTTGAGCTGGACCACGGCGGAGCCGCGGGTCGGCTTGGGGGCCAGGTACCGCGAGACCGACGCCAGCGTGGTGCCCCACGCCACGCCGAGCACCATGTCGGAGTCGAACCACGAGGACAGCAGCCGCGCGGCGGTGATCGAGACCTGGTCGAGGCGCTCGATGTGGCTCGCGGAGTCCGGCACCGGCACCACGTACGTGTCGATGCCGAAGGTCGCGGCGATGGTGCGCCCGAGCCCCGGTGCACGGGTGCTCGCCGGGCGCAGCGTGATCTCGACCAGGCCCGACTGCCGGGCGCGCTTGATGAGGCGCGACACCGTGGACCGGGAGGTGCCGAGGTGCCGGGCGATGACCTCCATCTTGATGTCCTGCAGGTAGTACATCGACGCCGCCCGCAACACGTCCTGCTCGCGCTCCATGTACATCTCGCGCCCCCTCTCGCGAACGGTTCGGTGCACATATGTGCAGTCCGGTTGCGCGTTCGTTCGCCTGATGACGACGATAGCGAGCGGGCCCGTACCGGGCGAGCGGACGAGAGCGACGACAGACCAGAACCACCGGGGGTAGACGGATGAGGACTGCGCCGCTGACGGCCCATGCACGACAGGACGCGCTCGACGCCATGCGCGCGAGCGCCGAACGGGGCAACGAGCTCGATGTCCTGGTCATCGGCGGTGGCGTCACCGGCGCCGGGATCGCGCTCGACGCGGTGAGCCGCGGCCTGTCCACCGCGATCGTCGAGGCACAGGACTGGGGCAGCGGCACGTCCAGCCGGTCCAGCAAGCTGGTGCACGGCGGCCTGCGCTACCTGCAGATGCTCGACTTCCACCTGGTGCGTGAGGCGCTCACCGAGCGTGACCTGCTGATCAACCGGCTCGCGCCGCACCTGGTCAAGCCCGTGAGCTTCTTGTACCCGCTGGAGCACCGCGTGTGGGAACGCGCCTACGTCGGTGCGGGCGTCGCGCTCTACGACACCCTCGCGTCCGTGAACGGCTCCAAGCGCGCGCTGCCGATCCACCGCCACCTGACCCGCAAGGGCATGGAGCGGCTGTTCCCCGACCTGCGGCACGACGCCGCCATCGGCGCGGTCAAGTACTGGGACGCGACGGTCGACGACGCCCGGCTCGTCGAGACCCTCGTGCGCACCGCGGTGAGCTACGGCGCGCAGGCGGCGTCGCGCACGCAGGTGCTCGACCTGCAGACGACCAAGGGTGGCGCGGTGACCGGGGCCGAGGTGATGGACCTGGAGTCCGGCGAGCGGATCGACGTCCGCGCCCGGTCCGTCATCAACGCGACGGGCGTCTGGACCGAGCAGACCGAGTCGCTCGCCGGTGCGGAGGGCGGCCTGCGGGTGCTGGCCAGCAAGGGCGTGCACATCGTCGTGCCGCGCAGCCGCATCTCCGGCGACGTGGGGCTGATCCTGCAGACCGAGAAGTCGGTCCTGTTCATCATCCCGTGGTCGCGGTACTGGGTCATCGGCACCACGGACACCCCGTGGGAGCAGGAGCTCACCCACCCGGTCGCGACGAGCGCCGACATCGACTACGTGATCGAGCACGCCAACACGGTGCTGTCCCGGCCGATCACCCGCGAGGACATCATCGGCACCTGGGCCGGCCTGCGCCCGCTGCTGCAGCCCCAGGTCAAGGAGGGCACCAGCTCGGCCAAGGTGTCCCGCGAGCACACCGTCGCCGCACCCGCCCCGGGGTTCACCGTCATCGCGGGCGGCAAGCTCACCACGTACCGCGTGATGGCCAAGGACGCGGTCGACTTCGCGATCGGGAGCCGCGCGACGACCCTGCCGTCCATCACGCACGACCTGCCGCTGGTCGGGGCCGAGGGCCTGGCCGTGTTCCAGCGCCAGGCGCGCGCGATCGCCCAGAAGTTCGGGTGGAGCCGCCCGCGGATGGACCACCTGCTGCACCGGTACGGCTCCCTGCTCGGCGAGCTCATCGACCTGGTCGAGGCGGACCCCGCGCTGGCGAAGCCGCTGGCGCACGCGGACGCGTACATCGGCGCCGAGATCGTCTACGCGGTGAGCCACGAGGGCGCGCTGCACCTCGATGACGTCCTCATGCACCGCACGCGGCTCAACTACGAGCAGGCCGACCGGGGCGTCGGCGCCCTCGAGGAGATCGTCGACCTCATCGCGCCCGTGCTCGGCTGGGACGAGAGCCGGCGCACCCGGGAGATCGAGGCGTACCGCGCGCGGGCGCAGGCCGAGGACGACGCCGCGCTGGAGGTGGACGACGCGGAGGCGGAGAAGGTCCGACTGCGAGCCGCGGACATCGCCCCGATGCTCGGCGACGCACCCGTGGCGGGCGGCACCAAGCCCGGGTCGCCGGACGACAGGGGGGCGTCGGGGCCGGCCGGCACCTGACCGCAGGTTTCCCCGTGGCCATCCGCGGGGCGCACGTGACAACGACGTCCGTCAGAAAGGGTCGACAGTGGACTACACAATAGGAGACGCGTTCCTCTCGGAAGTGATGGGGACCGGCATGCTCATCCTGCTCGGCGCCGGCGTCGTCGCGAACGTCGTGCTTCCGAGGAACAAGGGCTTCGACGGCGGATGGCTCCTCATCAACTTCGGATGGGGCCTCGCGGTCTTCGCGGGTGTGTACACCGCCTACAAGTCCGGGGCGCACCTGAACCCCGCGGTCACGATGGGCATCTGGACGAGCGGCGCGGACGAGTTCGCCCCGGGCATCGACGTCACGGTGCAGAACGGCTTCCTCTACGTCGTCGCCCAGATGGCCGGTGCCGCCCTCGGCGCGGCCTTCGCGTTCCTCGCCTACAAGAAGCACTTCGACGAGGACGCCGACCCCGCCACCAAGCTCGCGGTCTTCTCCACCGGCCCCGCGATCCGCTCGTACGCGTGGAACTTCATCACCGAGGTCATCGCCACGTTCGTGCTGGTGTTCGTCATCCTCGCGTTCGCCCAGACCCCGGCCGAGCTCGGCGCGCTCCCCGTCGCGCTCCTGGTCGTCGGTATCGGCGCCAGCCTCGGCGGCCCCACCGGCTACGCCATCAACCCGGCCCGCGACCTCGGTCCGCGCATCGCCCACGCCCTGCTGCCGATCCGCGGCAAGGGGTCGAGCGACTGGGCGTACTCGTGGGTGCCGTTCCTCGGCCCCCTCGTCGGTGGCGCGATCGGCGGCCTGGTCGCCTCCGTCTACATCGTCTGACACCCGTACCTGCCATCGCCGTCCGGGCGGCCTCGTCAGCGTCGACGAGCGTCGCCCGGACAGTGCCTGACTCCCCGGAGGAACTCCCGCCATGCCCGACACCAAGTACGTCCTCGCCATCGACCAGGGCACCACCAGCACCCGAGCGATCGTCTTCGACCACTCCGGCCAGATCGTCCAGACCGGCCAGACCGAGCACGAGCAGATCTTCCCGCGCGCCGGGTGGGTCGAGCACGACGCAGAGGAGATCTGGAAGAACACCCGCGAGGTCGTCGGCCTCGCCCTGACCCGCGCCAACCTCACCTACCGCGACATCGCGGCGGTCGGCATCACCAACCAGCGCGAGACAGCGGTGGTCTGGGACCGCACCACGGGCAAGCCGATCTACAACGCGATCGTCTGGCAGGACACCCGCACGCAGAAGATCGCCGAGGAGCTCGGCGCCCTCGGCGGCGGCGCCGACCGCTACAAGAGCAAGGTCGGTCTGCCGCTGGCCACCTACTTCTCGGGTCCGAAGGTGAAGTGGATCCTGGACAACGTCGAGGGTGCCCGCGCCAAGGCCGAGGCAGGCGACCTCGCGTTCGGCAACACCGACTCGTGGGTGCTGTGGAACATGACCGGCGGGGTCGACGGCGGCGTGCACGTCACGGACCCGACGAACGCGTCCCGCACGATGCTGATGAACCTCGACACGCTGACGTGGAACGAGGAGATCGCCGCCGACATGGGCATCCCCATGTCGATGCTGCCCGAGATCAGGTCGTCGTCGGAGGTGTACGGCGTGGGCCGGGCCGGCGGCATGGTGCCGGGCGTGCCGATCGCGGGCATCCTGGGTGACCAGCAGGCGGCCACGTTCGGGCAGGCCTGCTTCGAGGTCGGGACGGCCAAGAACACCTACGGCACCGGCAACTTCATGCTGATCAACACCGGCACGGAGGCCATCCCGTCGAAGAACGGCCTGCTGACCACCGTCTGCTACAAGATCGGCGACCAGCCGACCGTGTACGCGCTCGAGGGGTCGATCGCCGTGACCGGGTCGCTGATCCAGTGGCTGCGCGACAACCTCGGGCTCATCAAGACGGCGCCGGAGATCGAGAAGGTGGCGGCGACCGTGGACGACAACGGCGGCGCGTACTTCGTGCCGGCGTTCTCCGGCCTGTTCGCCCCGTACTGGCGTTCCGACGCCCGCGGTGCGCTCGTCGGTCTGACCCGGTTCGTCAACAAGGGGCACATCGCGCGTGCGGCGCTCGAGTCCACGGCGTTCCAGACCCGTGAGGTGCTGGACGCCATGAACGCCGACTCGGGGGTCGACCTGACGGAGCTCAAGGTCGACGGCGGCATGGTCCAGAACGAGCTGCTCATGCAGTTCCAGGCGGACATCCTCGGCGTCACGGTCATCCGGCCCAAGATCGCGGAGACCACCGCGCTCGGCGCGGCCTACGCGGCCGGCATCGCGGTGGGGTTCTGGAACGGCGAGCAGGACGTCATCGACAACTGGGCCGAGGACAAGCGCTGGGAGCCGACGATGGACGCCGACGAGCGCGACCGGCAGTACCGGCTCTGGAAGAAGGCCGTCACCAAGACCTTCGACTGGGTCGACGACGACGTCGTCTGACGCGGGTCTACGACGGGGGCCGGGGTGGCAGTGTCCCCCGGCCTTCGTCGTTCCCCCACGCGGGCTCGTCCGGTCCGCTAGCCTCCGAGCCGTTGATCATCGCCCCGAAGGGAGCCGCGCGTGGTCGTCTCGATCGACCCTGACAAGGTCCTGGCCATGAGTGCTGCGACGCTGCTCGTCGCGCAGGGACTGTCCCGCAGCGCCGCCACCTTGCAGAGCGAGATCGACGCCGTTGACCACCTGGTGGGTCGGCGTCCCGTGTTCACCGGCCGCGTGGACGCCACCGCCGGAGACCTGGCTGAGCTGGCCGGCTGGGCACGCGAGCTGGTCATCACCTACGTCGACGACGAGCGCCCGATCCAGCAGCTGGCGACCAAGGGGTTCTGGTTGCCGGACTTCAGCAAGCTCGGCTGGGACGGCAACAAGACGGCCGGCGAGAACCTCGAGAAGACGGCGCGTTCCGACGAGTTCGGCGCGTTCGTCCTCGGCACGGCCGGCGCCCTCATGGAGCGGTACCGGCGGTTCTCCCTCCACGTGCCGCGCCACGGTTCGCCCCTGCCGTCGCTGAACCTGCCGCGACCGGACGTCGAGTGGCGCGGCAAGCCGTTCGTCACGCTGCCGAACGGGCTCGTCGTGCCGCAGGGGAGCATGGCGGACCCCGAGGTGAAGCGCCTCGCCAAGCTGGCCGACGACTGGCACCAGCCGGGCAAGCCGACGTTCGTCACCAACCCGGGCCTGGGTCGCCCGCCCACCTGGGCGAAGATCGGCGGCAGGACGCTCGGCGCCCTCGGCGCCGGCCTGACCGTGTACGACTCCTACATGTCGCAGTGGGAGCAGGACGAGAAGTACCACCCCGAGTGGAGCACCGGTCAGCGAGTGGCCAGCGCGGGGTACAACGCCGCGACCGAGGGCGGCGGTGCGGTCGCGGGCGGGCTCCTGGGCGCCCAGCTCGGCGCCACCGTGGGCTCCTTCGTCCCGATCCCCTTCGTCGGCACGGTCGGCGGGGCGATCGTCGGCGGCGCGATCGGTGCGTTCGTGGGCAGCAAGGCGGGCAAGGCCGTGGGCCAGGGGCTCAAGGAGGGCGCCGAGGTCGTCGGCGAGAAGATCGGCAGCGCGTGGAAGTCGGTCTTCGGGTGACCGCCGCCGCGGACCTGCCCGCGTCGGTGTCCGGCCCCGGGCTGGCCGTCGTCCTGGCGTGCGCAGCCGTGTTCCTGGCGCTCGGCCTGGCCAACTACGCCGGGTACGGCCGGTCCATCGCGACGGCGTACATCCTCAGCCCCTTCGTCGCCCTCGCGCTGGCGTGGCTGGGCGGCGGGACCCTGCTGGTGGTCGCGGGCCTATGGTTGACCGGCCTCGGCTGGACGGTCTGGGACGCGGTCGGGCTCGCGGTCGCGGTCTCGGGCCTCCTGTCGTGGGCCGTCGGGATCGTCGGTCTGTTCTGGATGCCGACCCGGCTCCGGCCCCGCTGGATGCGGGAGCTGATGGCCCGACGCACGGCGGGCGAGCTCGAGGGAGAGGCGTGGCGATGACGGAGGCGACGACGGGGCGCACCGAGAGCATCGACGGCGTGGTCGTGCCGGTGCCCGACGGGTGGGAGGTGGTCGACCAGCCGGGCCTGAGCCTGACGGTCGCCGGACCGGCCGGCACCGCCGTCGCGGACGGCACGACGTTCCGGCCCTCGCTGAGCGCCATCGTCGTCGACGCCGCCGACGACGCGGACATCCGGCTGCTGGGCACCGAGGCGGTCGCCGCCGCGATGTCCGTCGCCGACGACGTGCACGTCGTGGCCTACGACCTGTGGCCGCTGCCCGACGGGACCACCGGTCGGCGGCTCGAGTTCACCTACCAGGCCGGGCCGGTGCCGCTGTGCGTCCGGCAGTGGGTCGCGCTGCGCGGCGGCGAGGTGGTCACCCTGACGGCGACGTGCGACGTCGCCCACCTGACCCAGGTCGGGCCCGTGCTCGAGCACCTGGCCGGCACGGCCCTGGCCACCCAGGAGACGCGATGACCCTCCCCCGGCTCGACCCGTACCTGCTCTCGATCGGCGAGGAGCTCGAGGACCTCTCCCGCATCGGCGCGCGACAGCCGTACCGCCCGAGCGGACCGTCGCTCCCGCGGGAGGACCTCGAGGTGCTCGCGCGGGCCGCCACGGCGCGGCTGCGCAAGGTCACGGCCACACCGACCCTGACCGAGGCCGGGCTGATGGAGGGCACCGAGCTGACGTCCGACGGGCGCATGGTCGCCGGGCTGCTCACCCAGGCCGAGGCGCGGATGCGGGTCGAGTCGGGACGCGGCCGGGCTCCGCTGACGCTGGACGTCTACCTGGGCGGTGGGCTGGGGCTCGCCGTGGCGACCGCGTCCCCCGCGTCGATCGAGGACACCCCGCACGGCGAGGCCATCCTCGAGGCGGCCGGCTCCGTGGCGCTGGACCTCGTCGACTCCTCGGGCATCCCGGCGCTCGTGGCGTCCTGGGTGGGTCTGGCTCCCGCCTGGAGCCTGGCGACCGCCCCGGAGACGATCCTCGAGGAGACCGTCCTGACCCGGGTCGACGAGCCGGAGACGCCGCCGCCGCCCGGCGCGGACGCGCACCTGCAGTACGTGTGGAGCCAGCCGTGGTTCCTGTGGACCCTGCGGTCGAGCGGCTCGCCGGACGGGCTCGCCGTGGTGCACGCGGGCGCCGCCGGGCACTTCCTGCTGATGAGCGCCGACGAGCCGGGGCACGTCGGCTTCCAGTGCATCCCGGCCGCACAGCTGTGGGCGCACCTGGTCGAGCAGACCGCCGTGGCCGTCCGGGGCTGACCCGGTCGCCGTCCTGACCTGAGCTACGCCGGCGGTACCGCCGCCTCCGCCTCGAGCCGGTCGGCCTCGCGGTCCCGCCGGCGGGCCTCCTCCTCGCAGTCGTCGGCGAACCGGTCGACGTCACGTCCCACCGTCGCCAGGTCGGTGCCGGCCTTGACCAGCTCCTCGGCGTACCGCGTCGCGTGCGGGGACTTCCACAGCCTCTCCGACGGCAGCGGATAGTTCCGCTGGATCGACTGGACATCGTCGTCGAGGGAGAAGCCCTGCTGACGGATGCGTGTCGCGGCGGCGCGCAGCTGGCGCGCCTCCGCCCGGAGAACCTCGGGATCGGCCACGCGCAGCAGGCTAGCCGCGCGGAGGCGTCCCCGTCTCGGCATGGGCACCGTGAGCTGCGTGGGACCCGGAGTGCGTGCCCTCGGGCACCTCGTCCACCGGGGCGGCCGCGGCGTGCGAGCCCGCGCGGTCCAGCGCCGCACCCTCGATGTCGACGTTCGGGATGATGCGGTCGAGCCAACGCGGCAGCCACCACGCCGAGCCGCCCAGCAGCGCCATCACGGCGGGGATGATCGTCATCCGCACGACGAGCGCGTCGAACAGGATGCCGATCGCGAGCGCGAAGGCGATCGGGCCGATCGTCGCGGAGCCGGTGAACACGAAGCTGGAGAACACCGAGATCATGATCAGCGCGGCCGCCAGCACCACGCGCGAGCCGTGGGCGAACCCGAGGCGCACCGACGTCAGCGGGTCGGCGCCGTGCACGTGCTCCTCGCGCATCCGGGACACCAGGAACACCTGGTAGTCCATCGCCAGTCCGAACAGCACGCCGACGGCCAGGATCGGCAGGAAGCTGAGCAGCGGGCCGGAGGAGTCGACGTTGAAGGCGCCGGCCAGCCAGCCCCACTGGAACACGGCCGTCGTCGCACCGAACGCCGCCGCGATCGTCAGCAGGAACCCGAGCACCGCGGTGACCGGGACCAGGAGCGAGCGGAACGCGACCAGCAGCAGGACGAAGGCGAGCCCCACCACGATGAGCAGGAAAACCGGGAACGCGTCGGCCAGCTTCTCGGTGATGTCGATGTTGGCGGCGGAGGAGCCGGTGACCCACAGCTGGGTGCCGGTCGACGCCTCGAGGTCCGGGCGCGCGTCGCGGATGGCGTGCACCAGCTCCGCGGTCTCCTCCGAGTCCGGGGCGCCGGTCGGGATGACGATCACGAGCGCCGCGTCGGCGCCCTCGCTGGCCGTGGCACCGGGGGCCGCGACCGGGGACGCGTAGGCCACGTCGGGGAGCTCGGAGACCGTCGCGACGACGGACTGGACCGCACCGGGCAGCGCGCTCGGGTCCTCGGCCGCGTCCACGAGCACGACGAGCGGGCCGTTGAAGCCCGGGCCGAAGCCCTCGGCGAGCAGCTCGAACGCGCGGCGGTCGCCCGACCCCTCGGGCTCGCGGCCGGCGTCGGGCAGGCCGAGCCGCATGCTGAGCGCCGGGACCGCGATCGTGAGCAGCACCGCCGCGCTGACCAGGAGCGTGACGATCGGGTGGGTGGTGACGAGCACGCCCCACCGGTTGCGGCCCTCGCGGGAGCGCTCGGCCTGCCGCTGCGCCCGGCCCCGCGGACGCAGCCGCTCGCCGGCGAAGCCCATGATCGCGGGCAGGAGCGTGATGGCCACGAGGACCGCGATGACGACGGTGGCCGCGGCGGCCAGACCCATGGTCGCCAGGAACGGGATGTCGGTGACGACGAGCGCGACCAGCGCGATGACGACGGTGATGCCGGCGAACACGACGGCGCTGCCCGCGGTGCCCACGGCACGACCGGCGGACACCATCGGGTCCATCCCGTCGGCCAGCTGCTGGCGGTGCCGGGAGAGCAGGAACAGGGCGTAGTCGATGCCCACCGCGAGTCCGAGCATCAGCGCGAGCGTCAGGGTGGCCGACGACACGTCGCTGACCACGGCCAGGACGCCGGCGACGCCGATGCCCACGCCGAGCAGGGCGGTGAGGATGGGCATGCCGGCCGCGAGCAGCGACCCGAAGGTCACCACCAGGACGACGAGCGCGACGACGAGGCCGAGCGCCTCGGTGGGACCGACCAGCTTGAGGGGCGCGGTGAACGGGCCGCCGGACAGGGCGACCTCGTAGCCCTCCGCCTCGAGCGCGTCGGCGACGTCCTCGAACACGTCCGTGGTCGCCGTCGGCACGTCCTGCGGGCCGACGGCGAACTGCACGTCGACGTACATGACGCTGCCGTCCGGGGCCACGGCCTGGCTGGTGACGGGGTCGGACACGCCGACCACGTCCTGCGCGGCGGAGATCGGCGCGAGCGCGGTCAGCACGTCCGGGATCCCGGTGCCCTCGAGGAACGACTCCCCCTCCGGCGCGGCCACCACGACGCGCGCGCTGGACGGCTCGTCCTCCTGCACGGCCTGCGCGCTGCTGCTGGACCCGACCCCGGCGGCCTGGTCGCCGAGGCGCTCGGCGACGAGCGCCTGCGCACGGTCCGACTCGGTCCCGGGGATCGTGAACGAGTTCGACAGGCTCAGCCCCGAGGCGAGCGCACCGGCGCCGGCCGCGGCGAGCACCACGAGCCACGCGACGAGCACGATCCAACGGTGGCGGTAGCTTCCCCGGCCCAGACGGTCCAGCACGCGTGCCATGTTCACTCCTCGGTTGACGCTGCATTCTACCCGACACGTGTTGGTTAGACGCCGGTGGCATCATGGACCCGTGACGAGCCAGGACGACGGCGCCCGGGTGGACCCCCGCGTGCTGCGCACCCGCCGGCTCCTCCAGGATGCACTGCTGGCGCTGGCCCGGGAACGGAGCCTCGACGAGATCTCCGTCGCAGACGTCGCCGACCGCGCGACCGTGAACCGCAGCACCTTCTACCAGCACTACACCGACACCGACACGCTGCTGTCCGACGCGCTCGACGCGCAGGCCGCGCTGGTGGGTGCGGACCTCAGCACCATCCACCCGAGCCTGGTCAGCGGCGAGACCCCCGAGGTGCTCGTCCGGTACGCCACCCACGTCGCCGACAACCTCGCGCTGTACCGCAGCGTCCTGGGCGAGCACGGCTCCCCCGTCGCCGTGAGCCGGCTGCGCCGCCGCATCGGTGCGCTGGCCCTCGAGGGCCTCGAGCGGCACGGCGCCCCTCCTGCGCTCGCGGCCATCCCCCGCCCGATCGCGGCGGCCGCGATCGCGGGATCGGTGATCGGCGTGTTCGTCGCCTGGCTGGAGCGGGACCCGCTGCCCCCGCCGCAGGAGGTCGCCGACTGGGCGTGGTCGGCGGTCGCCGGCTGGCCGACCCAGGGCTGACCACCCCGGCACGGGGTGGTGGGTGTGGCCGGGTAGCGTCCTGCCCCATGCGCCTGGCCACCTGGAACATCAACTCGATCCGCGCGCGAGCGGACCGCGCCCTCGCCTTCCTCGAGCGGACGGGCGTCGACGTCCTCGCTCTGCAGGAGACCAAGTGCAAGGACGAGCAGTTCCCGCGGGAGGGCTTCGAGGCGCTCGGGTACCAGGTCGCGACGGCCGGTCACAGCCAGTGGAACGGCGTCGCGATCATCTCCAAGGTCGGCCTCGAGGACGTCGAGATCGGCTTCCCGGGCATGCCGACCTGGGGCGACCCCGCGGCGGCCGAGGCACGGGCGATCGGAGCCACGTGCGGCGGCGTGCGGGTGTGGAGCCTGTACGTGCCGAACGGTCGCGAGCTGGCGGACCCGCACTACGCGTACAAGCTGGAGTGGCTCGCGCGCCTGCGGGACGCCGCGCAGGGCTGGCTCGCGGCGGACGCGCAGGCGCAGGTCGCGCTCGTCGGCGACTGGAACATCGCGCCGCTGGACACCGACGTCTGGGACATCGCCCGGTTCGCCGGGAGCACGCACGTGAGCCCCGCGGAGCGCGAGGCGTTCACCGCGATCGCCGAGGCCGGGTACACCGAGGTGTCCCGCGTCCACCTGCCGGCCGAGCACACCTACACCTACTGGGACTACCAGCAGCTGCGGTTCCCCCGGAACGAGGGCATGCGGATCGACCTGACCTACGTGACGCCCGCGCTCGCCGCACGCGTCACCGGCGCCACCATCGAGCGCAACGAGCGCAAGGGCAAGGCACCGTCCGACCACGTGCCGGTCGTGCTCGAGATCGCGGACTGAGGCGGCTCGCGCGCGGGTGATCTCCGCGGGCTGGCCGGACCTCGTGGTCGCGCTGTGGGCTAGCGTTCGCGCATGAGCAACGAGACCGGGGGGCCGGCAGTCCCGGACCCCTACGCACCCCCCGAGTCGACCTCGACCGATCCCTCGCCGGCCCCGAGCGGCTACGAGGCCGTGCCGCCCAGCGGCTACGAGGCCGTGCGCACCCCGGTCGGGGAGACGGCCCCCACCGCCCCGTACGGCGGGCCGACCTCGGCGGCGTCGCCGTACACGGTCCCGGCGCCGACCCCCGACGGAGAGCCCGGCGGGGCACCCGCCGCGCCCGGCGCCCCCCAGCCGGGGGCACCGCAGTACGGAGCGCCGCAGTACGGAGCGCCGCAGTACACGGGGCCCACGTACGGGGCACCGCAGGGAGCACCCCAGTACGGCGCACCGCAGTACGGAGCACCTCCGCAGGGGGCATCTCAGGGCGCACCGCCGTACGGGTCGCCCCAGTACGGCGCACCTCAGTACGGGGCACCCGGGTACGGCCAGACGCCGTACGGTGCCCAGCCCTACGGCTACGGCCAGCCCTACGCGACACCGCCCACCGAGGGCATGGCGATCGCGTCGTTCGTCACGAGCGCCGCGGGCCTGTTCTTCCTCGGCGGGCTGCCCGGTCCCGTCGGCATCGGGCTCGGCATCGCGGCGCTGCGTCGGATCAAGACCTCGGGCAAGGCGGGCCGCGGGTGGGCCATCGCCGGTATTGCCGTCGGCGCCGTCGGCGTCCTGGCGATGCTCGCGATCCTCGCGTACATCGTGTTCTTCGTCCTGCTCATCGCGGGCACGAGCGGCTCGCAGGACGACTTCTGGGACGACCCCGCCAGCGGGATCGAGGAGGGAACCGAGAGCACGGCCGCGCCCGACGCCGGCTCCGCGCTGCCCGACTACACGCTGCGCACCGACCTGGCCGTCGGCACGTGCCTGACCACCTACCCGCTGCAGTACGACATGGCGGACACCGACCCCGTCGACTGCGCCGCGCCGCACGACGCGGAGGTCGTGGGGACGGTCACGATGTCGGGGCCGGTCAGCCTAGACCTCGAGGTGACGGACCCGGCCTACGACGCCGCCTGGACGGAGTGCGACCAGCTGACCGAGGGCCTGCTGCCGTTCTACTTCTCGGACGGCACCATGGACGTCTACTACCCGCACCCCGACGACTTCTCCGCCGGCCGCGTGACCGCCTACTGCGTCTTCTACGGGGACGAGCCCGGCATGACCGGCTCGGCCGTGACGCAGACCCTCCAGCTCGCCGGGACCCAGTCCTGAGCGACCCGGCGGACCCGTACACCCACCCACCGGTGCACTACGCACCGGGGTGGGTGGAACCGCGCGCGCGACTGGAGCCGACGGCCGTCTGGTCGTTGGTCGTCGCTCTGCTGGGTCTCGGGCCGGTGGCCGTCGCACTCGCCGTCGTCGCCCTGCGTCGCACGGCGGCGCGGCACACCCGTGGTCGCGGCATCGCGTTGGCCGGCGGCGTCCTGGGCCTCGTGGGGACCGTGGCGCTCGCGGTGGTCGGGACCGCCGCGGTGCTGACGTGGCGGGGCACGCAGCCGCTGCCTGCGGATCTGTCCGCCCCTCGTGACGCGCACGCGCAGCAGCTGGTCACCGGCAGCTGCGTGCAGACGCTGCCCGCCGACGGGTCGGTCGGGACCGTGCGGGTGGTGCCGTGCGCCGACCCGCACCAGGCCCAGGTCATCACCGAGTTCCTCTTCGCGCAGGACGCCGTGTGGCCCGGCCAGCAGGCCGCCGACGCCCGGGTGGCCCGTGCGTGCGTGCTCGACGACACCGAGGTGGCCGCCGGGGTCCGCACCGTGACGTGGGCGCCGACCGAGCGCTCGTGGGCCGACGGCGACCGGGTGGGGCTCTGCCTGGCGTTCGTCGACGGTCAGGTCACCGGCTCGTTCCTCGACGGCACAGTGAGCCAGCCGTGACACTTACCACGCGGTAGGTAATCGGCTAGCGTGTCCCTACCGACCCACGAGGAGGGACCCGCGATGACGCAGGTCTTCGATGTCGAACGCGCACTGGCCCAGCTGACGCTGGAGGAGAAGGCGTCGCTGACGTCCGGCTCCGACTTCTGGCACACGACGGCCGTCGAGCGCGTCGGCATCCCCGCGGTCATGGTCTCGGACGGCCCGCACGGCCTGCGCAAGCAGTCGGACAACCCCGACCACCTGGGCCTGGGCGAGTCCGTGCCCGCCACCTGCTTCCCCACCGCGGCGGCCCTCGGCTCGTCCTGGGACGCCGACCTGCTGACGCGCGTCGGAGAGGCGCTCGGCCGCGAGACGCGGGCCAACGACGTCGCCGTCCTGCTCGGCCCGGGGGTCAACCTCAAGCGGACGCCGCTGTGCGGTCGCAACTTCGAGTACGTCTCCGAGGACCCGGTGGTGGCCGGCGTGCTGGGCGCCGCGCTGGTGCGCGGCATCCAGAGCCAGGGCGTCGGCACGTCGCTCAAGCACTACGCCGCGAACAACCAGGAGTCGGACCGCATGCGCGTGTCCGCCGAGGTGGACGAGCGCACCCTGCGCGAGATCTACCTGCCGGCGTTCGAGCGCGTCGTGAAGGACGCGCAGCCGTGGACCGTGATGTGCGCGTACAACAAGGTCAACGGCACGTACGCGTCCCAGAACCACTGGCTCCTCACGGAGATCCTGCGCGACGAGTGGGCGTTCGAGGGGCTCGTCGTGTCCGACTGGGGGGCGGTGCACGACCGGGTCCCCGCGCTCGCCGCGGGGCTCGACCTGCAGATGCCCGGCGCGGGTCCGGGTCCCGACGACGAGATCGTGGCGGCGGTCCGCGACGGCTCGCTGGACGAGTCCGTGCTCGACGCGTCCGTGCGACGGGTGCTCCGGCTCGTCGCCAGGGGCCTGCCCGCTGTCTCGTCGGCAGCCTCGTTCGACGTCGACGCCCACCACGACCTGGCCCGCGAGGCCGCGGCCGCGGGCTCGGTGCTGCTCAAGAACGAGGGCGCGCTGCTCCCGCTCCCGTCCACCGACGGCGTCGCGGTCGTGGGCGAGTTCGCCCGCACCCCCCGCTACCAGGGCGCCGGGTCGTCGCAGGTCAACCCGACGCGGCTCGACGCCGCGCTCGACGCCTTGCGCTCGGTCGGCGACGACGTCCCGTTCGCGGCGGGCTTCACGATCCCGGGCGGTCCGGCCGGCGACGACGACGACCTCCTGGCGGAGGCCGTGTCGGTGGCCCGTGACGCCGGGACCGTCGTCGCGTTCGTCGGGCTGCCCGCGCCCGACGAGTCCGAGGGCTACGACCGGCCCCGCTTCGAGCTGCCCGACAACCAGGTGGCCCTGCTGCGGGCGGTCGCCGCGGTCAACCCCCGGGTCGTCGTCGTGCTCGCCAACGGGTCTGCGGTCGGCGTGTCCGGCTGGCACGACCTCGTCCCGGCGATCCTCGAGACGTGGCTCGGCGGCCAGGCGGGCGGATCGGCGGTCGCCGACCTGCTGCTCGGCATCCGCACCCCGTCCGGCAGGCTGGCCGAGACGATCCCCCACCGGATCGAGGACACCCCGGCGTTCGGGAACTTCCCCGGCGAGGCGGGTGTCGTCCGGTACGGCGAGGGCGTGCTGGTGGGGTACCGCTGGTACGACACGCGTGCCATGGACGTGGCCTACCCGTTCGGCCACGGGCTGTCGTACACGACGTTCTCCTACGACTCCCTGGACGCGACGGTCGACGGGTCCGACGTCACCGTGACCGTGACGGTCACCAACACGGGGCCGGTCGCCGGCGCGGAGGTGGTCCAGGTCTACCTGCGGGACCCACGGGCCGCTGTCCTGCGCCCGACGCGCGAGCTCAAGGCGTTCGCCAAGGTGGCGCTTGAGCCCGGCGAGTCGCGCGAGGTGGCATTCGCCCTGACCGCCCGGGACCTGTCGTACTGGCACCCCGGGCTGCGGCGCTGGGTGGTCGAGGGCGGCGAGTTCGTCGTGGAGGCCGGTGCGTCGTCGCGCGACATCCGAGGGTCGGTCTCGCTCCACGTCGAGGGCGAGCCGCTGTGGAGCCCGCTCACCTCGATGTCGACGATCGAGGAGTGGTTCGCCCACCCCGTCGGTGGACCGCTGATGCAGGCCGCCCTGGTGCCGCCGGCCGACCTGCCCCTGGACGACACGATGGCGGCGATGATGCTGCAGATGCCCGCCAAGGTCATCGCCGAGTTCGGCATCCCGGGCTTCGACCGCGCCCGGCTGGACGCCCTGGTGGCCCAGGCAGCGGCGAGCTGACCGCCCGCGAGATCGTGGCTTCGGCGTGAGAACGACACTCCGAGCTGACGATCTCGTGCGGAACCCACGATCTCGGCGACGCGGCCGGTGGCAGCGGGCCGGTGGCAGCGGCCAGCGGCAGGGGTCGGCGTCGGCGGCTGGGACACTCGGGGCATGGATCTCGAGGGCGTGCTGGCTGACCTGGACGCCGCAGGTGTGTGGCTCGACCCGGCGCTGACCGCCGAAGAGATCGCCGACGTGGAGCGGCGGTTCGGGTTCACGTTCTGCGCCGACCACCGCGCGCTGCTGGAGCTCGCGGTCCCCGTCGGCGACCACTGGCCGGACTGGCTGTCGGACGACGAGGAGCCGCTGCGGCAGAGCCTCGCGTGGCCCGTCGAGAGCGTCATCTCCGACGTCCTGAGCGGCGACTTCTGGCCGGCGTCGTGGGGCGACGCACCGGCCGACCGGGAGACCGCGGCCCGCGAGAACCTTGCCGCGGTCCCGCGGATGGTCCCGGTCTGGGGCCACCGCTACCTACCGGCAGCTCCCGCCCCGCGCGGCGTGCCGGTGTTCTCGGTCTACGGGACGGACGTCATCCACTACGGCTCCGACCTCGCCGACTACCTGGCCCGCGAGTTCCTGGGCCGCTCCGGCCCCGTCCCGCCCGCGACTCACGGCATCCCGTTCTGGTCCGACCTGGTCGACGGCGTCTGAGGCCGTGGTTGCGGCCCAGCTCGGTGGTTGCAACAACCGACCTCAGGGGGCCTGCACCGCGTTGAGCTGGGCCCGCAGGGCGGCCGCCATGTCCGGACGGGCGTCCGGGGCGTCCGCCGTCAGCAGCCACTGGATCTGCATGCCGTCCAGGACCGCGACGGTGAGCCGGGCGGCGGTCTCCGGGTCCAGACCGGGCCGCAGCCGACCCTCGTCGCGCCAGCGCTCGAACTCGCCGACCGCTCGGTCGACCACGCGCCGGTAGCGCTCCTGGAAGTAGGCGTGCGCGGGGTGCCCAGGCGACGTGGCCTCGGCGGAGAGCGTCGCGTACAGCTCGACGATGCCGGGGCGCGACGCGTTGCGCTCGATCACCCGGGTCAGCGCCTCCACGTACTCGTGCCCGGCGGCCAGGTCCGCCTGGAACGCCGCCTCGTCGACCTCGTCGCGCCGCTCCAGGACCGCCGCGAGCAGCGCCGCCTTGCTGGGGAAGTGGTGCAGCAGGCCGGGGTGGGAGATGCCGACGCGGGCGGCCACCTCCCGCAGGGAGGCCGTGCGGTACCCGACCTCGCCGAACAGCCGCATGGCGGCGTCGAGGATCTCCGCGCGGGTGGCGCGACCCCTGGCGTAGCCGCCCGACCGCGGGGAGCCGGCCTCGGTGGTCATGGGCCTCAGGATGCCAGCCCGGTCGCGTCCTCCCCGGGGTAGACCACGCCGAGCTGTCGGCGGATCTCGTCGGCGGTCTCGAGGATCGCGACCGTCTCGTCGAGCGGCTGCCACGGGGACTCGGTCCTGCCCTCGGCGACATACCGGGCGAGGGCCGCCGCCTGGAAGCACAGGCCGTCGTGCCCGTGGATGCGGTTGTCGTCCCAGGTGGCCCGCTGCCCGTCGCGCACGAGCGTCACGGTCGTCGGAAGGTAGAACTGCTCCCCCACCTCGACGCGCGCGGCCGAGCCGGCGATCTGGGCGGTGTGCGGCGTCGCGGCGAGCAGCGACGTGAAGACCGAGGTCTGCAGGTCGGGTCCGTACCCGACCATCGCCGACACCTGGGCGTCCACGCCGGTGGACGCCAGAACCCCGGTCGCCTGGACGCTCGTGGGGCGCGCGGCCGACGCGGCGAACGACGCGAACGCCAGCGGGTACACCCCGAGGTCCAGCAGCACGCCACCGGCCAGTGCCGGGTCCAGGAGCCGGTGCGACGGGTCCGGCGCGGTGCGGACGCCGTAGTCGGCGGCCACGCGGTGCACGTCGCCCAGCGCGCCGTCCGCCAGCAGGCGTCGGATCACGTCGGTGTGCGGCAGGTACCGGGTCCACATGGCCTCCATGAGCAGCACGCCGGCGGCCCGGGCCGCGTCGACGAGCTCGCGCGCCTCGGCGGCGTTGCGGGTGAACGCCTTCTCGACCAGCACGTGCTTGCCGGCCTCGATCGCCAGGAGCGCCTGGTCGCGGTGGTGGCTGTGCGGGCTGGCGACATACACGACGTCGACGTCGGGGTCCTCGACCAGCTGCTGGTAGGACCCGTACGCCCGGTCGATCCCGTGGGCGTCGGCGAACTCCTGCGCCCGTGGGAGCGACCGCGACCCCGCGGCGACGACCCGCTGCGAGGTGTGCGTGCGGACGGCGTGCGCCCACCGGCCGGCGATGAACCCGGGCGCCAGCACGCCCCAGCGCAGCGGGGGTGCCTCCCGGGGGTCGGCGACGCGCGGCTCGGGCAGGAGGAGGTCGGATGACATGCCCGCAGCCTGCCAGGCGCGGCGGTACTCTCCGGCCATGGCGCGTCGCGGCCCCCTCACCCCGGTCGACCTTGTCGAGTCGGACGAACCGACCGAGTCGCCGGCGCCGCAACCGGCCGCCCGACGAGGCCGCCGGTGGTGGCTGTGGGCGGTTCCGGTCGCGGCGGTGGGCATCGCCCTGGGGGTACAGCAGGTAGCCGACGCCCGGTCCCGCGCCGCGGACGCGCGGATCGCGGCGCTGCCGGGGGCGATCGCCCCGCTGGGCGAGAGGCTCGAGGTCCGGTGGCGGCTCGCGGACGGCATGACCGCGCCCGCCGTGGACGGCCCCGTCGCGAACGACCGCCTGCACGGCGCCGTGGGGTCGGCCGGCGGCGCCACGTCCTACGACGCACTCGACCTGCGCACCGGCGAGCGCGCCTGGTCCACGCCCCTCACGGGTCCCGACGCGGACCCGCCGACGCCCGGCGGGGCGATGTGCACCGCGGACCCCGGCGTCGAGCCGGAACGGGTGGTCTGCCTCGTGATCGAGGGCGACCTGAGCAGCTCCGAGAACGGTGGCGACGGTGCGCAGATGCCCACCGGGTCGCGGGTGGTGGTCCTGGACCTGGCCGACGGACGCGTGCTCGCCGACCACCCGATCATCCCGACCGTCTCGATCGCGGTCCTGCCGGGGCTGGTCGCCGCGGCGACGATCGGCGACGACCGCCACCTCGTCGTCGTCGCGACCGACCCGCTCACCGGCGAGGAGCTCTGGCGGTACCGGCACGCCGACCCGGTGCGCGGGGTGGTGGACCCGGGGAGCACGTTCATCACGGGGATCGGCGACCTGGCGGTCGTGCTCAACCTGACCGGCGGCGCCGTGCTCGTGTCCGCGTCCGGCGAGCGGGTGGAGGAGGACACCGAGACGGACAGCTGGGGGATGACGTCGCAGGGACGGTTCTACCTGGACCGCCCGGATCCGGACGGTGTCGGGCGGCTCCAACGGGTGTTCCGCCCGGGCCGGCCACCCCTCGAGGTGCGCGGCCAGCTGCTCGAACGGGCAGTCGACGACGGCAGCGTGCCCGGGCTCGAGGTGTCGATCGGTGACAAGGCGTACGGCTGGGACGGCCGGACCGGTGAGCGGCTCTGGGCCGCCGACGTCGGTGCCTCGTCCGGCTGGCGGGAGACCGTGCTCATCCTCGAGGAAACGGTCTACCTGAGCGCTGGCGAGCGGGTCGTCGCCCTGGACGCGCGCACCGGCGCCAGCCGCTGGACCGCTCCGGGGGTCGCCGACGGGAGCTCCGCCGAGCTGCTGACCGACGGGGCGCACATCCTGCTGGTGGAGTCCGCCGACGCGGAGGACGGCGCGGCGACGGTGACGGTCCTGGACCGCAGGGACGGCACGCTCGTGCGTCGCCTGGCGACGCCCGACGGCGTCTACCTCGCCCTCGCGGCGGGCCGCTACCTGGTCGGCGCCGGCGAGCAGGGCATGGTGGGGCTGGGCTGACGGGTCAGCCCAGCCCGGCCGGTCAGCGCCCGACCACGAGCCCGTCCTCGCCGCGGTCGACCACGACGGTGTCCCCGTCCTTGATCTCCCCGGCCAGGATCTGCCGGGCGAGGCGGTCGCCGATCTCGCGCTGCACCAGCCGCCGCAGCGGACGGGCACCGTACGCGGGGTCGAACCCCTCGATCGCCAGCCACTCGCGGGCGGCCGGTGAGACCTCGAGCGTGAGCCGACGGCCCTTCAGCCGCGCGGCCAGCGCGGCGACCTGGAGCTCCACGATCTGCCCGAGCTCCTCCAGCGACAGCGGGTCGAACAGGACCACGTCGTCGAGCCGGTTGAGGAACTCCGGCTTGAACGCCGCGCGCACGGCGGCCATCACCGTGTCGCGCTTCTCCTCGTCGGACAGCATCGGGTCCACCAGGAACTGCGAGCCCAGGTTGGACGTGAGCACCAGGATCACGTTGCGGAAGTCGACCGTCCGCCCCTGGCCGTCGGTCAGGCGCCCGTCGTCGAGCACCTGCAGCAGCACGTCGAACACCTCGGGGTGCGCCTTCTCGACCTCGTCGAGCAGCACCACCGAGTACGGCCGGCGCCGCACGGCCTCGGTCAGCTGGCCGCCCTCCTCGTAGCCGACGTAACCGGGGGGCGCGCCGACGAGCCGGGCGACCGAGTGCTTCTCGGCGTACTCGGACATGTCGATGCGGACCATCGCGCGCTCGTCGTCGAACAGGAAGTCCGCGAGCGCCTTGGCCAGCTCGGTCTTGCCGACGCCGGTGGGGCCGAGGAAGAGGAACGAGCCCGTGGGCCGATCGGGGTCGGAGACGCCCGCGCGCGACCGGCGAACCGCGTCCGACACGGCCGCGACGGCGGGACGCTGCCCGATCAGCCGCTGGCCGATGACCTCCTCCATGCGCAGCAGCTTGGCGGTCTCGCCCTCCAGCAGCCGCCCGGCGGGGATGCCGGTCCACTGCGCGACCACCTCGGCGACCTCGTCGGGACCGACCTTCTCCGCGATCATCGGCGGGCCGTCCGGGGCGGCGTCGACCGCGTCCTCGACCGCCTCCGCCGCCGCGATCTCCTGCTGGAGCGCGGGCAGCTCGCCGTACTGGATGCGCGCCGCACCGGCGAGGTCGCCCTCGCGCAGCAGCCGGTCGGCCTCGGAGCGCAGCGTGTCCAGGCGGGCCTTCAGGTCACCGACCAGGTTGTGCCCGGCCTTCTCCTTCTCCCACCGCGCGGTCAGCGCCGCGAGCTCCTCGCGCCGGTCGGCCAGGTCCTTGCGCAGCCGCTCCAGGCGCTCGGCCGAGGCGGGGTCGTCGGACTCGGAGAGCACGACCTCCTCCATCTCGAGCCGGGTGACGGCGCGCTGCAGCTCGTCGATCTCGATCGGCGACGAGTCCAGCTCCATGCGCAGGCGCGACGCGGCCTCGTCGACCAGGTCGATCGCCTTGTCCGGAAGCTGGCGACCGGTGATGTACCGGTCGGACAGGGTCGCGGCGGCAACCAGCGCCGAGTCGGCGATGGTGACCTTGTGGTGCGCCTCGTAGCGCTCCTTGAGCCCACGCAGGATGGCGATCGTGTCCTCGACGGACGGCTCGCCGACGAAGACCTGCTGGAACCGCCGCTCGAGCGCGGGGTCCTTCTCGATGCGCTCGCGGTACTCGTCGAGCGTCGTCGCGCCCACCAGGCGCAGCTCGCCGCGCGCCAGCATGGGCTTGAGCATGTTGCCCGCGTCCATGGCACCCTCGCCGCCGGCGCCCGCGCCGACGACCGTGTGCAGCTCGTCGATGAACGTGACGACCTCGCCGTTGGAGCCGGTGATCTCCGAGAGCACGGCCTTGAGCCGCTCCTCGAACTCGCCGCGGTACTTGGCACCGGCCACCATCGCGGCCAGGTCGAGCGCGACCAGCTTCTTGCCGCGCAGGGACTCGGGCACGTCGCCCGCGACGATCCGCTGGGCGAGCCCCTCGACCACGGCGGTCTTGCCCACACCGGGCTCGCCGATGAGGACGGGGTTGTTCTTGGTGCGCCGGGACAGGACCTGCACGACGCGGCGGATCTCGGCGTCACGGCCGATCACCGGGTCGAGCTTGCCGTCGCGTGCGCGCTGCGTCAGGTCCACGCCGTACTGCTCGAGCGCCTTGTAGGTGCCCTCGGGGTTCGGCGTGGTGACGCGCGCGGAGCCGCGCACCGCGGGCAGCGCGGCCGCGAGCGCGTCTCGGGACGCGCCCTGGGCACGCAGGGCGTCGGCGACGCCGGACTGGCCGGCGGCCAGACCGAGCAGCAGGTGCTCGGTGGAGATGTAGTCGTCGCCCAGCGAGCGCGCCTCGGACGAGGCGGCCTCCAGCGCGGTCGACGTGGCCCGCGAGGCCGTGGGCTGCGCGACGGTGGAGCCGCTGGTGGTGGGCAGGTTGACGAGCATGCCGCGCACGGCGCGACCGAGTGCGCCGCGGTCGGCACCGACCGCGTCGAGCAGACCGTTCGCGACACCGCCCTCCTGCTGGAGCAGTGCGTTGAGCAGGTGCGCCGGCTCGAGCTGCGGGTTGCCGGCGGCCGACGCCTGCTGGATGGCGTCGCCCAGTGCCTCCTGGGACCTGGTGGTGAACTTGGCGTCCACATGACCTCCTGAGAAGTGTGTCGTGTCTGCTCATCGCAACGACGGCCGAAGTTGAGTCTATTCCACTCAACTCTGCCCGCCACCCGTGGGGCGGGTCCGTGGCACGATTCGCGCCATGACCGACGACGCCCTCGACGTGCTCGGTGCGGGCTGGACCGCGCGCACCCTCCCCCTGCGTCCCGACGGCGGCTCCCCGGACCCCGTCGCGACGCTCGTGCACCGGACCGGATCGCCCTCGCGACGCGCACTGCTGTACGTGCACGGCTTCGTCGACTACTTTTTCCACGCCGCGCTCGGTGACGCCCTGGCCGCGCACGGCTACGACGTCTACGCGCTCGACCTGCGCGACTACGGGCGCTCGATCCGCGACGGCCGACCGCCCAACCACGTCACGGACCTGGGCGCGTTCGCCGAGGAGCTCGACGCCGCGATCCGCCTCCTGCGCGCCGACCACGACGAGGTCGTCCTGCTCGGCCACTCGATGGGCGGGCTCGTCACGTCCCTGTGGGCCGACTCCCGCCGCGGCGAGGGCCTGATCGACGCGCTCGTGCTGAACAGCCCATGGCTCGACCTGCGGGGCTCGTGGTTCGAGCGCACCGTGTTCACCGGCGTGCTGGACGTCGTCGGCAAGGTCGCCCCGAACCTCGTCGTCAGCGGGATCGACCCGTACTACGGCCGCGCCCTGCACCAGAGCACCGGCGGCGAGTGGTCGTACGACCTGGCGTGGAAGCCGTTCGACGGGTTCCCGGCACGGGCCGGGTTCGCCCGGACGGTCCGCCGTGGGCACGCCAGGGTGGCCCGCGGGCTGGACATCGACGTCCCCGTGCTCGTGCTGGCGTCCGACGCGTCAGGTCCGGACGACGCGTGGCACGACGCCCTGGTGACCACCGACTCGGTGCTCGACGTCGCGCACATCAAGGAGCGCGCACCTCTGCTCGGCCCGGACGTCACGTTCGTCGAGATCCCCGGTGGCGCGCACGACCTGGCGCTGTCCCCGGCGCCCGCCCGCGACACCTACGTCGGCGAGGTGCTGGCGTTCCTGGACGCCCGCCTGCCCTGATCGGGGGACCGGCCGTCCGCCGCGACGCGCACCCCCTCGCTCACAGGGCCGGGTCCTCGGGCAGGGACAGCGTCAGGGTCGCGCCCACCACGGCGGGCGACCGGGCCAGGCGGCGCTCGAGCGAGGCCAGCACGCGTGCCGTGTCCGTCTCGGTCATGTTCCCCGCGAGGTCCACCGCGCCGGTGAGGTACACCTGCCGGGCGCCGACGAACTCGAGCCGCAGCATGGTCACCCGCTCGACCTCGGTGAACGAGAGCAGGGACCGCACCGCGGCTGCCCTCACCTGCGGGTCCACCACCTGGCCGACCAGGAACCGGCGGTTCCGGTCGATCAGCACGACCGCGACGACCCCGAGCAGGATCCCCACCAGGATCGAGCCCACCGCGTCCGGCACGGGCGACCCGGTCACCTGGTGCAACCCGATCCCCGCTGCCGCGACGACCACGCCGACCAGCGCCGCCGCGTCCTCGAAGAACACGGCGCGCACCGTCGGGTCGGAGGTCGCCAGGACGTGGTCGAGCAGGTCCTGGTGCTGCGTCGCGGCCCCCTGCCGGGCCTGCCGCGTCGCCTGCCGGAACGAGATGGCCTCGAGGACGAACGCCACCGCGAGCACCGCGTACGCGACGCCGAAGTCGCTGGCCGGCTCCGGGTCCGCGAGCTCGGAGATCCCGTGCGTGATCGAGACGCCCGCCCCCACCGCGAACAGGCCGATCGCCGCGAAGAGGGACCAGACGTAGACCTCCCGCCCGTACCCGAACGGGTGGTCGGCGTCCGCGGCCTTGGCGGCACGGCGCTGCGCGATGATCAGGAAGATCTCGTTGCCGGTGTCCGCCCACGAGTGCGCCGCCTCCGCGAGCATCGAGGCCGACGCCGTGACGACGGCTGCGCCGGTCTTGGCGATCGCGATCAGCAGGTTGGCGCCGAACGCGACCGCCACCGTGAGCGCACTCTCCGCGTGGGTGTCCGGACCGGGGGGCTGCCCGGTGATGTCGACCGGTGACTCGCCGTCCGGTGCGTCGGCCATGAGACGTGGCTACCACAGGCGTCACCCGGTTGTCTCTGGTTGGCCGCCGGTCGACGCGCACCGGCCGGTGGTGGGGTGTTGGGTGGGTCCATGACCACTCATCACGACGCCTGGCCGACCGGCACCCCGGCCTGGGCAGACATCACCGTCCCGGACCTGACGACCGCCCGCGCGTTCTACGGGCCGCTGCTCGGGTGGGAGTTCGAGGTGGGCGGCCCGGAGCTCGGCTTCTACACGCAGGCGCACGTCGGCGGCCGACGGGTCGTCGGGATGGGCGAGCCCATGGAGGCGGACCCGCCCGGGCCGCCCGCCTGGTGCGTGTACCTGGCCGCCGACGACCTCGCGGCGACCACGGCCGCCATCACCGAGGCGGGCGGGAAGGAGATCGTTCCCGCGATGCGGATCATGGACCTCGGCGCCATGGCGCTCTTCGCCGACACCGCCGGGGCCGTGTTCGGCGTCTGGGAGCCCGGCACGCACACCGGCTGGGACGTCGTGGACGAGCCCGGCGCGGTGGTGTGGTGCGAGGTCATGGTGCACGACCAGCCCGGCGCGCTCGCCTTCTACCAGCGGGTGTTCGGGTACACGGTCGAGGACCTGAGCGCGCCCGGGTTCCAGTACGCGTCCGTGTCGCTGGAGGGGGAACCGCTCGCCGGCGTCGGCGGCTACGGCCCGCAGGCGGGGGCCGACGCGCCGGCCGCGTGGACCCTCTACTTCGGCGTCGCCGACGCGGAGGTGTCGGCCGCGCAGGTGGCGGAGCTGGGCGGCACGGTGGTCAGCCCGGCCACGGACACGCCGTTCGGCCGCATGGCGATCGTGGCCGGACCGTTCGGGGAGGTCTTCGCGCTGATGGGTCCGGTGGCCGGCGGCGCCTAGGCTGGACCCTCGTGACCCCGTCCGACGCGTTCCGGCACGTGGCCTCCCGCCCGCACGAGCCGCTGCGCACATTCCATCCCCGCCGCGCGCCGCTCAGTGCCGGGCGCGAGGACGCGCTGGCCCGGCTGTGGCCGCGCTTCGGCTTCTCGGTGCACGACCCGCGCTCACCCGTCCCGCTGCGCGACGGCGCTCTGGACACCCGGGCGCTCTTCGGGCGGTCGGCGCCCGTGGTGCTGGAGATCGGCTCAGGCATGGGCGAGACGACCGCCGCGATGGCCGCCGCGGACCCGGCGCGGGACTACCTGGCGGTCGAGGCGCACCTGCCCGGTGTCGCGCACCTGCTCGGGCTGATCGACCGGGCCGGCCTCACCAACGTCCGGATCGCGCACGGCGACGCGCTCGACCTGGTGCGCAGCGTGCTCCCCGAGGAGTCGCTCGACGCCGTGCACGCGTTCTTCCCCGACCCGTGGCCCAAGGCCCGGCACCACAAGCGCCGCCTCGTGCAGCCGTCGCACGTGGCGCTGCTGCGCTCGCGGCTGCGGATCGGCGGCACCCTGCACTGCGCGACCGACTGGGTGGACTACGCCGACGCGATGCTCGAGGTGCTCACGGCCGACCCGTTCCTGGAGAACACGACCGACGGCTTCGCGCCGCACCCCGCGCACCGCCCCGTCACCAAGTTCGAGCAGCGCGGTCTGGACCTGGGCCACGAGGTCCGCGACCTGGTGTTCCGGAGGGTCCGATGAGCACCGCCCCGGACCGCCCCGCGCCCGCGTTCCGCATCGCCCTGGTGCCCGGCGTCAACCCGGACCGGTGGCTGCGCGTGTGGCAGGAGCGGCTGCCCGACGTGCCGATCGAGCTCGTGCACACCTCGCCCGACCAGGCCGTGCCGCTGCTGCGTGCCGGCGCCGCCGACGCCGCGCTGGTGCGCCTGCCCGCGGACGGCGACGACCTGTCGACCATCCCCCTGTACACCGAGGCCACGGTCGTCATGGTGACCAAGGACCACGTGATCAGCGTGGTCGACGAGGTCGACGCCGCCGACCTGGAGGACGAGACCCTCGTCGTGCCCCTCGACGACCAGCTGCGCTGGACGGACCCGCCCGGCACCCGGTTCGCGGGGGGAGCCGTCGACACCACCGCCGACGCGGTCGACCTGGTCGCCGCCGGCGTCGGCGTCCTGGTGCTCCCGCAGTCGCTGGGTCGGCTGCACCAGCGCCGCGGGCTCGTCGCGCGTCCCGTGCGGGACGCTCCCGGGTCGGCGATCGGGCTCGCGTGGGTGACCGACCGGTACGACGACCTCACCGAGGAGTTCATCGGCATCGTCCGCGGCCGCACCGCGACGAGCTCGCGCGGCCGCGGCGCACCACCACCTCCGGAGCCGCCGAAGCAGCGCGGTGCCTCGGGCGCACGAGCGTCGGGCAAGGGCGCGTCGGGCAGCTCGTCGTCGAAGGGCACATCGGCACCGAGCTCGTCGAAGAGCTCGTCGAAGGGCACGTCGTCGAAGAAGCCCAACCCCCGTCGCCCTCGCCCCGGCCGCTGAGAACAACACCAGTCGCGTCTGGCAGGGTCGAAACGCGACCCAGGTTGTTCTGGGCGGTCGCATGCGCCAGGGCGTCCCTGCGGCCGTACTTCCGCGGGGAGTCGCTCAACCGCGACACCCCCGTGCTGGTACCCGCCCCGCGGCGGGCTCTGATCAGCCCTTGCCGCTGGCGGCCTTGCGGTCCGCCTCGGCCTTGCGATCGGCCTCGCGCGACTCCTGCAGCCGCTCCTCGAGCCGGACCTGCGCGGCGATCTCGCGCTCGCGCACCAGCCAGTTGGGCGGGTCGGCCTGCAGGGCCTCGATCTGCTCGGTGGTCAGCGCCTCGGTGATCCCGCCGCGCGCGAGCCCGCTGATGGAGATGCGCAGCCGACCGGCGATGACGCTGCGGGGGTGCGGCCCCTCACGACGCAGGTCCACCAGCCACTGCGGAGGGTTGCGCTGCAGCTCCGTGAGCTCCTCGCGCGTGATCATCCGGTTCTGGAAGTCCTCCGGGGTCGCCGGCAGGTACACGTCGAGCTTGGCGGCGGCGGTCGACGCCTTCATCTCCTGGGACTTCTTGGGCGGTGTCACTGCACCAGGGTAGGCCCCGCCGAGACACCACAGCGTCCGAGCAGATGTGGGCTATGACCGCCATCTGCTCGGACGCTGGGGGTGGAGAGGGTCAGCGCTTCGTTCTCATGGTCGCGCTGCCGATGCGTTCCGCTGCGGGCGGGTGCGCTGGCGCGCCCCCACCCTCCGATGCACTCCTCGTCAGCGCTCGGGGGGCACCGGGTACGTGTGCCAGATGCGGTCGATGTAGTCGCGCATGCTGCGGTCCGAGGAGAAGAAGCCGGACCGGGCCACGTTGAGCACCGCCGAGCGCGTCCAGGCGTCGGTGTCCGCGTACGCCTCGTCGACCCGGGCCTGGGCGTCGATGTACGCCTGGTAGTCCGCCAGCACCAGGAACCGGTCCTCGGACAGCAGGTTGGACACGATCGGCTCGAACGTCGCGCGGTCGCCGCCCGAGAACTCACCGGACGCGATGAGGTCCAGGGCGTGCCGCAGCGAGCGGTTCTCCTCGTAGTAGGCGCTCGGGCGGTACCCGGCCTCGACGATCTGCGCGACCTCCGGCTCGAGCAGCCCGAACAGGAAGAAGTTGTCGTCGCCGACCAGCTCACGGATCTCGACGTTCGCGCCGTCGTCGGTGCCGATGGTCAGGGCGCCGTTGAGGGCGAACTTCATGTTGCCCGTGCCCGACGCCTCCTTGCCGGCCAGGGAGATCTGCTCCGACAGGTCCGCCGCGGGGATGAGCTTCTCCGCGAGCGTGACGTTGTAGTTGGCCGGGAACGCGACCGTGAGCCGGCCCTGCAGCGCGGGGTCGTTGTTGACCGTGCGGCCGACCGCGTTGATCAGGCCGATCGTCTGCTTGGCCATCCGGTACCCCGGGGCTGCCTTGGCGCCGAACGCGAAGGTGCGCGGGGTGATGTCCTCGATCCGCACGGCACCGGACTTCACCTGGTCGTACAGCGTGACCACGTGCAGGAGCTTGAGCGTCTGGCGCTTGTACTCGTGCAGGCGCTTGACCATGACGTCCAGCATCGTGTCCGGGTCCACCCGGATGCCGTCGCGCTCCGCGAGCACGTCGACCAGGCGCAGCTTGTTCGCGCGCTTGACCGCGCGGAACGCCTCCCGGAAGCCGGCGTCGTCGGCAAGCGGCTCCAGCTCCTTGAGCCGGTCCAGGTCCGTGACCCAGCCGTCACCGATCGCCGACGTGATCAGCTCCGACAGGCCGGGGTTGGCCAGCCGCACGAACCGCCGCGGGGTGATGCCGTTGGTGACGTTGGTGAACTTGTCCGGGAAGAACTCGGAGAAGTCGCGCAGGACCTTGTCCTTGAGCAGCTGCGAGTGCAGGGCGGCGACGCCGTTGACCTTCGAGCCGGCGACGGTGGCCAGGTACGCCATGCGCACGGCCCGCTCCGGGTACTCCGCGATGATCGACATGCGACGCACGCGCAGCTCGTCGTCCGGGTACGCCTCGCGCAGCTCGGCCATGAAGCCCTCGTTGATCCGGTAGATGATCTCGAGGTGGCGGGGCAGCAGCTTGCCCAGGAGCTCGACCGACCAGACCTCCAGGGCCTCCGGCAGCAGCGTGTGGCACGTGTAGGCGAAGCACTTCTGCGTGACCGCCCACGCCTCGTCCCAGTCCCAGCCGCGCTCGTCGACCAGGAGCCGCATGAGCTCGGGGATCGCGATGACGGGGTGGGTGTCGTTGAGCTGGAAGATGATGCGGTCGGGCAGCTTGTGCAGGTCGAAGTCCTCGGGCAGCACCTGCTCGATGAAGTCCCGCAGCGAGCACGCGACGAAGAAGTACTGCTGCTGGAGGCGCAGCTCCTTGCCCTGCGGCGTGGAGTCCTCCGGGTACAGCACCTTGGAGATGTTCTCCGCGAACGTCTGCGCCCGGACCGCCTGCGCGTAGTCGCCGGCGTTGAAGATCTCCAGGTCGAAGGCGCGCGTGGCACGGGCGCTCCACAGCCGCAGCGTGTTCACGCGGCCGTTCTCGTACCCGGGAACCATGTAGTTGTAGGGGACACCGAGGACGCTCCAGCCCGGCACCCACCGCGAGCGCGTGACGCCGTCCTGCTCGTAGTGCTCGGTGTGCCCGCCGAAGTCGACCGTCACGGCGGACTCGGGGTGCGGGAACTCCCACGGGGACCCCAGCGCCAGCCAGTTGTCGGGCTTCTCCACCTGCCAGCCGTCGACGAACGTCTGCCGGAAGATGCCGTACTCGTACCGGATGCCGTAGCCGATGCTCGGTACGTTCATCGTCGCCAGCGAGTCGATGAAGCACGCCGCAAGCCGGCCGAGGCCGCCGTTGCCCAGACCCGGCTCGACCTCCGCCTCACGCAGCTCGGCGAGGTCGATGCCCAGCGACGCCAGACCCTCCTCGACGACCTCGTCGAGGTCCGCGGCCAGCAGCGCGTTGTCCAGCTGCCGGCCGAGCAGGAACTCCGCCGACAGGTACGCCACCGACTTCGCCTGGAGCTCACCCTGCCGCTTCAGCGTGGCCAGCCACCGGACCATCAGGTAGTGGCGAACGGTGCGCGCCATGGCGAGGTACTTGTCGTTCACCGACGCCCGCGCGAGGTCCGTGCCCTGACCGAAGTTCAGCTCCCGCAAGAACTCGCGGACGAAGCCGTCCACGGTGTGCTCGGGGGTGGCGATGAGTGTCTTGTTGTCCGTCACCCTCCTCACGTTAGCGGGCTCCCCGGAGAGGTCCAGCGCGATGCGACCACTCGTAACAAACGGTCTGGTCACACGCGGGGTTGCTCCCTAGGGTGACAAGAGGGCCCCGGAGCCGTCCTGCGCCCGTCACCGACGACGAAGTGGGTGCGTCCGATGGTCGTCTTTCTCATCCGCGCCCTGATCTTCCTGGCCTCGGCAGCCCTGGGCCTGTGGATCGCGTCGCTCGTCGTCGACGGCTTCACCGTCCGGGCGTCCGGCTTCGTGGTGGCGGTCGTCGTGTTCGCGGTCCTGCAGAGCGTCCTGACGCCCTGGTTCCTGGTGATGTCGCGCAAGTACGCCAACGCGCTGACCGGTGCGGTCGGCCTGGTCTCCACCGTGGTGGCGCTGTTCGTGGCGTCGCTCATCAGCGACGGGCTGACCATCGACGGCGCGACCGCCTGGGTGCTCGGTTCGCTCACCGTCTGGATCGTCACGATGCTCGCGACGCTGATCCTCCCGCTGATCTTCCTGCGCAACCGGGTGCAGAAGAAGGACGCGACGGCCTGACGCCTCACCAGCCGCCAGACGAGTCCAGGAGCTGGTCCGGGCAGCGGTCGGCCCCGTCGGCGAGCAGCTCGAAGTGCCACAGCTCGTTGGCGTACGTCCGGCACAGGCCGAACTCGACCTCGCGCTCGCCGAGCCACAGCGCTCCCTCCGTCGGACCGACGTCGATCGCCGTCCCCTGCACGTGCGCGGACGACTCCGGCGGCAGCACCCAGCGGCGTGCCTCCTCGAGCGACCCGTGCCGCTCGATCGCGTCGTCGACCAGCGCCTGCTGTTGCGCTGCGGAGCGCCAGCCCGAGGTCAGGGTCAGCGTCACCCCGTCGGCCGCAGCGGCCCCCTGGGCGTCCCCGAACCGCCGCTCGAGCTCGGGGTCGAGGCCGGTGGGAGTCGTGGCGGACATGGCCGACGGGGGCGGGGGCGGATCGGTGGGGAACGCGCCGCCGAGGTCCTGCACGACCAACGCGGCCCCGGCGGCCAGCGTGCCGGCCAGGGCCAGGGCCGCCCATCGCGTGCGGCGGCGGCGGTCCGGTGCGGCACGTGGGCCGAGGGAGCGAGTCATGGTCGCCACTGTGCGGAGCCGGGCGGCCGGCGCGCGTGGACCCACGGGTTGACGTCCGGCGGCGTGAGGTCGCCCCGCCGACCTAGGGAGCTCCGCCCCCGGGCGGGCCCCCGACGCGGGTCCCTCGATCCCGTCGCGCCACCCGCACCGGACGTCAGGTCGTCGCGGCCCGCTCCAGACCGACCTGGTCCCGCACCGCGGGGACCACCTCGGCGGCGAACCGCTCGAGGGTGACGGCGTCGTCGCCCCCGATCAGGACCGCCGTGATGCCGTGCGTCAGGGCCAGGTCCGTGAGCTGCTCCACCCACAGCGCCGGTGGCCCGGCGAGCAGCCCCCGACCCGAGGGCGCGAACTCGACGCGCATGACGTTCATCAGCCTGCGGACGTCCTGCGGTGCGCGACCCGCGGCGAGCGCGGCGTCGTCGATCCGCGCGTTGAGCTCCGGGAGGGAGGCGAGCCCGTCGTCGAGGTACTCGAACGTGGGCAGCCACCCGTCGGCGACCTCCCCCGTCAGCGCCAGCATCCGCGGTTTGTAGGCACCGAGCCAGATGTCGACGTCGTGCGCGGGCGCCGGACCGCGCTTGGCGCCGGCGGCCTGGTAGTACCGGCCGTCGAGCCGCACGCCGCCGCGCGTGTCGGTGTCCCAGGTGTCGCGGATGAGCGTCACCGCCTCGCGCAGCGCGTCGACGCCCTGACCGGGGGTGAGCCGGCGTCCGCCCATCGCCTGGATGCCGTCCCAGAACGCTCCCGCGCCGAGGCCGAGCTCGATCCGCCCGCCGCTGAGGCGGTCCAGCGAGGCGACGGCCCGGGCGAGCACCGCCGGCGGGCGCAGCGGGAGGCTCAGCACGTTGCCGCTCAGGCGCACGCTCTTCGTGCGGGCGGCGACGTAGGACAGCAGGGTCCAGGTGTCCAGGAACGCCGGCTGGTACGGGTGGTCCTGAAAGGTGACCAGGTCCAGCCCGGCGCGGTCGGCCGTGACGGCAAGGTCGATCACCTGCTGCGCGCCGGCCACGCTCGGGGTCGTGAACGTGCCGAACAGCAGGTCGTGCCCGTAGTCGGTCATGAGCTCTCCTTCGGTCGCCCGCCGAGCGGGTCGACGGTGAAGTTGTCACGGAAGAGGTTGTCGGGGTCGTAGCGCCGCTTGGCGTCGCGCAGTCGGCTGAGCACCAGCGGCGGGAACGCGTCGGCGAGGCGCTCGGGTCGCAGGTCGGTCTCGAAGCTGAGGTACAGCCCGTCGAAGTGGTGGGCGAGCCGGTCGAAGGCCGGGTCCAGGGACGCGTGCTCGGTGCCCATCGCGGTCAGCTGGAAGTCCGGCGAACGATGGGCGAAGGCCGTCTCGGCGGACGGCACGTCGGCGATGGCCCCACCCATGGTGCGCAGCTGGAGGAAGAAGACGCGTCCGGTGCGGAGCAGCTCCCCGAGGTCGTGCGCGAGCTCCGGGGTCATCCGGGGCGCGAACGCGGACCGGGAGACCGGCTCGCCCGTGCCCTGGTGGCCGTCCGGGCCGACGTCGTGCGCCCGGGCCATCACGCCCGCGTACCGCGTCACGGCCACCTCCTGCTGCGCCAGGTCACCGAGCTCGAGGAACGGCGTGAGCCGCCCGACGATGACGTCCGCGTCCGACGAGTCGACCATGGCATAGAGCTGGATGACGGACTGGCCGTGACGCGGCCGGCCGGTGACCAGGAAGACGGTGGTGTCCCGGGGTGCCTGCGTGGCCAGCTCCCCGAACCGCAGGAGCGACGCCTCGATGTCGGGGGTGACCAGCGCCAGGATGGCGTAGCCGACATCGCCCACCTCGTCGACCTCGAACTCGAACGCGGTGGCGATGCCGAAGTTCGCACCCGCGCCCCGGACCGCCCAGAACAGGTCGGGGCGCTCGTGTGCGGCGGCGCGCACCAGGCTGCCGTCGGCGAGCACCAGCTCGACCGCGCGCAGGTGGTCGACCGTCAGCCCGTGCGCACGCGACAGGTACCCGATCCCGCCCGCCGTGGCCAGCCCGCCCACCCCGACACCGCCGTAGTCGCCCGAGCCGAGCGCCCACCCGTACGGGTCGAGGGCGGCCGCCACCTGCTTCCAGGTGGCGCCGGGACCGATCCGCACCAGCCGGCGATCGACGTCGAGCACCTCGATCGAGCTCATCGCGCCGACGTCGATGACCAACCCGCCGTCGTTCGTCGACCGGCCGCTGATGCCGTGCCCGCCGCTGCGGACGCCCAGCGGCACGTGCGGGTGGTGGCGCGCGAACGCGACCGCGTCCGCGACCTGCTCCGGCGTGCGCGGCCGCAGCACCAGTCCGGGCGCGCCCCCGCGCAGGTAGTTCGAGCTCACCGCGCGGTAGCCGCGGTCCCCCGGCTCCACCGCGGTGTCGCGCAGCGTCTCCGGCACGCCGTCGTAGTCGATGCCGTCCCGGCGGCGGGACCGTGCCGCCGCCGAACGCCGCGGACCGCCGCTGCGGTCCCCCGCCAGCGCCGCCACGCGGTCGACGTCCTCGACGGCGGTCACCGGCACGACCACCGGCAGCCCGGTCCGGGCGAGGTCCCGCAGCTCGGCGACGTGCGCACCCGCCGGGGCGACGACCCAGCCGGGTTCGGCGTCGATCAGGCGGGGACCCGAGAGCACGTCGAGGCTCTGCCGCGCCTTGGCCACCACCGCGGGGTACCCCGCCGGACCCGCCGGGCCGTGGGACACGCCGACCGGGATCCGCCCCGTGCTGCCCGCCACCCACGCCGCCGTCGTCCAGGGGTCCAGGCGGGCCGCGCCCTCGCGCACCACGACCAGGTCCAGACCTGCCGCCTCCGCCCGCTGCGCGAGCGGCCCCGCGTCGGGCCCCGCGTCCACGGCGATCCCGAGCTCGAGCTCCATATCGGCCACTCCCATATCGTATGTTGCACAGACGATATGTTGAACCTAGGACCGAGCCTGGATGTTCCCCCTGCCGACGGCGCCGGCGCGGCGACCGGGTGACACGCGGTGCGGATTGCTGCGCCGACCGCCCGGAGCGAGGACAGTGGGTGTCGGCCACGAGCCACGTCATCACCACCGGTTGCTCAATGAGGAGAACCCCCGTGCACCCCGATCTCGCCATCGCCATGTACCGCCACCAGGAACACGAGCTGGAGGTGCGCCTCGAGCAGCACCGCACCCACCTCGAGAAGTCCGGGAAGGCGGCGCGAGCCCCCCACCGTCACCGGCCGCACCTGCACCCGCTGCGCGCCCGCCGGTAGCCCCCCAGGCAGCAGGCAGCAGACAGAACGAGGCCCGATCCGCTGAGCGGACCGGGCCTCTTTCGCTGTGCGCCCGAAGGGACTCGAACCCCCAACCTTCTGATCCGTAGTCAGATGCTCTATCCATTGAGCTACGGGCGCATGGCCCCGCAGGGCCGCAGATGACGATACAGGTCGGTGGCCGCTCCCCCAAACCGGGCCGTGAAGCGGCGCACGTCCCGTGACAGGATCGCGCCCATGGCGTCGAGCTCGCAGCGCACCGGTGGCGGCCGGTGGGGCATGCGCGCGAACGTGCTGCGGCAGGGGGACGCCCACGACGGCAGCCGGGTGGGGTACGTCGAGCTCTTCTTCGACCTCGTGTTCGTGTTCGCCATCACGCAGCTGTCGCACGGTCTCATCGCCCACCCGGACCTGACCACGCTGCTGCACACGCTGGTCCTCGGCTGGGCGGTGTGGTGGCTGTGGATCGACACCACGTGGGTGACCAACTGGCTGGACCCGGAGAAGGTGCCGGTCCGCACGATGCTGCTGGTCCTCATGCTGCTCGGGCTGCTCATGTCGAGCGCCATCCCGGAGGCGTTCGACGGGAAGGCGCTGCTCTTCGCGGTCCCGTTCGTGCTCATCCAGGTGGGTCGCACGCTGTTCACCGTGTGGGCGATGGGCCGGCACTGGCCCGAGAACGCGGTCAACTTCGTGCGGATCACGGTGTGGGTGAGCGTGTCCGGGGCGTTCTGGATCGCGGGTGCGCTCGCCGACGACACCACGCGGCTGGCGCTCTGGGCCGTCGCGGCCCTGCTGGACGCCGCCGGTCCGCGTGCCCTGTTCTGGGTGCCCGGGATGGGGCCGACGGACCCGACCACGTGGGCCGTGCGCGGGTCGCACATGGCCGAGCGCGTGTCGCTGTTCCTCATCCTCAGCCTGGGCGAGTCGATCATCGTCACCGGCACCGCGTTCGCAGAGCTCGAGCTCGACGCGACGACGCTGCTCGCGTTCCTCGCCGCGTTCGCCAGCACCGTGCTCATGTGGCTGCTGTTCTTCGACCGGTCGGAGCACTCGGCCACCGCCTACCTGTCCTCCCGCGCCGACCCCGGGATGGTCGCCCAGACCGCCTACACCTACGTCCCGTTCCTGCTCATCGCGGGCATCGTCCTGACCGCCGTCGCCGACGAGCTCGTGCTCCTGCACCCCGTCGGGCACACCGACACGTGGACCGCCGGGCTCATCTGCGGAGCCGCGGCCGTGTACCTGCTGGGCAACGCGTTCTTCCGACGGGCGACCGGTGGCCGGTGGTCCGCGGCGCACCTGGCCGGCGTCGTGCTGGTGCTGGCGCTGTTCGGCCTACGCGATGTGCTGACGCCGCTCGGCCTGAACTGGCTGTCGAACGGCGTGCTGCTCGCGGTGATCGTCGGCGACGTCGTGCGGGCCCGTACACAGCAACAGCCCGAACCCTGAGGGGTTCGAGCTGAACTGTTGAGCGGAGACGGTGGGATTTGAACCCACGGAAGGCTTGCGCCTTCACGACCTTAGCAGGGTCGCGCACTAGACCGGGCTATGCGACGTCTCCAGGTCCAGCACAGGGTACCTGCGCCGGAGGCTCACTACCAAAGCGGTCGCTGACCTGCGGCGATGCCTACTCCTTGGGCTTCCACTGGTTGGCGCGGAGGTTCTGCGCCGCCAGCCGCGCCGTCTCCTGGAGCCGGGCCGTCCGGGTGGCCTCACGCTTGGCGTGCACGATCCACTCGAGGATGGCGCGACGCGCCGACGGGGGGAACGCGTCGAAGTTCTGCCGCGACCCCGGGTGCCGGTCGAACGCCGCGGCCAGGTCGTCGGGCACGACGAGGTTCTCCACGTCGTCCAGGAGGGTCCAGGAACCGTCGGCCTTGGCGGCGTCGATGACCGCCCGGCCGGCCGGCGTCATGCGCCCCTCGGCCTCGAGCCGGACGATGCGCTCCTTGTTGGTGCGCGCCCAGCCGCTGCCGGGCTTGCGGCGGGTGAACCAGAGCATCCGGCGCTCGTCGTCGAGCGTGCGGCCGGCGGAGTCGATCCAGCCGACGGCGAGCGCCTCCTCGACGGCGCGCTCGTACTGCACGCAGGGCCGACCGGTCGACGCCTTCCAGGACACCAACCAGGCCCCCGGCTCGGTCGCGTGGTGAGCCAGGAGCCAGTCGCGCCACTCCTCGACGGACTCCACGTGCACCCGCGGAGCGTCGTCCCTGCCTGCCATGGCTCCTCCTGACGTCGCCGACCATCCTTCCCGACCGTGGGGTGGCCGGGGGTCAGGCTTCGGAGGTGACCGCGTCGCGGGTGGCGGCGGCCGAGTCGCGGGCGCGCTCGGCGCGGTGGAGCTCACGCTCGGCGGTCGCGAGCTCGCGCTCGTCGGCCCGCAGGGTCTGCTGCGTGGTCCCGACCTCCTTGTCCGCGATCGTCGCGGCCTTGCCGGCGGCGGCGAGGCGGCGCCGGGCCTCCGCGAGCGCGCGGACCAGGTCGTCCTCCTCCTCGTGGGCGCGGGCGGCGGCCTCCTCGGCCCGAGCCACCTCGGCCGCGCTCTCCTCGCGGGCCGCGACCGCGGCGTCGTGACGCTGCCGGGCCTCGGCCGCCGCGCGCTCGGCCTGCTCCCACGCGGCCTGCGCCTCATCGCGGGCTCGCTGCTCACGCTCCTCGCGGCGGCGGCGGCGGTCCCGCTCGGCGGCCGACTCACCCGTCTCCTTCGTCGGCTCGGCACGCTCCGACTCCCCCACGAGGCGCAGCTTCCCGCGCGCCGGGGCGCTCTTCGCGGGCTTGGGCGGCTTCGGGGCAGGGGCCGGAGCAGCCGCGTCCCCTTCTGCCGAGTCCGCGGCGCCGAACCCCGCGTACTCGCGCGCGGCGGTGAGGCGTCCCGACAGGACGTCGCGGGCCACGGCGGGGTCGGCCAGCGCGGCGGTGAGGGTGGCGTCGAGCTCCTGCACGACCGCATCGCCGATCTTCTGACCGGACGGCTTGGCCAGGCCACGGGCGCGCGCGACCAGGGAGCGGACCAGCTGGCGGCGCTGCTTCGACAGGTCGCGCAGGGCGGGTCCGTCCAGCGACCGCTCCGCATCACGCAGCCCCTCACCGAGCGCGACGATCTGCGCGGGGAGGGCGGCGTCGCTGCGCACGAGGAGGTTGACCAGCCAGGCGGACACGGTCGGCTTGCGCAGCTCGCCGATGGCCGTGGCCAGCTCCCGGTCCTTGTCGGCGCGGGCGGCCCTGACCGCGGCGTCGCGGCGGGCGACGAACTCGGCGGGTGGCCCGGAGTAGAGGTCGTCGGCGACGTCGTCGAGCTCGCTCATCGGTTCCGCCCTGCGCCGGGGTGCACTCTCCGACCCTGCCACGGCGCCGCTCGTACGGCTCGGCTCGCGCGATCGGCGGGTCGCGGTGATGATCCTGTCACGTCGGATCGACGAGCGGACCGACCTGGCACCACGGAGCGGCAACGATGGTCGGCACGAGCCTGTCCGGCCACGTGAGCCTGTCCCCGTTCGCGACTCCGGCGGTCGCCGACGTGCCCGGGACGGTCGAGGAGGCGCTGCGCGTCGTCCCGACCTGGTCCACCGACCTCGTGCCCGGCGGCGGCGCCACGGCGCGGCTCTGGGAGCTGCTCGCCACGCTCGGCGCCGCCGACCTCGGCGTGGCGCGGGCGGTCGAGCCGCACCTGGACGCGCGCGCGATCCTCGCCCAGGCCGGCATCCCCGACAGCGGCGGGACCTGGGGCGTGTTCGCGGCCGAAGGTCCGGGCGTGCGGGTCGACGCCGGGCGCGATGACGCCGAGCGCGACGACGGCTGGCGGTTGCGCGGCACCAAGCCCTGGTGCTCCTTGGCCGGCGTGCTGGACTCGGCGCTGGTCACCGCGCACCTGCCGGACGGCGGGCGCGGGCTGTTCGCGGTCGACCTGCGCCAGAGCGGCGTGCGCCTGGTCGACCAGGCCTGGGTCTCCCGGGGCCTGGCGGAGATCCCGAGCACCCCCGTGGCGTTCGACGACGTGCCCGCGAAACCCGTCGGCGGTCCCGGCTGGTACCTGGAGCGGCCCGGGTTCTGGTGGGGTGGCATCGGCGTCGCCGCGTGCTGGTTCGGGGGCGCGGTCGGCCTCGGCCGGCGCCTGCACGCGGAGGCCGCGCGGCGCGACGACCCGCTCCTCGCCATGCACCTCGGCGCGGTCGACCACCGGCTCGAGGACGCCCGGCGGGCACTGGCCGAGGCGGCGGCCCTGGTCGACGCGCACACCCTGGGCGCCCCCGAGGGGCGTCTGCTGGCCAAGCGCGTCCGCGCGACGGTGGCCCTCGTGTGCGAGGACGTGGTCGCCCGGGTCGGGCACGCCCTCGGCCCGGCACCGCTCGCACTCGAGGAGGAGCACGCCAAGCGCGTCGCCGACCTGCAGGTCTACGTGCGCCAGCAGCACGCCGAGCGCGACGACGCGTCCCTCGGCACGGCGCTCGCGTCACGGGAGGCACCGTGGTGACGTTCGACGGCCGCGCGCCCGGCACGCCCGCCGGTCGGTGGTCCGCCGACCCGCGCCTGGGCGCCCTCCCCGCGCTCGCGCTGCGCCGGACGGGCCGCACGGTCGTGGTCGCGGCGCACCCCGACGACGAGACGCTGGGCGCGGGCGGGATCCTCGCGGAGCTGGCCGACGCCGGGCACCCGGCCGACGTCGTGATCGTGTCCGACGGCGCCGCCTCCCACCCCGGTTCGCCCACGCTCGACCCGGACGCGCTGGCCACCCGTCGCTGGGCCGAGGTGGTGGAGGCGGTGCACCTGCTGTCGCCGGACTCGGCGATCACGATGCTCGGGCACGCGGACGGCGGCCTGCGCGAGGCCCGTGACGCCATCGAGGACGACCTGCGCGGCCTGCTGTCCGACGGCGCGCAGGTCGACCAGCTCGTGGCTCCGTGGCGCGGCGACGGGCACCGGGACCACCGGATCGTCGGCGAGATCTGCGCGGCGCTGGCCGACGAGCTGGGGTGCACGCTGCTGGAGTACCCGCTGTGGCTGTGGCACTGGGCGACGCCCGACGACGCGCGGGTGCCCTGGGACCGGATGCGGGTGGTCGAGCTCTCGGACCGGTCGGTGGTCCGCAAGCAGCGCGCGGTGGCCGCGCACGTCACGCAGGTGACCGCGCTGTCGTCCGACCCGCGCGACGCCCCGACGCTGCACCCGGCGTTCCTGCGGACGTTCGACCGTGACGTCGAGGTGGTCGTCGCGGCGGGCGAGGCCCGGGACACGCTGCCGGGCGAGTTCTTCGACGCGACGTACGACCGGCACGAGGACCCCTGGGGGTACACCGACCGCTGGTACGAGGAGCGCAAGCGCGCGCTGACCCTCGCCGCGCTGCCGGCGGCGAGGTACGGGCGGGTGCTGGAGATCGGCTGCGGCATCGGGGTGCTCACGCAGCAGCTCGCCGGGCGGGCCGACCACCTGCTGGCCGTCGACGTGTCCGCGGAGGCGGTCGCGCGCGCCCGCACCCGGGTCGCCGGCCTGCCCCACGTACGCGTCGAGGTCGCGGACGTCGCGGATGCCGTCCCGGCGGGTCCGTTCGACCTGGTGGTCCTGTCCGAGGTCGGCTACTACTTCTCCCGCCCGACGCTGGAGCGGGTGCTGGCGGACCTGCGGGCCACGCTCGCCCCTGGCGGCACGCTCCTGGCGTGCCACTGGCGTCATCCGGTGGAGGCCTACCCGCTCGGCGGTGACGAGGTGCACCGCGTGCTGCGTCGCACCCTCGACCTCAGCCTGCTGGCCGAGCACCGCGAGGCGGACCTGCTGCTCGACGTGTACGGCGACGACCCGCGCTCGGTCGCCGAGCGGACGGGCCTCGCGTGAGGCGCATCGAGCACGTCGCGGTCGTCGTCCCGGCCCGGGACGAGGAGCAGCTGGTGGGCAGGTGCCTGGACGCGCTGCAGGTGGCCCGGCGGGCCGCCCGGCTGGCGCGCCCGGACCTGACGGTCGACCTGGTGCTGGTGCTCGACCGGTGCACCGACGGCACCCGCACGGTGGCGCTCGGGCACCGGGACCTGCGGCTGGTCGAGCTCGGCGCCGGACGCGCCGGAGCGGCGCGGGCGGCCGGGGTGTGCGACGCGCTCGCACGGTCCGCCGCCCCGGAGCGAGGGACGTGGGTCGCCAGCACCGACGCGGACTCCGCCGTCCCGGAGGGGTGGATCCTCGAGCAGGTCCGGCTGGCCGACGCCGGCGCCGACGTGGTGGTCGGGACCGTGCGCCCGGATCCGGCCGAGCTCACCGCGAGCCAGCTGGCCGCGTGGCGCGCCACCCGCGTGCGCGGTCGGCCGAACGGCCACGTGCACGGCGCCAACCTGGGCGTCCGGGCGGACGCCTACCTGCGGGCGGGCGGCTTCCCCGACCTGCCCGAGCACGAGGACGTCGACCTGGTGGCCGCGCTGGTCCGGGACGGCGCGCGGGTCGTCGCGACGGACGCCTGCGACGTGCTCACCTCGGGGCGCCTGGTCGGCCGCACCCCCGGCGGCTACGCGGGCTACCTGCGGTCGCGATTCGGCTCCCCGGAGGATCAGGCCGAGTCGGCCTGAGGTTCGGCGAGCTCGAACCGGACGGTGCGCTGCGGGACGGACGCCTCGGTCAGCCGGACCCGGACGTGCTCGCCCAGCGGAAGCCCGACACCCTCGATGCGACCGCGCACCGCCGGGTCGCGCAGCTGGACGACGCCCGCGTCCCGGTCCTCCCGGACATCGACGACCGCACCGTCGAACACCTCGCCGACGTGCCCGGCCAGGAGGGCAGCCTCCACCAGGTCGAGACACCCGCGCTCGTACTCGGCGGCCCGCTTGTCGCCACCGGCCATCAGCCCGGGCAGCTCGGGCAGGGCGTCGCGCACCCAACTGGGGACCGGCTCACCGGCGCAGAGCGCCACGCACGTCTCGCCGACGAACCTGTCGACCAGCCTGCGTAGCGGGGCGGTGGTGTGCGCGTACGGCGCCGCGATCGCGGTGTGCGCGACGAACGCCGGCAGCTCGCCGTCGAACGCCACGTACGCCGCCCCGCGCAGGAGGGCGGTCGCGTCCGTGAGCAGTGCGGCGTGTGCGGGGTCGGCCGCGTCGAGGTCCCGGATGACGTCACCGGGCGTCACCCCCGCACGCCACGGCACCCCGAGCGCACGCGCCGACCGGCGCAGCCGCTCGACGTCGCGGGGGTCCGCCTCCGGGAGCGTCCGGAGGATGCCGACGCGTCCGTCCAGCATCAGCCGGGCGGCGCACATGCCCGTGAGCAGCGAGATCTGCGCGTTCCACTCCTCGACGGGCAGCGGCGCGCGGCTGGTGAGGGTCCAGACCCCGTCGGCACCCTGCTCGACCTCCTGCTCGGGCGTCGGCAGCGTGATGCCGCCGCGCGCCACCTCCGCGGTCAGCCGCAGCGTGCCGACCTCGCGCAGGAGCTGCAGGGACTCGTCCGCGGAGCCGTCGTCGAGAGCCGCCTGCGCACCCGTGTACGTCAGCTGCGCGCGGCTGCGCACCGACGCGCGTCGCACGGTGACGTCCTGCGGTGCACCGTCCGCGTCCAGGTCGATCGTCCACAGCAGGGCCGGGGTCACCTGGTCGGGCAGGATGCTCGCGACACCCTCGGACAGCAGGGGCGGGTGCAGCGGCGTCCGGCCGTCCGGCGCGTACAGGGTCTCGACGCGCTCGCGGACCTCGCGGTCGATCGCCCCGCCGGGTCGCACCCACGCGGCGACGTCGGCGATCGCGTACCGCACCCGGTAGCCGTCACCGAGACGCTCGATGTGGACCGCCTGGTCCAGGTCCCTGGAGCCCTCGGGGTCGATGGTCACGAACGGGATGTCCGTGGCGTCGGACCGCTCGCCCGCCGGTCCACCGGCGGCCGCGGACGCGGCCTCCGCGAGCACGTCCGCGGGGAACTCCGCGGGCACGTCGAGCTCGCGGCGCAGGTCGTCCAGACCCCGCCGGACCAGGACGTCGACCGTCTCGCCCTGCGCCTCCTGCGGCGGGCGGGCGGGCAGCTGGACGTGTCGTCGGGGCACGCCGTGAGCCTAGGTGCCCGGTCGCCGGGATGCCCGCCGGGCGCCCTGCGCCCGGTGCCCGCGCGAGCACCCGGTACGCGCTACCGGCCCGCCGCGAGCACCTGCACCGCGCCGTCCCCCTCGCTCACCGTCATGGCGTAGGAGGCGTCGGCGACGTCGAGGTCGAGCTCGGCCCAGTCGTCGCCGGACGTCCAGCGCAGCGACGCCCCGGTGCCGTGGGTCTCCCACGAGAAGGAGCCCCCGAAGGCGGGATGGGTGGCGCGCACCCGCAGCGCCTCCAGCTGGGCGCGCACCGGAGGGCGGGTGAGCTCCGTCGCCACCTCGTCGGCCGTGTAGTGGTGGCGGTTGACGTCCCTGCCCACCCCCGTGCGCTCGAGCAGGTCGATGTCGTTGGCGCCGGCGAGCAGGCCGACGTAGTAGACCTGCGGGGTTCCGGGCACGAAGAGCTGGATCAAGCGGGCCAGCACGTGGCGGCGGTCGTCGCGCCCGAGCGCGTCGTAGAGCGTGCAGTTGACCTGGTACAGATCGAGGTTCGACGCCGCCTCACCCGTCGCCATGCGCGAGGTGCCGCCGCTGTTGTCATGGATCGACTCCACCAGGACGTCGATCTGCTCCGGGGTCAGCAGGCCGGGCTCGCCGGGACGCAGGTCGGAGGGCCCCACGTCCACGATCCCGATCCCGTCGTGGGTGTCCAGGACCGTCACCGCATTCGTCGGGCGGATGTGCAGCCAGTGCGCCAGCGGCGCCAGGTCGCTCGCCGTGAGCGCATGCAGCACCAGCGGCGGCAGGGCGAAGTCGTAGACGAGGTCCACCTTGCGGGCGATCTCCATCTGCTGGGTGTGGTGCCCGTGCACCTCGACCAGCACGGTCGCGCCCTGGGCGTGCGCCCGCTGCACGATCCGGTCCGTGTAGAGGTCCGTGGCCGGCGTCATGAAGCAGTCGGTCCCCGCCTGCTTGCCGGTGTAGCCCACCGCGTCGAGCCGGAGCTGGGTGACGCCGGCCGAGAGCAGGGCGTCGACGACGGAGTCCAGGTAGTCCCACGCCTCCGTCGACCGCAGGTCGATGTCGATCTGGTCCGGGGTGAACGTCGTCCACACCAGCCGGCGCTCGCCCCCGAGCCGCATGGCCGTGAACGGCAGCCCGGGCCGGGGCCGGTAGATCCGCGCGAGGTCGGCCTCGGTCGCTCCGTCGGGGAACACCGACGACAGGGTGAGGAACATGGGCGCCCACGGCGACGCGTCGCCGCGCTCGCGCACGTCCAGGAACTGCTCGGACAGGGCGGACACGTGGTTCACGATGACGTCGGCCATCACGGTCCGGCCCTGCGCCAGCAGGCGCAGGTCCTCCCACGTCCCCAGGCGCGGGTCGACCATCGTGTGGTCGCTCGGGTCGAACCCCGCATCGGCACCGTCGTGCGGGGTGAAGAACGGCAGGACGTGCACGCCGTCGAACGCCCCGGCCAGCGGCCCGTCGAGCAGCGCGGTCAGGCCGGCGACGTCCCCCGCCAGCCGATCGGCGTAGGTGATGAGCTGAGGACCGTGGTTGCTCACGTGCGGGACTCCGTCGGGGTCGGTACTGGCATTGTCTGTCCGATCTGGGTACGCGGCACGTGGTCAGCCGTGCCTGCGGGCCAGCAGGCGCGTGAGCCAGCTCGCGCGCGCCGCGCGGGCCGCGCGCGACAGCCGAGCCGTGGGCACCAGGCCGTCGAACCCGTGGCACCCACCGGGCCAGACGTGCAGCTCGGCGTCACCACCGTCGGCCCACAGCCTGGCGGCGTACTGCACGCACTCGTCCCGGAACGTCTCGGTCGAGGCCACGTCGATGAACGCGGGGGGCAGGTCGCCGAGCGAGTCGGCCCTGCTCGCGGACGCGTAGGGGGGTGTGGTGGGTCCGCCCGCGGCTGCGCCGAGGTATGCGCCCCACCCCGTTGCGTTGGCCGTCCGGTCCCACGACCCGGCACCTGCCATCTGGTGCGTGGACGGGCTGTCGTTGCGGTCGTCGAGCATCGGGTACACGAGCAGCTGGCCGAGCAGAGGGGGGCCACCACGATCGCGCACCAGGAGCGCCAGAGCCGCAGCGAGGCCACCGCCGGCGCTCACGCCCGTGACGACGACTCGCTGCGGGTCGACTCCCAGGTCCGACGCCTTGGCGACGAGCCAGACGAGCGCCGCGTACGCGTCCTCGACGGCCGCCGGATACGGGCTCTCCGGTGCCAGCCGGTACTCGACCGACGCGACGGCCCACCCGGGTGCGACGTCCAGCGCCATGTCGACGTTGTCTGCCACGTCCCCGACGACCAGTCCCCCGCCGTGCAGGTGGAGCAGGACGGGGACGGGCTCCGGCACCCCCTCCGGACGCACGACCAGCACCCGGACGTCACCGTCCGGGCCCGGGGCGTGGTGCTCGCTGACCGTGCACGCGGCGGCCGCCACCACGGCCTGGATGTCGGGTGGCGTCGCGCGGGCGCGGAGCGCACCGATCTCGTCCGGTGCGAGCGCGGTGACGACCAGCTCCGCCTTGTCCAGCATCACTGCCGCGATCTCGGGGTCGAACGGGGGCAGGCGAACGCTCATCCCTTGACCGCGCCCTGGAGCAGGGCGGAGACGAACTGTCGCTGGAAGACCAGGAAGACGATCAGCGTCGGCGTCAGGATGAGCAGGGACCCCGCGCACAGCAGCGGGATGTCGGTGCCGTACTGGCCCTGGAACGCACCGAGCGCACCGGCCATCGTGCGCTTGGTCGAGTCGTCGACGAGCACGACGGCGAGGAGGAACTGGTTCCACGTCCACAGGAAGAGCAGGATCGCCAGGGACGACAGCGCCGGCATGGACAGCGGCAGGTGGATCTTGGAGAACAGCGCCCACGTGCTCGCGCCGTCCATCCGCGCGGCCTCGGACAGGTCCTGCGGCATGTTCACGAAGTGCGCCCGCATCCACATGACGGCGAACGGCATGTAGAGGCCGATCAACGGAAGGATGATCGCCCACCGCGTGTTCAGGAGGCCGAAGTCACGCATCTGGAAGTACAGCGGGACGATGACGCCCTGGAACGGCAGCGTCAGGCCGAGCAGGAACGCCAGGAAGATCCAGCGGTGCCCCGGCGGGCGCAGGTGACCCAGCGCGAACCCGGCGAGCGTGGAGATGAGCAGGGCGACGGGCACGACGCCGATCACGATGAGCACGCTCGACCAGAGCAGCTTCTCCATGTGCGCCGACTGGAAGGCGGCGGCGAAGTTCTCCCAGTGCAGGGTCTCGGGGATCTCGAGGCCCGACGGGTACGTGCCGGACGGGTGCAGAGCGGTGATCAGGAGCGTGAAGAACGGGAGGATCGTCACGGCCATGAGCAGGACGAGAAGGGCGTTGCCGACCCACTTCTCGCGACGGGAGACGACCATCAGTCACTGTCCTTCGTGAGTCGCTGGATGGGCAGGACGATGGCCAGCACGAGGACCATGAACGCCACGGCGAGCGCGGAGGCCTGTCCGATCTCGCGGCTGAAGAACGCCAGGTAGTAGATCTCGAGCCCGGGCACGAGGGTGCTGTTGCCCGGACCTCCCTGGGTGGAGATGTAGATGATGTCGAAGCTCGCGAGGGCGGCGATCACGGTGACGGTGACGCACACGCCGATCTCCTGGCGCAGGCTCGGCAGGGTGATCGAGAAGAACTCGCGGATCGCGCCGGCGCCGTCGATGCGGGCCGCCTCGTACAGCGCGGGGTCGATCTTCGTCATGCCGGCGAGCAGCAGGAGCATGCACAGGCCGAGCGCCACCCAGGCGCCGATGACCCCGACTGCCGGCAGGGCGGCGTCGAAGTCGCCGAGCCACGGCCGCGCCAGGTCCCCGAGCCCGACCGCGCGCAGCAGCTGGTTGACCACGCCGTCGGAGGCCATCAGCCAGGTCCACATGATGCCGGCCGCGACCAGCGGGATGACCTGCGGGAGGAAGAGCACCGTGCGGGACACGACCGCCAGTCGGCTCGCCGCGAACTTGCGGATCGTCGCCGCGGTGAACAGCCCGAGGACGACGGGCACGAACGAGAAGTAGATGATGAGCTCGAGCGCGTTGACGATCGAGCCGAGCATGGCCTCGTCGCGCAGGAGCCGCGTGTAGTTGTCGGCGCCGACCCACGTCGCGGGTCCCACACCGTTCCAGTCGTAGAACGAGTACTGGAAGGTCAGGACGAGCGGCCGCAGGACGAACACGCCGTAGAACAGGGCCGCTGGTGCCACGAGGGAGAGCGCGATCCAGCCTCGGCGCAGGCGCCGCGCCTTGAGGGCGCGGCGCCTGCCGTCGATGCTGGTCGACTGCTCGACCGTCTCGCGGCGACCGGCTGTCCCGGTCGTCGCTGTCATGTCAGCCGCCGATCTGTGCTTCGTAGTCGGCCTGCACGGCGGTCAGGAGGCCTTCGGGCGTCTGCTCGCCGGCGACGAGCTTCTGCAGGTTCGGAGTCCAGCTCTTCGCGTAGATCTCACCGGTCGCGTTGGCGATGAACTCCATCGCCCCGTCGTCCTCGCCGATGGTCGTACCGGCCGCCAGCGTCTGGGCGGTCACCGAGGTCTCGTCGACCTCGGGCATGAACCCGTCGGCGGGACCCATGGGGCGTGAGCCACCGATCTCGACGCCGATCGTGCGCGCCTCCTCGTTGGTCGCGATCCAGTCCAGGAAGAAGGCGGCACAGTCGGGGTTCTTGGCCTGGGACGAGACGCCGTAGGTCAGCGGGGCGGACATCGCGCCGACCTCGCCATCCGCCTCGACGGGCGGGACCAGGAAGAACCCGACCTTGCCGGCCATCTGGGCGTCGAGGTTCCCGGACTCCCAGTCGCCGTTGAACATGAGCAGCGACTTGCCGTCGATGAACCGGCTCATCATCGTCGCGTAGTCCATGGCGTTCACGTCGTCCGCGAAGTAGCCCGCCTTGATCCACGAGTCGAGGTGCTCGGCGGCCTCGAGGTTCTCCGGGGTGTCGATCCGCGCGTCGGCCTGCTGGAACGTCCAGTCGTTGATCGCGGCCGGGTCTCCGTACGAGGCCATGAGGCCCTGCAGCGGGAACGCGAACCCGCCGGTGGCACCGCCGTTGAACTGCGCCATCGGGGTGATGCCCGCGTCCTTGGCCTTCTGCAGGACGGCGTCGAGCTCCGCGAGGGTCGCGGGCGGCTCGGTCATACCGATCTGCGCCGCGAGGTCCTTGTTGTAGAAGATGCCGGTCATCGACTGGTTCAGGCCCATCGCGTACAGCGGGCCGTTGCCGCGTCGGCCGTCCTCGTCGACGCGCATCTGCGTGAGCTGCGACGCCGGCCACTGGTCCCACCCGAACGCCTCGGCGTACGGGTCGAGGTCCAGCAGCAGGCCGTCCGTCGCGAGCTCCGACACCTGCGGCAGGCGCATCAGGTCCGGCGGGGAGTCGGCCAGGACGCGGGGTGCGTTCTGCGTGATGACCGCGAACTGGTCCTCGCGGATGTCGAAGGTCACGTTGGGGTACTGGGCCGTGAACTCGTCGGCGAGAGCCTTGGGCAGGGGGAAGCCCGTCTCGATGTACGTGCTGAGGACGACGTCGTCCTCGCCGCAGCTCGGTGCACCGGCTGCGTTCGTGCCGCCAGCGGTCGGCTCCGGGTCGTCGCTCGTCGTGCCGCCGGGGGCGCTGCACGCGGTGACGGTGATGAGGCTCGCAAGGCACAGGGACGCTGCGGCCGTGAGGCGGCGCGTCCTCTGACTGGCTCGAGACAACGGTGTCTCCTTCTTCTACGAAGCGGTCCGGGGGGAATCACACCGGTTGCTAAATCGGCTTAGCACGACCGATACTTGCGATCCGGCCGACGGGATGTCAAGCGGGACGCGGTTACAGATCGATCACGCCCGGAATGCGCCCGGCTGAGCGACGTCGCAGGTCACGCTCGTCACACATCTAGGATCCGTGGCGACGAGAGGAGTCAGTGGTGAGCCGCACGCGCGTGACCTTGGCGGATGTCGCGCGCGCCTCGGGCGTCTCGTCCACGACCGCCTCCCTCGTGCTGTCGGGCCGCGGCGCCGAGCTGCGCATCTCCGGGGCGGTCCAGGAGCGCGTGCGCAGTGCGGCCGCCGAGCTGGCGTATCGGCCCAACATCGTCTCGATCGGGCTGCGCAAAGGCACGACGCGGACCCTCGGCCTGGTCTCCGACACCGTGGCCACCTCCCAGCTCGCGGGCGACATGATCAAGGGCGCGATCGAAGCCGCCCGTGATCACGGCTTCATGCTCTTCATCGGTGAGACCGAGGGCGACCCCGAGATCGAGGTGGCGTTGCTCGAGGCGATGCACGACCGCCAGGTCGACGGCATCATCCTGACCTCGATGTTCACACGGACCCGATCCGTGCCGGAGCTGCTGGACCGCGTCCCCACGGTTCTGCTGAACATGCTCGCCGCCGAGCCCACGGCTGCTCCGGCCGTGGTTCCGGACGAGGTCGACGCCGGTCGGGCCGCCGCTCGCCTCCTGCTGGAGGCCGGACACCGCGAGATCCACCTGATCGGCGCCGGACCGACGCCGGACGACGTGCCCCCCGACACGGTCGCCGGCGTCGAACGTCTCGCGGGGATCCGCGAGGTCCTGGGCGCCGCCGGTCTCGAACCGGCTTCCGCGCACCTCTGCCAGGACTGGCTGCCGCCGCAGGGCTGGCAGGCGACCCGCGACCTGCTCGATCGACATCCCCACCCGCGCGCCCTCATCTGCTTCAACGACCGGCTGGCCTTCGGCGCCTACCAGGCCCTCCAGGAGTCCGGCCTGGCCATCCCGGACGACGTGTCGGTCGTGTCGTTCGACGACTACCCGATGGCCGAATGGCTCCGCCCGGGCCTGTCGTCCTTCGCGATCCCTCACGAGCAGCTCGGACGCCGGGCGGTCGAGCTCCTCATCGAGGTGGTGCGGGACGGGCCCGGCACGGTGCCCGCTGCGGTTCACCGGTACCCCCTGCCGCTGCACGCCAGAGGATCCGTCGCCGCCCGTCGCTAGCCAGGTCGCCCGCCCCCGCACCCGTCTCCTCCAGTCCGAGAGGATCTCCACCGTGCTCGAGCTTCCGGACTCGTGGGTGTGGGACTTCTGGCTCGCGGACGACGGCGAGAGCTACCACCTGTTCTTCCTCTACGCCTCGCGAGCGCTGGGCGACCCCGACGCACGGCACCACCGCGCGTCCGTCGGGCACGCTGTCTCGACCGACCTGACCAGCTGGACCCGGGTCGCGGATGCCCTCGTGCGCGGCGACTCCCCCGCGTTCGACGACCTCGCCACCTGGACGGGATCGGTCGTTCGGCACCCGGACGGCACGTGGTTCATGTTCTACACCGGGGCGACGATGACCCTCGGGGGCAATGTCCAGACCATCGGCTACGCCACGTCGGCCGACCTCACGACCTGGACCAAGAGCCCTGACAACCCGGTCCTGCGCGCGGACCCCCGCTGGTACGAGCTGCTCGAGGACGGCCAGTGGGCCGAGGAGGCGTTCCGCGACCCGTGGGTGTTCGCCGACCCGGACGGCGACGGCTGGCACATGCTCGTCACGGCTCGCGCCCGCACCGGTCCGGCCGACTCCCGGGGAGCCCTCGGGCACGCGTGGTCGCCGGACCTGCGCCGGTGGGAGCTGCGCGCACCGTTGACCGCGCCCGAGGACGGCTTCGGACACCTGGAGGTCGCCCAGGTCGAGGACGTCGACGGCACGTGGGTGGTCGTCTTCTCGTGCCTCGCCACGTCTGCGGACACCCGCACGAACGGGACATCGGCCGGTGTCTGGGTCGCACGCGGCGCCGGCCCGCTGGGTCCCTTCGACATCGCGAACGCGCAACCGCTGACGGGGAGCGACCTGTACAGCGGCCGGCTCGTGCGGCGCCGGGACAGCGCCCGCTGGCTCCTGCTCGCGTTCCACAACGACGCCGCTGACGGGACCTTCGTGGGCAGCATCAGCGATCCCATGGCGGTGAGCTGGGCCGGGACCTCGCTCGTCGTGACGCCCTGACGTACTCGCGATCAGGGTGCGCCGAAAGCCACGGGAGCACGATCTGTTCAGGGCTCATGCCGGGGCCTTCCCGGCTCGGCACAGATGGCAGATCCAGGGGCGCCGGCTGGCGCGGCCGATCAGCGGGCACCATCGTGGCGCACGGGCACACCACTGGGGTCGGGGTCGGCGGGGATTGCTCATCCGACCAGTGCACCGGCGCCCGCTGACACCGGCACCAGGTGGCTAGATGCGAGGCCCTGCACTTCCCGATCGTTACCGTGTCCCACGGCTGACCTGCACCTTGACAGCTGGAGCACGTCCGGCACGTCGACCGCACCGTCGACCACCGATCAGCCAAGCCTTTCAGGAATGTCCCGCCTTCAAACGAGCTGCACTCCCGTACAGGCCCGCGACGCGCAGCTCAGCCCCAGGGCGGGGCTCAGGCTTGAAGAAAACGTCGCGGTATGAGCTGTGACTCCCAGGGCGTCTGCACGGGACCTCCGCTTCAAGCCGAACTAGTGGACTCAGCCAGCGGCCTGGGCTCGTGGCATTGTTAGCACGTCTGCCAGGGCGCCACCCACACACGCACCATGGGTGCGGCATCCAGATCGCCATCGGGCAGGGCGTCGAGGGCGACGTCGTCGATGGCATCCCAGTCGGCTTCCTGGCCGAACAGCACCGTCAGGGTGATGTGCTCGGTGGTGCCGTCCCCACCTCGGCGCTGTCGCTAGAAGAGCCCGGCTCGCCCTCGAGACATCAGCCGTAAATCCAGTCGGCCGAGCAATCGAAAGACAGAGTCCCTAAGTCCTCATCTTCACCCCGAGGAATGACGGCAGCGCCCTGCAACACGACGATCTCCTCTCCGGTGGCCGTCGTTGCGATCAGGCTCCCGTAGACCTTGCTCTGAGCGATGTCTGAAGCACAGTCCCGGGCACCTCCACGAAGACTTGAACTGCGGACGCGCCGCCCGGGGCGAGCGTGACTGATCCGCCCTTGCAATCTTGGCGCGTCGCGAATCGGACGGTGTACTCGTCGTCGCCGCGTGCGAATGAGAGTCGAACTACCGTTACCGCCTGCTCGGCACGGTTCGTGAGCAACATGCTTGCGGCGAGCCCCGAAGCGTCCGTGTCGGCGCCGGCGGCGAGGGCCAGCGCGTCGGCGTCGGCGAAGTCGAACCCAGTGATCTCTAACCCCTGGGGCTATCTCTCGCGCACGAGCATCGTCGGAGCGCTCGACTGCCCCCGGAATGAGACCGAGAGCAAAGCCAAGCAAGGCCGACAGCAACAGGATGAGCACGGAAAACGTCTTCTCGCCGGCGATCCACTCACGGAAGCGTGCGCCCTTGCTCTTCGTCCGCTCGCTCATCCGCGCTCTCTTAATGGTGCGATGGAGCATCGTTAGCGCGGCGCCGCTCTCAGAGTCCTGGTAGCGAGAGGGGCGCATCCAGCATCCTCGCGGTCCGACTCGTCTACCTGATCGGACGAGGGCGTCCTACTCGTACGGCGAGGGCTCGGTGATCAGGCCGTCGTCGATGAGGTGGGTCCCAGACCACCACCAGCGCTGCACCTTCGCAGCGTCAGGGCGTGCCCCCAGCCCAGGAGGCTGCCAGCCCTTCTGAGCGACGATGACTGCGTCGAGCTGAGGCCACACAGGGATTCGTTCGCGTGCAGCGCCCGCGATCCAGCGCCACTCACGCTCGTGCGTCCAGTCGGACCTGTACATGATGAGGTCGATGCGCTGGACGAGCGCACTACGGCCTGGCGAACGCTCATCCAGCGCCGCGCGGATCTTCGGGGCTTCCGCGTAGTCCGCATAAAGAACCGGTCGCGCACCTGAGACCCACATAGATGTTCGGCTGAGGACTAGCGCCCAGGGCTCGAAGGGGCCGCGGGTGCTGAGGCCGGTTCGGAATGCCGCTTCGAGGTCCGCCGGCGAGATGTCCGACGCGCCGATGACAGGAACGTCAACCGTGCCGTACACCGGGAACGCCCGCAGTTGCCCAGACACGAGAATCGAGGCGAGACGCTGTTCAGCGTTCAGATGTGCGACGTCCCCTGGCAGCGGTGAGTCGCCGCGCGGCCGGCCCGTGAAGTGCACCAGGCGTGGCGTCGGACGCTCTAGTGGATCGAAGACGGTCGGGATCACGCAGACATCGTCTCGGAGATGTCAACACCGATGTGCCTCTCACCTACAACCGGAGCCGGGACACCCGAAGATCGGCTGCGACTGCCTGACCGGCGCGGGTACCGCCGCCGCCCCTGTAGATGTTGCGCCGCGAGTCCAGGTGGTTCTGGGCGTACCAGCGAGGTCCTGGCCCTGCGGCTCGTTCGGTCGGGTTCAGGCTGAATCGGTGTCGTCGAGCGTGGCGGCGGGCGTTTGATCGAGGAAGTCGATTACCTCGTGAATGTCGCCTCGGCTGATGAGGATCGGAGGGTTGCGCTGAACGACAGTCCCACTCGCGATCCGGATGATGCACACCATGAACGGGTAATCGCCATCAGGTTCGTAGATCGCGGTTGTCAACCACTCGGCTATGTCGTCGTTCTCGAGGTAGCCGACCTCCGACGTCGTCTCCCCGCGCCAGTTTGAGTACACCAAGCGCTGAATCTTCCGCTCGGTCGTCGGGAAGAATCCTCCACCCTCCTTGAACGCCTCCCACTTCTCCAGCGCGTGCGCGCCGGTGCTGCCCGGGGGTACGAAGAACTCACGACGTGTGACAGTCGCCGGCGGATACGAAAGGTCGGTCATGAGGTGTTTTGTACTCCGCTGCACGGGCCGTGTCGACGTCTCGCTGGCAACGCCAGGCAGCGAAGGGGCAGGAGGTGCGCCGCCGGGGCGTGCGGTCGCGAGTTGGGCCAAGGCAGCGACCGTTGCGTGCGACCGTCGCCGACTCCTGCGTCATTGCCGGGAAGGTGGTCCAGTTGATAGACACGCCGCGACCCGGCGCACGGGTCAATCTCCCGAAGCGGGACCGCCGGCGCGCCGCCCGACTCGCGCCGTCCTGCCCGTTCAAGGAGTAAGCGCCATCACAGGGGCGAGTGCAGGGTCGGGCGCTAGGGTCGCGATCGTGATCTGGTCCGGTGGCGACAACGACGAGCTACGGCGACTGGACGCCTTTGCAACGGCGTTCGTTGCGGCGGCGTCTACCGACCGGTCTCGGAACGTCGAAGGTGTGAAGTCCTTCCCGCGGGGGTCATGCACGTGGGCGTCATTTGCCGGCGACGAGCTCTTGCGAGAAGCAGGCCTCGGAGAGTGGACGCTGTGGAACGCATCAACGCTCGAGGGAATGCCTCGCCACGACTGGTTGGTCCGTGACGACCTGTTCCTCGACCTGACAGCGCACCAGCACGCCAGGTTCGACCAGCCACTTGTCGGACTCGGCACGAACCCCCTTGAAGAGCGCTACCCAACGCTGCTGGGGCTGCACCCGACGTCGGAGATTTGGGCGTGGCCGGGCGCCCTCGTCTGGAAGGCCGTTCTCGAGGATGTGATGGCGGAGCACCCCTGAGGTCCCGCGAAACGCGCCGACTTACGAGCGATGACCCGCTCCGCGTTGAGCTCAGCGAGCACCTCGCGCGCCTCTGTCAACGGGTGCACGGCCGATCCGTCTGGGTGTGCCGCCGAAAACGTGCTGCGCGGCAGCGTCTTGTGCTGGGCGAGGCTGTCGCGCCGCAATCCCTGCTTCCGAATCGCACCTTCTCTCGTCCTCCGCGACTAGGACCCGAAACGCCCCGTCTTTGGCACTTCGGCGTGCCAGAGCGGCAGACGATGGCTCCCACGAGGCGACCACGAAGCTAGACCGGCAGCTCCTCCGCCTTGAGCCCGCGGGCGGAACCGCATCGCCGTGTCCTTGGACACGACCACGGTGCACTGTTGGGCTATGCGCGAGTGTCAACGACCGCCCAGCACCTCGACCGGCAGATCGCCGCGCTCGAATCCGCGGGCGTCGCGCCGGAGCGCGTCTTTGTCGACAAGGCCACCGGTGCGCACACCGCCCGTCCTGGCCTTCAGGCGCTGCTGACGTACGCGCGCCCTCGGGATCTGGTGCTGTGCTACACGCTTGACCGCCTGGGTGGAAGTCTTCGCGACACCTTGAACATCGTCCACGACCTGCGCGAGCGGGGTATCGGGATGCGCACGCTCGCGGACCCGATCCCCATCAACACCGCCGACGACTCGGCGACGGCACGCTTAGCGCTCGCTCTCCTGGGCCTCTTCTCAGAGCTTGAGCGGGTCTATAACGCTGAACGTATAGCTCACGCCCGCGCTGTTCGTGAGGCGAAGGGCGACGGTCGCGGCGTGGGTCGTCCTCGGGCACTGTCCGACGACCAGGTCGCCTATGCGGCACACCTGCGGGACCCCCTCGAGCGGACCGTACCGGACATTGCGAAAGAGCTGGGTGTTGGCACTGCGACCTTGTATCGCGCTCTGCCGCCGTGTCCGGTGCTCGCACCTACTGCGAGCGGCACGGAGCCGGAGGCCCGTTCATGACCGCGCCTCGCACCTACACGGTCGGGCTGCCCGTCTTCGTCACGGTGCACGACGACGGCGGGACACTTACGACATTGACGTCAGCGCGGCAGGCCGTGCTCCGTACGAGTTCGGGCCTGCCTTCATGACGATGTACAACGCGGCCGCCGAGCCGATCACCCTTACCGACGAGATCGCCGACGCCGATGCCGCGCGCATCCGCAGCTCGCTCGAGCACCCTGGTTGAACCAGGACGCCGCCCGCGCGCTGACCAGTCTCCGTGTCCCCTGACCAGACCTGAGGAGCAGATCCGTGACCGACGACTACGAGATCCGGCCCCGACCGATCCCCGCCGACTGTCCTTGGTCGGTCGGCCGCGTGAGGTTCGCCGGTGGTGACGAGACCGCTAGATTCGAGGCCGACCTTCTGCGCCGTGGCGTGAAGATGGCAAAGTCGCCAATGGCGGCACCGGCGGCTGCCACGACTTCGCTCCTACCGTCGTTGGTGGATGGGTGGGTGGCCATACGCGAGTTCGAGCGCTACGCCGAGGCGTGGGGCGCGGAGGTCGGCGTCCGGTTCGAGCCGAACGACGCTCTGATCCACGAGCTCCTCGAGCGGTGGTGGAGCACGCAGCCGACCTACCGCTGACGCCGCCACCGGCACGTGCTACCAGGAGCCCACCCAGTTGAAGCGTGACCCTGACTGGCCGCCCACGAGGAAGTTGGCATTCAGAGCCGTGACACCGTTGCGGATGAGGCTCACGGCAAGTGCGGGGTTGTCCTTCGTCTTGACCCAGCTCGCAGCGTTGCGTGCAAGCGCCTTCGCCGAAGGCGCGTCGGAGTCGTAGTACACCTGCGCGCTGCCCTTCGTCGGCAGGCGGAGCCAGCCAGCGATGCCGCCGATGCCGCCGAGGACGGGGTCGGCCCAACCTGTCAGATCAGTCAGCCACCGGAGCGTTCGCGTGATCGTTGCAGGCTCCGTGCTGGCGAGCTTCCAGGCATCGTTTAGCCAGGCGGGGTCGGCCTGTGCCCGTTCGCGATCCAACCGGTGCACGGCGTCGAGAAAGTCGTGAGGGCGCATCCGGTCCACTAGGTCAAAGACCTGAGCCGTGAGGCTCCCGGGTCCAACAGCGCCCGCCAACACCGGCCACCAGACGCGAGCGTTCGCCGCATAGCGCGTATAGGTCGCAATGCCGCCGTCGCAATTCGCGACGAGCCAGGGCAGGTACGTCCGGTCGTAGAACTTCGGCGCGTTGCCGGACGCCTCAAGCATCGCCAACAGGAGTTGCGCCGTGCCCAGCGGGTACTTGTAGCGGGCCGAGTACGCCTTGCCGGGCTCGTCGTAGCCCGCCTGCGTGCCGGCCCACATCGTCGGAGACGCGACAAGGTGGACGTTCGCGGCCGCGTCGACCGCCGAGTCCCAGGCTTCGAAGGCTGCTGCGACACCAGCAGCCCTCGGCTGTCGGTCGCCCCACTTGATGATGTGGTTGCTGACCGAGTCGAAGCGTGTGGAGAACAAGTCAATACCGAACGCGTCGTCGGGAACCCTCGTCGCGACGCTCGGGTGAACGAGCCATTCGCCCGACAGAACGGAGAAGGCGACGATCTTGTAGTTCTTTGCGACCGACGCAAGCATTGCGGCGGACACGAGACCGTCGATGTCTGCGCTGACGATCATCGAACGCGAGTCGGTGAGCATCCGTCCGAGGCGCCCCGCCGCTGAGTTCGGGTCTCCACTCAACTGCGGCCCGAGCGCTTCGATCGCGATCTTGCGCCGCTCTGCCGCGTTTGAGTGATCGTCGACCATGGCGGGGAATCTACAGCCGACGAGGATCCACTCGGCGGGATGTGCTGGGTCAAGCGTGTCTACGCTGGATTCGATGCCTGAGAGATGGGTCGCAACAGCGCAGGGACGACACCTCGCGGGACGAACGAAGGTCTCGACGAGGCCGGAGGTGAGGCTGCGATCGGCGCTCCACGCCGCGGGCTTCCGTTTCCGTCTGCATCCTCAGATCGCCAAGGGTTGCACCCCGGACCTTGTGCTTCCGCGCCACCGGGTGGCCGTGTTCGTGGACGGCTGCTTCTGGCACGGCTGCCCAACACATGGCCGTCGCACACCTTGGTCCGGGCCAAATGCTCTGCTCTGGGAAGCCAAAATGCAGCGCAACCGTGTGCGCGACGAACGATCGACGAGACTCGCGCAAGAGGCCGGGTGGACGGTGCTCCGCATCTGGGAACACGAGGTCACGGCCGACGTTGCTTTGGCCGTCGAGCGCGTTTGTGCAGCGTGTGCCGGTGCGTCGACAACCAGCTAGCACACCAGATCGCTAGGGTCCCGATCGTGGCGAAGCGCGGTGCAGGTCAGCAGGGCACCCTCGGTCTCGGCGGCGGCAGTGACGCGAGCAGCGGATCTCGAGCGTTCGACGAGTTCCGGGACGCACTCGCCACCAGCACACAACTTCGAAACGAGCTCGAGCAGGCGCTCCGCGCGAACGTGCACAGGGTCAACCCCACGGACCGTGCGAACCGTTTCGGGAGCGGCGGTGCGGTCGAGTGGATTCTGGCGTCCGCAGCTTTCGCAGCCGGAGTCCTCAGCGTCCCCGGCGGACACAACGCCAACGGCTTCGACCTGCGCGCACTTCGCGAGGACGCGCGCGGCCTTTGGTCCGTGAAGAACCAGACGGCACCGAAGGCAATGGCGTACCGGATCACCAACGGGCTCGGCGGGTCAGGTGGCGGGTTCACCGAGTCGACGGTCTTCCTCTCACCACACCTTCCGGGAATCGTCTTCGCAGATCCAAAGGTCCACACCGAGCTGGCTGCGCAGACGTACGACAGCGGCGACGCGACGATGCTCGGCTTCGCAGCGATCCGCGCGCACGCCGTCGCTCATCCAGAGTGTGTCGCCATCTGCGATATGCCCGTCAACCCAGGCACAGGGTCCGAGGATCCTTGGCTCGCCTTCATCGAGTCCCTCCTGAACTCGCAGCAGTACCCCACGCTCGCTCGAATGTTCGTCGCGTCCAAGCCTGTCCAGGGAAATCTCGCTTCTGAACTTCAAACGCTCGTCGCGTTGCGTGATGCGGGGTCACTGACAGCCGAGCAGTTCGACGCCGCAGTGCAGCGACTGACGCGAGGGGGCTAGGCATGTCGCCACGCGCTCGACGCGGGGAAGGCATCCGCGAGCCGGAACGCCCGCTCATGGGTGCAATCTCTGACGCGCTCGGGATCGCGCACCACGACTGCGGGAAGGGGTCGAATGTCGAGGGCACGTTCCTCGTTGCCATCGCCGACGCGCTCGGCTTGGGCGCCCAGGCAACTGGCAGCATCGAGGCGAACATCGACCTGCTCGTTGAGTCACTTACCGACCTGGAAGGCGCCGACTTCCACTCGCAGCGCGGCACGATCACAAACCGGGTGCTTCGCGTCATCCTTGAAGGCATCCTCGTCGGTGGACATGCCGTGGCCCCGCTCAACAGCGCGCCCGCTGCGCGTATCGCGATGGTCCTGGGAGTGGAAGCTGGCGGACCAGACGGTGAAGACGATGCGATCGACGCGCTCGACCTGTCTGATGAGCGCAAGTGGTCCATGCGCAATACCGTCGTCCGCGAGGGTCAGACCCTTTTCCGTCGCCATCTCCTGACGGCGTACGGACGGCGATGCGCGATTACTGGGACTTCGCTGGTGCAGGTGCTCGAGGCCGCGCACATCCGCCCCTACAAGGGGCCGAACACGAACCTCCCGAGTAACGGAATACTCCTCCGTGCGGACCTTCATCGAATGTGGGACGTCGGACTCCTCGCGGTCCACGAAGAAGACCTGACCGTTCTTGTGGCTGACCACGTGACCGACCCGGGATACGTCGCGCTGCGCGGAACGGTGATTCGTATACCGGAACTTCCGGGGCAGCGTCCGCGTCCCGACGCGTTGTGGCAGCAGCGCGACTGGGCGCAACTCTGACGGGCTCAGCAATCTCGCGTCAGTCGTAGCCAGCAACCCCGGCTGTACGTCATCCGGGCCGTGCAGTCCTCGCTGAGCACCGCGGCGACCAGGTCGAGTGTGGCGCGCTTAAGGACGTCGTGGCCGAGGATGACGTGCTTGCGCAGGACGTTGGAACCACCGCGCCCCCCGACTTCTATCTGTCGCAGCGCGGCAAGTTCGACCGCCGGTCCTCGCCCGCGTCGCGCGCCTCCGGCCTCTAGCCCTTCACCGGGAACATCTCAGCGAGAACCTTGTCCGGAGCGGCCGGTGCTGCGTCGACCGCCGCGAGGATGCGCTTCCCCTTGGCGGTCGTCTTCAGGATGTCGCGGTCGCGGTTCACGTGCTCGCGGAGGATGTGCCACACCACCCCCGTGTTCACCCCGTTCCCGAGCTGCTTGTACGTCGCACCGTTGGACTGGGCTCCGAAGTCGAAACCCTCCGGGAGTCCCTGCAGCCGTGCCGCTTCCCTAGGAGACAGACGACGCTCCCGGGGTCCTACGATCGACGTCTGGGTGATGGCGACCAATGCTGGCACGTACGTCGGACGCTTTGCACGAAGCCCCGACGGCCGCAGGTGCATCACGGTCTCCCACAAGGTCGGAGTGTCCTGAGCCTGCCATTCGAGCTTCCGCCGCGACGGCGGGAACGCCTCGGTGAACACACCCCACTTCCCGGCCCACGCGTCGAGCACTTCCTGATTCTCGGAATAGAACTGCGAGTTCTTGATCAGGAAGATCCGGCGCCAGGACGGCGTACCCAATGGAATCTCGAGGTCGGTCTCCGTGACCCAGTGGTCCGCCCAGATGGGGAAGCCCGGCAGCCGACCGCCTTCGACCCGCTCCCACATGAGCTGGACGAAGTCGTCCCACGCGTCAATCCAGAGCCGCTCCGACGTCGAGAGGTCGCAGCCAGAGACGTGGTGGTCCGGGTCGAGCGGCAGGTGCGTCTCAAGGTCCCAGGCGTCTGGCCCCCACCCGTTGAACCGGTCCGCCATAGTCGCTACGGGTGCGGGTCGGTCGTCGCCGATCCCCTTCGGGTTGTAGGTCGCCGTCACGAAGACCCGCTCCCTGACCTGTGGTCTTCCACCCAGCTCGGGCGGGAGAAGGTGCGGGCTGAAGATCGCCGGCTTATCTGCGACCCGGTAGCCCTCCTGCCGGAGCGCCTTCACGATGATCTTCCACTCATGGTCGTGGCGCGGTCCCGCGAGGTTCCGAACGTTCTCGATAAGGACGACGCTCGGATGGTGCTCTTCGATGATGCGCAACGTGTTGAACCAGAGCGTCCCCCTGGTCTCTTCCATCCCTCGTTGCGCACCGCTCTTCGAGAACGGTTGGCACGGCAGCCCAGCTGCCAGCACATCGTGAGCAGGCACCTTCATGACGCCTTCGTCAGCGTCCTTCGTGATGTCGCCAAGCGGGTTGTGGCCCCAGTTCCGGTCATAGACAGCAGCCGCGGCCCTGTCGATCTCGACGGCGTACCGGCACTCGCCGCCGTACGCCGCCAGCGCCGCGTGAAAGCCACCGATTCCAGCGAAGAGGTCAACGAACCGGAACGCCGGGGTAGGTGCAAGGGCAGTCATGGCGTCTCCGGTGTCGAACTTCTGGTGTGTCTAAGCTAGCAGCTTAGCTCAGGATTCAGCTATCTGAGCCGGGTGTGTCGAGACTGTTCGGCTTGGCGAGTCGGCACGCTACGACCGAGCACCCACACACGGAGCGTGCAGGCATACCGAGGAGCCCTTGACCTGCAACTTCATCCGTACTGCGGCCTGCCCAGCGGCCGCATCCTGGGATTGATCTGTCCGTGGTTGGCCGCTCCGTTAGTCCCCGTGTTAGTCCCCTGTTAGTTCACACAGGCAGAACTAGGGCTTGAACGTGCCGCGGGCCAAGATTGAACCGCGACTACCCACCCGTTGTGGCTGACCCACGGTTTGCCCTCTGACCTGCGGCGATATTGCTTTGCGGAGGGCGTGGGATTCGAACCCACGAGAACGGGGTTGTCCCGCTCCAACGGTTTTCAAGACCGTCTCTTTCGGCCACTCAGACAGCCCTCCCGCAGCGGGCCGGGCCCGCAGCGGCACGAGTCTCCCACACGCATTCGCGCCCGCGTGGTCTAGACCAGTAGAGTCGCCAGCGTCATCGTCGACCCGTCCTGGAGGCAGGCCATGCAGCGTTCCGTCATCGTCGCACTCGCCGAAGGGCTGCACGCCCGCCCGGCCGCGCAGTTCGTCGCGGCGGCCGGCTCGCTGCCCGCCAAGGTGACGATCGCGAAGAACGGCGGGACTCCGGTCGCCACCGCCTCGATCCTCGCGATCATGACGCTCGGGGTCGGGCACGGCGACGAGGTCGTGCTGGCCACGCCCGAGGACGACGCCGACGCGCTGACCTCGATCGACGCGCTCGAGCAGTTCCTGCGGCAGACGACCTAGCGCCTGCAGGAGACCTCGCGCCCGCCGGGCACCTAGAGCCCGAGCTCGGCCAGTACCGGGAGCCCGGCGCGCACCGCCGCCCGCGCCTCGTCCGCCGTCCTCGAGGCGAGCGCGACCGCGGCCAGCGACCGGCACGCGTCGAGCGTGACGGAGGCGAGCACCGCGCCGACGTCGGGCAGCGCCCGCGCCGTCATCGACAGCGACGAGACGCCGAGCCCCACCAGGACCGGCGCCAGCGCCGGGTCGGCCGCGGCCTCCCCGCACACGCCGACCGGCCGGTCCCGACGACGCCCGCCGGCACAGGCCAGCTCGACCAGGGACAGCACCGCGGGCTGCCACGGCGTCGACAGCGGCGCGAGCGAGGCCAGCTCCCGGTCCGCGGCCATGGCGTACTGCACGAGGTCGTTGGTGCCGAGGCTCGCGAACCGCGCGCGGTCGAGCAGGTCGCCGGCGCGCAGCGCGGCCGCCGGGATCTCCACCATGACGCCGGCCTGGGCGAGGCCGTGGGCGGCGCAGCGGTCGACGAAGGCGTCGGCCTCCTCGGCCGTCGCCACCATCGGCGCCATGACCCAGACCTGCGCCGACGACGACGCTGCGGCCTGCGCGATCGCGGCGAGCTGGTCGTCGAGGATGCCCGGGTGCACCCAGGAGGTGCGCAGCCCGCGCACGCCGAGCGCGGGGTTCGGCTCGCCCGCTGCCGTCACGAAGGGCAGCGGCTTGTCGGCACCGGCGTCGAGCGTGCGGATCACCACCCTGCCGACCGGGAACGCGGCGAAGACCTGCGCGTACGCGTCGACCTGCTCATCGACGCCCGGCGGCGCCGTCCGGCCGAGGTAGCCGAACTCGGTCCGGAACAGGCCGATGCCCTCGGCGCCGGCCTCGGCGGCCGCCACGGCACCCGCGGGATCACCCACGTTCGCCAGGAGCGCGACGGCGTGCCCGTCGGCGGTGCGACCGGGTCCCGCCAGCCGCGTCGGGCGGGACACGGCGTGGGCGACGCTCGCGACGGCGTCCGCCGACGGGTGCCGGACCACCTCGCCGGACGACCCGTCGACGAGCACGGTCTCCCCGTCGGCGAGGTCGAGCGCACCGGCCACCGCGACGACGCACGGGATGCCGAGCGACCGCGCCAGGATCGCCGTGTGGGCCGTCGGCCCGCCGCCCTCGGTGACGATCGCCAGGACGTGCGACGGGTCCAGCCGCGCGGTGTCCGCGGGGGCGAGGTCCCGCGCCACCAGCACGAACGGCTCCCCCGGGTCGGGGATGCCCGGGGGCCGCGTACCCAGCAGCTCGGCGATGATGCGGTCCCGCACGTCCTGGACGTCCCGGGCCCGGTCCGCGAACATCCCGCCCAGCGCCCGCAGCTGCTCGGCGACCAGCTCGGCCGCGTCCCAGACCGCTCGGGCGGGCGACGACCGGGTCTCGACGATGCGGCGCCGCGCCTCGTCGACGAGCGACGGGTCCGCCGCCATCGCCGCGGTGACGGCCAGGATGTCGGCCGCCTCCCCGCTCGCTGCGTCCGCCGCGCGCGCCAGGGCGTCCCTGACGCGCGCGGCGGCGCCCTGCACCGCGGCCGCCGCCGCGTCCGGGTCCGTGCCCGCGGCCGACGGCTCGGGCGACGGCGCCGGCGGGGCGTCGGGCATCCGCGCCACGGCGCCCACCCGGCGCCCCGGGCTGACCCCGAACCCCCTCAGGGTCAGCGGACCGGCGGCGACCGCGGGGGTCATCGTGACGGGGCCGGACCGGGCGTGGCCTGGTCGGAGGTGGCCGGGCCGGCCGTGACCGGATCGCCGGACACGGTCGTCGCCCGGGTCCCGGTGGACCGGGTCGCCTCGTCGTCGTCGGCCGGCGGCTGGTCCTCCAGCACGCTCGTGCGGACGTCGTCGTCGTCCTCGCGGCCGGGCGTCTTCAGGTTCCAGCGCGTGATGACGAACCGGAACAGGAAGTAGTAGACGACGGCGTACCCGAGGCCGATGGCGATCAGCAGCAGCGGCATGGTGGCGATCCGGAAGTTGAGCAGGTAGTCGATCGCGCCGGCGGAGAACCCGAACCCGTCCTTGATGCCGAGCGCGTTGACCAGCGCCATCGACGTGCCGGTGAGCAGCGCGTGGATGACGTACAGCGGGTAGGCCACGTAGACGAACGCGAACTCGAGCGGCTCGGTGACACCCGTGACGAAGGAGACCAGCGCGGCCGAGCCCATGATCCCGGCGATGACCTTGCGGTTCTTCGGCTTGGAGGTGTGCACGATCGCCAGCGCGGCGGCCGGCAGCGCGAACATCATGATCGGGAAGAACCCGGTCATGAACGCGCCCGCGGTGGGGTCGCCGTGCAGGAACCGAGCGATGTCGCCGTTCCAGACCTCGCCACCGGCGTCCGTGTAGGAGCCGAACTGGAACCACGGCAGCGAGTTGAGGATGTGGTGCAGCCCCAGCGGGACGAGCAGCCGGTTGAGCGTGCCGTAGACGAACGCGCCGAGGATCGTCGAGCCGGTGACCCAGTCGCCGACCGCGGTGAACGCGGTGTCGAACACGGGGTAGATCAGCGCGCCGACCACGGCGATCAGCACCGAGACCCCCGCCGTGACGATGGGCACGAAGCGCCGCCCGCCGAAGAAGGCGAGGTACGGCGGGAGCTTGATCCGGTAGTACCTCTGGAACAGCAGCGCCGTGATCAGGCCGATCACGATGCCGCCGAGCACGCCGTAGTTGATCAGCTCCTGCTTCTCCCCCTCGGCGGCCTCCCCCAGCACGTACGGCGAGAGGGCGTCGGTCACGCCGGTGAAGACGAGGTAGCCGATCACCGCCGCAAGACCGGTGGACCCGTCCGCCTTGCGGGCGAAGCCGACCGCGACGCCGACCGCAAACAGCAGCGGTAGGTTCGCGAACAGCGCGTTGCCGGCGGCGGCCAGGACGGCGGCGACCGGCAGGAGCCACTCGGCGTTGGCGCCGAGGCCGTCGGCACCGAGCATGTCGTCCTGACCGAGGCGCAGCAGCAGGGCGGCTGCCGGCAGGGACGCGATGGGCAGCATGAGCGAGCGGCCGATGCGCTGGAGCTGAGCCAGGCCGGGGAAGCCTCGCTTCTCGGTAGCGTCCGCGGTGATGGTGGTCATGGAGCACTCCTCGGTGGGTGGTCCTGAAGGCCTGGGGGGTGTCTGATCCGTCTGGTCTGGACCAGTTGCGAGCAGAGTGGTCTAGACCTCATGATGTGTCAAGGGTCACGTCGCGACGACGCAGGCCGTCGTCGCAGACAGGAGTCGGCTCGCGTGGAGCAGTCCGAGCAGGGCAGCGCACACAAGTACCTGACGGTGCGCGACCACCTGGCCACGCTCGTCGCGCAGGACCTCAAGGTCGGCGACGCGATCCCGTCCGAGCGGCGGCTGTCCCAGCAGTTCGGCCTGTCCCGGATGACCGTCCGACAGGCCGTCGACGCGCTGGTCACCGAGGGCGTCCTGGTCCGCGAGCAGGGCCGCGGCACGTTCGTCGCGCCGCAGCGGATGGACTTCGAGATGCGGCTGACGACGTTCGGCGAGGAGATGCGTCGGCGCGGCATGGAGCCCGCGGCGACCGTGCTGGCCGCGCAGGTGGTGGCCGCGACCCCCGACGTCGCGACCGCGCTCGAGCTCGAGCCGCGCGCCAAGGTGCACTTCCTCTACCGGGTCCGCAGCGCCGACGGCACCCCCATCTGCATCGAGCAGGCGTGGGTACCCGTCGCCCTCGCGCCCACCCTGTTCGACGACGGCCCGCCCGAGTCGGTGTACGCGGCACTGCGCGACCGCGGGCTCGCCCCCGAGTGGGGCGAGGACACGCTCTCGGCGGGTGAGGCGACCGACACCGAGGCGTCGCTGCTCGGGCTCGGTGACAGCCGAGCCGTCCTGCGCGCCGAGCGCCGGACCTACTCCGTCGACGCCGCGACGATGTTCTCCCGCGCCTGCTACCGCGCCGACCGCTACAGCGTGTGGGTCCCGCTGAGCGCACCCCGCCCGACCCTGGTGCCCCGGCGCCGCACGACCGAGCCGGCGGTCGCCGGCCCGGACCCCAGCGACGCGGACGCCCCGGTGTCCGTGGGAGCAACCGGAGGACCGCGATGAGGCCGGACAGCAGGGACCAGGCGGCGGCGATCCTCGCGGCCCTCGGCGGCGTCGACAACATCGACGAGATCGAGCCGTGCACCACGCGGCTACGGTCTCTGGTGCGCGACACGGGGCGGGTCGACGCGGCGGGCCTGCGGGCCGCGGGTGCGTTCGGGGTGATGATCTCCGGACGGGTGGTGCAGGTCGTGGTGGGGCCCCACGTCGACCTCATCGCCACGGATCTCGACGAGCTGATGTGAGGAACGGGACGTGACCAAGGCAGAGCAGATCCTGGCGGCCCTCGGCGGGGACGCGAACGTCGTCGACCTGGAGCCGTGCATCACGCGCCTCCGGGTCGAGGTGGAGAACCCCGCGCTCGTCGACGAGCGGGGGCTCAAGTCGGCGGGTGCGATCGCGGTGGTGCGCTCCGGCATCGCCGTCCAGGTGATCGTGGGCCCGGAAGCGGACACGCTGGCGTCCGACATCGAGGACCTGCGGGGATGACCGCGCTGACCGTCCTCGCACCCGTGAGCGGCCAGGTGCTGGCCCTCTCCGAGGTGCCCGACCCGGTGTTCTCCGCCGAGCTGGTCGGCCCCGGCCTGGCGATCGACCCGCCGCCGCAGGCCGGCGCGGAGGTCGTCTCCCCGATCGGCGGGACGATCGTCAAGCTGCACCCGCACGCGTTCGTCGTCCAGCACGAGGACGGTCGCGCGGTGCTCGTGCACCTGGGGATCGACACCGTCGAGCTCGGGGGAGCCGGGTTCACCCTGCACACGTCGGAGGGCTCCGTGGTGCGAGCCGGCCAGGTCGTGCTCAGCTGGGACGCCGCGGCCGTGGCCGCCGGCGGGCGCTCACCCGTCTGCCCGGTGGTGGGCCTGGAGGCGCCGGCCGGAGCCCTCGACCGGCTCGCCGCACCGGGCGACACCGTGGCCGCCGGGGCACCGCTGCTGTCGTGGGCGTGACGCTCCTCGAGATCGCGGTCCAGGACGTCGCCGGCGCAGTGACGGCGGCGGCGCTCGGTGCCGACCGGCTGGAGCTGTGCGCGGCCCTGGCGGCGACCGGCGGCCTCACCCCGTCCGGCGGGCTGCTCGACGCGGTCCTCGCCGCCGTCCCGCCCCACGTCGGGGTGCACGTGCTGGTCCGGCCCCGCGCCGGGTCGTTCGTGTACTCCGCCGACGAGCTCGACGTGCAGGCCAGGGACGTCCGCGCCGCCGTCCGGGCCGGCGCGGCCGGCGTCGTCGTGGGCGCGCTGTCGACCGTCGGCGCGGTGGACCGGGACGCCGTCGCGCGGCTGGTCGACGCCGCCGACGGGCGAGAGATCACGTTCCACCGGGCGATCGACACCGTGCCGGCGCTGCAGGACGCGCTCGACCAGCTCGTGTCGCTGGGGATCGTGCGCGTCCTGACGTCCGGTGGCGCGAGCCGGAGCATCGACGGGCTCGACCGGCTGGCCGCGACCGTGGCGCACGGCGCCGGACGGCTCCAGGTCATGGCAGGTGGCGGCGTGCGCCCGGCCGACATCGGTGCGCTGGTCGACGTCGGCGTGGACGCCGTGCACCTGTCCGCGAGCCGGCACGTGGCCGAGTCCGGCGGGCCCGGTGGTGGGTCGGACGGGTACACGACCACCGATCCTGAGGTCGTCGCGGCGGCGGTCGCGGCGCTGGGCCGGCGGACGGCCGCGACGTAGGCGCTCAGACGCCGTGCACGGCCTGCAGCCGGCCGGCGCCGATCGCTGCGACGAGGGCGGCGTGGTCGCTCTCGGTGCGGTCGGCGTAGTCCGTGGCGAAGGTCGCGAAGGCCTCGTCGGCGGAGGAGGACCTGCCGAGGTAGGCCGCGATCGCGACGCGGTCGCCCGACCGCGCGTGCGCCCGGGCGAGGGTCCAGGCGCACATCGCTCCGTACCGGCGGAACCCGGCGGGCCGCATCCCCTCGATGACGGCCGACCCCTTCCAGTCCCGCAGCTGGCGGACGTAGAAGTCGCGCTGGTGCCCGTCGATCCCCGTCGTGCGCTGCCAGCCCAGCAGGCCGTCGCTCGCGGCCTGCATCAGGCGCTGTCCCTCGACCACGCGCTGCCCGGACTGGGCGTACCCGCTGGCGCCGAGGAACCGCTCCAACACCGACTCCTGGGCCTCCTTGGCCTGCAGGATCAGGTAGTCGCTGTCGTCCACGCCCTGGAACAGCAGGATCCACGCGCGCGTGCCGACGCTGCCCACCCCGACGACCTTGCGGGCCAGGTCGACCACGCGGTACTGGGCCAGCAGGTGCCGTCGATCGGGCGGCAGGCTCGCCGCATAGGCACTGACCAGCCCACCCATGGCGGTGGCGAACTCGCGGGCACCGGCCGCACCCAGCAGCTCGGGCAGGGTGCTCACCAGGGGCGGGTCGGACACGAACCGACGAGAGCCACCGACGACCTCGGTCAGCTTTCCGACGGAGCTCAGGTGGTCGCGCGTCCGCGCCTTCCGGACGGTCGACTCCGTCCGCTTCGCCTGGGCCTTGCCCAGGTCGGAGCGGAGGTCGCGCAGCTCGTCGTCGGCGTCGAGCCGGGCGTACCAGACCTCGAGCGTGGGCCTGTCGGCGAACTCCCGCATCGCCGTCCGGTAGGCCCGCGCGACATGCAGCAGCACGTCCCGACGCTTGCCGGCGCCCAGGCCGATGCCGCGCGCGGCGACCTCCACACTCGCGACGAGCCGCTTCACGTCCCACTCGAACGGCCCCGGCAGCGTCTCGTCGAAGTCGTTCAGGTCGAACAGCAGCCGACGCTCCGGCGTGCCGTAGAGCCCGAAGTTCGACAGGTGCGCGTCGCCGCAGAGCTGGACGCCCAGGTCCGAGTGCGGGGTCCGGGCCAGGTCGGACGCCATGAGCAGCGCCGCTCCCCGGTAGAAGGCGAAGGCGGATGCCGCCATGCGGCCGTAGCGCAGCGGCAGCAGCTCGGGAAGGCGGGCCGCGCCCTGCGACACCAGCAGGTCGACGGGGTCGGGGCGCACGTCGACGGGACCGACGGCGCCCAGGCTGCTGCGGGGCACTCGCGCACGCTCACGCGCGCCTCGGGCCTCGCTCTGCGCGCGGGTCAGCACGTCCGGGCCGCCGTCCCGACCTGCCCGTGGGCGCGGTGCGGCATCGACGTCGGTCCGCCCGCTGCGCGTCGGCCTCACGTTCCGAAACTAGGCCCGGTGGCGATCCACCGGAAGGCCCTGCACTACCCGGCTCGCTCCCACCAGAACGCCGGGAAGCCCGGGGACACGACGGTCAGCTCGTGCAGCGCGGCGACCTGGGCGAGCGGGAGGTCGTACGTCGCGATGCCCTCGATCCCCGGATGCGCGAGCGCGACCCCGAGGTGCAGCGCGATGAACGGCGGCAGCACGCCGGACACCTTGGTGGCCGCCCGCAGCGTCTGGTCGGAGAACCGGACGACCTCCAGGCGGTCGCCGACGTCGTGGGCCACGCCGTGCGCCTCGACGCCACGCGGTCGGGCGATGCGGCGGAGCTCGGTCAGGGCGAGCGGTGTGGTGACCAGATCGGCCTCGTGGTCGGCGGCCCACGCCAACCACTGCGCCCGGCACGGGGCTCCGACCAGGTAGCGGGACAGCGCCGACCCGTCCGCGTAGAACCGCCGGTTCGGCGCGGCCGCCCCGGCACCCACGCGGCGCGGCGTCGGGACGGACGACGGGCCGGTCACGGCCCCATGATGTCGCACGCGGTCCTGCGACGACGGCGGCCGACCCCCCTGGGGGGGTCGGCCGCCGTCGGGTAGGACCACAGGTGTCACCGGCTGCGCAGACGCTCCATCGCGAGCTGCACGAGGGAGATCAGCGCCTGCTTCGTGGCCGCACGGGAACGGGCATCCGTGTAGAGCACCGGCACGTGCGCCGGGATCGCCAGCGCGTCACGGACGTCGTCCAGCTGGTGCTTGGCGACGCCGTCGAAGCAGTTGACGCCCACGACGAACGGGATGCCGCGGCTCTCGAAGTAGTCCACGGCCGGGAAGCACTGGTCGAGCCGGTCGGTGTCGACCAGGACGACGGCGCCGATGGCGCCGCGGACCAGGTCGTCCCACATGAACAGGAACCGGTCCTGGCCAGGCGTACCGAACAGGTAGAGCCAGAGCGACCCCGGCAGGGCGATGCGACCGAAGTCCATCGCCACCGTGGTGGTGGTCTTGCGGTCCGACACCCCGCCGGCGTCGTCGACGCCGACCGAGTGCTCGGTCATCGCGGCCTCGGTGTTGAGGGGCTCGATGTCCGAGATGGAGCCGATGAAGGTCGTCTTGCCGACGGCGAAGCCGCCTGCGACGACGATCTTGACGACAGTGGGTGCGACGCTTCCTGCCGTGCCCGCCGGAGCGGCCACAGCGGCGTCAGAGGGCGGAAATGCCATTGAGAACACTCTCCAGCACGCTGAGGGACAGGGCAGGGGACTCACCGGTGTTGACCTCGACCGGCTGTGAAGTGTGCACGCGCACGTATTGCTGTTCGGCGAGGTCCGAGACGAGGATCCGGATCACGCCCAGCGGAAGGTGGAGCAGAGCGGAAAGCTCGGCGACCGAGATGTAGTTCGATGCCGCGTGCTGCAGGATTGCCCGCTTCTCGGGCGGGAGTCCCTGGCTCGTCACCGCGCCTGGCATCGCCTCGACCAGCGCCTCGAGAGGCAGGTCGGAGCGCGCCGAGCGCACGCGACCACCGGTGACGGCATACGGCCGCACCGTTCTGGCCTCGTACTCGATGTGCTCACTCATGGGTCATTCTCCCCCGCGGCTTCAGGCCACCGGGGCGCGGGTCGCGCCGTCGACGGGGAGCTGTCCACGCATCTCGGAGATGAGCTGCGGGGTGAGGGTGGCCTCGGTGCGAGAGACGAGCATCGCCATCTCGTACCCGATGAGGCCGACGTCGCAGCTGGACTCGGCAACAACGGCGAGGACGGAGCCGTTCGAGACGCTCATGAGGAAGAGGAACAGGTTGTCCATCTCCACGATCGCCTGACGCACCTCCCCCGCGCGGAGCTGGCGCGCTGCGCCACGGGTCAGGCTTGACATCCCGGAGACGATGGCCGCGAGCTGGTCGCCGCTGGTGCGGTCGAGTCGCTCGGACATCGCCATGAGAAGACCGTCCGCAGACACCACGAGTGTGTGGCGAGTGCCGGGCACGGTCCGGACAAAGTTGTCCAGGAGCCAGCCGAAGTTGGCTGCCTCGGTGCTGAGCGCGGTCACACTTCCTCCTTGCTGGTGCAGTCGATGACTGCGGGGGTGGACGCCACCAGGGTGGTGACGGGTTCGGGATCAGGGGCAGTCATCAGCTCACGCCGTTCTGGCCGGACGGGTCCTCCATGGCACGACGGCCACGGGTGGTCCCGGACTGGAAGCTCGACAGGCGCGACCGGAGCTGGTCCGCGTCCCGCTGCACGGGCTTCCCTTCGTCCTCGGTGACGAGCGTCGCCGGGACAGCTGTGGGTACTCGCTTGATCAGGCGCTCCGCGTTGCCACCCGTCGCGGACGGCCGGTAGGCCGACAGCTGCGAGAGCTCGGAGAGAGCCTGCTCCTGGATGTCCGAGCGGAGTGCGAGCATCGCCGCCACCTCGTCGTCGAGCGTCCCGATCCGCGGGGCCACCGACGGCGGCAGCGTGGGGTGCGGGACGGTGGACGCCGGTGCCGGGTTGCCGCCCGGTCGAGCGGCCCACTCGGGGGGCGCCCACGACCCGGCCGACGCCCGCTCCGACGGAGCCGGCGCGGGGGGCAGCGGAGCGGCCGGCGCGGGGGCCGCGGGGGCCGACCAGGTGGTCGACGCCATCCACGACGGTGACTCGGCTCCGGACGGCGCCTGCGCGGAGGGGGCCTCGGCCGTCCAGGCCGAGGTCCGCACGGGGGCGGCCTGGTTGACGGGCTCGGCGACCGGGGGCGCCTGCACGGCAGGCGTCGGCTCGGAGTCGACCTCGTCGGACTTCTTGCGGCCGAACAGGCCCCACTTGCGCCGCGACTTGGCGTCGTCCACAGGCGTCTGCACGACCTCGGCGAACGGGGCCTGCACGGGCGCGGCGGGGGCCGGCGCTGCCGTGGGTGCCCACGCCGGTGCGGCGAAGGCCGCCGGCGCCTCGGCGACCGGTGCGTGCTCGACCGGCTCCGGCGTGACCGCCGCAGCCGCCTCGATCGGCGTGAAGAGCTGCGTCGGCGACTCCACCGGCGGGCGGGCGGAGTGGAAGTTCTGCCACGTGGAGACGGCCGGCACGGGGGCGGCCCAGACGGGCGTCGGCTCGGGCTCGGGCTCGGGCTCGGGCTCGGCGTACAGCTCGGGCTCGGGCTCCGGCTCGACGTACGGCTCGGGCTCCGGGTCGGGCTCGAGCTGGATCGGCCGGAACGCCACGCCGTCGACGACGGTCAGCGGCTCGGCCTCGGGCTCGGGCTCGGGCTGGGGTGCCGGCTCGGGCGACGGCGCAGGTGCCGCCTGGACCGCGACCGGCTCGGGCACGATCGGCATGGCACCGGTGTGCCAGGCACGTGCCTCGTCCAGCGTGCGCTCGAACGGCTGGTACGGCGCGTCGGAGGCCGGTGCGCCCCAGCCGGCGTAGCCGCTGTAGGACGTGAAGGTGCGTACGGGTGCGGCGGGCGCATCCGTGGTCGGGGCGGCGGGCTCGTGGGGCGCGGGCGCGCTCCAGTCCGACGTCTCGGCGGCCACGGCGTCCGACGGGGTCTCCTCGACGTCGACCTCATCCCAGGAGGGGTCCTCGATGGCGGCGATGGTCGGCTCCCAGGCCGGCTCCTCGGTCACCGGCGAGGCCCACGCGTGGGTGTCCTCAGGGGCGGGCGGCTGCCACGACGGGGTCTCCTCCGTCGCGCGGGCACCCCAGGACGGCGCCTCGTCGGACGTGGCGACGACCGGCTCCCAGGCCGGCGCCTCGTCGACGGGCGCGGCCCACGACAGGGTCTCGGCCGAGGCGGGAGGCTGCCACGACGGGGTCTCGTCGGCGGCCGGCTCTGCCCATGCCGCGGCGGGTGCGTCCCAGACGGGCGTCTGCTCGGCGGCGGAGGGCTCCCACGCGGGTGCCTCCAGCGACGTCGGCTCCCAGGCGGGCTCCTCGGGCGTCTCGGTCGCGTCGGTGGTCTGGTCGCCCCACGCAGGGGTCGGCTCCCACGCGGGCGCCGGTGTGTCGTCGGCCGGCTCGTCCTGGGCTGGCTCCTGGGCCGCGGCCAGGGCGGCGGCCTCGCGGTTCTGTGCCTCCTGGCTCTCCCACGAGTCGTCGTCGCCCGCGAGCTCGGGGACCACGATCGGCTCGACGGGCGCCGCGTGCGCGCCGCTCGACATCCACGGGGCGTGGATCGCCGGCGTCTGAGCGCGCCCTTCGTCGTTCGACGCCAGGCCGGGTACCACGAGGTTCTCGCCGGTGTTGACCGAGGAGGTCTCGGTGCGACCGCGGAAGCCCGAGAAGAGCCCCGCACGGGCGGCAGGGGGCGGGGGCGCCGCCGCGGTGGTCGTCGGCTCCTCCGGCTGCGCCCAGGCGGGGGTCGCGGCGCGGCTACGGCTCGGCAGTCCACCCTGCAGCGGGGCGACCGTGGCGGGCTTCCAGTCGGTGTCGGCGGCCGAGAGCTCCGCGGAGATGCGACCGTCGGGCGCCTCGGGCAGGACGAGGTTGTCCTCGTCGAAGGTCTTCTTGGGCCGGCTCGGCAGGCCGCTCGCCTGCGCCAGGCTCGGGGCGGGCTCGGCCGGGCCGGCGGGGCTGTCGGCCTCGTCGTCACGGCGGCGACGCTGGGGCAGCCCGAGCGAGGTCTGGCCGTCCGTCAGCGCGGCGAGGTCGACCTCCTCGACGACCGGCGCCTCGATCCGCACCGGCTCGTCGGGCGGGGCCGCGGCGGGTGCGCCCATGCCGTAGAGGCTGGTCTCCGTCATCACGAACAGCGTCGCCGGGAACCGGACGATCGTCTCGGTGCCCGTGCCGTGCGCGGCCTTGAGCAGCCGGACCTCCGCACCCAGGCGCTGCGCGATGCGGCCGACGACGAAGAGGCCGAGGCGCTGGTTGCCCAGGGAGTCGCTGGCCGACGTCGAGATGATCTTGGCGTTCGCGGCCTCGAGCTCCGCGTCGCTCATGCCGAGGCCCTGGTCGAGGATGCGGACGATCACGAACTGGCCCGAGACGCCGGTGGTCACCGTGACGGGCGTCTCCGGCTCGGAGAAGATCGTCGCGTTCTCCAGGAGCTCCGCGAGCAGGTGGGCGGCGCCGAGCGCGTTGAAGCCGTGCATGTGCGGGTCGGCCTGCAGGTCCAGCTCGACGCGGTCGTACTGCTCGATCTCGGACGAGGCCGTGCGGACCACGTCCGACAGCGGCATCGCGTCGCGCAGGCGGCGGCCGGAGTCGATGCCGGCCAGCACGAGCAGGGACTCCGCGTTACGACGCATGCGGGTGGCGAGGTGGTCGAGGCGGAACAGGTTCGCCAGCGTGCTCGGGTCTTCCTCGGCACGCTCCAGGGAGTCGATGAACGACAGCTGGCGGTTGAGCAGCACCTGGTCGCGGCGGGCCACGTTGACGAACATCTCGGCGATCGACCCACGCAGGGCGGCCTGCTCCTGGGCCACCTGGACCGTGGTCGCGTTCACCGAGTTGAAGGCGGCGGCCAGCTGGCCGACCTCGTCGCGGGACGTCACCGGGATGGGCGCCAGCGTGATGGCCGGGCCCTCGCCGGGGATCGCCACCTGCTCGACCAGTCGCGGCAGCTGCTCACGGACGTCGGCGGCCGCCTTGGTCAGGCGACGCAGCGGGATCACGATCCCGCGGGAGACGAGCAGCGCGAGGAGGAGGGAGGCCACGACCGCGCCGACGACGATGGCGAGGGTGACGACGGCGCGGGTCTGCGCGTCGGCGGACGCTCCTGCGGAGACCTGGTTCGCCTCGTCCAGCACCTGCGCATTGAGCTCGGAGAGCGTGGCCAGCTGGCGCTGGATGTTCTCCACGTACCCCTGCACGTCAAGGGTCGCGAAGCCCTCCGGGTTGCCCTGCTGGAGCGTCGTCCGCATCGAGGAGAACGACGTCGTGGGGTCCTTGACGGGGAACGCCAGGCCGTCCACGCCCAGGCCCGTCACGCTGTCGCGGGCACGTTCGCGCGCCAGCTCCGTGGAGGCGGCGACGGACCCGTACTGGCGGACCGAGGCGGGCGCCGGGGCGCGGGTGCTGAGCAGCGCGATGCCGCGGATCATCTCGACGACGAGGCTGTCGGCGGTCGTGCCGATCTCTTCGTACGCCGTGACGTACTCCGCCAGGTCACGGTTCCTGAGGCTGCCGGCGACCTGCTCCATGAGGGCGAGCTGGCCGCTGATGATGTCGGAGTAGTTGAGCTCCATCTGGACCCGCTGGGAGCGCTGGTCGACACCCGCGCGAGTGGCCTCCAGCTTGGCGTTGTGCGCGTCCTGCACGTTGAGGAACCGGTCGACGACGGGCTGCGGGAACTCGCTGAGGTCCAGGTCCGCCGTCATCGGCCGCACCTTCGCCAGGGCGGCGTCCGTGGCCCCACGCGCGGCAGCGATGTCTTCGGGTGTGCCCCCGTTGAAGGTCGCGAGCCGCTCGGCCTGCAGCGAGGCCGAGACCGGCGCATAGGCCTGGAGGATGTCGATGACGCTCTCGGAGGCCCGGGCGTAGCGGAGCTCCGACAGCGCGTTCCAGGAGATGTACCCACCGGCGGCGAGCAGCACGATCATGGGGACAGCAAGGACAGCCAGAACCTTGGCGCGGATGCCGAGCCGTCGCAGCATGTCGTTCCCTTCGTGTTCCGGCAGCGGGTGTCGTCACCACGTCGTGCCGGTCGTGCACTCTGATCAGTTGACCGCGAGTTTCCCCGTGGGCCTTCATCGGCTCCTGGACACCAGACCATTAGCCCGCGGGCAGAGTTTGCCACGGACCTCACCCCCCGGGAAGCGGCGGTAACCGGGACAATCCGGTCACGGGACGCCGCGGGGTTAGTGTGCGGACGTGCGAGCCGTGGTGATCACCCGACCGGGCGGGCCCGATGTCCTCACCGTCGACGACGTGCAGGAGCCGGTGCCGGGACCGCGCGACCTGCTCGTCGAGGTCGCCGCGGCGGGCGTCAACCGGGCCGATCTGCTGCAGCGCGCCGGCCACTACCCCCCGCCCGCGGGAGCACCCGCCTGGCCGGGCCTCGAGGTCTCCGGAACGGTCGTCGCCCGGGGCGCCGGGCTCGGTCCCGACGACATCCAGCTCGGTGACCGCGTCGCCGCGCTCCTCGCGGGCGGTGGCTACGCCGAGCGCGTCACCGTGCCCGCCGACCTGGCGCTTCGCGTCCCCGAGGCCGTCCCGACCGTGGACGCCGCCGCGCTGCCGGAGGCGCTCGCCACGGTGTGGTCGAACCTGCGCGCGGCGCGGCTGTCGCCCGGGGAGAGTCTCCTGGTGCACGGGGGCTCGGGTGGCGTCGGGTCGATCGCCGTCCAGGTGGCGCGTGCCCTCGGCACGCGGGTCCTCGCCACCGCCGGCGGACCGCAGCGAACGGCCCGGGTGCTCGCGCTCGGTGCCGACGTCGCCCTCGACCACCGCGAGCCCGGGCTCGTGCAGCGCGTCCGCGAGGCCACGCAGGACCGGGGCGTCGACGTGGTGCTGGACGTGCTCGGCGCGGGTGGTCTCGCGGACAACCTGGCGATGCTCGCCGACGACGGACGGCTCGTCGTCATCGGGATGCAGCAGGGCCGGCGCGGCGAGCTGGACCTGGCCGTGCTCCTGACGAAGCGGGCGAGCGTGCTGGGCACCACGCTGCGGTCCCGCCCGCACCACCAGAAGGTCGCGATCATGGACGGCGTCCGCCGGCACGTGTGGCCGTTCGTCGCCGACGGGTCGGTCAAGCCGGTCGTGCACGCGCGGTTGGGCTTCGACCAGGCCGGCGACGCGCACCGCCTGCTCGAGACCGGTGAGGCCTTCGGCAAGGTCCTGCTGATCCCCTGATCCGGAGCGTCCCGGCCCACGCACCCCCTAGCGCCCGAGCAGATGGTCGCCAGGGCAGCCACGTGCTCGGACGTTGCGCCTCTGCCTGAGTCAGGTCGTCAGTCGAGGAGGCCGGCCGCCAGGGCCGGGGCGATCATCGGGGTCAGCGGCAGGCGCGGCACGAGGGTGGCCTGCACCGCGTGATAGAGGTCGGCCTTCCCGGCCCAGACCGTGCGCGACACCGAGTTGTCCGTGCCCAGCTCGTGCCACCACGAGCCGCCGACCCGGTCCAGGTGGTAGGTGCCGATGTACTCCCACCACTGCGTGTAGGCGTCGTCGAACCGGTCCTCGCCCGTCACGGCGTGCAGCGCGGCCGCCGCGGCGACGGCTTCGGCGGCGACCCAGTGCATCCGCTCGCGCACGACGGGTGCGCCGGACCAGTCGACCGTGTAGACGAAGCCGGGGGCGCCGTCCACGGCCCACCCCTCGCGCGCGGCGGCGTCGAACAGCGAGATCGCGTCGTCGAGCATCCAGGCCGGGGCGACGTCCCCCCGTGCCGTGAGGGCGGCCCGGGTGTGCAGGGTCAGCCGGGCCCACTCGAGCCAGTGGCCGATGGTCGCGCCGTACGGGCGGAACGGGTGCGCCGGGGTGTCGGCGTTGTACTCGAGGTCCGGTGCCCACCGGGCGTCGAAGTGCTCCGGGATGCGCCAGGAGTTGCCGGCGGCCCACCTGTGCACCACGCGCTCCACCATCCGCACCGCCCGTTCCAGCCAGACGCGCTCGCCGGTGACGTCGGCCGCCGCGAGGTAGGCCTCGACCGTGTGCATGTTCGCGTTGACGCCGCGGTAGCCGTCGAGCGTGCCGAACGTCCGGTCCCACTGCTCGACGACCATGCCGGCCTCGTCGTCCCAGAACCGCTGCTCCGAGACCGCGAGCGCCTCGCCCAGCAGAGCGCGGGCGCCGGGGCGGCCCGCCGTGGTCGCGCTCGACGCGGCCAGGATGACGAACGCGTGCGGGTAGGCGGCCTTGTCGGTGTCCCGCGGGGTGCCGTCACGCTCGACCTCGGCGAACCAGCCGCCGTGCTCGTCGTCGTGGAACGCGCCGGTCAGGGCCTCGATGCCGTGGTCGACCAGGGCCGCGGAGCCGGGGCGGCCCAGCAGGTGCCCGATCGCGTACACGTGCGTCATCCGGCACGCGACCCACAGCTCGAGCGGGCCGTCGACCGGGGCGCCGGCCTCGTCCTGCCGGGCGAACCCTCCGGTCACCGCCGAGGGCCGTCCGAAGTCGAGCAGCCGGTCGGTCTCGTCCTCGAGCCACCGGGCATGGGCAGGTGTGCTGAGCCAGGCCATGACGACCACCCTAGCCAGGTGCCGTCCGGCTGCGCCCGGCGCGCACTTCGGCGAGAATGCCTGATGGCCGACAACGACGCGCAGCACGCTCCGACCGCCGACGAGCGCCGGGTGGTGGTGCTCGGTCCCGACGCCGACGCCGACGGCGACAAGTCCGAGGACATCACGTCGCTGGTGGACCAGCCCGCGAAGGTCATGCGGATCGGGACGATGATCAAGCAGCTCCTCGACGAGGTGCGCAGCGCACCGCTCGACGACGCGGCCCGCGCACGGCTGGCGGAGATCCACGAGCGGTCGCTGCACGAGCTCGAGGGCGGACTGTCGCCCGAGCTCGTCTCCGAGCTCCACCGCATCACGCTCCCGTTCGTCGAGGACGAGGCGCCGTCGGACGCCGAGCTGCGCATCGCGCAGGCCCAGCTGGTCGGATGGCTCGAGGGCCTCTTCCACGGCATCCAGACCGCACTCGTGGCGCAGCAGATGGCCGCGCAGAGCCAGCTGACGGGCATGCGTCGACAGCTGCGGCCGGGGCCGGTACCGGGTATGCCGGTCCCGGTCGCGGACCCGGGTACCCCCAACCCGCCGACCGGGCAGTACCTCTAGGCCCCTCGCGACGGCAGCGGTCAGGCCGGCGGCGGCGCCTCGTCCGTGGGCGGGGCGTCGCGGTCCAGGCCCGTGAGCACGATCGCGCCGGAGACCAGCAGCAGGCCGACCACCTCGAGCCCGTGCGGCACCTGCTGGAGCAGGACGGCGCCGACGACGGCGGCCGTCGCCGGCAGCATCGCCAGCAGCACCGCGAACGTGGCCGGCCGCACCGTGCGCAGCACCACCTGCTCGAGCGCGTACGGGACCACCGACGAGCACACCGCGATCGCGATCACCAGCGCGGCCAGCCGCCCGTCGTGCAGGACCGGCCCGGCGCCACCGGCCAGCAGGGGTCCGAGCACCACCGCACCGGCGACCATCGCGACGGACAGGCCGCGGATCCCGCCGTTCGCCGCCCGTGCCACGCGCCGGCCGAGCAGGATGTACGCGGCCCAGCACGCCGCGGCGACGCTGATCGCCACCAGTCCGACCACCGCGTCGGGCCCGGTGTCGAGGCTGACACCCGCCAGCAGGACGACCCCCGCCGCGGCGACCGCGATGCCGACCCGGTCGCGCCACCCCCGCCCCGTCACCGCGGCGACCGCCACCGGGCCGAGGAACTCCAGCGACACCGCCGTGCCCAGGGGCAGGTGGTCGATCGCGACGTAGAACGCCACGTTCATCACGGCGAGCACCACCCCGAAGACCGCGGCGGTGCGCAGGTCCGCGAGCCGCCACCGGGACCGCCACGGCCGCTGCCACAGCACGAGCACGACGGCAGCGACGGCCACCCGCAGCCACGCGACGCTGGCGGCGGCGATCGTGCCGAAGACCCCGACCGCGAGCGCTGCGCCCAGGTACTGCGTCAGCCCCGAGACGACGAAGAGCAGGGGCGCGGGCACGGCCTCAGGCTAGACGCGGTCGGAGGAGCGCCCGGACCCTGCTCCGACCTACCCCTTGACCGACCCGGCTAGCAGGCCGCGCACGAAGTAGCGCTGCAGGCTGAGGAACACCAGCACCGGGATGATGATCGACACGAACGCGCCCGCCGTGAGCAGGAACCACTGCGAGCCGCGCTGGCCGGTGAGGTTGAACAGCGCCACGGTCATCGGTGCCACCTCCTGCGACGACCCGGCGAACGTCAGCGCCACCAGCAGGTCGTTCCACACCCACAGGAACTGGTAGATCCCGATGGCCGCGAGCGCGGGCTTCAGGATCGGCAGCATGAGCCGGAAGAAGATCGTCACGTGCCCGGCGCCGTCCACACGCGCCGCCTCCAGCAGCTCGTGCGGGACCTCCCGGATGAAGTTGTGCAGGAGGAACACGGTCAGCGGCAGGCCGAACATGGTGTGCGAGATCCAGATCGACCAGAACGTGCCCGCGATGTTGAGGTCCGCGTACAGGCTGAGCAGGGGGATGAGCGTCACCTGGATGGGCACGATCTGGAGCGCGAACACCGCCACGAACAGCACGTTCTTGCCCTTGAAGTCCATCCACGCGAATGCGTAGGCCGCGAGCGACGCGATGAGGATGGGGATGACGACCCCGGGGATCACGATGACGATCGAGTTGACGATGTACGGCGCCAGCGAGCTGCTGCCCTCGGGCGAGAGCACGAGCTCGTAGTTCTCGAGCGTGAAGTTCGGGCTGGTGAAGACCGTCCACCAGCCCGACCGGCTGATGTCCCGCGCGGGGCGGAACGAGCTGACCAGCAGGCCGAACGTCGGGATCGTCCACACGACGGCGAGGACGACCGCGACGAGCGACGCCCACGGCGAGCTCAGGCGCTTCTTGGTCGCCTCCGCGAGCGCCGACGGGCGGCCGTCGCGGGTGTCCGACGGGCCCTGCATGCCGCCGAGGTCGAGCTGGGGGCCGGTGGTGGTCATCGTGCCTCCGAGGCGCGCAGCTGGCGGATGTTGTAGACGATGATCGGCACCACGAGGACGAACAGCAGGACGGCCAGCGCCGCGCCCAGGCCCTGGTTGCCGGCGCTGAAGCTCTGCGTGAAGAACTCGTTCGCCACGACGCTCGTGCCGAACAGGCCACCGGTCATCGTGCGCACGATGTCGAAGACCTTGAGGCTGCCGATGGCGATCGTCGTGAGGACGACCACGAGCGTCGGCCGGATCGTCGGCACCGTGATGAACCGGAACATCCGGAAGCCGGACACCCCGTCGAGGCGGGCGGCCTCGACGATGTCCGTGGGGATCGCCTTGATCGCGGCGGACAGGATGGTCATCGCGAAGCCGGCCTGGATCCAGATCATCACGACGATGAGGAAGAGGTTGTTCCACGGCTCGTTGATGAGGAACTGCTGAGGTTGCCCGCCGAGCCACACCACGATCTGGTTGAGCAGGCCGATCTGCTCGGGGTTGACCTTGAGGTCGGGGTCGTAGAACCGGTACTCGTAGACGAACTTCCAGATGATCGAGGCGCCGACGAACGAGATCGCCATCGGCAGGAAGATCAGCGACTTGGCGAACGCCTCACCGCGCGCGCCGTCCACGATGATCGCGTAGAGCAGGCCGACCGCCGTGGCGATGAACGGGGCGACGACCACCCACAGCACGGTGTTGCGCAGCACGACGAGCTGGTCGGGCGAGGTGAAGATCGCCGAGTAGTTGTCGAAGCCGATGAAGGCCTCGTTGGCGGCGTCGAAGAACGACCGCACGATGGTGCGGGCTGCGGGGTACACGAGGCCCACCAGCAGGAGCAGGGCGGTGGGGCCGACGAAGAACCAGGCGACGCGCCTGACGCCGCGCTTCTCGAGGAGCGCGACGACGAACAGGATCAGACCGATGACGGCGGTGAAGGCCAGCAGGGCCACCACCATCGTGCCGAACTTCTCGGCGAGCTGCACCGAACCTCCCGGGGACGGGGACGTGGGACCTGGACAGCCCGATCCCCGGGGTCGCCACGCGGGCGGCCCCGGGGACCGGGCTCATGTCAGGACGCCGGCCAGGCGGCCTCGATCTTGTTCAGCGTCTCGATGGTCGGCTGCCCCGTGATCCAGGCAGTCGCCTCCTTCCAGAACGCGCTGTTCGCGGCTGCCGGCATCCGGTCCGAGCCGTCGAACCGGAACACCGCTTCGGGGTCCAGCAGGATGTCGGCGGACAGGATGTCGATCGGGTTGACCAGGTTCTCCTTGTCGAGCCCCTTGTTGGCCGTCAGCCAGCCGCCGCCCGTGAGGTCGGAGCTCGACTTCGCCTTGAGGTTGGCCCACTCGGCGCTCGACCAGAACTCCTGCAGCGCCTGCACCTCGGGCCGGTCGGAGAACGCCGTGACGAACTCGCCGGCGCCGAGCACGGGGCGCTCGTCCTCCGACTCGGCCGGCAGGTAGAACGCGAACACGTCGCCGTCCTCGGCGACCGTCGTGCCCTCGGGCCAGTTGGCCGCGTAGAAGCTCGCCATCCGGTGCAGGGCGCACTGGCCGTCGAGGATCGGCAGGCCACCGTCCTGGAAGGCGGTGCTGGCGATCGACGTCACGTCACCGAAGCCGCCGTTCACGTACGCGTCGTTCTTGAGGTAGTCGCCCACCGCGTCGAGGGCGGCCGTCGGGTCCTCGGAGTTGAACGGGATCTCGTGCGAGACCCACTGGTCGAAGGCCTCCGGGCCCGCGACCCGGAGCATCATGTCCTCCATCCAGTCGGTGACCGGCCAGCCGGTCGCCTCACCCGACGCGATGCCGGCGCACCACGGCTTGATGCCGGTGTCGACGATCGAGTCCGAGAGGGCGGCGAGGTCGTCCAGCGTCGTCGGGATCTCCCAGCCGTTCTCCTCGAACTGCGCCGGCGAGTACCAGACGAGCGACTTCACGCTCGCGCCCGAGGGGGCGGCGTAGAAGGTGCCGTCGACCGAGCCGTACTCCTTCCACGCCTCGTCCCAGAACTCGTCGACGTTGGCGGAGACGCCCTCGGGCGCCGGCACGACCGTTCCGGTGGCCACCAGCTGGGCCAGCAGACCGGGCTGCGGGACGATCGCGATGTCGGGCGGGTTGCCGGCCTCGGCGCGCACGAGGATCTGCTGCTCGAACTGCTTGTCCGCCTGGTAGTCGACCGTGGCGCCCGTGCACTCCTCGAACGGCGCGAACGACTCGACGTACGGCTGGTCCTCGGGCGTCACGATGCCCGCGTAGATCGAGATGGTCTTGCCGGTCAGGTCGCCGTACTGCTCGAAGTCGGCGCAGTCCGCCGTGGCCTCCCCGGTGCCCTCGTCACCGCCTCCCCCGTCACCGTCGCCGCCGGAGCACCCGGCCAGCAGGAGTGCGAGCCCCGCCCCCGCTGCTGCAGCCGCCCTGTATCCCCGGCGCGTGCGCGTGCCGTTCATGAGACCTCCACGTCGTCATGTCGCAAGGGCGCGACCGTCTCGACCGCGCCTGTGCGATCGATGCAAGCCCTTCGCAAAGTCGGGCGCAACCGGCAACCGCGCGTAATCCGGTCACGATTACGTAACGAGGGGATTCAGGCACCTCGGACGACGGAAACCGTGCGGAACCACCGCCTCGGGTTACGAGATCGTCGGCAGCGCTTCAGTTCAGCAGACTGTGCAGCACCGCGAGCGCGCCGTCGTCCTCGATGGCGCCGGTGACCTCGTCGGCCGCGGCGCGCACCGCGTCGCCCGCGTGGCCCATCGCCACACCGCGGGCCGCCCAGCGCAGCATCTGCACGTCGTTGCTGCCGTCCCCGATCGCCACGGTCGCGTGCGGCTGCACGGCCAGGTGCTGGCGGACGTCCTCGAGCGCGCTGGCCTTCGACACCCCACCGGGCGTCAGGTCGAGCCAGGCGGACCAGCCCACTGCGTACTCGACCTCGTGCAGGCCGACGCGCTCGACCAGCTCGTGGAACAGCTCCGGGGTGCTGCCGGGGCTGCGGATCACGACCCGGGTGGCCGGGGTCGAGGTCAGCTCCTCCCAGGACACCACCTCGAGGTCGCCGGACAGCTCCCCCTCGGGGAAGTCGGCGCTGACGCGGAAGCCCAGGCCGAGGTCCTCGACCGCGAACAGGGCGTCGGGCAGCTCGAGGGCGATCGTGCGCAGGGCCGGGCCGGGGTCGAACGTCACGACGCGGACGATCTCGTACCCGTTCTCCGCCGCCGGGTCGAGCCGGGCGGTCACCGCCCCGTTCGAGCAGACCAGCCACCCCTGCGTGAGCCCGAGCGAGTGCGCCACGGGAGCCGCCGAGTGCACGCCGCGGCCGGTCGCCAGGACCACGTGCATGCCCGCGTCGCGCACGGCGCGCACGGCGGCCCGCACCTCGTCGGAGATCCTGCCGTCGTAGGACATCAGCGTCCCATCGACGTCGAGGGCGACGAGGTGGCAGCGGGTCATCGCGCCGGCTCCAGCACCTCGAGGCCGCCCAGGTACGGACGCAGCCCCGCCGGGACGCGGACCGAACCGTCGGCCTGCTGGTGGTTCTCCAGGAGCGCCACGATCCAGCGGGTGGTGGCCAGGGTGCCGTTGAGCGTGGCGACCGGCCGCATCGAGCCGTCGGCGGTGCGCTCGCGGACGCCGAGGCGGCGGGCCTGGAACGTCGTGCAGTTGGAGGTCGAGGTCAGCTCGAGGTACCGCTCCTGGCTGGGCAGCCACGCCTCGCAGTCGAACTTGCGGGCCGCGCTGGAGCCCAGGTCGCCCGCGGCCGTGTCGATGACGCGGTACGGCAGCTCGGCGAGGGCCAGCATCTCCTCCTGCCAGCCGAGGATCCGGCGGTGCTCGTCGTAGGCGTCCTCGACCGTCGTGTACGCGAACGCCTCGACCTTGTGGAACTGGTGCACGCGGATGATCCCGCGGGTGTCCTTGCCGTACGAGCCGGCCTCGCGCCGGTAGCAGGCCGACCAGCCGGCGTACCGCTTGGGCCCGGCCGACAGGTCGAGGATCTCCCCCATGTGGAAGCCCGCGAGCGCCACCTCGCTCGTGCCGACCAGGTACAGGTCGTCGGCCGGCAGGTGGTAGACCTCGTCGGCGTGCGCGCCGAGGAAGCCGGTGCCCGCCATGACCTCCGGCTTGACCAGCGTCGGCGTGATGACCGGGGTGAACCCGGCGCCCAGCGCCTTGTCCACGGCGGCGTTCAGCAGCGCCAGCTCGAGGCGCGCGCCGATCCCGGTCAGGTAGTAGAACCGCGCGCCGGACACCTTGGCGCCGCGCTCGGTGTCGATGGCCGCGAGGCCCTCGCCGAGCGCGAGGTGGTCCCGCACCGGGAAGTCGAAGTCGCGCACCTCGCCGACGTGCTTGAGCACGACGTAGTCGTTCTCCCCGCCGGGGGGCACGCCGTCCTCGACGACGTTCGAGATGCGGCGGCTCAGCTCCGTCGCGTGCGCCTCGGCGGCGTCGGCGTCGGACTGCAGCGCCTTGACCTGCTCCGCGAGGTGCTTGGCGCGGGTCAGCAGCGCGTGCTTCTCGTCGCCCTGCGCCTTGGCGACGAGCTTGCCCAGGGACTTCTGCTCGGCGCGCACCGTCTCGAACTCGGTGAGCGCGGAGCGTCGGCGCGCGTCGGCGTCGAGCACCTCGTCGACGAGGTGCGGGTCGTCGCCCCGCGCCACCTGGCTGGCTCGGACAAGGTCGGGATCCTCCCGCAGGAGCCGCAGATCGATCACCCAAGAACCCTACAGACCCACACCTGACCCGCCCGACCGCAGGCACCGCCCCGCCGCCCGCCCGCCCGCCGCCCGGCCCGCCGCCCGCACGAGATCGTGGGTTCGGCACGAGATCGTCGGTTCACACCCACGACTTCGTGCCGATGCCACGATCTCGCGGAGCGGAGCGGGACGGGACGCCGGTGCCACTGCCGCGCTGGGCCCGGGGCCGCGTGCGGGGCGGGTGCGGCGCGGATCACCAGGAGGCTCGCCGGATCCTGCACCGGCCGACGCGGCGCGACCCGTAGATTCAGACCCGTGACCTGGGAGGGGTGGGTGGCCGTGTGCGCGGCCGTCGTCGCGCTCGCCGCGCTCGTGCTGGCCGTGATCCTGCTGCTCCGGCAGCGCGAGCTGCGCCGCCGGATCGAGACGCCCGGCACCGGGGCAGGGGCCCGCGAGCTCCGGCCGGCGCGCGACGTCGAGGCGGCCGGCCAGCGCGTCGCCTTCGTCGCCAACCCCTCGAAGCAGGACCTGCCCGCGCTGCGGACCGCCGTGCTGGCCGCGTGCGCGGCGCGCGGGCTGCCCGAGCCGCTGTGGCTCGAGACGACGATCGCGGACCCCGGGGTCGGCCAGGCGCGCGCGGCTGTCGCGCAGCGGGCGGACGTCGTCGTCGCGATCGGCGGGGACGGCACGGTGCGGGCGGTGGCCGAAGGGCTCGTCGGCACTGGCGTCCCGATGGGCCTGATCCCGCTGGGCACCGGCAACCTGCTGGCACGCAACCTCGACCTGCCCCTCAGCGACCCCATGGCGGCGCTGCGGCTGGCGCTGGAGGGCCGCGACCGGACGATCGACGTGGGCTGGCTGCGGGTGCACCGCTGGCAGTCCGACCCCGACGACCCGGTGGCGGACGCCGCGGAGCCCTACACCGAGCTCGACCTCCAGCGCGACCACATCTTCCTGGTCATCGCCGGGCTCGGGTTCGACGCGGCGATGGTCGCCGACACCGACGAGCAGCTCAAGGCCCGGGTCGGCTGGATCGCGTACTTCGTGTCGGGCATGCGCCACCTGCACGGCCGCCGCACCCGGGTGCACGTCCGGCTCGACGACCAGCCCATGACGTCCACCCGGTTGCGCAGCCTGCTCATCGGCAACTGCGGGCGGCTGCCCGGCGGGATCACGCTGCTGCCGGACGCGCAGCTCGACGACGGCTGGCTCGACATCGCCGCGATCGACACCCGTGGCGGGATCGCGGGCTGGGCGCAGCTGTTCGGGGAGGTCATGCTCCAGGGCGCGGGCGTGCGCAACGACCTGCCGGCCAAGATCGGCCGCATCGACCACACGCGGGCGCAGGAGGTGCGCGTGGTGGTGCAGGGCGGCGAGCACGTGCAGGTCGACGGCGACATCGTCGGACGGGTCACCGAGCTGTCCGCGCGGGTGGACCACGGGGCGCTCGTCGTGCGCGTCGCGACGGCTTAATCCGTTCGGTCCAACGACGCCCGCCGCACGACGCTCGCACCGGTCGTCGGACCGCTACGCTCCCCCGCGAACCGAGGTCCGCGGCAGTGGCGGCCCCGCACCGGAAGGACCTCTCTCGTGACCACGACCTTGCGCGCCGCCCTGTCGGCGGTGCTGCTGGCCGGCTTCTACGTCGTCGCCCTGGGGCTGATCGTGGGCATGGGGGCGCTCACCGTGTGGGCGTTCCAGTCCGACGCGGAGGCCGCCGCCGCCAAGCTCGGGTTCTTCACCGCGGCCGTCGCGGTCGGCCTCGTCGTCGCGCTGTGGCAGGTCGCGCGGGCACGCCCGGCCCCCGACCGCGGCCCGGCGCTGACGCCCGCCGACGCGCCGGAGCTGTGGGAGACCGTCCGCGAGCTCGCCGCCGCCGCCGACACCCGCGCACCCGACGACATCCGGCTCCTGCCCGACGTGAACGCCGCCGTCTCCGAGGACACCCGGCTGCTCGGCCTCGTCGGCGGGACGCGGCACCTGTACCTGGGAGTCCCGCTGCTCCAGACACTGGACGTGGGCCAGCTGCGCTCCGTGCTCGCGCACGAGCTCGGGCACTACTCCCGGAGCCACACGCGCCTCGGACCGTTGACCTACCGCGGCAAGCAGGCGATCATCGCGACGCTCCAGCAGCTGTCGGGCAACATCGTCGGCTGGTTCCTGCGCCAGTACGCGCGCCTCTTCTTCGTCGTCTCCGCGGCCGTGAACCGGCGCCAGGAGCTCGAGGCGGACCAGCTCTCCGTGCGGATCGCCGGCCGCGCCACCGCGCAGAGCGCCCTGCGCGAGATCCCCGTCGCGGACGCGGCCTGGTCGTTCTACCTGAGCAGCTACCTCGAGGACGCGTGGGAGTCGGGCTACGCGCCGACCGCACAGGGCTTCTTCGGCGGCTTCGGCCACCTGGTCGCCGCCCGGACGACGGAGCTGGCGCAGATGCGCGACGACGCGCCGCCGGCCGAGCAGTCGCGCTGGGACAGCCACCCCTCGATCGCCGCCCGCGTCGCCGCGATGGAGGCCATGCCCGACGTCGACGTCCCCCGCGACACGCGCCCGGCGTCGTCGCTGATCCCGGGCTTCGACGCCGTGGCCACGGACCTCGCGGCGGCGGCGGTCGACGTCGACGGCCGCACCCAGCTCGACTGGGAGGAGCTCACCGCGACCTCCCTGGCGGCGTCACGCCAGCGCACCGCGGACGTCGTGTACCGGGCGGCGGCACGGGTGGCCGGGCAGCAGCGCGCCAACCTCGGCACCGTGCTCGACGTGGTGGCTGGTGGCGGGCGCGGGCGGCTCGAGGAGGACCTCGGCATCGTCGCGGAGGAGGGTGAGGGCGACCCGCTGGCCGACGTCATGGAGCTGCTGGTGAGCCAGGCGGCGGTCCAGGCAGGGGTCGCCCGGTGGCAGCACTCGTGGAGCGGTCCGGCGGCGCTCGCGGGCCGCGACGGCCGGCCGATCAACCTCACGCCGGTGGTCGCGGCGGCGCTGCGTCCGGACACGATCGAGTCGGCGCGCGCGCACCTCGCCGAGCTCGGTGTCGACGTCACCTCGACCGGTCAGGTGGCCGACACCGCCACCGCCCACGGTGGCGAGGTGCTCGGCGGGCTCGCGAGCGTCAAGGTCGACGGCACCAAGCACGACGTGCTGGTGCTCGACCTCGGCATGATCCTGGTGCCGACGCCGAAGCGCGACGAGAACGGCAAGGCGCGCATGTTCGGGCTGCTGCAGTCCGGCTCCGTGCTGCAGCTCGCGTCGTACCACCGCTTCCTCGCCTACGAGGAGATCGCGACGGCGAAGATCACCAAGCGGACCCCGCTGCACGCCGAGCTCACGCTGCACGACGGGCGGACGCTCACCCTCAAGGAGACGTGGACGGGTGAGTCCCTGGCCAAGGACAGCTCGCTGCGCCTCCTCGAGCAGCTGCTCGCCTACGAGCCCGACACGGAGGCCGTCCGGGCCTGACCGTCAGGTCGCGGAGCCGCCACGGACGGCCTGCAGCCAGGAGCGGGCCTCGACGAAGTCGGCGTCGGCGGTGCCCACGTGCACGGTCGGCTCCACGGCGTCGGCCCGCGGGTACGAGCCGAGGAACCTGACGTACGGGCAGCGCCGGTGCAGGCCCATCACGGCCTCGCCGACGCGCTCGTCGGTGATGTGGCCCTCGGCGTCCAGGGAGAACGAGTAGCGGCCGAGCGCGTCCCCGATGGGTCGCGACTCGATCCGCGACAGGTTCACCCCGCGCACCGCGAACTGCTCGAGCATCGCGAGCAGCGCGCCCGCCTCGTTGTCCGGCAGGTGCACGACCAGCGTCGTCTTGTCCGCCCCGGTGCGCGCGGGCACGTCACCGGGGTGACCGACGACGACGAACCGGGTCTGCGCCGACACGTTGTCCGCGACGTCCTCGGCGAGGGCGACGAGACCGTACGGCTCGACGGCTGCCGGCGGCACCAGCGCGGCGTCGAAGCCCGGCTGCGCACCACCGGCGGCGATGAGCGCGGCGGGCGCGGTGTTGGACGTCGCGGGCACGTGCACCACGGACGGCAGGTGGCGCGCGAGCCAGCGCCGGCACTGCACCCACGCGTGCGGGTGCGCGGAGATCCGCCGCACGTCCTCGAGCCGGACGCCCGGCGCCGCGGCGAGCGCGAACTGCACCGGCACCAGCATCTCGCGCACGATGACGAGCGGGTCGCCGCCCGCGAGGCTGTCGAGGGTCGCGGTCACGCCCCCCTCGACGGTGCTCTCGATCGCCACGACGGCGAAGTCGGCGTCGCCGGTCCGCACGGCCTCGATGGCCGACGCCACGTCGGTCACGGGCAGCTCGACGCACTCCCCCGCGGGGACGACCTGGCGCAGCGCCGCCTGCGTGAAGGTGCCGGCCGGCCCCAGGTAGGCGTAGCGCGGTAGCGCTTGAGACATCGCGTCCCTCCCGTGCAGATGGTGTGCACGCTGCACGGATACCCGCAGCGCCGCCGGGGTCGAGGGTAGTGCGCCCGTAGGCTGGAGCGGTGCCGACCCCCGCCCGCCCGCGCGCGTCCCTGCTCCGCGGTGCGGTGCTCACGCTCGTGCTCGCCCTGGTGGGCGTCTTCCTGGTGACGCCCGCGCAGGCCGCCGACGACCCCGCTCCCGCACCGGTGCTCCTGGTCGGCGTGACCGGCGTCCGCTGGGACGACGTCACCACCCTGACCACCCCCGCGCTGTGGTCGATGTCCCGCGAGGGCTCGATCGGTCTGGTCGCCGCTCGCAGCGTCGCGTCCCGCTCGTGCCCCGCGGACGGCTGGCTCGCGGTGTCGACCGGCACGCGCGCGGCCGACGTGGGGGTGGACGACGGCACCTGCCGGACCCTGCGCGACCCCGGCGAGAGCGGTCAGGTGCCCGGCTGGGAGGAGTACGTCGCGGCGGCCGACGCCGAGTCGTACGGCGCCACGGCGGGTCTCCTCGGTGACGCGCTGGCCGCCGCCGGGTCCGCCGTGACCGGCATCGGCCCCGGTGCCGCGATCGCGCTCGCCGACACCGCGGGGTTCCCCGTGGGCACGCACGAGGCCCTGCCGACGACGAGCACGGGCATCACCCAGGCCGTCCGCGACGCCCTCGGCACCTCCCGGCTGGTCGTCGTGGACGCCGGCTCGCTCCGGGACCCCGGGTACGCCACGGCGTCGCGACCGAGCGTCCCGCAGCCGACGGAGACCGTGCCGGGCGAGCTGACGGAGCCGACGCCGCCCGACGTGTCGACCCCCGACGCGATCGTGGAGCCGTCCCGGGCGCTGCAGGCGCAGGCCATCGACGAGCGGGTCGGCGCCGCGATCGCCGGGGCGCAGCGCTCGGGCGCGACCGTCCTGGTGGTCTCGCTCGCCGACTCCGGGCGCACCGCGCTGCAGCTGGCCGCCGCCACCGGCCTGGCGCCCGACGGCGACGAGTACGTCGACAGCCTGCTGACCTCCGGCTCGACCCGGCAGCCGGGCCTCATCCAGACCGTCGACGTCACGCCGACCCTGCTGGCCGGCATCGGCCTGGACAACAGCGCCGCCGCGTTCAGCGGCGCCGAGATCCTGCCCGGACCGCCGACCGGCACCGCGACCGCGCGGCTCGCAGAGCTGCTCGACATCCAACGGCACGCCACGATGGTCACCCGCGTGAGCAGCGACTACTCGACGCGTCTGGTGCTCATCCAGGCGGTCCTGTTCATCGCCGCCGCGATCATCCTCAGCCGCACGGGCCGCTCGGACCGGCGTCCGCTGCGCCCGGCGCTGCGGGTGCTGCACGTGGCCGCGCTCGCGCTCGCCGCGGCACCGGTCGCCTCGTTCCTCACCAACACGATCCCGTGGTGGCGCGCGGGCACGCCGGTGACCGCGTTCTGGTGGGTGCTGCTCGGCTGGATCGCGGCGATCACCGCGCTCGCCCTGGTGGGTCCGTGGCGGCGCAACCTGCTCGGCCCGGCGGGCGTGGTCGCGGGCGTGACCGTGGCCGTGCTCGTCGTCACCGCCTGCACGGGCTCCACGCTCATCATCGACTCCCCGATGGGCGCTCACCGGCTCCTGGCGGCCCGGTTCTACGGGATGAGCAACCAGGCGTTCGCGCTGCTGACCGCGGGCGGCCTGCTGCTCGCCGTCGCCATCGCGGACCCGCTGCTGCGCAAGGGCCGACGCACCCTGGCCACGGTCGCCGTGGCCGCGCTCGGGCTGGTGCTGGTCGTCGTGGACGGCGCGCCCGGACTCGGCAGCGACTTCGGCGGGCCGCCGGCCCTCATCCTCGCGTTCGCGATGCTGACCATCGTGGTGAGCGGCCGCCGGGTCAGCTGGCGCTGGATCGGGCTGATCGCGCTGGTCGGTGCCGTGGTCGTCGGGGGTTTCGCGGTGCTCGACTGGCTGCGGCCCGCGGCGGACCGCACGCACCTCGGCCGGTTCTTCGCCACCGTGCTCGACGGGGGCCTCTGGGACGTGGTCGAGCGCAAGATCGCCGTCAACCTCAGGGTGCTCACGTCGTGGCGGTACCTGGTGACCGCGATCGGCGGGATCGCCCTGACCTGGCTCGTCGTCGTGGGCGGCCGCCCGCGGCGCGGCGCGCTCATGGGCCAGGGGCCGCTGGCCGGACTGACCAGCGCGGTTCCCCTGCTGCGCCCCGCGATCGCGGCGATCACGGCGGCGCTGACCGTGGGGTTCCTGATGAACGACTCCGGGATCGTGGTGCCCGCCACCGGCATCGCGCTGGCCGTCCCGTGCCTCGTGGCCGCGGCCGCGCAGTGGCGGCTCGGCGCCCCGGAGGGCGACGTGGCACCGGCCGCCGGCGAGCTGGCGGCCGACCAGCCGCCGACTAGCGGTGGGTCTGCGGAGGCTTCTGCGCGGGGGCCACGGTCCGCTTGACCGCACCGGCGGCGCGCCGGACGCGGCGGGCGTTGACCGCCAGCACCACGTCCCGGTACTGGGCGGCCCGGTGCAGCTGGCCCTTGAGGTCGGAGCCGGACGGCCGGTGCTTCAGGTCGCACGGCACCTCGACGACGCGGAAGCCGCGCCGGAGCAGGTCGATCGTCATCCCGGTCTCGACGCCCCAGCCGTGCGCCAGCGGGGTGGCCGCCTCGAACGCCGCGCGGGTCAGGCAGCGCATGCCAGACAAGGGCTGCGTCGGCGTCCAGCCGGTCATCGCGGAGATCGCGCGGCGGGCGGTGCCGACCACGATCCCGCGGCCACCGGCGCCGGGCTGCGGCGGGATCAAGGCGATCGCCAGGTCCGCGTGGCCCTCGAACACCGGCGGCACGAGGGGCGCGGTGTTGACCGCGGTCTCCCCCAGGTCGCCGTCGATGAACAGCAGGATCCGGGGCTGACGGTCGGGCGCGTCCCGCATGGCGACGACGGCGGCACCGGTCTCCATGGCGGCGGCCTTGCCGCGGTTGTGCGAGTGCCGGACGACGACCGCGCCGGCCTCGCGCGCGACGTGCTGGGTGTTGTCCTCCGAGCCGTCGTCGACGACGAGCACCAGGTCCACGTGCGGGATGGCGCGGGCCGAGCGCACGGTCGCGGCGATCCGTCGGGACTCGTCCTTGGCGGGGATGATCACGGCGACACGCTGACGGGCCCGCTGTGCCGCCGCCTTGCGCTCCTCGGCGGCCGCCTTGCGCGCCGCCGCGGACGGGTTCGCGGTCCCGGGGCCCGCGTCGGCAAGGGTCGGCGCAGCGGTCCCCGCCTGCTCGTCCGCGGCCTGGCCGCCCTTGCGCGTCACGTCGGTCACCCTACCTATCCGACCAGGTCCCGCCCGTCAGCGCAGCGTGACCTGGCGGGCGACCAGACCCGCCCGCGCGCGGCGCTCGTTGGCGTCCAGCGGCGTCGCGTCCGCGAGCGCCGCCTCGAACCGGGGCAGGAACTCGGCGACCGGCCCCTCGATGTCCTCGGCCTCGGAGCCCTTCGCAAGCTCCCACACCGGCACGACGAGGCCCGCGGAGCGGAAGTAGCCGATGAACTTGGCGCCCTCGAAGCCCGACTCGCGACGGGCGTGCAGGCGCGCCAGCCCGTCGAGGACCACCTGCTCCTCGTGCGGCTGCGCCCAGCGCAGGAACTCGCGCGGACCCATCCGGCACCAGTAGGCGGACTCGGCCGCCTGGAGCTTGACGGTGTCGATGATGCCGGCGTCGGCCTCCTCGATCGCGGCCTCGAGCTCCGGGGTCCGCTCGGTGTCCGGGTCGAGCCAGTACGCGAACGAGCCCTGCACGGTGACCTCGAAGGGGACGCCGAGGTCCAGCACGTCCTGCAGGCGCGGCCCCGGCTCGGGCAGGCCGATCGTCTCGACGGCGGTGCCCGCCTCGACCTCGAGGGCCTCCAGCAGGGCGTGCGCGAGGTCGCGGCTGACGTCGTTGGAGCTGGTGGTGGTCTGCAGGGCCAGCAGGATCATCCCGTCGGCGCGGTGCAGCGCGGGCCAGCCGTTGGGCAGCACCGTGGTCACCAGGACGTCGCGCGCGCCGTGCTCGGCGGTCGTGCGGGCGGTCGCCGTCGCGGCGGGGACGAGCTCCTTGAGCGCCACCCAGTCGGGCTCACCGGGGAGCCCTTCGAACGGGCGCAGCACGAAGTCGGACGAGTTCTTGGCCATGCCGGAAAGGTTACCGGTCCGCACCGGGCCGACCAGCCGCCCAGGGGGTCGCGGCACGCCGGGCGGTGGGGCAGGATCGCGGCATGGACCCGCGCGCCGGAACACCCGCCCAGCCCTCCGACCTGGTCGACCTGGACGCCCTGGCCGGCGCCTACTACGACCGGGAACCGGACCTCGACGACCCCGCGCAGCGGGTGGTGTTCGGCACGAGCGGGCACCGCGGCTCTGCGCTGGACACGGCGTTCAACGAGGCCCACATCGTCGCCATCACCGCGGCGATCGTCGAGTACCGGCGCGGGCAGGGGATCGACGGCCCGCTGTTCATCGGCCGCGACACGCACGCGCTGTCCGACCCGGCGTGGCGGTCGGCGCTCGAGGTCCTCGCCGCGGCCGACGTCGAGGTGCACGTCGACGCCCGCGACTCGTGGACCCCGACGCCCGGCGTCTCGCACGCGATCCTGCGGCACAACGGCGCGGGCACCTCCGAGGGGGTGCGCACGCAGGGCCCCGGCCTGGCCGACGGCATCGTCGTGACCCCGTCGCACAACCCGCCGCGCGACGGCGGCTTCAAGTACAACCCGCCGCACGGCGGCCCCGCGGGCTCGGACGCCACGGGCTGGATCGCCGACCGCGCCAACGCGATCCTCGCGTCCGGCTGGCGTGACGTCCCGCGCGTCAGCGTCGAGACGGCGCTGGCGGCGGACACGACCTTCAAGCACGACTACCTGTCGTCCTACGTCGCGGACCTGGCCAACGTCATCGACCTCGACGCCATCCGGTCGGCCGGCGTCCGGATGGGCGCGGACCCGCTCGGCGGTGCGTCGGTCGAGTACTGGGGGGAGATCGGCGACTACTACGGGCTCGACCTGACCGTGGTGAACCCGACGGTGGACCCGCAGTTCGGGTTCATGACCCTCGACTGGGACGGCAAGATCCGGATGGACTGCTCGTCGCCGTACGCGATGGCGTCGCTGGTCGCGCGCATGGCCGGCGACCCGGCACCCTTCGACATCGCGACGGGCAACGACACGGACTCCGACCGGCACGGCATCGTCACGCCCGACGGCCTGATGAACCCGAACCACTACCTCGCGGTCGCGATCGCCTACCTGTACGGGGGTGCGCGCCCGGGCTGGCCGGCCGGGACCGCCATCGGCAAGACCCTGGTCTCGTCGAGCCTCATCGACCGCGTGGCGGGCAGGCTCGGCCGTCGGCTGCTCGAGGTGCCGGTCGGGTTCAAGTGGTTCGTCCCCGGGCTGGTGGACGGGTCCGTCGGGTTCGGCGGCGAGGAGTCCGCGGGCGCGTCCTTCCTGCGCAAGGACGGCACCGTGTGGACCACCGACAAGGACGGCATCCTCCCGGCGCTGCTCGCCTCGGAGATCCTGGCGACCACCGGGCGCTCTCCGTCGCAGCACCACCGCGAGCTCGTCGCGGAGTTCGGTGAGTCCTGGTACGCCCGGGTCGACGCGGCGGCATCCCGCGAGCAGAAGGCCACGCTGGCCCGGCTGACGCCCGAGCAGGTGACGGCCACGACGCTCGCCGGCGAGCAGATCACCGCGAAGCTCACCAACGCGCCCGGCAACGACGCGGCGATCGGCGGCCTCAAGGTCACCACGGACAACGCATGGTTCGCGGCCCGGCCGTCGGGCACCGAGGACGTCTACAAGATCTACGCCGAGTCGTTCGTGTCCGCCGAGCACCTGGCGCAGGTGCAGGCGGAGGCCAAGGACGTCGTGTCGGCGGCGCTGGGCGCGTAGCGGACGTGCCGACGACCCCGGGGGGTTCCGGGGCCGTCGGCAGGGTCAGGCGGCGAGAGCGGCGCGGCCCAGTCCGGTGAATGTCCATCCCGCCGAACGCCACCGCGCGGCGTCGAGCCGGCCGCGAGCGTCGATCACGGCCGGCTGGTGCGTCAGCAGGGCCAGGTGGGCCGGGTCGGCCTGGATGAACTCGTCCCACTCGGTCAGCACCAGGATCACGTCGGTGCCCTCGACGGCCTCGTCCACGCTGGTCGCGTACCCGAGGGTCGGGAACATCGCCCTCGCGGTGTCGCCGGCCTCGGGGTCGTAGACCGTGACCTGGGCGCCACGCAGGTGCAGGGCGGCCGCGACGTTGAGCGCCGGGGAGTCGCGCACGTCGTCGGTGTGCGGCTTGAACGCAGCACCGAGCACGCCGATCCGCCGGTTGAGCACCGACCCGCCGCACGCCTGGACGGCCAGGTCGATGACGCTCTGGCGCTGCCCCATGTTGATCTCGTCGACCTGCTGGAGCAGCGCCGCCGCCCGGCCGGCGCCGAGCTCGTTGGCGCGGTACATCAGCGCGCGGATGTCCTTGGGCAGGCACCCGCCACCGAACCCGAGCCCGGCATCGAGGAACTGCCGCCCGATCCGCACGTCGTGTCCCAGGGCGTCGGCCAGCACCGTGACATCCGCGCCGGCGGCCTCGCAGACCCCGGAGATCGCGTTGATGAACGAGATCTTCGTGGCCAAGAATGCGTTCGCGCTGACCTTGACCAGCTCGGCGGTCGGCAGGTCGCAGACCACCACCGGAGAGCCCTCGGCGATCGGCCCGGCATACACGCGCCGCAGCAGAGCCTCGGCGTCGCTCGATGTGCCGCCCAGGACGATGCGGTCCGGGTGCAGCGTGTCCGCCACCGCCTTGCCCTCGCGCAGGAACTCGGGGTTCCAGACCAGCTCGGCGCGCACGCCGGCGGGGGCTTCCCGGGCCACCAGGGTGCGCAGGCGGGCCGCGGTGCCGACGGGCACGGTGGACTTGCCGACGATCAGGGCGTCGTGGGTGAGGTTCTCGGTGATGGCCGTCGTGACCGCCTCGACGTAGCGCAGGTCGGCGGCGTGGCTGGTCTTGGACTGCGGGGTCCCCACGCACACGAAGTGCACATCGGCCCAGCCCACCGCCTCGGCCACGTCCGTGGTGAACCGCAGGCGACCCGTGGCCATCTGCTCGGAGAGCAGCTCGGGCAGCCCGGGCTCGTAGAACGGGACCTTGCCCGCGGTGAGCATCTCGACCTTGTGCGGGTCGGTGTCCACACCGACCACCTCCATGCCCAGCTGGGCCATGGCCACCGCGTGGGTGGCGCCGAGGTAGCCCGTACCGAGCACCGCGATGCGCGGAGCCGGGCCGGTCGGGTCGAACGGTCGACGGACGGGGGTGTCGAGAACGTCGTTCATCACGGCTCCTGGGTGGTCGTCGGGGTGGGTTCGGGCGTCGGCGTGGGTTCGGGCGTGGGTTCGGGCGTCGGTGTCGGGCTCGGTTCCGGGGTCGGGACCGGCACCGTCTCGGGCGTCGGGGCGGGTGCCGGTGCGGGCGCCGCGACCTCGGGTGCAGGCGCCGCGGCGGGGGCCACGGCCGGCCCGTCGACGAAGCCCGCCGCCGGGTTGGTGATGCCGTCGACGAACGCCTGCAGGGAGTCCGCCCGGGACGTGATGCGCCAGTCGTTGGTGACGCGCTGGCCGCCGGAGATCGTCGTGACCGTGTGGTGGAACCAGGCGAACCCGATGATGTCGGCGTTCTCCGGCCGCGCCAGCCCGGCGAACAGGTCGGCGACCCACTGCTTCTTCTTACCGCCCACCTCCGAGGCCCCGATCTCGGCCAGCAGGATCGGCTTGTCGGTGATCGACCGCAGCTGGGCCAGGGAACGGTCGTAGGTGTACGAGAACGTCGGCGTCTGGTCCGCCTTGTACGGCGGGCGGTAGTAGCCCGACAGGCCGACCCAGTCCACGTACTCGTCGCCCGGGTAGAGGCTCGCCAGGTACTCCGAGGAGCTGCTGGCGTACTCGGGCAGTGCGTTGACGATGTTCGGCGCCCACACCCAGAGCACGTACGCGTTGGCGCCCTCGGCCTCGAAGATGTCGTGCACGTGGCGCCACATCGCGACGAAGTCGCCGGGACGGTTGCCGTTGAGCGGACCGCCGTCGGACGCGCGCTCACCCCACGGGTACCAGGCGCCGTTCATCTCGTGGTCGAGCCGGATGGCCATCGGCAGGCCGAGGGCGGCGACGTCGCGCGCGTACTGGCGCAGGTAGTCGTCGTACGCGCCGTCGATGATCTTGGGCAGCGAGTAGTCAGGGTCCTGCGCCTGGTTGTTCGCGGCCGTGAGCGGGCGCGACTCCCAGGTGAGCAGCGGCAGCATGCCCTTGCGCCAGGAACGGGTGACGGCGTCCGGACGGAACGGTCCGTCCCAGCCCTGGAAGTAGCCGGCGATCGTCGGGGCGACGCCGACCTTCGCGGTGACGTCGTCGAGCTCGGCCCAGTTGAACGGCGACTGGGGGGTGTAGAGGCCGAACTGGCGCGTGGCGGGGTTCAGCAGCTCGGACAGGGGCGGTGCCGCCGGCTTGGCGGCGACCGCCGGACCGGGGGCCGGGGCCGGAGCCGGAGCCGGCACTGACGCCGGCTGCCCGCTGGATACCGCAGCCTTCGCCCGCCTTGCCTCCCGCTGCGCGGCAGCAGCGCGGAGCTCTGCCCCCTCGGCCCTGCCCGTCGCTGCGGCCGCGGCGCGCTCGGCGGCAGCCTTTGCCTGGATCCGCGCGGTGGCCTTGGCGCGTTCACCGGCGGCCTTCTGACGGCCGGTTGCGGCGGCGGCGGCCCGCTCGGTGTCGGCCTTGCCCTTCCCGGAGGCCGCGGCGGCGGCCTTCTCGGCCGCCGCCTTCGCCTTGCCGCGCGCCGCCCCGGCAGCACGCTCGGCGGCTGCCTTCGCCTGCGAGCTGGTGAGGTTGTCGACCTCGTCGGTCCGGGCGGCCAGGGCGGCCTCGAGCTCGGCGTTCTCCTTCTCGAGCGCGATCTGCTCGGCGCTCTTCGTCGGGCCCTGCGCCCTGCCGTTCGACGGCGACGTCCACACGAGGGCGGTCACCAGGAGCAGGGCGAGGGCGACCGCGGATGCCGCGAGGCGGGCGCGGGGTGAGGCGTGCAGGATGCGGTCCTTGGTCTGCTCACGCATAGGCGAGGGCCTCCAGTGCCAGTAGGGCGACCGCGATGCCGTAGGGCACCGCAGCGAGCGGGTTCAGTCGTCGTCGGGGTGGGGTCGGGGGTGCGGTGGACTCGGCGGTGCGGCGTCGGACCTCGGTCGCGACGGCGGCTCCGCGCTCGTCGGGCGCCCGGTCGACGAGGTCGGCCGGGGCCGCCGGGGCGGTCTCGAGCTCGGCCATGAGGTCCTCGTTCTCGGCGCCTCCGCCGTACGCACCGGAACGGGTTCCCCAGCCGCTGGCGTGCGCCATGCGCAGGAAGCCGAGGATGCGGATGGGCATGAGGAAGAGGGTCGAGACGATGATGAAGACGGGCAGCCGCAGGAAGTCCGACGGCTTCTCGTGCAGGTGGCGGATCTGGCGGATCGCCATCGACAGCACGGACGACACGACCATCAGCGCCACCACCCAGGCCCAGCCGTTCAAGCCGGTGTAGGTCTCGAGGATCGCCTCGTACAGGTTGGCGCCCGTGCCGGACGCCGACCGGTAGATCCAGCCGAGGATCGTCCCGAGCAGCAGGAACGGCAGCAGGATGTCCGTGAGGAAGAAGACCGCCAGCAGGGGTGCGTGGCCCGACATCCAGGGCAGCATCCGCAGGGTGTTGTACTGGCTGCCGCGCGCCCAGCGCAGCTGCTGCTTGGCCAGCTTGCGCACCTGCAGCGGGGCGTCGGTGTAGACCAGGCTCGTGTACTGGTACACGGTCTTGTAGCCGGCCTTGAGCGTGAGGTTGGTCAGCGTCCGGTCGTCCGAGACCTCGAGGAACACCCCGAGGAACTTCTCGTGCATGAAGTCGTCCATGACCTGCATGAGGATGCGGCGCCGGAACGCGATGGTGCGGCCGGGCAGGCAGCCCACCTGACCGAGCGCGGACTGTGCGGGCATCGAGTACAGCGCGCGGGTGTTCTCGAGCCAGTCCGCCCAGCGGGTGATCCACGACCGCTCCGGCTCCAGGATCCGCTGACGGGTGGTCACGCCGCCGACCGCGGGGTCCGCGAAGGGCTTGACCAGCTCGGCCAGCGTGCCGTCGGTCCAGATCGTGTCGGAGTCGACCAGCACGGTGATCTCCCCGCGCGACATCTCGGTGCCGATCTTCACGGCGTTGCGCTTGCCCGGGATCGGGGTGTGCACCCAGCGGACCAGGGGCGCGAACTCCTCGCTGACCTCCTGGAGGGCAGGGTTCACCGCGCCGTTGATCACGACGATGACCTCGTCGGGACGCTGCTCGACGATGCGGGTCAGCACGTCGCGGAACAGGTCCAGCGGCTCGTCCACCACCGGGATCACGACGCTCGTGCTGACCTCGTAGGGCGCGGTGACGGGCCGGTAGCGGCGCGAGAACACCACCTTGAGCACCCAGAGGGCCCAGACGAGGGCAGAGAAGAAGGCGAAGAGGTAGATCTCGGACTGTCCGGAGAGCATCTCCCGGAGCTGCAGGACGAAGACGAACATGGTCGGTTCCCCAAGCGGCCGTGTGTGGGCACGGGACGACTGACCGACGACGTTGACGATGCAGCGAGGACGTCAGGGGTATCGGCCACACGGGCCGGGGCTACCTGTCCGTCGAGATGGTCACGGGGTCTGAGTCGGCCCGGCGTGACGGCTGCGTTCCCCCCTGTGCTTCCCGGGGCGGTTCATTCACTGTGCGGGCGGAAGCCGGCATACACAACCCCAACGGCCGCCCAGCTTTGGGGTGTCATCCCTGCGCGGTGCGCAGCAGGTCCTGGTAGTCGGGGTGCCGGCCGAGCCACGCCTTGACGTACGGACAGAACGCGACGACGTCGCGGCCGCTCGCCCGGACCGCGTCCAGCGCGGCCTTGACCAGCATCGACGCGATGCCCTGGCCCTCGAGCGCCGGGTCCACCTCGGTGTGCGTGAAGACGACCGTGGCGCCGATGGTGTCGTACACGGTGAACCCGAGGAGCACCCCGTCCGGGCTGCGCGCCTCGAACCGGTGCTCGTCAGTGGCGTCGGTCACACGCACGTCCGTCATGCCATGAATGGTGGGGCATGGTGAGCCGCCGCGGTAGGGCCGGTGAGAGACTTATCCGATGCTCCAGCCGTACCGCGACGTCCTCTCGCGACCAGGGGCCCTCGCGTTCTCCAGCGCCGGCGTGCTCGCCCGGCTCCCGATGTCCATGGTCGGCATCGGGATCGTGCTGATGATCTCGACGCTGTACGGCTCCTACGGGCTGGCGGGCCGGGTCTCCGCCGTCTACGTGGTCGCGCAGGCCGTGTGCTCGCCGCAGCTCGCCCGGCTGGTCGACCGGCACGGCCAGGCGCGCGTCATGCGGCCGGCCGTCGCTATCGCCGCGGTCGGGCTCGTCGGCCTCGTCGTCGCCGCGACGAGCGAGACGCACGAGGCCTGGCTCTACGTCACCGCCGTGGTCACCGGCGCCGGCATCGGGTCGTTCGGGTCGCTCGTCCGGGCGCGCTGGAGCCGCGTGCTGGGCGCCGAGCCGCACCGGATGCACACCGCGTACTCCCTCGAGTCGGCGCTCGACGAGCTCGTGTTCATCATCGGCCCGGTGCTGGCCACGCTCCTGGCGACGAGCGTCGCGCCCACCGCGGGCCTCATCGTCCCGTTGGTCGCCATGCTCGTCGGCGGCTACTGGTTCCTCACCCTGCGCCAGACCGAGCCACCCCCGGCAGCGGTGGGCACCCCGCGCCCCAAGGGCTCCGTGCTGCGCAGGCCCGGCATGATCGTCCTCGCGATCGTCTTCGTGGCCATGGGCTCGATCTTCGGCGCCACCGACGTGGCCACCGTCGCATTCGCGGAGGAGTCCGGCGCCAAGGGCATGGCCGGGGTGATCCTGGCGGTCTTCGCCCTCGGGTCGCTGATCTCCGGCCTGCTCTACGGCACCCGCCAGTGGAGGCGCCCGCTGTACCTGCGGTTCGCCACGGGGATGGTCGCCCTGGCGGTCGGCGTCTGCTTCTTCTTCCTGGTGAACTCGCTGACGGCGCTCGCGGCGGTGATGTTCGTCGCCGGGTTCGCCATCGCACCCACGCTCATCAACGGCAACGCGCTCGTGCAGGACCTGGTCCCCCGCGAGCGCCTCACCGAGGGGCTCACCTGGGTGGGCACCGCGCTCGGCGTCGGCGTGTCCGTCGGCTCGTCGGTCGCCGGTGCGCAGATCGACGTGCACGGGTCGTCCGCCGGGTTCGTCGTGGTCATCGTCTCGGCCGGCGGCGCGGTCGTCGCCACGCTCGGCGCGCTGCGGACCCTGCGCGGCGACGGCGGCGACCAGCACGTCCCGGACGCCGTCGAGGCCGGCTCGCCCTCGGCGACGGGCGGCGCGGCGGTCGCGGCGTGCGAGGTCGCCGACTCCGTGGATCCCGTGCGCCCGGTCGGTACCCTCGACGCGTGATCGACGCGCTGACCTCGCTCGTCGCACCGATCGGGCAGCTGGCCTCGGCCGACCTGCTCACGGGCGGCCAGTTCGCGACGACCTACCGGGTCACGCTCACCGACGGGACCCGCGTGGTGGCCAAGACCGCCCCCACCCGCACGGACCAGCTCCTCGCCTACGAGCACGACCTGCTGCGGGCCGAGGCCCTGGTCTACGGCCTCGCCGCGTCCCGGCCCGCGCTGCGGATGCCCCGCGTGCTGCTCACCGACTTCTCCCGGACGGTGCTGCCCGGCGACGCCGTCGTCGTCAGCCACCTGCCGGGCGTGCCGCTGGCCGACGCCGGGTTCGGGCCGTCGACGCAGGACCCCCGCACCGCCCTCGCCGAGCGCGGCACGGGTGAGGTCCTGGCCGCGCTGCACGGCGTGACCGGCCCGGCCTTCGGCTACCCGTGCGGTCGGCAGGAGGCCACCTGGGCGGAGTCGTTCACGGGCATGATCGAGGAGCTGCTCGACGACGCCGCGCGGTGGTCGGTCCCGGTGCCCGCGTCGGACGTGCGTGCGGCGCTGGAGCGCCACGCGGCCGTGCTGTCGGACGTGACCACGCCCGCGCTGGTCCACACGGACCTGTGGGCGGGCAACCTGTTCGTCGACCCGGCCACCGGCGCGGTCGTCGGCGTGATCGACCCCGAGCGGGCGTTCTGGGGCGATCCGCTGGCGGACCTGGTCGGGATCGACCCGATGGGGCGCGAGCCCGGCACGCCGTTCGTGCTGGCCGGCTACGGCCCTCTGGACGTCGACAGCCCGTCCGCCCGCGTGCGGCTCGACCTGTACCGCCTGCGGCTCTGCCTCGTCATGTGGATCGAGATGACGCCGCGCAGGTTCGAGGGCGACTGGGTGGAGCCACACCGCACCGCGGTCGTCGCCAACCTGCGCCGGGCGCTGGACGCGTTGGCCCGGGTGTAGTGCCCTGAGGTGCGGGCCGGAGGGCCCGGCCTGACGATGGGCTGACCGCCCCTCACCCGGAGGTCACCGTGGCACGTCGTCGTTCGATCGCGGACCTGCTCGTCGCCCAGCTCGTCGCCGCCGGTGCGCGGCACATCTACGGGATCGTCGGCGACAGCCTGAACCCCGTGGTCGACGCCGTCCGCCGGGCGCGCGAGGACGGTGTGGACATCGCGTGGGTGCACGTGCGCCACGAGGAGTCCGGGGCGTTCGCGGCGGCCGCCGAGGCCGAGCTCACCGGCCGGCTGGCCGTCTGCGCGGGGTCCAGCGGGCCCGGAAACCTGCACCTCATCAACGGCCTGTACGACGCCAACCGGTCCCGCGTGCCCGTCCTGGCCATCGCGTCGCACATCCCCAGTGCGCAGATCGGGACCCGGTTCTTCCAGGAGACCCACCCGGACCGGCTGTTCGTGGAGTGCTCGGTGTACTCGGAGATGATCTCGACCGCCGCGCAGGCACCGCGGGTCATCCGGTCCGCGATCCACCACGCGTACGGAGCCCCCGGCGTCGCGGTGCTGACCCTGTCCGGTGACATCGCTGAGCTCGATGCACCGGATGCCGGCATCGACACCCTGACTCCCCCGCCGCCGCCGCGCGTGGTTCCCGATGCGGGCGCCGTCCGCGCGCTCGCCGACGCGATCGACGCCGCGGGCAAGGTGACGATCTTCGCCGGGGCCGGTGTGCGCGGCTCCCGCGCCGAGGTCCTCGCGCTGGCCCGCGTGCTCAACGCGCCCGTCGGCCACAGCCTGCGCGGCAAGGAGGTCATCCAGGTCGACAACCCGTTCGACGTCGGCATGTCCGGGCTGCTCGGGTACGGCGCGTGCCACTCCGCGATGGAGGGTGCCGACCTGCTCCTCCTGCTCGGCACCGACTTCCCGTACGACCAGTTCCTGCCGTCCGGCGTGCGCACCGCGCAGGTCGACATCGAGCCGACGCACCTCGGCCGACGCACGCGCAACGACCTCGTCGTCCTCGGCGACGTGGGAGAGACGGCGAAGGCGCTGCTGGCTCTGGTGAAGCCGAAGCGGAGCCACCGGTTCCTCGACCAGATGCGCAAGAAGCACGAGCGGGCGATGAGCGGGGTGGTCGGCGCGTACACCAAGGATGTCGAGCACACCGAGCCGATCCACCCCGAGTACGCCGCCGTGCTGCTGGACGAGGAGGCACCCGACGACGCCGTGTTCACGGTGGACACCGGCATGTGCAACGTCTGGGCCGCCCGGTACATCACGCCCAACGGCCGCCGCCGGGTCATCGGCTCGTTCCTGCACGGGTCGATGGCGAACGCGGTCCCGCACGCGATCGGTGCGGCCCTGTCCGGCGGCGGGCGGCACGTCGTCGCGATGGCCGGCGACGGTGGCCTGTCGATGCTCCTGGGCGAGCTCATCACGGTGAAGGTGCTGGACCTGCCGGTCAAGATCGTCCTGTTCGACAACGCGACCCTCGCGATGGTCCGGCTGGAGATGCTCGTCGACGGCCTGCCGTCCTACGCCACCGACACTCCCCCGGTCGACTACGCCGCGGTCGCGTCGGCGATCGGCATCCCGTCGGTCCGCGTCGAGAAGCCGACCGAGATCCGCTCCGCCCTGCGCGCCGCGTTCTCCCACGACGGCCCCGCGCTGATCGACCTGGTCACGGACCCCCGCGCACTGTCGTTGCCGCCCAAGATCACGCGCCAGCAGGTCTCGGGGTTCTCCGCGGCGATGAGCAAGGAGGTGCTCGGCGGCGGTGTCGGCGAGGTCATGGCGATGGCGCGCTCGAACCTGCGCAACATCCCCCGCCGCTGAACCGGCGCTGCCCCGGGGGCCGCCGGGTCAGGGCACCGGGTGCCGGGCGTCGTAGTTCCAGAACGAGCGCTGCGTCCGGACCAGAAGCCACAGCAGCACCACGCACAGGGAGCCGCCGATCACCGCGGCCCAGCCCTCGCCGACCTTCGACGCCGCCCCGCCGAGCAGCGCCTCCCCCAGCCGCGGGCCTCCCGCGACGACGACGATGAACACGCCCTGCAGGCGGCCGCGCATGTCGTCCGGGGTCGCGGTCTGCAGGATGGTCTGCCGGAACACCGAGCTGATGGCGTCGCTGGCCCCCGCGACCACGAGCATCAGCACCGCGATCACGAGCGCGAGCCAGACCACCTGGTCCGGGTGCGTCCGACCGGCCACCACGAGCGTCAGGCCGAAGGCGGCGATGGCCAGCCCCCAGGCCGTGATCGCGATCGCGATGATCCTGCCCTGCCAGCGGATCCGGGTCAGCCCGCCGGAGAACAGCCCCGCCAGCCCGACACCGACCGCCGTCGCCGCGACCAGGACGCCGGTGGTCGTCGCGCCCCCGCCGAGGTAGACCATGCCGACCGCCGGGAACAGCACGCGCGGGGACGACGTGATCATCGCGACCAGGTCCACCGCGAAGGTCATCCGGACGTTGCGCTGGGTGCCCAGGTACCGGAACCCGTCGACCACGGACGCCAGGCCGGCCCGCTCCCGGCGCGTGTCGGAGGGCTCCGGCGGCTGCGGCGGCAGCCGGAACAGTGCCGCGAGCGCGGCCGTGAACAGCAGCGCGTCGAGGGTGTAGGCGACGCCGTAGTCGAAGGCCGCGACGAGCGCGGCGCCCAGCAGCGGCCCGACCGTGAACGCCACACTGAAGCCGAGGGTCTGCAACGCGTTCGCCGCGGGCAGGAGGCTGGGCTCCAGCAGGCGCGGGATGATCGCCGAGCGCGCGGGCGAGTTCACCGCGAAGGCCCCTGACTGGACCGCCGTCAGCGCGAACAGCACCCAGACCTCGGAGTTGCCCAGCCAGCCCTGCACCGCGAGCCCGATGGTGGCCGCCCAGGCGACGACCGACGCCACGAGCGCGACCCGGCGGCGGTCGTGGTGGTCGGAGATCGCGCCGCCGTACAGCCCGAAGAAGATCAGCGGGACCAGCGCGCAGAGCCCGAGGACACCGACGGAGGCGGTCGACCCGGTGATGTCGTACACCTGCAGCCCCACCGCGACCACGGTCAGCTGGGCTCCGAGGTTGGAGATCGACAGCCCCCACCACAGCCGTCGGTACGCCGGACTGACCCGCAGAGGCGTCGTGTCGACGACGAACGAACGCATCGCGCGAGTTTAGTTGCCTCGGTGACGGCGGTGCCGCACGGCAGCGTGCGAGGCTGGGGCCCGTGCGCACACCGGTCGAGCATCTCGTCGTCATGGGGGTGTCGGGGACCGGCAAGTCGACGACCGCGCTGCTGCTGGCCGACCGGCTGGGGTGGCCGATGATCGAGGGCGACGACCTGCACCCGCCGGTCAACGTCGCGGCGATGCGCGCGGGGCGGGCGCTCACCGACGCCGACCGCCTCCCGTGGCTGCACGCCATCCGGGACGCGATGGCGGCCGCGGACGGGCCGACCGTCGTGACGTGCTCGTCGCTGCGCCGCTCCTACCGCGACATCCTGCGCACCGCGCCCGGCCGGGTGCGGTTCGTGCACCTGGTGGTCCCGCCGGAGGAGCTGCAGCGCCGGCTGGCGGCGCGCACCGGCCACTTCATGCCGGCGACGCTGCTGGCCAGCCAGCTGGCCACGCTCGAACCCCTGGCCGCCGACGAGGACGGCGTGGACGTCCCGGTGGCCGGCCCGCCGCAGGAGATCGCCGAGGAGGCCCTCCGCCTGCTCGCCGCCGACGAGGCCTAGGGCCTGTCCGACGAACTGTTCAGGATGCGCACTGGGCTGCAGTCGGGTGTCGCGATTCCAGGTCCTCTCGGATGGCCAGTGGTCGTTGATCGAGGAACTGCCCCTGCTGACGCGGCGCTCGTCGCCGGCCTCGTGGTCGCCCCGTCCCCGGCTACCGTGACCCCATGCGCCCGCACACCTTCCGCACACCAGTCACCGTGGAGCAGAGCGCATGAGTCCGGCGAGGTGGGTCTGCCTCGATCTCGACGGCACGCTGCTGCGCGACGACCATGTCGACGGCGTCGTGCGGGCGGTGTCCGAGCGCCTGGCCGAACGCTTCGGGGTCGACGCCGAAGCGCTTGCCGCCGCGAACGAGACCGCCTGGTGGGAGTACTGGACCGAGGTCGGCGACTCCTGGTTGCGGGGACAGATCGATCCCGAGTCTCTGCCGACGGAAGTCTGGCGGCGTGCGCTGGCCACGGTGGGGGTGACGGATGCCGCCGCTGCCGCGGAGGCGCACGCTTTGCACACTACGACCGAGAGCACGGCGTTGCGCCTGTACGACGAATCCGCAGAGGTGCTCCGAAGGCTCAGCGAGCGGGGTGTCCCGACCGCCCTCATCACCAACGGCCCGAGCGGGCTGCAACGCGCCAAGCTGCGGGCGACGGGGATCGAGGACGCCTTCGACGTCGTGATCGTGTCGGGAGAGCACGGCGTGCACAAGCCCGATCCCGCGATCTTCGCGCTGGCGCTCTCCGGACTGGGGGCGACGGCGTCCGAGACTCTGCACGTTGGCGACGACCTCGTCGCCGACGTCGGCGGCGCACGCGGGGCCGGAATGCGCCCGGTCTGGATCGACCGTGGCACCGCGGCGGAGCTGCCGGCCGAGCGCCCCGAGACCGTCGTGAACGACCTGCGGGAGCTGTACGGACTGCTCGGCCTTGACTGAGTGGCAGTGGCGGGCCTGAGCGACCTAGGGTCTTTCCGATAAGTGTCGTGCCCAGGGGATGACGGCGTGCAGGACGACGGCGGCGCGGTAGGTGATCGCGTGCTTGTCGTAGCGTGTCGCGAGCCCTCGCCACTGCTTGAGGTGGCAGAAGCGGCGCTCGATGACGTTGCGGCCGCGGTAGTCGTCGGCGTCGCAGGAGACGGGCCATCAGGGGCAGGAACGTCGGGGAGTCGCCGGCTTGCCCGGGCGTGAGCAGCACGCCCAACGGCAGCCCGTGCCCGTCGGGGATCCGAGAATGGCCCACCCCGACGACCCGTCGGTCGCGGCAGCAACTCCTCGATCATCGACCACTGGGCATCCGAGAGGACCTGGAATCGCGACACCCGACCAGAATCACCGATCACGCGATCCCCTGTCAGACACGACCTAGCTCACCAGCCGGCGGTGCCCGGCTCGCCCTTGAACGGTCCGATCACGCGCGGCGTGATCCACCCGCCGTAGTACCCACCGGCCTGCGGGACGACGGGCTCGCGGTCGACCGTGCACGTGAGCTCGCCCGCGTAGAGCGCGACGCGTCCGGCGAGGACCTCGTACCCCGGCAGCGGCGTGGGGTAGGTCCAGCCCACCCGTTCCAGCAGGCGGTCGCCGACCCGCAGCGACACGTGGTCGGCGACGCCCTTGTACTCGCACACCGCCGAGCCGTCCGCCGGTTCCACCATGCCCGGAGCGAACGCGTCGAGCGGCAGGTAGTACACGGGCGGGTGGCTGGTCTCGAGCACGCGGACGGCGTCCGTGGTCGAGGTCACGAGGAGCCCACCGAGCGTCACGACGATCAGCTCGGAGGTCGCTTCCACGCGCGGTGGGCGCGGGTAGTCCCAGACCGACTCCCGGTCGGGCGCCGCGGGGAGGGGGCTACGGCTCACCGTTGTCCGGGGTTGGCGTCGTCCGCGTCCAGGAGCGGCTCCACGACCGTGGGCGACGCGTCCGCGTACTTGGTCGTCGTCGACGACGACGAGGACGACACCGCGCTCTTGGCGGTGTCGACGGCCTTCTCCCACACCGCGGCGCCCTGCTTCTTGGCGAACGCGGCCGCCTGGCTCTCGTACTCCTGGACGTACTCCTGCACGCGCGGGTCGCGCCACACGTCCCCGGCCCAGGCCTTGACCTTCTCCAGCTGCCGACGCCCGGCCGGAGTTCCGAACAGGTACCCCGCCGAGACACCCGCCACGAACACGGCTCGCTTGATCATGCGTAGTCCTCCCGAACTCGACTCAGGCTTCGAAGGTCCGAGCCTAGGCAGGGTTGCGGCTCGACGCGCGGTGGAGCGCGGTGCGCAGAACACTGAGGCAACGCGGGTCCTGCGAGTCGGAGGCGACGATGAGCGAGCAGACGGTGATGACCACGCCCTTGAAGCGGACCATCGGGCGCAAGGTGCTCCTGCTGTTCGTCGTCGGGGACATCCTGGGCGCCGGGATCTACGCGCTGACCGGCAAGGTCGCCGCGCAGGTGGGTGGCGCGATCTGGCTGCCGTTCCTGTGCGCGTTCGCCCTGGCGGCGCTCACGGCGGCGTCGTACGCGGAGCTCGTCGGCAGGTTCCCCAAGGCCGCAGGCGCCGCGCTGTACGCCAACCGCGCCTTCAAGCGGCCGTTCCTGACGTTCATGGTCGCGTTCGCGGTGATGATGTCCGGCATCACCAGCGCGTCCGCCGCGGCCCGCGCGTTCGGCGGGGACTACCTCGCGGAGTTCTTCACGGTCCCCACCCTGGCCGCCGCGTGGTTCTTCCTGCTGGCCATCACGGTGGTCAACTTCATCGGCATCTCCGAGTCGGTGCGGGTCAACGTGGTGCTCACCGTCGTCGAGGCGACCGGCCTGCTGGTGATCCTGGCGATCGGTGCCTGGGCCCTGATCACCGGCGACGGCCAGCCCGCCCGCGCACTCGAGCTGGAGACCGAGGGGACGCCGCTGATCGCCGTCCTGGGCGCGACCGCGCTCGCGTTCTACGCGCTCCTCGGCTTCGAGGACTCGGTCAACCTCGCGGAGGAGGCGCAGAAGCCTCGACGGGACTTCCCCCGCGCGCTGTTCGGTGGCCTTGCCATCGCCGGGCTCATCTACCTCGGCGTCGCGTTCACGTCGTCGATGCTGGTCGACACGGCGACGCTCGCGGAGTCCACCGGTCCCCTGCTCGAGGTGGTGAAGGTGGCGGGCCTGACGTTCCCGCCGGGGCTGTTCGCGGTGATCGCACTGCTCGCGGTCACCAACACCGCGCTGATCAACATGATCATGGCGTCGCGGCTGGTCTACGGGATGTCCAACGAGGGCATCGTGCCCAAGATCCTCGGGCGGGTGCACCAGTCGCGGCAGACCCCGTACGTCGCCATCGCGTTCACCGTGCTCATCGCGCTCACGCTGGTGAGCACCGGCGACCTGGCCGGCCTGGCCGACACCACGGTCCTGCTCCTCCTGCTGGTGTTCGCGGTCGTCAACGTGTCCGTGCTCAGGCTGCGTAAGGTGCCCGACGACGAGCACGCGAAGGGCGACGACGGTCCCTCGTTCCGAGCCCCCACGTGGGTCCCCGTGGTCGGCGCCGTCGTGTCGCTGCTGCTGGCGTCGCCCGTCACGGGCCGTGACGTCGACGTCTACCTGCGCGCCGGGTTGCTGCTGGCCATCGGCGTGGTGCTGTACGTGGTCAACCGGCTGATCGTCAGGCGGACCCGCTGAACGGGTGAGCCTGGCGCGAGCCCGCCCGTCGGGGTGACGGGCGCGGCTATCGTCCCTGCCCGTGCGCACCCGAACCCTCGTCGGCGTCGCCGCCGTGTCGCTGACCGTCGTCGCGGGTGCCACGGCCTACGCGCTGCGGCCCACCGCTGCGCCGGGGGCCGACCCCGCGATGTGGCCGGTCGAGACCCTCACGGCGGCGCCGGCGGCCCTGCCGCACGCGCTGCACGTGACCCCCGCCGACTGCCCCGGCTTCTCGCTCATGTCCCCGGTGCCGGAGGACAGCCGCAACGTCCCCGGCTCGGGGTCCTACACCGTGCTCCTCGGTGGCGCGCACCATGCCCTGTGGGTGTGCCTCGGGCCGGTCGCGCAGACCGGCGGGGCGCGGGCGTCGGTCGAGGACCAGCTCGGGCTGGACGACTCGGTCGAGGGCGTCGAGATGTACAGCCGGGACGCGACCCTCGTGCACGCCCCGGCCGGCGAGCTCGTCCGGGTGGACCGCGCCTTCGGGCCGGCGGAACCGCCCCGGCTCACCGACTGGCTGGTCGACCATGGCGGGTACACGTACGCGTTCGGCTACCTGCACCCGACGGACGACGCGAGCCGCTGGGCCGACGTCGAGGCGATGCTCGCCTCCGTGACCTGGGACGAGTAGGGGCTCAGTCGCCCGCGACGAGCGGGAGGCGTCGCGCGCTCCGGAACCGCCGCGCGCTGCCGTCGACCGGGTCGGTGAACGCGACCTCGCCCGCGAGCAGCTGCAGCGGGCGGCTGAAGTCGTCGACCTCGACGTCGCGCACCACCGGGTACAGCGGGTCGTCGACGATCGGGATGCCCAGCCCGTGCAGGTGGACCCGCAGCTGATGGGTCCGGCCCGTGCGCGGGGTCAGGCGGTAGACCCCCCGACCGTCCACCTGCGACTCCAGCTCGATGCGCGTCTCGGCGTTGACCGCGGCGCCCGGCACCACCTCGGCCTGCCACGAGCCGCGCTCCTTGCGGATGTGGTTGCGGACCACCACCGGCAGCTCGAGATCCTCGCGCAGGGGCGCCAGCGCCCAGTAGGTCTTGTCCACCGCACGGTGCTCGAAGAGCGTCTGGTACGGCCCGCGCCACCGCTGCTCGGTCGCCAGCATCAGCAGCCCGGACGTGACCCGGTCCAGGCGGTGCAGCGGCGAGAGCTCCGGCAGGCCGAGCTCGTCGCGCAGCCGGACGACGACGCTCTGCAGCACGTGCCGGCCGCGCGGGATCGAGGAGAGGAACGCGGGCTTGTCGACGACCACGAGCCGGTCGTCGCGGTGCAGCACGCGGATCGGCGCGGTCACCACGGGCTCGTCGCGCAGGTCGCGGTGGAACCAGACGAAGCGGTGCGGCGCGTAGGGGTCCTCCGCGCGCACCGCGCGGCCGCCCTCGTCGACGAAGCGCCGCGCCGCCAGCATCTGGGCGACGTCGACGTGCTCGGGCAGGCGGTGCCGCAGCCAGTCGCCCATCGTCGACCACGCGTCCGCACGCGAGCGGTCGGAGTCGGGGGTGCGCAGCCAGGCGGCGCTCAGGCCGTGCCGGGCCGGCAACGGCGATCTGGGGGGCACGTGCCGATCGTACGAGAGCGAGCGGTCAGTGGGTCTCCTTGGCGATCAGGCCCCGTACCGCCGTGAGGTGCTCGGTCATCGCGGCGTGCGCCGCGGCGGCGTCGTGCTCCTCGATGGCCCGGCGTCCCTGGCTCGGTCGCACTCGCGTACCTGTCGGCGGCGGGCGACTTCGAGGTCAGCCAGGTGGTGGACGCGATCAAGGGCGGGCACTGCATGATCGCCAAGGCGGACTGGACCGCCTGGACCTGACGCCCGGCCGGGCTCAGTCCGTGATGGACGCGTGGAACGTGTACCGGTCTCCCCGGTACGCCTGGACGGTGAGCTCGATCGGCTCGTTGTCCTGGTTGAAGGTCAGCTGCATGGCGGACAGGATCGGGACCGGACCGTCGATCTCGAGCAGCTCGCGCTCCTCGGCCGTGGCGTTGCGCGCCTCGACGGAGTAGTCGGCGTAGCGCGGGACCTGCGGCGGGTCCGCCACGCGCAGCAGCGCGTACAGGGAGGTCTCGGCGAAGTCCGCCTCGGGCAGGCCCGGTGCGATGGTCAGCGGCAGACGGTTGTGCTCGACGGCGACCGCGAGGTCGTTCAGGTACCGGACCCGGCGCATCTCGAAGAGCGTCGCCCCGGGAGCGGTGCGCAGCGCCTCGGCCTCCCTGACGGTCGCCGGTCGGGTGGTCGACTCCAGCACGCGGCTGCGCATCCGCAGCCCACGCGACGCGGCGAGGTCGGCGAAGCCCTGGACGTGGTCCCGACCCAACCGGCCCGCACCCTCGAGCGTCGTCGGCGCGACGGCCCACCCCCGCGCGGGCAACGAGACGAGGACGCCCTGGGCCTTGAGCTCGTTCAGCGCGGCGCGCACGGTGACGCGGGAGACGCCGAAGCGCTCGACGAGCCGCCGCTCCGAGGGCAGGCGGGTCCCGGTCCCGGCGTCCCGCGCGAGCTCGGCCCGGATCTCGTCGGCCACCCGTTCGTACAGTGGCCGCCCGTCCGCCCCGAACAGCCCGACCTCGCCCGCTTCCATGACCGGGACCATACCAGTTTCCAGGTCGTCCAGTTGAATACCAGTTGCATACTGTTGACAGTCCAGTATTAGCGTTCTACCGTCCGGTGATCACGGATTCAAAGGAGACACCCATGACGACGCACACCGGTGCAGTGCTCGACTCGTGCCGCACGGGCGCGGAGATCGCGCAGCAGCCTGACGTCTGGCGGGAGGTGGCGGCGCTCGTCGCCGGCCAGCGCGACGCACTGGACCGCTTCGTCACCGACGCGCTCACCGACCCCCGCACCGAGATCGTGCTGACGGGTGCCGGGACGTCCTCGTACATCGGCGAGCTCGTCGCCTCCGAGGTGGCCCGGCACACGGGACGCACGGCCACCGCCGTGCCCACGACGGACGTCGTGGCGTCCCCGGCCACCGCGCTCCCCGCCGACCGGCCCGTCCTGCTGGTGTCCTTCGCCCGCAGCGGTGACAGCCCGGAGTCGGTGGCCGCCGTCGAGCTGGCCGACCAGGTGATCCCCGGGACCCGGCACCTCGTCATCACCTGCAACGCCGCCGGCGCGCTGGGGCAGCGCTGCGCCGACCGCGCTGACGCCTACGTGCTGACGCTCCCGGAGGCGTCGAACGACGCGGGGTTCGCGATGACCTCGTCGTTCACCGGGATGGCGCTGGCCACCCTGCTGGCGTTCGGCTCGGGCACGGACGTCGCTGCCCTCGCGACCGCCGCAGAGGCGGTGCGCGCGGTCGCCGAGGAGGCCGCCGCCGCGGTCCTCGCGCTGCGCCCTCGCCGGCTCGTGCACCTGGGCTCGGGCGCGCTCAAGGGTCTCGCCCACGAGTCCGCGCTCAAGTGCCTGGAGCTCACGGCCGGCCGCGTGCTCGCCCTCGCGGACACCCCGATGGCCTTCCGGCACGGACCCAAGTCCGCGCTGGACGGGACCACCGTGGCCGTGGTGTACCTGTCGAACGACCCGTACACGCGGCAGTACGACGTGGACCTCGCCCGGGAGCTCTCGACGACCCTCGGCGCCGAGCGCGTCGTCGTGGTCGACGCGACCGGGGACGCCGACGTGCCGGCCACCACGTGGTCGGTCCCCGGGGTCGCCGGGCTCCCCGACGCCGAGTGGGCGCTGCCGGCGGTCCTCTTCGCCCAGGTCCTCGCGCTGGCGGCATCGCTGGCCGAGGGGCTGACCCCCGACAACCCCTTCCCCGGCGGCGAGGTCAACCGCGTGGTGCAGGGCGTCGTCATCCACCCGTACACCGGCCCGAAGGGACAGTGACGTGTACCTCGGCGTCGACGGCGGCGGCACCAAGACCGCCTTCTGCCTGCTGGATGAGGACGGCGCGGTCGTCGCAGAGAGCCTTCAGCCGAGCCTGTACTACTTCGCCGAGGGCATCGAGCTCGTCGAGCGGGTGCTGCGGGCGGGTGTCGCGGAGGTCTGCGACGCGGCCGGGACCACGCCGGACCACCTGACCTCGTCCTTCGTCGGCGTCCCCTGCTACGGCGAGGTCAGCGCCGACCTGCCCACCCTGGACGAGATCGCCGGACGCGTGCTCGGGCCCGGGCTGCACGCCTGCGGCAACGACATGGTGTGCGGCTGGGCCGGCTCGCTCGGCGGCGCCGACGGGATCAACGTCGTCTCCGGCACGGGGTCCATCGCCTACGGCGAGCGGGGCGGTACCAGCTGGCGCGCCGGCGGGTGGGGGGAGCTCTTCGGGGACGAGGGGTCCGGGTACTGGGTCGCGATCCAGGGGCTGAACGCCTTCACGCGGATGAGCGACGGCCGGCTGCCCGCGGGCCCGCTCCTCGACGCCGTCCGCCAGGCCCTCGACCTCGCGGCCGACCTCGACGTGGTCGACATCGCCCTGAACCGCTGGCACGGGGACCGCGCCAAGCTCGCCTCCCTCAGCCACGCGGTGGCGCGTGCCGCCCAGGACGGCGACGCAGTGGCGACGTCCATCCTGCGGGCCGCCGGGCGCGAGCTGGGCCTGCTGGTCGACGTCGTCGCCGACGCCCTCGGCTACGACGCCCAGGACACGGTCCCGGTCTCCTACTCCGGCGGCATGTTCACCGCGCCCCTGGTCCTGGAGTCCTTCACCGCCTCCGTCCGGGGCTCGGCCCGCGCCTACGAGCTGCGGCTGCCCCTGCTCCCCCCGCACGTCGGTGCCGCCGTCTACGCCGCGCGCCTCGCGGGGCACCGGTTCGACACCGAGCAGCTCCACCGTCTGCAGTCCCCCACCCCCACCCAGGAAGGCACTCCCTCATGAGCTCCATCGGCAACGTCGCCGGGGCCCGCCGCGGCACCAGCTGGATCCCCTACGCCGCCCTGCTCGTCCTGTTCTGGGGCGTCTGGGGAGCCTTCTCCAGCCAGCCGACCGAGCGGTACGGCTACCCCGACGAGATGGTCTACATCGTCTGGGCCTTCACCATGCTCATCCCCGCGTACTTCTCGATGCGCGGACGGACCTTCGACCGGCGCGGCGTCGCGATGAAGTACGGCCTGCTCGTCGGCCTCACCGGCGCCGGCGGACAGCTCCTGCTGTTCAAGGCGCTCACCATGGGCCCGGCCTACATCATCTTCCCGATCATCGCCCTGTCCCCCGCGATCACGGTCGTGATGGCCATGCTCATCCTGCGCGAGCGGATCAACAAGCTCACCGCGCTCGGCGTCGCGATGGCGCTCGTCGCGATCGTCGCCTTCTCCATCTCCTCGGGCGACTCCGACCTCACCGCCGGCCCGTACCTGCTCCTGGCCGTGCTGATCTGCGTCGCGTGGGGCGTCCAGGCCTACTTCATGCGCAAGGCCGCCACCGTCGGGGTCAACGACGCCACGACGTTCGCCTGGATGACGATCAGCGGACTCGCCCTGGTCCCCGTCGCGCTGATCATGATGGGTGGGCTGCCCGGCGGGTTCCCGTGGCAGGCACCCGCGCTGACCGCGGCCACCCAGGTGCTCAACGCCGCCGGTGCGCTCTTCCTCGTCATGGCGTTCAGCCGCGGGAAGGCGTCGATCGTCGCGCCCGTCACCAACGCCCTGGCGCCGGTGCTCACGATCATCCTGTCGCTCATCATCTACCGGACCCTGCCGTCCATGTTCCAGACGATCGGCATCGTCCTCGCCCTGGCCGGCTCGACCGTGATGGTCTACGCCGACGAGAAGCGCGGCGAGGAGCTGGCAGCCGGTGCGGTCACGGACGGCGGCAAGGCGGCTCAGCCCGCCGACGGCAGGTCCGAGGCCCGATGAGCGCGCTCCGCGACGGCACCGTGCGGGTCGCCACCGTCACCCTCAACCCGGCCCTCGACGTGACGTACCAGGTGCCCGCCCTCGTGGTGGACGACGTCGTGCGGGTGCGGCAGGTGACGACCCGCGCGGGCGGCAAGGGCGTGAACGCCGCCGCCGTCGCGGAGACGCTGGGCGCCACCACGTGGGCCGTGGTGCTCACCGGTGGGCGCGCGGGCAACGAGCTGCTCGACGGGCTCGACTCCCTCGGGCTGCGGACGCTGGCCATCGACGCGCTGACCGACGTGCGTCGCACGGTGGCCGTCGTCGCCGACGACGGCACGACCACGAGCCTGCAGGAAGCGGGGCACGACGTCCGCGACCCCGAGCACCTCACCGAGCGGGTGCTCGACGCCGTCCGGCAGGTGCTCGCGGAGGGCGTGCGTGCCCTCGCGGTGAGCGGCTCGCTGCCACCCGGCTGCCCGGCCGACGTCCTGCCCAGGATCGTCGAGACGTGCCGCCGGTCCGGGGTCCCGGTCGTCGTGGACACCTCCGGCGCCCCCCTGGCCGCGGTCGCCCGCTCCGGCGCGCTCCTCACGCCGAACCGGGCCGAGCTCGCCGAGCTCGTCGGCCGCACCCTGCACGACCAGGACGACGTCGTGGCCGCCGCGGCCGAGCTAGTCGCCCACGGTGCCCCGGCCGTGGCGGTGACGTCGGGTCCCGACGGGATCGTGTGCGTGACGCCCGACGGTGGCTGGGCGGCGCGTCTGCCGACGCCGGTCGCCGGCAACGCCACCGGTGCCGGGGACGCGGCCGTCGCCGCGCTGCTCGTCCACCTGGCCGCCGCGGGCGACGCGGCGGACGTCGGCTGGCCCGACGCGCTCGTCGACATGGTCGCGACCTCCGCGGCGTGCGTCCTGCGTCCGGTCGCGGGCGAGATCGACGCCGACGCTCGCGCGGCGTGGTTGTCCGACGTGCAGATCCACCCCCTCCACCAGGCAAGGAACCGAGCATGAACACCGACATGGCGGGCATCGCCCGCACCTGCCGCGCCGACGCCACCGCGGTCGGCGCGTTCAACGCGATCCTGCTCGAGCACGCCGAGGCCATCGTCGCCGGCGCCGAGGACGCCGGGCTCCCCGTCGTGCTCCAGCTCTCGCAGAACGCGGCGAGCTACCACGGCGCGCTCACCCCGATCGCGCGCGGGGCGCTCGCCATCGCCGAGGCGGCCTCCGTCCCGGTCACCGTGCACCTCGACCACGCGGAGGACGAGGCGCTGGTCGACGAGGCGCTGGCCCTCGGCATCCGCTCCGTCATGTTCGACGCGTCCCGGGCCAGCTACCCGGAGAACGTGCGCCGGACCGCCGAGGTCGTGGCGCGCTGCCACGCGGTCGGCTGCTGGGTCGAGGCCGAGCTCGGCGAGGTCGGGGGCAAGGACGGTGCGCACGCGCCCGGCGTCCGGACCGATCCGGCCGAGGCGGCCGCCTTCGTCGCCGCCACCGGCGTGGACGCGCTCGCGATCGCCGTCGGCTCCTCGCACGCCATGTCCAGCCGCGAGGCCGTCCTGGACGACGGGCTCATCGCGCGGATCCGCGACGCCGTCGACGTCCCGCTGGTGCTGCACGGCTCCAGCGGTGTGCCCGACGACGGCCTGGTGTCGGCGGTGCGCCACGGCATCACCAAGGTCAACGTGGGCACGCGGCTCAACGTCGTGCTGACCGAGCAGGTACGGCGCGTCCTGGCGGAGCGGCCCGACGTGACCGACCCGCGCACGTACCTGACGCCCGGACGCGACGCGGTGCGTGCCGAGGTGGCCCGGCTCCTGCGCCTGCTCGGGCCCGCGGGCGCCTGACCGGCCGCCTGACCTGCCGCTCTCTCGACCCCTCAGCCCTTGTCGTGGGAGCGGTACTCGGTCGGGCTGATGCCGTGGATGCGGCGGAACTGGCGCGAGAAGTACAGGGCGTCGGCGTACCCGACCCGGGCGGCGACGCCCGCGACCGGGCCGTCGGTGGTGTCGAGGAGCTCGCGCGCCGCACCCATGCGCAGGCGGGTCTGGTACTCCAGCGCCCCGTACCCCGTCGCGCGGCGGAACAGCGCCGAGTAGTGCGAGACGCTCAGTCCCGCCATGCCGGCCAGGTCGACCAGCGAGATCCGCGTCGAGACGTTGGCGCGCAGGTGCTCGATCGTCGCCTCGATGGGGTCGGCCTGCTCCCGGCTGATCGTGCGTCGGTCGGCTGCCAGGAGTGCCAGGGCGTGCCACGCGGCACCTGACGACGCCAGGAGCGTGGCCATGGTCTCGTCCCGCTCCATGCGCCGGATGACGGTGTCGATCAGGGACACCACCCGTGCGGGGTCGCCGACGCCGACGACGGGCTGGTCCGCGGTGGCGCCGACGGCCTCCAGGAGCGCCGGGACCTGGTGGCCGACGAGGTGCATCCACCAGATCGTCCAGGGCTCGGCCGCGTCGGCCTCGTACCGGTGCGGCAGCCCGGCGGGCAGCGCGACCGCCTGACCGGCCCCGACCTGGTGCACGCCCGACGGGAGGGTGCACGTCCCCCGGCCGGCCGCGCACACGATCACGACGTGCTGCGCGGCCCCGTGCGCGCGGGCCCGACCGTGGCTGGAGGCACGCGGGAAGTAGCCGACGTCGGTGACGAGCAGCTGCGAGAGCACGGGCGACGCGAGCGCCGTGGCGACGAGCGGGCGGGGCAGCACGCGCATGCGCTGCCCCGGGAACCCCTCGCGTCGGCGGGCCTGCCGTTCGGGTGTGATGGTCATTGATTCGTCCATGTTTCTCGGAAGAACTGCCATTCTGCACCCGCGGCGCCGCGCCGTAGCGTCCCCCCATGGCCGATGACGTCTCCCACCTCGACCTCCCCGCTGTGCCGGCGGACCTCGTGGGCGCCGGTGTCGCCGCCTGGCGGGAGCCGGTGCTGATCGACACCTACCTGCCGGACCCGGCGGACCGCTACCCGGCGTTCCTGGAGAACCGCGTGTACCAGGGGTCGTCGGGGCAGGTGTACCCGCTGCCGTTCCACGAGCGGATCAGCCCCACCAAGGCACCCCGCTCCTGGGATGCGATCCACCTGGAGAACCCGTTCCTCCGGCTGATGATCCTGCCGGAGCTCGGCGGCCGCATCCACGTCGGCCTGGACACCACCAACGGGTACGACTTCTTCTACCGGAACAACGTCATCAAGCCTGCGCTCGTGGGGCTCGCCGGGCCGTGGATCAGCGGCGGCGTGGAGTTCAACTGGCCGCAGCACCACCGCCCGGCGACCTTCCTGCCCGTCGAGGCGACGATCGAGCACGAGGCCGACGGCGCCGTCACGGTCTGGTGCTCGGACCACGACCCGTTCGCACGCATGAAGGGCATGCACGGCATCCGGCTGCGTCCCGACTCCTCGGTCATCGAGCTGCGCGCGCGCCTGTTCAACCGCACCGACGAGGTGCAGACGTTCCTGTGGTGGGCGAACGTCGCGGCGGCGGTCAACGACGACTACCAGTCCTTCTTCCCCACCGACGTGCACGCGGTCGCCGACCACGCCAAGCGCGCGGTGACGGCGTTCCCCGCGGCCGACCGCCCGTACTACGGGATCGACTACCAGGCCCGCAAGGACGACGAGCACCCGGACGGCGACCGGATCGACTGGTACCGCAACATCCCGGTGCCCACGTCGTACATGGCGCTCGGCACCCAGGACGACTTCTTCGGCGGGTACGACCACGGCCGCCGCGCCGGGTTCGTGCACTGGGCCGACCACCAGGTCGCCCCGGGCAAGAAGCAGTGGACGTGGGGCGACGGCGACTTCGGCCGGGCGTGGGACGCCAACCTCACCGACGGAGACGGCCCCTACGTCGAGCTGATGGCCGGGGTCTTCACCGACAACCAGCCGGACTTCACGTTCCTGGCCCCGGGCGAGACCAAGACCTTCAGCCAGTACTGGTACCCGATCCAGGACACCGGCCCCGTCCACCAGGCCAACCTCGAGGCGGCCGTGCGCCTCGACGTGACCCCGACCGCGGGCGGGACGGACGTGCGAGTCGCGGCCGCGCTCACCCGGCCCCGCACGGCGGTCGTCGTCCGGCTGGTCGACCCGGCCGGCAGCACCGTGTGGCAGGCGGTGGCCGACTCCGGACCGGATCGTCCGATCGTGCATACCGCGCACCTGGACGGCGCCTGGCAGCCGACGGACCTGACGCTCGTCGTCGAGCACGACGGTGCCGAGGTCATCGCGTGGCAGCCGCGCGCCGTCCACGAGGCACCGCAGTCGCCCGAACCCGCCCAGGAGCCGCCCGCGCCGCAGGACGTGCCGTCGGTCGACGAGCTCTACCTGGTGGGCGTGCACCTGGAGCAGTACCGCCACGCGACGCGGTCCCCGGAGCCGTACTGGCTGGAGGCGCTGCGGCGGGACGAGGGCGACTACCGCTCGAACCTGGCCCTGGCCGGCCGGCGGTACCGGGCCGGCCTGTACGCGCAAGCCGAGCACCACCTGCGCGCGGCACTCGCGCGCCAGACCCGCCTGAACACGAACCCGGGCGACGGCGAGGCCGCGTTCCGGCTCGGCCAGGTGCTGGCGCGCACCGGCCGACCCGACGAGGCCTACGAGCAGTGGGGCAAGGCGCGCTGGAACTACGCGTGGCGGGCCGCGGCGCACCTCGCGATGGCCCGGCTCGACGCCGCGCGCGGTCACGACCGCTCGGCGCTCGACCATGCCCGGGCGGCAGCCGGTGACGACGAGGACAACCTGCAGAGCGCGGCGGTCCTGGCGTTCCTGCTGCGTCGCACGGGCAGGCCCGCCGAGGCCCACGCCACGCTCGCCCGGTCGCTGGCCAAGGACCCCCTGGACGTGTGGATCCGCGACCTGGCCGGGCGTCCGCTCGCCACCGACGCCCCGACGCTGCTCGACGTCGCGCTCGAGTACGACTCGCTGGGTGCCTGGCAGGACGCCGTCCGGCTGCTCGAGACCGCCGCCGGGCTCGACACCACGCCCGGTCAGGTGGAGGTCCGACCGCTCGTGCACCTGCACGCCGCGCGGATCCTCGAGCGGGTCGGTGAGCGTGCCGCCGCCGAGCAGCACCGCGCGTCGGCGCGCACGGCACCGGCGGTGCACTGCCTCGCCTCGCGCCTCGACGACGCCGACATGCTCCAGGCGCACGTCGCGCGACACCCCGGGGACGCCCGGGCCTGGGCACTGCTCGGTCACTGGCTCTACTTCCAGAAGCGGCCGCACGATGCGATCGCCGCGTGGTCCACCGCGAGCGACCTCGACCCGGCCGACCCCGTGGTGTGGCGCAACCGCGCGGTCGCCGCGGTCAACGTGCTCGGGGACCGCGCGGCCGCCCGCGCGCTGTACGAGCGGGCCCTGACCGCCGCGCCCGGCGACCCGCGCCTGGTCTACGAGCGCGATCAGCTGGCCAAGCGCTCGGGTGAGGCGCCCGAGCACCGGCTCGCGGTGCTGGAGCGCGAGAGCGCTGCGGTCGACGCCCGGGACGACCTCAGCGTCGAGCGCGCGCAGCTGCTCACCGCCACCGGGGCGGCGCCCGTCGCGCTGGAGCTGTTGCGCGGCCGTCGCTTCCAGCCGTGGGAGGGCGGCGAGGGCCAGGTGCTCTCCGCCTGGGACGAGGCGCTGCTGGCGCTGGCCCGCCAGGCGCTGCGGGACGGGGACCCGGAGCTGGCCCTCGCGCACGTGCGCAGCGCGCTGGAGCCGGTCGCGAGCCTCGGCGAGGCCCGCCACCCCCTGGCCAACCACGCGAACCTGCTGATCGTGCTCGGCGACGCGCTCGCCGCCACGGGTGACGACGCGGGCGCGCGCGACGCGTGGTCGCGCGCCGCCCGCTCCACGGGCGACTTCCAGAGCATGGCGCCGGTCGAGCTCTCGGAGCTGACCTACTACGCCGTGCTGGCGCTCCGCCGCCTGGGCGACGAGGTGCGGGCCGACGCCCTGGTCGACCGCCTGGCGACGCACGCGGCGCTGCTGCGTTCGACCCCCGCGACGGTGGACTACTTCGCCACCTCGCTGCCGACGCTCCTGCTGTTCCAGGACGACCCGCAGGCGGCCCGGGCCACGACGGCGACTCTCCTCGAGGCACAGGTCGCGGCGCTGCGCGGCGACCTCGACCACGCGCGGGCGTGCCTCGACGACGTCCTGCACCGCGAGCCCAGCCGCGTGCGCGCGCTCGACCTGCGCCGGGAGCTGGCCACCCTCGTCGACGCCGAGCGCGCCCGATGACGACGACCCGCTGGTCCTGCGCAGTGGACCGAGCAGCCGACCGGGGCCACACCTAGGTCGGTCACGACTGCAACCGCAAGAACACCCCCACCACAGAAGGAATGGCGATGACGACGAAGACATCCCGCAACAGCCGCTGGATCGCCGCCGTGGGCGCGGCGACCGGCCTCGTGCTCGGACTGGCCGCGTGCAGCTCCGGCATGGAGGAGACCCCGCAGGCCGACAGCTCGCAGGGCGCGAAGGACGGCGCCCTGGAGCTCGTGTACCTGCAGAAGCAGGGCGACCAGCAGTACTTCGTCGACCAGGCCGACGGCGCCAAGGCCGCGGCCGAGGAGCTCGGCGACGTGAAGATCACGGTGGTCAACCTGGGCACCGACGCGAACAAGGCGATCAGCGAGCTCGACGCCGCGATCGCCCGCGGTGTCGACGGCATCGTGATGGTCGCACCCGACCAGGCGATCGGCCCGCAGGTCATCGCGGCCGCCGAGGCTGCGGGCATCCCGCTCCTCGCGTCCGACGACGGCCTCGAGGACGCCGACGGCAACGCCGCGCCGTTCGTCGGCTTCAACGGCACCGCCATGGGCAACTCGATCGGCGAGAAGGTGGCCGAGCTCTACACCGAGGCCGGCTGGACCGCCGAGAACACGAAGATCATCGCGGTCGGCAAGGCCGACCTCTCGGTCTGCGTGCAGCGCCTCGAGGGTGCGGCCGCGTCGTTCACCGAGGGTGCCGCTGACGCGCCCGAGGTCATCGAGCTCGGCACGGACAACTCCGTGACCGACGCGCTGAACAAGGCCGGTGCCGTCCTCACGGCCAACCAGGACGTGGAGAACTGGCTCGTCTGGGGCTGCAACGACGAGTCCGAGACCGGTGTCGTGACCGCGCTGCAGAACCAGGGCGTCGCACCGACGAACATCATCGGCGTGGGCCTGGGCGCGTACCTGACCTGCAAGGACTGGGCCGCCGGCCAGGAGACCGGCAACAAGGCGGCCCTGTTCATCTCCGGCTACGACGTCGGCAGCGCCGCCGTCAAGGCCATGGTCGCCGAGCTGCGGGACGGCACGCCGCTGCCCGCCGAGACGATCGCGGACACCCACATGGTCGACGCGACCAACTGGGAGTCCGAGGGCGTCGTCTGCACGTGACCCCAACGCGGGCGGTGGCGTCGCACGACGCCACCGCCCGCTCCCCTCCACCAACCCAGCAGGGAGTCACAATGACGCCGTCCCCCACCTCGGTGCGGACCGATCTGGTGGCCCGAGGCATCACCAAGAGCTTCGGACCCGTGCACGCCCTGACGGGCGTGGACCTCGTCCTGCCCGCCGGCGAGGTGACCGCCCTGATGGGCGAGAACGGCGCCGGCAAGTCCACGCTCCTGAAGATCCTGACCGGGGACTACCAGCCCGACGCCGGCACGATCGAGGTCGGCGGCGCGCCCGTCTCGTTCGCGAGCCCCCTGGACTCGCGGGCCGCCGGGGTCCGGGTCATCGCCCAGGAGCCGGAGATCGTCCCGTTCGTCAGCGTCGCGGAGAACATCTACATCGGCGCGCTCCCCTCCCGGGGCGGCGTCGTCTCGCAGCGCGCCCTGCAGGAGCGGGCGGCGGCCGACCTGGCCCGGTTCGGCTTCGAGCGGTTCCTCCACCCGGCGACCCGCGGGATCGACCTGTCCCCCGCGCAGCGCCAGATCGTCGAGATCGTCCGGGCGCTGATCGACGACCCCTCCGTCATCTGCTTCGACGAGCCGACGTCCTCGCTGTCCGACAGCGAGACGCGCATGCTCTTCGACCTCATCGCCCGGCTCCGCGACGAGGGCCGCGCGGTCGGCTACGTGTCGCACCGCATGCGCGAGATCTTCGAGATCGCCGACTCCGTGACGGTGCTGCGCGACGGCGCCCTGATCGGCAGCCGCCGGGTCGACGAGACCTCCGTCAACGAGGTGGTGCGGATGATGGTCGGCCGCGACCTGTCCGCGATGTACGAACGCAACCGCCAGGTCCCCGGCGAGGTGCTCCTGGAGCTCGACTCGGTCAGCACGCCGGACGTCACCGACGTCTCGCTCACCGTGCGGCGCGGCGAGGTCGTCGCGCTCGCCGGGCTCGTGGGTGCCGGACGCACCGAGCTCGCCCTGGCGATCGCCGGCGACCGACCCGTCACGAGCGGGACCCTCAAGGTGCACGGCACACCGCGGCGGTTCACCAGTCCCGCCCAGGCGATCGCGGCCGGTATCGGGCTGGCACCCGAGGAGCGCAAGGCCGACGGGCTGATCATGGTCCGCACGGTCCGCGACAACATCGCGCTCGCGGTGCTCGACACCCTCAGCCGGTTCGGCGTCGTCGACCGGCGCAAGGAGCGCGCGCTGGCCGAGCGCTACATCGAGGCGCTGCGCATCCGGACGCCCTCCATGGGGCAGCTGGTGCAGAACCTGTCCGGCGGCAACCAGCAGAAGGTCGTCCTGGCGCGCTGGCTCGCCCGCGAGACCGACGTCCTCATCCTCGACGAGCCCACCCGCGGCGTCGACGTCGGGGCCAAGGCCGAGATCTACGCGATCATCGACGACCTCGCCACGAAGGGTGTGGCCGTGCTGGTCATCTCCTCGGAGCTGCCCGAGGTCCTCGGTCTGGCCGACCGGATCATCGTCATGCAGGAGGGCCGGGTCACCGGCGAGCTGCACCACAGCGAGGCCACCGAGGAACGCATCCTCACGCTGGCCATCGCCGACCACCTCAACGCAGAACCCCAGAACAGCGAAGGAGCCCGACCGTGACCACCACCGCGGCACCGCCGGCCTCGACCACGCACGCACGACCCGAGGGCCGCATCGCCCGGGCCGTCCGCACGGTCGGCGTCCAGAACCTCAGCCTCGTCGCCGCGATCATCGTGCTCGTCGTCGCGATCGGCTCGCAGAACTCGGCGTTCTTCCTGGCCTCGAACCTCAAGACCATCGGCATGGCGGTGACGATCTCCGGCCTGCTGGCGCTCGTGCAGACCGTCGTCATCATCATGGGCGGCATCGACCTGTCCGTCGGGTCCGTCGCCGGCCTGGCCTCCGTGACGTCGGCGATGGTGTTCATGAACGCCGGTGCACCGGCGAGCATCGCTGCGGCGCTCGCCGTCGGTGCGGTCTGCGGCCTCATCAGCGGCTGCATCGTCGTCTTCGGCCGGGTCACCCCCATGATCGCCACCCTGGCCGCCCTCATCGCGTACAAGGGCGTCGCCCAGCTGGTCTCGAACGGGCGCGCCCAGGGCTACACGGGAGCGGACTCGTTCTACGTCTTCCTGGCACGCGGGACCCTGCTCGGCGTCCCCACTCTGATCTGGGTCCTGGTCCTGGTCGCCGCGCTCATCCACGTGATGCTCTCCTACACGCGGATGGGTCGGAACATCTACGCGGTCGGCGGCAACGACACCGCGGCGCGGCTGTCCGGCGTCAACATCAACCGGTACATCCTCGGCGTCTTCGTCCTGTCCGGCACGATCGCCGCCCTCGCGGGCATCCTGATCACCGCCCGCACCGGGTCCGGCCAGCCGGTCTCCGGCTCCGAGGGCCTCGAGTTCCAGTCGATCACCGCCGCGGCGCTCGGTGGCGTCGCGCTGCGCGGCGGCAAGGGCTCGATCGGCGGCACGATCCTCGCGGTGATCCTGCTGGGCATCCTGCTCAACGGCATGTCCCTGCTCGGCGTCAACCCGTTCTGGCAGAACGTCGCGCAGGGCACGCTGCTCGTCGCGGCCGTCGTCATCCAGCAGGTGCGCAACGGCGAGCGACGGGTCGGGCTGCCCAAGTGACCCGCACCCGGGAGGTCAGGCAGACCGCACACCTGGTCCACCTGGCCTCTCCGGATGGCCGGAGCCACGCCACGGTCGACCTGCGCGGCGGCGGCCTGCACAGCCTCGAGGTCGACGGCGAGCCGCTCGTGCACACCTACGACGCCGACGGACCCGTGCCGTACTGCGCCGGCTCGCTGCTGTTCCCCTGGCCCAACCGCGTGCGCGGCGGCCACTGGGCGCACGACGGCATCGAGCACCAGCTCGAGGTCGACGAACCCGAGCTCGGCAACGCCAACCACGGGTTCGTGCGGGAGGCGACGTTCCAGGTCACCTCGAGGAGCGCACGCAACGTCACCGTCGCGACCGTCGTCGAGCCACGGCCGGGCTACCCGTTCGAGGTCGCCCTGTCGACGACCTACACCGCCCAGGAGGCGGGCGTGCGCGTCGACCACACGATCTGCAACCTCTCCCCGGCGCCGGCGCCGGTCGCGCTGGGCGCGCACCCGTACGTCCGCGTGGGCACCGTGCCCGCCGACGAGCTGCGGCTCGCCGTCCTGGCCGACCGCCACCTACCGGTCGACGCCGCCCTGATCCCGGTGCGCGACGAGCCCGTCGACGCGAGCGTGGACCTGCGCGACGGTCGCCTCGTCGCCGGGTCGGACCTCAACACCTGCTACCACGACCTCACCGCGCAGGACGGCGAGCACCGGCACTACCTGGCCGCGCCCGACGGTCGCGCGGTCGAGGTGTGGACGGACCGGTCGTTCGGCCACGTGCAGGTCTACGTCACGGACAGGTTCCCGCAGCAGGGGCAGCGCACGACGGCCATCGCGGTCGAGCCGATGACGGCGGCACCCGATGCCCTCAACTCCGGTCGCGGCCTGCGCTGGCTCGCCGCCGGCCAGTCCTGGGACCTCAGCTGGGGCCTGCGCGCACTGGCCTGGTAGGCGTGCCCCCTCAGTGCACCGTGAGCCCGCGGTCGCGGAACTGCTGGCGCACGCGGGCGACGAGCTCCGGAGTCGGCGGCTGGGTGTCCTCGAGCTCGTACCGCAGCCCGAGCGTCGTCCACTTGTCGCGACCCATCTGGTGGAACGGGAGCACCTCGACCCGGCTGACCGTCGGCAGCGTCGCCACGTAGTCCGCGACGGCGTCGACGTTCTCCGGGGCGTCGGTCAGCCCGGGCACCAGCACGAACCGCACCCAGATCTCGGTGCCGCTCGCCGCGAGCCGGCGCCCGAAGTCGAGCGTCGGCTGCAGGTCGCGGCCGGTCGTTCTCCGGTACGTCTCGGGCAGGCCCGACTTCACGTCGAGCAGCACCAGGTCGATGTCCGCCAGCATCTCGTCCGAGCAGTGCGCGCCGAGGTAGCCGGACGTGTCGATCGCGGTGTGGACGCCGAGCTCCTTGGCCCCGCGCAGCACGCGGGCGACGAACGCCGGCTGCATGAGCGGCTCTCCGCCGGAGAGGGTCAGCCCGCCGCCGGTCGCCTCGAAGATGCGCCGGTACCGCGCGACGCGGCGCAGGAGCTCGTCGGCCGACACGGGCTCGCCGCGGCGCATCTCCATGGTGTCGGGGTTGTGGCAGTACAGGCAGCGCAGCGGGCAGCCCGCCAGGAACGCCGTGAGCCGGGTCCCGGGGCCGTCCACCGCGGTGACGAGCTCCCAGGAGTGCACCGACCCGAGCTCGCCGGCCCGCATCGCGGCGAGCTTCTCGCTGCGCTCGGCGTCGCTGGCGTCCAGGCCTGCCGTGCCTGCCGACGACCGGTGGTGGGACCCGCCGACCAGCGGCCGGTCGAGCTCCACCACCGGGGCTCCCTCGGCGGTCGCCGTCAGCGTGCTGGTCATCGGCTCACACTCCGGCGTGGAACGTGCGGGACAGCACGTCGAGCTGCTGCTCACGGGTGAGCCGCACGAAGTTCACGGCGTAGCCCGACACGCGGATGGTGAGCTGCGGGTACTTCTCGGGGTGCTCCATGGCGTCCTCGAGGGTGTCCCGGTTCAGCACGTTGACGTTCAGGTGGTACCCGGAGGACACGTTGTAGGCGTCCAGGAGGCCCACCAGGTTCGCGACCTGCTCCTCACGCGTGCGGCCGAGCCCTGAGGGCACCACCGTGGAGGTGAGCGAGATGCCGTCCTGCGCCTCGGAGTACGGCAGCTTGGCCACGGACAGGGCCGAGGCGAGCATGCCGTGGGTGTCCCGCCCGTTCATCGGGTTGGCGCCCGGCGCGAACGGCTCGCCCGCGCGGCGGCCGTCCGGGGTGTTGCCGGTGGCCTTGCCGTAGACGACGTTCGACGTGATGGTCAGCACGGACTGCGTGTGCAGGGCGTCGCGGTAGGTCTTCTGCGCCCGGACCTTCTCCATGAACGACCGGACGATCTCCACGGCGATGTCGTCGGCACGGTCGTCGTCGTTGCCGTACGTCGGGAAGTCGCCCTCGGTGACGTAGTCGACGACCAGGCCGGTCTCGTCGCGGACGGGCCGCACGGTCGCGTACTTGATCGCGGAGAGCGAGTCCGCCACGACCGACAGCCCGGCGATCCCGCACGCCATGGTCCGCAGGATGTCGCGGTCGTGCAGGGCCATCTCGAGCCGCTCGTACGCGTACTTGTCGTGCATGTAGTGCACGCAGTTGAGCGCGTCGACGTAGGTCTGGGCCAGCCAGTCGAGCAGCGTGTCGTACTTCGCCGACACGTCGGCGTAGTCGAGGACGTCGCCGGTGGCCGGGGCGCTGACCGGGGCGACCTGCTTGCCGGTGATCTCGTCGCGCCCGCCGTTGATCGCGTACAGCAGGGCCTTGGCGATGTTCACGCGCGCACCGAAGAACTGCATCTGCTTGCCCACCCGCATCGGGGACACGCAGCACGCGATCGCCGCGTCGTCGCCCCAGGACTCACGGATCAGGTCGTCGGACTCGTACTGGATCGCCGAGGTGTCGATGGACACCCGCGCGCAGAACTTCTTGAAGCCCTCGGGCAGGCGCGTGCTCCACAGCACCGTCAGGTTCGGCTCGGGGGCCGGGCCCACGTTGTACAGGGTCTGCAGGAACCGGAACGAGGTCCTGGTGACCAGCGGCCGACCGTCCTCGCCCACGCCACCGATCGTCTCCGTGACCCAGGTCGGGTCGCCGGAGAACAGCTCGTCGTACTCGGGCGTGCGCAGGAACCGCACGATGCGCAGCTTGATGACGAAGTCGTCGACGAGCTCCTGGGCGAACTCCTCGGTGATCGCACCGGAGGCGAGGTCGCGCTGCAGGTAGATGTCGAGGAACGTCGAGGTCCGCCCCAGCGACATCGCGGCGCCGTTCTGCTCCTTGACCGCACCGAGGTAGGCGAAGTACAGCCACTGGACGGCCTCGCGGGCGGTCTCGGCGGGCCGGGAGATGTCGTAGCCGTAGGACGCGGCCATCTGCTTGAGCTCGGTGAGGGCGCGGATCTGCTCCGCGTTCTCCTCACGGTCGCGGATGACGTCCTCGGTCGAGCGCTCCATGTCGAGCTCGTGCCGCTCCAGGCGCTTGGCGTCGATCAGGGCGTCGACGCCGTACAGCGGCACCCGGCGGTAGTCGCCGATGATCCGGCCGCGGCCGTACGCGTCGGGCAGACCCGTGATCAGGTGCGACGAGCGGGCCGCGCGGACGTTCGGCGGGTACACGTCGAAGACGCCCTGGTTGTGCGTCTTGCGGTACGTGGTGAAGATCTTGGCGACGTCGGGGTCGACGTCGTAGCCGTAGGTCTGGAGGCTCTTCTCGACCATCCGCCAGCCGCCGTTGGGGATCATGGCGCGCTTGAGCGGGGCGTCGGTCTGCAGGCCGACGATGAGCTCCTGGTCCTTGTCGATGTAGCCGGCCGGGTGCGACACGATCGTCGACGGGGTCCTGTTGTCGATGTCGTACACGCCCTTGGCGCGCTCGGCGGGGAACATCTCGCTGAGCCTCGCCCAGATGCCGGTGGTCCGCGCGGTCGGTCCCGCGAGGAAGTCGGCGTCGCCGGTGTACGGCGTGTAGTTCCGCTGGATGAAGTCTCGGACGTCGATCCCGTCGCACCAGGGTCCGGTGACGAAGCCCTCCCACGCCTTGCTACTGACCATCGCGCCTCCTTCGCGGTTTTGCTTGGAGGCAAGGATATCGAGCAGTCATGGGATGAATCGAGGGGCGATCACCCGCGTTCTCCGAAAGCGAACGGGAGGGATACCGATGGCGTCAGTTCCCCTCGGAGCGCCCCGCGCGCCAGTACCCCATGAACGCGACGGCCTTGCGGTCCACGCCGCACTCGGTGACCAGGTGGCGCCGCAGGCTCTTGATGACCGCCGCCTCGCCGGCCAGCCAGGCGTACAGCGCGGCGTCGGAACGCAGCGCGTGGCCCTCGGCGTCGACCGGGACCTCCCACAGCATCCCCGCGTCCACGTCGACGTCCTCCAGGACGACGTCGGGGGTCGGTGCCTGACCCGGCAGCAGGCGCGCGCACGCGGCCTGGACCGCGGGGACGAGCAGCTCGCCGTGGGCGCGGCCGTCGCGGCCGTACCAGCGCACGGTCACCCCGGCGGGGGCGACCAGCGACAGGCGGTCGCCCGACAGCGGCATCTCGATCAGGGCCTCGCCGCGCGCGTCGGCGGGCAGCCGCTCGAGGATCCCCGCGATGGCCGGCAGCGCCGTCTCGTCGCCGGCGATGAGCAGACGATCCGCGTGGGCCGGCGGGATGAAGTCGACCCCGCCGTGCGGGCCGGTCGCATCGGCATTGGGACCGAGGATCACCAGGTCGTCGCCGGGCACCGCGTTCAGGGCCCAGCGCGACGCGGGCCCGAGGTCGCCGTGCAGCACGATGTCGACGTCGACCTCGCGGCGCTCCTGGCGCACACCGCGGGCCGTGTAGGTGCGGATCGGGTGGCGCCGGTCGTCGGGCATCGAGCGCCAGCGGCCGTACCAGTCGTCGCTGCCCTGGAGGCTGAGCAGCTCGTCGTAGGACGCGTGCGCCAGGGGGAGGAAGAACTTGATCCGCTGGTCGAACCCGTTGTCCGCGAAGCGGTCCAGGTCGTCGCCCGTGAACGTCACGCGCAGCACGCTCGGGCACACGGTCTGCACGGCGGCGACCTGCACCGCGAACATGCGGAAGGGCGTTGCCGGGGCCTCCACGGTGACTGTCACGTCGCCCACAGTAGAGGAAGGTGAGGCAACCCTCACCACGGTGTTCGTCACAGTGCGCTCCTTCGCGTCCGCCACAACAGGTAGATGAAGTACGGGGCGCCGATCATGGCGGTCAGCAGGCCCGCGGGGATCTGTGCCGGCGCGATGACGGAGCGCCCCAGGGTGTCCGCGACGCTGACCAGCAGCGCGCCCAGCAGCGCCGCCACGGGGATGACCCGCGTGTGGGACGAGCCGACGAGCGAGCGGGCCAGGTGCGGCGCGACGAGGCCCACGAACCCGACGACGCCGATCGCCGAGACCGCCGCCGCCGTCAGCAGGGCGGTCGCGACCAGCAGCCCCAGCCGGGTGCGCTCCAGCTGGACGCCGAGCACGCGGGCCACGTCGTCGTCCACGGCCAGCACGTCCAGGTCGCGGCGCCAGCGGACCAGCAGCGGGACCAGCACGAGCAGCGCGATCACCACCGGCCACACCTGCGTGGCCGTGCGCCCGTACGTCGAGCCCGACAGCCACGTGAGCGCCATCGTGGTGTTCCAGGGGTTGGTCAGCAGGACGAGCAGGGTGATGAGCGACGTCGCGACGGCCGAGACGCCGATGCCGACCAGGACCAGCCGGTCCGAGCTCAGACCGCGGCGGTTGGCCAGCGTGTAGACGAGCGCGAACGTGCTCAGGGCGCCGACGGCCGCGCCGAGCGACACGACCCAGAAGCCGGTACCGGGGAACAGCGCGATCGCCAGCACGGCACCGACCCCGGCCCCACCGGTGATGCCGAGCAGGCTGGGCTCGGCGAGGGGGTTGCGCGCGACGGCCTGCACCGTGGTGCCCGCCAGGCCCAGCGCGGCACCGGCGAGCACCGCGGCGAGCACCCGCGGCGTGCGCTGGTCCAGCACGAACGTCACCTGGCGCCCGCTCGCCCCGGCGAACCAGTTGGTCACGTCGCCGAGGAGCAGCAGGCGGTCGCCCAGCAGGAAGCCGGCGACGAGCGCGGCGACGACGGCCGCGACGAGCACGCCGATGACCAGCGCCGTCCGGCTCCGCGTCGCCGGGTGGGCACCGACGGACGCGGTGCTGCGCGCGGGGCCCGAGTCCCGCAGCCGCCGGGCCAGCCAGACCATCACCGAGGCGCCGAACAAGGTGGTGACGATGCCGGTGGGGATCGCGACACCGGCGACCCCGGGCACGGCCAGCCGCAGCAGGACGTCGGCGGCGAGCACGACGACGCAGCCGGCCAGCGCGGCCAGCGGAAGCAGCAGCCGGTGCCGCGAGAGGCCCGGGACGCGTCCCGCGACCAGTCGCGCGATGACCGGCGCGGTGAGCCCGACGAACCCGATCGGCCCCGCGACGGTGACCGCGAGCGCGGCGAGCAGCACGGCCAGCAGGACCGTGACGATGCGCGTGCGCTTGACGTCCAGGCCGAGCACGGACGCCGTGTCGTCGCCGAGCGCGAGCACGTCGAGCCGGCGCGACCAGATCACGAGCGCGGCCCCGGCGAGCAGCAGCACCGGCGCCGCCTGGGCCACCTTGGCGGTGCCCGACTGCACGATCGAGCCCTCGCCCCACGCGAACATCCCCATCGTCTCCTGCTCGAACAGCAGCATCAGCAGGATCGTGAGCGACGACAGGGCGAGCATCGTGGCCGAGCCCGCGAGGACCAGCCGGGTGGGCCCCTCCGCACCGCCGCGGGCGATGGCGAGCACGAGCGACGCGGCCGCGAGGCCGCCGACGAACGCGAGCACGCCGTTGACCGCGAACGGCAGGGCGAGCCCGGTGACCGCCGCGAGCACGACGGTGAAGTACGCGCCCGCGTTGACCGCGAGCGTGTCGGGCGAGGCCAGGGGGTTGCGCGCGACCGACTGCAGGGCGCTGCCGGACAGCCCCAGGGCCGCACCGACCACCAGTGCGGCCAGCACCCGCGGGGCGCGCGAGGCGACGAGCACGGCCAGCGCCTCGTCGTCCCCCGACCCGGTGAGCAGGCCGAGCAGGTCCCGTACGCCGACGTGCGAGGTGCCGAGCGTCAGGTCGACGACCGCGAGCACGGCCACGCCGACGATCGCGGCGAGGAACACCGCCACGATCCGGCCGGGCCGCGCGCTGCGCCCCCGCTCCGGCGGGGCGGCGGGGTCCGCTGCGCCGAGCGCTGCGGACCCCGCCTCTGCGACCACACTCATGCGTGCGCGCTCCCCGCCGGCTCGACCGTCAGGCCGTCAGGGCGGCGACGGTGGCGTCGATGAACACGGCCGCCGACTCCGGGCCGCCGAACATCCAGATGCCGTCGGGCAGGCGCGTGGTCTTGCCCGCGACGACGAACGGCAGCTGCTCCCAGATCGCGTTGCCGGTCAGGCCGTCCTTGAACGGGTCGCCACCCTCGGTGTCGTTGCCCACGTAGAGGAAGTGGACGTCGCCGAGCTCGGTCAAGCCCTCGACGTCGGTCTGGGCCAGGCCGTAGTCGGGGTCGCCCTCGCCGGTCCACGCGTTCGTCAGGCCGATCTCGTCGGCGACGGCGCCGAGGAAGGAGCCGGGCGTGTACATGCGGATGGACACGGCGCCGTCCGAGAGCCAGCCGTCGGCCATCGTGAAGGAGGCACCGGCGACGCCGGCCTCGTCCAGCTGTCCCTTGGCGTCCTCGACCTTGGCGTCGAACTCGTCGAGCGCGGCCTGCGCGGCGTCGGACGTGCCGGTGGCCTCGCCCAGGATCTCGATCGTGCTGCGCATCTTGCCGATCGGGTCGGACGCGTCCGAGCCGCGCAGTGCGATGACCGGGTACTCGGCCTCGATCTGCTCGATGACCTCGGCCGGCAGGTCAGTGGTGGTGACCACGAGGTCCGGCTCGAGGGCGGAGATGGCGTCCAGCGACGGCTCGCCGCGGAAGCCGACGTCGGGCGTCGACTCGTCGAGCGGCACGGACGTGTCCCACGTGTTGTAGCCCTTGACGTCGGCGGCCCCGACCGGGGTGATCCCGAGCGTGAGCAGGTTCTCCGTCAGGCCCCACTCCAGGGAGACGACCTTGGTGGCGGGTGCGTCGAGCTCGACGGTGCCGCGGTCGTCCGTGATCGTGATCGGCCCGCCGGCGGCTGCGGTGTCCGCGGGGGCCGCCTCGGCGGCGTCCTCGGTGGTGCCGCAGGCCGTCAGCAGCAGCGCGGCTGCGGCCAGGAGGGCGGGAAGGGCTGTCTTGCGCACAGGGGTGTCCTCAGAGGTCGGTGAGCGTGGGGTCTAGACGGTGGTCAGGTGGGCGCGGTGCGTGTGCTTGCCGACGGGGCGGGTGTGCACACGACCGGTGGCCTCGTCGTGCTGCACGTCGATCCGGATGCCGTAGGTCTGCGAGAGCGCCTCGGCGGTGAGCACCTCGTGCGGCGTGCCGGACCCGACCACCTCGCCGCGGCGCAGCAGCACCACGTGGTCGGCGACGGAGGCGGCCTGGTCGAGGTCGTGCAGCACGACGCCGACGGCCACGCCGTGGTCGTCGGCCAGGTCGCGCACCAGGTCGAGGATCTCCACCTGGTAGCGCAGGTCGAGGTAGGTGGTGGGCTCGTCGAGCAGGAGCACCCGGGTGTCCTGGGCGAGGCACGTGGCGAGCCAGACGCGCTGCAGCTCGCCGCCGGACAGCTCGTCGACCCCGCGCTCGGCCATCGTCTCGACGCCGGTGACCCGCATGGCCCAGGCGATCGCGCGCGGACCGTCGGCGTCGTTCTGCCGCCACCGGCCGCGGTACGGGTGCCGGCCGTAGCCGACGACGTCCCGCACGCTGACGCCCGACGGGGTCGGCCGCGACTGCGACAGCAGCGTCACCCGGCAGGCGAAGTCCTTGGCGGACAGGGTGTGGACGTCCGGGACGTCGGGCAGGCTGACGTACCCCGACGTGGGGGTGTGCAGCCGGGCGAGCGCACGCAGCAGGGTCGACTTGCCGGACCCGTTGGGGCCGATGAGCGCGGTGACCTGGCCCGGTTGCAGCCGCAGGCCCGCCGACGTCACGACGACGGTGCCGTGGTAGCCGAGGGTGAGGTCGTCGCCGCGCAGGGCGTCGCGCTCGCAGGAGGTCACACTGGTGAGGTTAGCCTCTACTAAGTAAGGGTTGGCAATGCTCGTCTTGAATGACGAACGTCACACGGTCGCCCCGAAGGCGAGGCCGAGCAGGTAGGTGGCACCGGCGGCGCCGTAGCCGATGGCCAGCTGACGCAGGGCACGCTTGGCCGGCGACCCGCCCGACAGCACCCCGACCGTCGCCCCCGTGGCCAGCAGCGCGAGGCCCACCAACCCCGACGCCCACGCCACGGCCGTCAGGCCCTCGGCACCGAGCAGGTACGGCAGGACGGGGATCGCCGCACCGGACGCGAAGAAGCAGAAGCTGGCGGCCGCCGCGCCGAACGCGGTACCGACGGACTCGTGCTCGTCGACGGCCTCCGCCTCGTGCACGGCGTCGGGGTCGCCCAGCGAGCCGAGCACCTCGTCGGCGTGGGCCTGCGCCGCCCGGGCATCCATGCCGCGCGCCCGGTAGACGAGGGCCAGCTCGTTGGCGTCCACGTCCAGGTACGGCAGGGCCGCCCGGGCGGCCGGACCGGGCCGGGACGCCTCGAGCAGCTCGCGCTGCGAGCGCACCGACACGTACTCCCCGGCACCCATCGACAGCGCGCCTGCCAGCAGCCCGGCCAGCCCGGTGAGCAGCACGGTGGCGTTGGACGCGCCGCTCGCCCCGATGCCGAGGACCAGCGCGAGGTTGCTGACCAGCCCGTCGTTGGCACCGAACACGGCGGCGCGGAACGTCCCCGAGATCCGGTTGCGCCCCCGGGTGGCCAGGCCGCGGACGACCTCCTCGTGGATGGCCTCGTCGGCCGCCATCGACGCCGTCGCATCGGCGTCGTCGTCGTACCCGGACCGCGCCTCCGCGCGCTGCGCCAGGGCGAGGACGAAGACCGACCCGAACCGTCGGGCGAGCGCGCCCAGGAGGCGGGTCCGCAGGTCTCCGCTGCGCGGCCGGCCGACATCGTCGCCCAGCAGGTCCAGCCAGTGCTGCTCGTGCCGGCGCTCGGCCTCGGCGAGCGCGAGCAGGATCTCGCGCTCCTCCCCGGTGCGCCGGGACGCGATGTCGCGGTAGACGTCACCCTCGGCCCGCTCGTCGGCGAGGTACTGCCGCCACCGACGGACCTGGCTCCGCGACGGGGTGTGGCGCGCGCTCGGTGTGGTCTGCACGCCCCCATCGTCCCAGCCGCTCAGCACGAACTTGTGCCCAAGACGCGTGTTCAGGTTGCCGAATCGCCCGTTGTGCAGAACCGTGGCTGACGCCGAGGGAAGCCCCAGGTCTTCGTCGTTCCCGCTTCGCCCACCGGAAGGCCACCGATGTATGCCGAGACGGCCGTATCGCCCGCACTCTCCGCGATAGCGCCTGCGCGCCACTGGGCCCGCGACCGCCTCGCCGAGGCGGGAGTCGACGACGGCCACCTCGACCTGCTGGTCCTGCTGGTGAGCGAGCTCGTGACCAACGCCGTCGCGCACGCCGACCCGCCCGTGGTGCTGCGCGTGCACGTCGACGACGAGCGGACTCGCGTCGAGGTCACCGACGGCGCCCGTGAGGTGCCTGTGGTGCGCGACCCCCCGGCCACCGCCCTCGGCGGTCGCGGCGTGATGTTCATCGACCGTCTGGCCAGCAGCTGGGGCACGTGCGAGGAGGAGGGCGAGGCGGCCAAGGCGGTCTGGTTCGAGATGCGCCACGCGGACGTCGACGAGGTCCGCCGGGTCAGCGAGAGCTGACGCTCTCGGCGCGTCCTCGTGACGAGATCTCCTGCCAGAGGGGCCCGGACACGAGCCAGCCCACGAGCACGATCGACGCGCGGCCAGCCCACCCCAGCAGGACCTCGCGCTGCTCCGGCTCCGTCGCGATGAGCATGAGCACGGCCAGCACGCCGCAGGCCACCCCCCACGCGACAACCACCCGGCCCCACAGCCGCCACTCGTAGCTGCGCGACGCGGCACCCGTGCGCGGGCGCGGCTCCGGCGCCGGCCCGCCCGCGAAGCGGTGGGCGACCCAGGCGTCGACCGTGTGCACGGTGAGCTTGCCGAAGCCGACCGTGAAGCCCAGGTACAGGGCCGCCAGGCCGTGCGTCCACGTGGGCTCGGCACCACGCAGCAGGTCCCCGACGGTGGCGACGAGCAGGATGACCTCCAGCAGCGGCTCGCACAGCAGGAGGACCGTGGAGGTCCGGCGCAGGTGAAGGGCGTACCGCGCGACGACGGCGGCGGCGAGGAACACCCAGAAGGCGACCTCGCACGCGACGACCAGGGCGGCGACGGGGTTCTGCGTGATGGCGTCGATCATGCGTCCAGCCTCGGTGCGTCCGCGCACGGGCACGTCGGGCGTTGGCCGCACCAGCGCGTACCTCCTTCGGACGACCTCGGCGCCTCGACGGTGTGCTGGGATGACGGGATGGGACGACTGCGCGCCGCGATGCAGGACGACCGCGTGGTCGCCGCCTCGCTGGTCCTGCTCGGCGTCGTCCTGGCGATGCTGGGCCTGTCCGGTAACCCGCCCGCGACCCTCACCGGAACCGCGATCGACCGCTACGCCGTCTGGTGGCACCTGCTGATCCTGGTGGCGTCGGCGTCGATGCTCCTGGCCAAGCGGAAGCACCCCGTGCTGACCGTGGTCGTCGTGGCGGTGCTCTCCGCGGTCGACGGGTACCTCGGCGGCGGCATCGCGATCTTCGTCGTGCTGTTCGACGCCCTGTACACCGCTGCTCTGGTCACCGGCCCGGTCGTGCGGCGCCGGATCATCTGGGTGGTGGCGATCGTCAGCGTCGGTGGGCCGGTCGCCCTCGTCGTGGCCGGGGGCGCGCTCCGGGATGCCGTGGTGCTGTTCCTGCAGGCGGTCGCGCTGTACGGCACGCCCCTGTGGTGGGCCTCGGACGTGCGGCAGCGCACCGAGCTGGCGGAGCTCGAGAGCCGGCGCGCCGACCTGGAGCGGGAGCGTGCCGACCTGGCTCGCGAGGTGGCCGCCGACGCGATCCGCATCGCCGAGCTCGATCTGGAGTCGGCGATCCGCGAGGAGCGGGCGCGGATGGCACGGGACCTGCACGACGTCGTCGCGGGGCACCTGTCGGCGGTCGCGATCCACACCGCGGCCACCCTGTCCGCGCCGGCCGACACCGAACGCGACCGGGCCACCCTGCGCACCGTCCGCGCAGGTGCGCTGGACGCGCTGTCGGAGATGCGCTCGATGATCCTGGTGCTGCGCGGCCGGCCCGACCCCGTCACGGCGCCCGCCGGCCTGGCCCGCCTCGACGCCCTGGTCGCCGCCGCGCGGTCCACCGGGCAGGAGGTCGCGGTGGTCGGCACCGCCCCGACCCCCCTGCCGGCCGCGACCGACCACGCCGCCTTCCGGATCGTGCAGGAGTCGCTGACCAACGCCGCCCGGCACGCCCCGGGAGCCCCGGTGGAGATCGCCGTGGGCGGGCAGGAGCGTGTGGAGGTCGTCGTGACCAACGCCCTGAAGCCGTCCCGTGCCACCCCTCCGCTGAGCGCCGCCACCGGCCTGCTCGTCATGCGGGAGCGTGCCGAGGCGCTGGGCGGGACGCTCGCCGCCGGACCGTCGGACGGCCGGTGGGTCGTGCGGGCCACGTTGCCGAAGGTGGTCTCGTGACCGACGTGCGAGTCCTGCTGGCCGACGACCACGGCGCCATCCGGGCGGGCCTGCGGCTCATGCTCGAGAGCGCCGACGGGATCACCGTGGTGGGCGAGGCGTCCGACGGCGCCGTGGCCGTGGCGAACGCCCGCGCGCTGCGGCCCGACGTGGTGCTCATGGACATCCGGATGCCCGGCATGGACGGCATCGAGGCCACCCGGGCGATCGTCTCCGAGGGCCTCGCCGACGTGCTCGCCCTGACCACCTTCGACCTCGACGAGTACGTGCGTGGCGTGCTGGCGGCCGGCGCCGTCGGGTTCCTGCTCAAGACCGTCGGGGCCGCCGAGCTGGTCGACGCCGTCCGGCGCGTCGCCGCCGGGGACGGCGTGCTGGCCCCCGAGGTGACCCGCCGCCTGCTCGCCGACCTCGTCGCCGCGCAGGTGAGGCCACGCGCGCCCACGGCCGGGCTCGACGAGCTCACCCCCCGCGAGCGCGACGTGCTCGCCTGCCTGGGCGCCGGGATGTCGAACGCCGAGATCGGCCGGGCGCTGGACATCACGGAGGCCACGACGAAGACGCACGTCACGCGCGTGCTCGCCAAGCTCGGCTGCGACTCGCGCCTGCAGGCAGCCCTGCTGGCGGTCGACGCGGGCGTGGTCCGGGACTGATCCCCGGCTTCTGCGGCTCAACGCGAAGACTTGGTCCTGCCCGGCAGGACGATGTCTTCGCGTTGTCGCGCCCTGCGCCCTACCGCGGCTCAGTCCTCCCAGGGAGGGGTGTCGTCGAGCTTCGTGTAGTACTTCGCCAGGTGGCTCTTGATGCGCATCCGGTCCTTGTCCGGGACGTCGACCCCGCCGCGCGAGCCCTGCATCACGGCGGCGGCAGCGAAGACCCCGCGCGGGACCGCCGTCAGCTTCCCGTCGACGACATCGGCGATGAGCAGCTTGTACGCGGTGAAGTTGTCCTTCGAGTCGGCGTCGTACCAGACGTGCGCGTCCCGGTACTTCTCGTTCGGCTCGTCCTGCGCCCCGGCCCAGGCGCGGACGCGCTTCTCGGCGGCGGCGCCGTCCCACTCGCGGTCGCGGTCGGCGAGCGGGAGGTCGCCGAATGCGGTGACAGCCATGTGCGGTCCTCTCAGTCGCTGGGTGCTGCGGCGCGGAGCTTCTCGAGCAGCGGACCGGCGGCCGTCGACAGGAACTCCTCCTGGCGCTCGTCGCCGACCTGCACGAGCGCGATGTCGGTGAACCCCGCCTCCCAGTACGCGGAGACCGCCTCGACGACGGCGTCCAGGTCCGGCCCGCAGGGGATCTGGTCGGCGACGTCCTCGGGTCGCACGAACTGGCTCGCGGCCTCGAACGCCTCCGTCGTCGGCAGGTCGGCGTTGACCTTCCAGCCGCCCGCGAACCAGCGGAACTGCTCGTGCGCCCGGGCGATCGCGGCGTCCTCGTCGGGGTCCCAGCTGATCGGGATCTGGCCGATCTTGCGCGACACCGGCAGCGCGTGGCCGCGCGCGTCGTCCCAGGCCTGGATCGCGTCGGCGTCGGGCTCGACGGCCACCAGGTGGTCCACCAGCTGGGAGAACCGCTGGATCGAGGCCGGGCCGGAGATCGCCGCACCGATCTGGATCGGCTCGTCGGGCAGGTCCCACACCTTGGCGGAGTCCACCTGGAAGAAGTCGCCCGTGTAGTTCACGCGGTCGCCGGTGAGCAGCTCGCGGATGATCTCGACGGCCTCCTCGAGCATGTCGTGACGCTCCGCGACCGCGGGCCAGCGCTCACCGACGACGTGCTCGTTGAGGTTCTCCCCCGCGCCGACGTTGAGCTGGAACCGACCGTCGGAGAGCACCCCGAGCGTCGCGGCCTTCTGCGCGACGACGGCTGGGTGGTACCGGATGGTCGGGCAGGTCACGTAGGTCATGAGCTCCACGCGCTCGGTCGCCTGGGCGACGGCACCCAGCAGCGTCCACGCGTGCGGCGCATGACCCTGGGCGTCGAGCCAGGGGAAGTAGTGGTCGCTGGACACCTCGAAGTCGAACCCGAGGCGCTCGGCGGCGATCGCGTACCGGACCAGGTCCTTCGGTCCGGACTGCTCGGTCATGAGGGTGTAGCCGAAACGGGTCACGGACAGACCGTTACACCGGTGACGCCAGTCCGCATCCGCTACGCGTCCGCCCAGGCCTCCCGTGCCGCGCGGACCGTCGCGCCGGTGCGGCCCGCCTCCTCGATCGCGAGGCCCAGCAGGTGGTCCTGGCAGCCGTCCGCGAGCGGGTACGGCGGCGGGCCGTCGCCGCGCACCCAGGAGCCCATGGCGTCGATCAACGACGCGACGGCGATGTCGTCGTCGGCCAGCCGCGCCCCCTCGAACCGGTTCCGGTACACGACCCGTCCGTCGTGGCTCAGGTGCTCCAGGTCGAACCCGTCCAGGTTCTGCTCGATCCCGCTGACCCGACGCACGATCGGCGAGCTGAGGACCGTGCGCTCGTCCACCCAGCGCGTCACCGTGTCGTCGACGATCTCGCCGTGCGAGCCACGGATGACGATGCGGTTGGTGCGCAGCGGGTTGTGCCACTGGTTGTCGGTGAAGTCGTAGAGCGCGCTGCGGCCGTGGCCGAAGTCCAGCGTCGCGAGGATGTTCCAGGCGTCCACCGCCTCGGTCGCGCCGGTCCAGCCGTCGCGTCCGCGGGGGCCGACGAGCGGGGCCGTGAACACCGAGGCACGCACGTCGACGTCACCGCGTCCGGCCCCGAGCAGCCGGCGCATGAGCCCCACCGCGTGGTACAGGTGCGTCGAGGAGACCTGCACGCTCGTGGGCGTCCCGATCAGGCCGTGGTCGACCACCGCGATCCGCGCCGCGTGCGACGGCATCGACAGGCTGTGCTCGGCCACCTGCACGAGCCCGGTCGCGCCGACCTCGGCCCACAGCTCGCGCAGACCATCCACGTCGGGCGCCGGCGGGGTCTCGGCCAGCACCGGGATGCCGAGCGCCACCAGCTCTGCGGTCGCCTCGGGCGTCACGGGCCACGGGACGGAGACGACGACGAACTCCGGGCGGTCCGTGGTCGGTCCGACGGCGGTGACCAGCTCCTCGATGGTGCGGACCGTCGGCACGCCCCACTCGCGCTCCACCTGCGCACCGCGCTCCGCCGCGCGCGTCACCACGCCGACGCACTGGAACCGCTCGGGCATCAGCCGTGCCATGCGGACGAAGAACTCCGCCCGCCAGCCGCTGCCGACCACGCCGAACCTGATGGGTGCGTGCTGGCTCATGAACCGTCCTCGTCATCGTCGTCGGGCGAATCGACCGAGCGTAACCACGGCATGCGGACATCGTTGCGCCCGGGCACGCCGACGTCCTCGCACGCGCCGATTCGGCGTCGTCAGAGGGATGCCGGCCTGGGCCCGCTCTTTGCTTCTCCGAACGGGCTGTGAAAACCTCAGCGCCCCGTTGCGGCGCCCTGCCGTGACCGAGCGAGGGACGAGACATGACCCACGGCGAGAAAACCGCGATCGTGGCCGGCGCGTTGGCGATGGTGATCGGGCTGGTGACCGGCTTGACGCCGGCGGCCTCGATCGGCGCGCTCGTGATGCTCATCGGAGCGCTGACGGTCGTGCTGCGCCTGGCGTTCGCCATGGTCGCGCGCCACCGCGGGATCACCCCCGAGGGCTGATCCTCGGCGTCAGTCCGCGGTCACCTCGGTGACCTGGCCGTCCTCGACGTGCCAGCGGCGGGTCAGCCGGACGGTGTCCAGCATCCGGCGGTCGTGCGTGACCAGCAGGATCGTCCCCTCGAAGCTGTCCAGCGCGGACTCCAGCTGCTCGATCGCCGGCAGGTCCAGGTGGTTGGTCGGCTCGTCGAGGACCAGCAGGTTGACGCCGCGGGCCTGCAGCAGCGCGAGGGCCGCGCGGGTCCGCTCACCGGGCGACTGCGAGGACGCCGGCCGGTGGATGTGGTGCCCGCCGAGGCCGAACTTGGCCAGCAGCGTGCGGACGTCGGCGGTCGGCCAGTCGGGGACCTCCCGGGAGAACGCGTCGACCAGGGGCTCGTCGCCCTCGAACGCGCGCCGCGCCTGGTCCACCTCGCCGACGAGCACGCCGGACCCGAGGTCCACCGTGCCGGACGTCGGCTCCAGGCGGCCCAGCAGCAGGGCGAGCAGCGTGGACTTGCCGGCGCCGTTGGGCCCGGTGACCGCGACGCGGTCCTTCCAGGCCAGCTGGAGGTCGACCGGCCCGAGCGTGAACTCGCCACGGGTCAGCACCGCGTTGCGCGCGACCGCGACGATCGCACCCGACCGAGCGGCCGTGGCGATGCTCATCTGGAGCTGCCACTCCTTGCGCGGCTCCTCGATCACGTCCAGGCGGGCGATCATCTTGTCGGTCTGCCGGGCCTTCGCGGCCTGCTTCTCGGACGTCTCGCCGCGGTGGTGCTTCACGAACTTGTCGTTGTCGGAGGCCTTCCGGCGGGCGTTGCGGACACCCTTCTCCATCCACGCGCGCTGCATGCGGGCGCGGGCGTTCAGGGCGTCGAGCCGCGACGCGTAGCCCTCGTACGCCTCGCGCGCCCGGCGCCGGGCGATCGAGCGCTCCTCCAGGTACGAGTCGTAGCTGCCGCCGTAGGTGGAGACGCGCTGCAGGCTGCGGTCGATCTCGACGACGGCCGTGACCGTGCGGCTCAGGAACTCGCGGTCGTGGCTGACGACCACGATGGCGGCCTCCGACCGCACGACGAAATCCTCCAGCAGGTCCAGGCCGGCCGCGTCCAGGTCGTTGGTCGGCTCGTCCAGCAGGTACAGGTCGTACCGCGAGAGGAGCAGCGCCGCCAGACCCACGCGCGCCGCCTGCCCGCCGGACAGCGCGGTCATCGGGTGGTCGAGGTCGACGGTCAGCCCGAGGTCGTCGGCCACCGTGCCGAGCCGCGCCTCGAGGTCGGCGCCACCGAGCGCGAGCCAGCGTTCGAGCGCCTCGGCGTAGACGTCGTCGGCTCCCTCCTCGCCGGCGCCGAACGCGTCGGCGGCCCGGTCGAGCTCGCGCTGCGCGTCGGCCACGCCGGTCCGGCGCTCCAGGTGCGCCCGCACGGACTCGCCGTCGACGCGCTCGATCTCCTGCGCCAGGTAGCCCAGCTGCGCGTGCGCCGGTGACACAGAGACGCTGCCCGTGTCGGGCTGGCGGCGGCCGCCGAGGATCTGCAGGAGCGTCGACTTGCCGGCGCCGTTGGGCCCGACGAGGCCGACGACGTCGCCGGGCGCGACGACGAGGTCGACACCGGAGAACAGCTCACGATCGCCGAAGCCGGCCCCGACACCCTTGGCCTGAACGGTTGCGGTCATGCGGTCATTCTCCTTGCTCGGGGGCGGCACATCGCCTCGCCGTCGGAACCAGCCGCTCCTCGTGCCCGAGTGACTGGTGGGGCGCTCGAGGCGACTCACCCGTCACGCCGGCCTCGCCAGTCACAGGAGCGGCTGGATTCGATACCGCTCGGAGCGGTCAGGACTCCGCGAGCGCCGCGCGCAGGCCGTCGACCAGAGGCGTCGTCGGGCGGCCGATGAGGGTGCGCAGGTCCGACGTCGCGTCGGCCAGGTCGCCCCGGGCGATGTCGGCGTCGAGGGCCGCGACGAACCCGGCGGTGCCCTCGTCGAGACCCGCGCCGACCAGGATCGCGCGGTGCTCCTCGGAGGAGACCCGCTTGGCGACGACGGGCACCCCGAGCACCGTCGAGGCCGCCTCGGCGAGGTCGTCGAACGACCAGGCGACGTCACCGGACAGCTCGTACACGCGGCCGTCGTGCTCGCCGCCCAGCAGCACCGCCGCAGCCCCCGCGGCGAAGTCGTCGCGGGTCGCGCTGGCGACGCGCCCGTCGCCGGCGCTGGTCAGGATCACGCCGGTGCTCCGTGCCTGGTGCAGCGTGCCGACGTAGTTTTCGGTGTACCAGTTGTTGCGCAGGACGGTCCACGCGAGACCCGATGCGCGCAGGAGCTCCTCGGTCGCCTTGTGCTCCGGTGCGAGGACGAGGCCGGTGGTGTCGGCGTGCGGCGCGCTCGTGTAGACGACGCGGCGGACCCCGGCGGCCTTCGCGGCGTCGATGACCCGTCCGTGCTGGGCGACCCGCTGACCGACCTCGCTGCCCGAGACGAGCAGGACGGTCTCGGCCCCGGCGAACGCCGTCTCCAGCGACGCCGGGTCGTCGTAGTCCACCGTCGCCGTGCGGGTGCCGAGGTCCTCGAGCCGCTCGGTCCGCCGCCCTCCGGCGACGACCTGGTCGGCGGGCATCCCGCCCGCGAGGAGGTGCTGCACGACGAGACGGCCGAGGTGCCCGCTGGCACCGGTGACGACGACGGACATGACGGGGTTCCTCTCAGCGGGTCCTGCTGCTTCTTCGAGGCAACCGAACGGCTGCCCGGAACCTTCCCGTCGAGCAGCCCTTTCTGAGCGCCGATCCCGCGTGCCACGGTGGTCACCACCCGTCGCGACCGGTCAGGGGGCCGTCTTGGACGTCGTCGTCGCGCTGTTCCGGTTCGCCGTCGCCGCGCTCGCCCTCATCGGCACGCAGGAGATCTGGCTGCGCGGGCAGCTGGACGGGTTGCTGTACTTCACCAACCAGTCGGGCCTGCTGCTCGCCGTGGTGATGATCTGGGGCGGCATCGCGTCGCTGCGGCACCGGGCGCAGCCCCCCGGCTGGCTCAAGGGCGGCGTCACGCTGTTCCTGCTGATCACGGGCCTGGTCGCGACCTTCGTGCTGGCACCCGAGGGGGCGGATGCCCCCAGCGTGGCGTTCGGGCTCACGTCGGGCCAGATCGAGCACCAGATCGACCCGGTCGCCGCCTTCCTCGACTTCCTGCTCGTCGACGCCCACCACCGGCTGCGCCTGCGCCACTCGCTGTACTGGCTCGGCTACCTGCTCGCGTACGTCGCGCTCGTGACCGTCCGCGGGCTGGGCTGGCCCGACCTGGCATACCCGTACGGCTTCGTCGACCGCGGCGAGCTCGGCTGGGGCGGGCTGGGCCTGAACGTCCTGCTGTACGGCGCCGGGTTCTGGGTGCTCGGGCTGGTCATCATCGGCATCGACCGGCTGCTGCCCGCCCGCGCGCTGGTCGGCTCCGCCGGACGGGTCCGGGTTCCCGCCTGACTCAGGCGCCCGCCGAGCAGGACCGCCGGATCGACGGCAGCGAGGCGGCAACACCCTCGGTGACCGCGACGGAGCTGACCGCGCCGCCGAAGGGCGCGTCGCCGTCGAACCCCTGACCGAGCCGGAAGGGGCCGGTCGCGGACCAGGTGGCGGAGAAGTCCACCGGAGAGCTGCCCTCCGGGTTCCTCGAGCCGGGCGCGTCCGGGGTGCCCACCTCGCAGACGTACAGGTCGACCGTGCCCAGATCCCGGTCGTACACGCCCGTGAGCTGCACCCAGGAGCCCGTGCTCGCCGGCGCCTCGGACCGCACCACGGCCGCGTCGGCACCGACCTCGTCCCGGGCCATGCCGAAGGTCCAGCACGCGGGCGCCCCGTCCGCGCAGCCAGTCGTGTCGTAGCCCAGCGCGAAGCCGCTGGTCAGGGAACCGTCCTGGCTGACCGCCGTCCCTCGGGCGCCGAGCGTGTCGAGCCGGACGAACGCGGAGACCGTGAAGCTCACCGACGTGTCGACGACCGGACCCGCGGCCGCCGCGCCGTCGGCGGGGTCGTCCAGGAGCAGTGCCCGGTCGGCGGGCTTCGAGCCGAACTCGGCGAGCGGGCCCGCCGTCCAGGTCGTGCTCGGGGTGAGGGTCAGCGGCGCCGCGCTCCCGGTGCTCGACGCGGTGCTGCCGGCGCCTTCGTCCAGCAGCCACCGGCCGCCGCCGGTCGGGGCGGACGGGGTGACCGTGAAGCGGTACAGGCGCGACGGGCTCACGTTGCCCGCCCGGTCGACGGCCTGCACCTCCAGCGTGTGCGGGCCGGAGGTGGTGGGTGTGTACGTGATCGTCGGGGAGCTCGCGGCGACGGTCTGGTCGAGCGCGGAGCTGTCGAACGAGTACCGGTACGCGACGACGTCCGCCGCCTCGTCGCTCAGGGCGAAGGAGCCTCGCTGGCCGACGCCGCCGGACGAGGCGTCCTCCACGTAGACGGCAGGCTCACCGGCGACCGGCGTCACGACCGGGATCGCGGGAGCCGCGGCGTCGACGCCGAACTGGCAGATGGTCGGCAGACCCCAGCGTCCGCCCGCGTCCCGGCCGGTGACGAGCCAGGTGTACGTGCCGCCGTCCTGGAGGCGACCCTCGGGGACCTGGACGGCGTGCTGCGCGCCCGACGCCTGCGCGGCGGTCGCCGGCGGCGCCCAGACCACGCGGGCGCGGGAGTCGAGGACGGCGAAGGTCGCGCGCACCGCCTGCCCGTCGGGGTCGCTCAGCGTGGCCCTCAGGGTCGGTGCGGTGCTCCGTACCCAGGGACGCTCGGCCCCGACCGCGCAGGTGGTCGCGGGGTCCGACGTCCCGGCCTCCGACACCACCGGCGCGCGGCCCGTCGGGTACGTCCAGGCCGACGCGGCCACCGCCGGCACGACGAGCGCGCTCGCGGTCACGACGGCGATGGCACTGATCCGGAACGCTGCGCGCACGACGGCCCCCTTGCCTCTGCCGCGCGGCGGTCCCGCAGGGCTGCGCGGAATCTACTGGCCCGGCGATGTCCTGAACACCCCCGTACGGGGCGATCTGCCCGGGAGGTGTGGGAGACGCCGTCTAGCCTCAGCGCATGTTCCTCCTCGACGACGGCGGCCTGGTCCTCAGCCCGAGCGACCTGGCCAACGCCGCCGCCTGCGAGCTTGCCGTCCTCAGCCACCTCGACGGCCGGCTCGGCTGGAGCGAGCCGGTGCCGATCGCCGCCGACGCGATGCTGGAACGCGTCTCCGCGCTGGGCTCGGCGCACGAGGACCGCGTGCTGCGGTCGTACCGCGCGTCGCACCCCGTGGTGATGATCGCCCGGCCCCGGTACGACGAGGCCGGCGAGCGCGCCGCGCTGGAACGCGTGCACGCGGCGACGCTGGAGGCCCTCTCGTCCGGCGCCGACGTCGTCTACCAGGCCGGGTTCTTCGACGGCCGGTTCACGGGCTGGGCCGACTTCCTGGTCCGCGAGGACGGCCGCTGGTCGGTCCTGGACACCAAGCTGGCCCGCAGCGTGAAGGTCACGGCCCTCCTGCAGCTGGCGGCGTACGCGGACCAGCTGATCCGTTCGGGGGTCCCCGTCACCGACGAGGTCCACCTGGTCCTCGGCGACCGGTCGCGGTCCAGCCACCGGCTGGCCGACCTGCTCCCGCTCTACCGCGAGCGCCGTGCGCGCCTGGAGCAGGTGCTCGACGAGCACCGGGCGGGCGGTCGCCCGGTGACGTGGGGAGACGCCCGCTACCGCGCGTGCGGTCGGTGCGACGCCTGCGCGGCGCAGGTCGCGGCGCACCGGGACGTCCTGCTGGTTGCGGGCCTGCGCTCGACGCAGCGGGCTCGGCTCGCGGCGGCCGGGGTCCGGACCATCGACCAGCTGGCGGCCGGGACCGACCCGGTGCCGGGCATCGGCGGTGCGACGCTGGCCAACCTGCGTCGGCAGGCAGCGCTCCAGGTCCGGCAGGAGACGTCGGCCGAGCCGCTGGTCTTCGAGGTGGTCGACCCGGCGGCAGTCGCCGACCTGCCCGCACCCGACCCGGGAGACATCTTCTTCGACTTCGAGGGCGACCCGCTGTGGACCGACGACTCGGCCTCCGCCGACGAGCCCGCCGACTGGGGGCTGGAGTACCTGTTCGGCGTGGTCGAGGCCGGCGAGGCGTTCCGGCCGTTCTGGGCGCACGACCGCGCGCAGGAGAAGCGGGCGTTCGTCGACTTCCTCGCGTACGTCGCCGAGCGCCGCGCCGCGCACCCCGGCATGCACGTCTACCACTACGCCCCCTACGAGCGGACGGCCCTGCTGCGGCTCGCCGGCCGGCACGGCGTCGGCGAGGACCAGGTGGACCAGCTGCTGCGCGACGGCGTGCTGGTCGACCTGTACGCCACCGTGCGCCGCGGCCTGCGGGTGGGTGCCGCCTCGTACTCGCTGAAGAAGCTCGAGCCGCTGTACATGGGTGATCAGACCCGCGAGGGGGACGTGACCACCGCGACCGACTCCATCACCGAGTACGCCGAGGCGTGCGACCTGCGCGACGCCGGCAACGACACGCAGTGGCGCAAGAAGCTCGACGAGATCGCCGGGTACAACCGGTACGACTGCGTCTCGACGCTGCGGCTGCGCGACTGGCTGCTGGACCACGGACCGGCGCCGACGGGGTCCGTGGCGGCCGATCTGCGGGAGCCTGAGCCGGTCGACCCGCTGGTCGCGGACGTGCTGGCGAAGGCCGAGCGGCTCGAGCACCCACGCGACCAGCAGGCGGTCCGGCTGCTCGCGGCCGCGGTCGACTACCACACGCGGGAGGCCAAGCCGTTCTGGTGGGCGCACTTCGACCGGCTGCAGTCCGACCCCGCCGAGTGGCTGGACCCGCGCGGCACGCTGCTGGTCGACGGGTCACCCGAGGTGGTCGAGGACTGGAACATCGGCCCCGGCAAGCAGACGTTCGGCCGCGTCCTGCGGGTTGCGGGACACCTGGAGCCGGGCAGCGACCTGCGCGTGGGCGGCAAGGCGTACGCCCTCTACGACCCACCGCCGGCCTACGCCCAGACGTCGAGCACCGGGCATCGCGGGTGGACGCAGAGCGTCGAGGTCCTCGGCGTGACGACGCAGCACGCGAGCGACTCGGCGTCCGGCACCCGCGACGTCCTGCGGATCGTCGAGCGGCTGCGCAAGGGTGAGGTCCCCGCTCCGGGCCTGCCCATGGCCCTCGCGCCGACCCCCGGGCCGCAGACCACGGGCATCGAGGCGGCCATCCGCGTCCTCGTCGAGGCCGTGGCCGACGGGCTCCCCGCGCTGCCGGACCTGCCCGCGGTCGACCTGCTGCGCCGCATCCCCCCGCGCACCCGCACCCTTGCGCTACCCCGGCCCGACGACGTCACGGGCACCACCGAGGCGATCATCGCCGCGGTCCTCGACCTCGACGGCTCCTACCTCGCCGTCCAGGGTCCGCCCGGGACGGGCAAGACGTACACCGGCGGTCACGTCGTCGCGGCGCTCGCGGCGCAGGGCTGGAAGGTGGGCGTCGTCGCGCAGTCGCACGCGGTCGTCGAGAACATGCTGCGGGCGGTGAACGACGCGGGCCTGGCACCCGAGCAGATCGGCAAGAAGGCGCAGGACCAGCACCCCGACGACGCCGTCTGGGAGTCGCTGCCCGACGGCAGGCGCGCCCGGGCGTTCCACGACCGGCAGCCCGGCGGGTTCGTGGTCGGCGGCACCAAGTGGGACTTCACCAGCGGCGACCGGATCCCGAGCGGTGGCTTCGACCTGCTCGTCATCGACGAGGCGGGGCAGTTCTCCCTGGCCGACACGATCGCGGTGTCCACGGCGGCGCGGAACCTGCTGCTGCTCGGCGACCCGCAGCAGCTGCCGCAGGTCACGCAGGGCCGGCACCCGGAGCCGGTGGACCGGTCGGCGCTCGGCTGGCTGGTCGACGGGCACGACACGCTTCCCGACGAGCTCGGCTACTTCCTGGCGCGCACCTGGCGCATGCACCCGGCCCTGTGCGCGGCGGTGTCGCGTCTGTCCTACGAGGACCGGCTCACTGCGGTCCCCCGCACGGCGCAGCGGTCGCTCGACGGTGTCGAGCCCGGGCTGCGGACCGTCGCCGTCGACCACGTGGGCAACGCGGTGTCGTCGCCCGAGGAGGCCGCGGTGGTCGTCGACGAGATCCGTGCGCTGCTCGGCCGCGACTGGACGGACGGCACCGCCCGGCCCCTGACGGGCCAGGACGTCCTCGTCGTCGCGCCCTACAACGCCCAGGTCTGGACCGTCCGCCGGGCGCTGGAGGCAGCGGGTATCCCCGACGTCCGGGTGGGCACGGTGGACAAGTTCCAGGGTCAGGAGGCCGCTGTCGTGCTGGTCACGACGTGCGCGTCGTCCGCCGACGAGGTGCCGCGCGGGATGGAGTTCCTGCTCAACCGCAACCGGCTGAACGTCGCTGTCTCGCGCGCGCAGTGGTGCGCGGTCATCGTCCGCTCGACGCGCCTCACCGACTACCTGCCGACCCGCCCGGAGACCCTCGCGGAGCTGGGTGCGTTCATCGGGCTGTGTGACGCAGACGTTCGAGAACGACATTGGTCGCGTTCTGGCCGCTCATAGCGCGAACCACGGTGTTCTCGGCGCCCGGAGGTACGCCGCTCGACGGGCGGGCGAGGGCTGCAGCCGGTAGAACCGATGCCCATGACGATCGTCGGGTTCCACAACGCACACGAGCAGGTCCACCCGGCCGCGCTGCTCGCGGCCACCCAGCGCGCGGAGCAGGCGGGGTTCGACGCCGCCATGTGCTCGGACCACTGGGCACCCTGGTCGGTCGCCCAGGGGCACTCGGGCTTCGCGTGGACGTGGCTGGGTGCGGCGCTGGCCACCACCGGCCTGCCGCTCGGCGCGGTCAACGCACCGGGCCAGCGGTACCACCCCGCGATCATCGCCCAGGCGGCCGCGACGCTCGCCGCGATGTTCCCGGGCCGGTTCTGGGTGGCGCTGGGCTCCGGTGAGAACGTCAACGAGCACATCACGGGTGACCGCTGGCCGGCCAAGGCGAAGCGCGACGCACGCCTGCGGGAGTGCGTCGAGGTGATCCGGGCGCTGCTGGACGGCGAGGAGGTCACGCACGACGGGCTGGTGACGGTGGACCGGGCCAAGCTCTGGACGCTTCCCGACGAGAAGCCGCTGCTCATCGGGCCGGCGGTCACCCCGGCGACCGCCCGGGCGCACGCCGACTGGGCCGACGGACTGGTCACGGTGAACCAGAGCCCCGAGATCATGAAGCAGGTGGTGCAGGAGTACCGCGACGCCGGCGGGCGTGGGCAGATCGCACTGCAGGTGCACCTCTCGTGGGCGCCGACCGCCGAGCTGGCGCTGACGGTGGCCCGGGAGCAGATGGCGGGCCAGGTGTTCGGTCCGCCCGTGGCATGGGACCTGGACACCCCCGAGGCGTTCGACTCCCTCGGCGTCCACGTCGGCGACGACTCCTTGCACCGCAGCCTGCTGATCGACCACGACCCCGCGCGCCTCGCCGACCGCGTGAGCGAGCTGGTCGCCCTCGGGTTCGACGCCGTCTACCTGCACCAGGCAGCCACGGACCCTCGCCCCAGCCACGACAAGCACGACGACGCCGCACCGACGAGCACCCCGCGCAGCGCGACGCTCGACGCGTTCGTCGACATGGCCGCCGAGCACCTGCTCCCCCAGCTGAAGCAGGTGGGCGCGTGAGGATCCACGACACCGGTGACCTGTGGTGGAAGAACGCGGTCATCTACTGCCTGGACGTCGAGACGTACATGGACTGGAACGACGACGGCGTCGGCGACCTGCGCGGCCTCCTCCAGCGCATCGACCACCTGGCGGACCTCGGCGTCACGTGCCTGTGGCTCATGCCGTTCTACCCGACCGCCGACTACGACGACGGCTACGACGTCTCCGACTTCTACGGCGTCGACCCGCGGCTGGGCGACTCGGGCGACCTGGTCGAGGTGATCCGGACCGCGAAGGACCGCGGGATCCGCGTGATCGTCGACCTGGTGGTGAACCACACGTCCGAGAAGCACCCGTGGTTCGTCAGCGCGCGCAAGAGCAAGGACAGCCCGTTCCGCGACTTCTACGTGTGGCGTTCCGACCCGCCCCCGTCCACCAAGGAGAAGGTCGTCTTCCCGGACAAGGAGGACGGCATCTGGACCAAGGACGACGCCACCGGCGAGTGGTACCGGCACACCTTCTACCACCAGCAGCCGGACCTGAACACGGCGAACCCGCAGGTCAGGGACGCGATCGCGAAGGTCATCGGGTACTGGGCGGAGCTGGGGCTGAGCGGGTTCCGGGTGGACGCGGTGCCGTTCTTCCTCGCGGACGCCGCCAACACCCCCGGAGACAAGGTCGAGGACAAGCACGACTTCCTCAAGGAGCTGCGGGCGTTCCTCACGCGCCGCGTGGGCGACGCGATCCTCATGGGCGAGGTCAACCTGCCCTACGAGGAGCAGAAGCTCTACTTCGGCGGTGACGGCGCCGACAGCGACCAGCTGTCGCTGCAGTTCGACTTCATCGGGATGCAGAACCTCTACCTGGCGCTCGCGCGGCAGGATGCGGGACCGATCGCGAAGGCCCTCCAGGAGCGACCGGACATCCCGCACGACGCCCAGTGGGCCACGTTCGTGCGCAACCACGACGAGCTCACGCTGGACAAGCTCGCCGAGGACGAGAAGCAGGAGGTGTTCGACGCCTTCGGCCCGGACCCCGACATGCAGCTGTACGGGCGCGGGCTGAGAAGGCGCCTGCCGCCGATGCTCGGCGGCGACCCCCGCCGCATCCGGATGGTCTACTCCCTGCTGTTCTCCCTGCCCGGCACCCCGGTGCTGTTCTACGGCGAGGAGATCGGCATGGGCGAGAACCTGGCGGCCGAGGGCCGGCTGGCGGTCCGCACGCCCATGCAGTGGACGTCGGAGGTGAACGGCGGGTTCTCGCGAGCGCCCAAGCGCAAGCTCGCGGGTCCGGTCACCGAGGGCGGCTTCTCCCCCGAGCACGTCAACGTCGCGGACCAGCGACGCGACCCCGACTCGCTCCTGAGCTTCATCCGGCTGCTGGTCCGTCGCTACCGCGAGTGCCCGGAGCTCGGCTGGACCCCGAGGGCCGAGGTCCTGGACCAGCCCCACGGTGCGGTGCTCGCCCACCGCAGCACCTGGGACGACGGCTCGCTCGTCGCGCTGCACAACCTGGGCGCCGAGTCGGTCATGGTGCCCCTGCGGCTCGACGACTGCGACGAGAGCGTGCGCCTGGTCGACCTGCTGCAGGACGGGGCGTGCACGGTCGACGCCCGCGGAGCCACCGAGGTCGAGCTCGACGGGTACGGCTACCGCTGGCTGCGCGTGGTGCGCGAGGGCGACCGCCGGCTCCTGTGAGGCCCGCGGGCGGTGGCGACTGAAGCGTTTCGCACCGCCCGGCGGGCACCCCGTCCAGCGGACTCCCAGCAATCTCGCGTACCGTTCCCGGGTCCGCCGCCTCATCGGGCGGGACCCGAACTTCCGGAGGATCTTCGTGCGCCGCACGACCACCGCTCGCCGCGGCTACGCCGCCACCGCTCTCGTCCTGTCCCTCGGCCTCGCGCTGACCGCCTGCTCCGGCGGCTCGGCCGACGACCCCAAGCCGTCCGCGTCCTCGACCGCCTCGTCTACCGCGAGCGCCGCCGACGTCGCGGCGCTGGAGAAGGTCAAGGTCGAGGGTGACCGCGGCAGCAAGCCGACGATCACCCTCCCGACCACGCCGTTCGAGGTCGAGAGCCTCGTCGTCCGGGTGGTGGACGAGGGCGACGGTGCCGAGATCACCGACGGCCAGACGCTCGCCATCCAGACCACCGCGGTCTCCGGCGCCGACGGCACCGAGCTGGGCGACACGTACTCCAGCCAGGCCGAGAAGATCGTCGCCGACGACCAGCTGGTCCCCGACCTGCACGACGCGCTCGTCGGCCAGAAGGTCGGCGTCCGCATCGTCTTCGCCGTCCCCAGCGAGTCGGGCACCAACGTCGTGGTCGGCGAGGTCGTCGACGCGCAGGACACGCCCAAGCCCCTGGACGGACCGGAGGGTGAGGCTGTGACCCCGCCCGCCGGCCTCCCGACCGTCACGCTCGACGACGCCGGCAAGCCCACCGTGACGCCCGTCGGCGGCGACGCCCCGACGAGCCTCGTCGTGCAGCCGCTCATCAAGGGCACCGGCGCCGAGGTCACCGCGGACCAGACGCTCACCGTGAACTACAGCCTGTTCCTCTGGGACGGCACGCCCGTCGAGTCGTCCTTCGACAGCGGAGAGCCGGCGACGTTCCCGCTGAACGGCGTGATCGCGGGCTGGACCGAGGGCCTGCCCGGCCAGACGGTCGGCAGCCAGGTGCTGCTCGTCGTCCCGCCGGACAAGGGCTACGGCGCCGAGGCGACGGAGACCATCCCGGCGAACTCGACGCTGATCTTCGTCGTGGACATCCTCGCGGCGTCCTGACCCACCGCACCACCACCACGAGCCCGGGACGTTCCTCGCGTCCCGGGCTCGTGGCGTCCTAGGGTGGCTCAAGAGCAACCCTCGACGGGGAGTGGGCCATGGACCAGGCAACGACGCCGCGGATCCGGACGGTGGCGCTGCTGGGCGCCGCGGGATCGGGCAAGACGACCCTCGCCGAGGCGCTGCTGCACCGGTCGGGTGCGCTGAACCGGGCCGGCCGGGTCGAGGACGGGTCGACGGTGTGCGACCACGAGCCCGAGGAGATCGCCCGAGGCATGTCCCTGGGCCTCGGCGTCGCCCCCTTCTCCTGGACCGCGACCGACGGCAGCTCCTACGACGTGACCCTGCTGGACACCCCGGGGTCGGCGGACTTCGCGGGCGCGGTCGACGCCGCCCTGGCGGTCGCGGACCTCGCGCTGGTCGTGGTCAGCGCGGTCGACGGGGTGCAGGCCGGCACCCACGCCGCCTGGCGGCTCGCGGCCGAGGCCGGGGTGCCGCGCATGGTCGTCGTCACCAAGGAGGACAAGGCGCGGGCGGACTTCCGCCACGTGCTGGCGGACCTGCGGGAGGCGTTCGGCGACGGGCTCGTCCCGCTCGAGCTGCCGCTGGGCGAGGAGTCGGGGTTCACCGGGGTCGCGGACGTGCTCAGCGAGGAGGGCCTCGCGTACGACCCGGACGGCCGCCACCACGTCGAGGCGCTCCCGGTGAGCCTGTCCGAGGAGGAGCACCGCCTGCACGACGAGGTCACCGAGGAGATCGTCGCGCACGACGACGCGCAGCTGGAGCGGTACCTGTCGGGTGACGTGCCGACCTCCGCCGAGCTGGAGAGCACGCTCGCGCACGAGGTCGCCGCCGGTGCGGCGTTCCCGGTCGTGCTCGTGTCGGGGGTCACGGGTGTGGGCGTCGACCGGCTCGCGGACCTGCTGTGCGAGCTCGGCCCGTCACCGGCCGACCGGACCGCGCGCGTGCTGGCGGGCAGGACCGAGGTCGAGGTGGCCGCCGACCCGGCCGGGCCCACGCTGCTGTACGCGTTCCGGACGCTCGCCGACCCGTTCGTCGGCCAGGTCACCATGTTCCGCGTGCTGTCGGGGACCGTCCGCAACGGCGACCGCCTGCTCAACACCGCGACGCGCACCGAGGAGCGGATCCCCGGCCTGTTCCGGCTGCGCGGCAAGGAGCACCTCCCGGTCGACGCGGTGCCGGCGGGGCAGATCGGCGCGGTGGCCAAGCTCACCGGGACGCTGTCGGGAAGCCTGCTGGCACAGCGTTCCGGGCCTGGTGCGTCGATGACCGCCCGGCCCCCGCGTGAGCGGGCGACCGTGTTCGGTCTCGCGCTGGAACCGGTCACGCAGTCGGACGACGACCGCCTCTCCGCCGCGCTGACCCGGCTGACCGCCGAGGACCCGACGCTGCGTGTGGAGCGCTCCGGGGACAGCACGGTCCTGCTGGGCCTGGGCGACACCCACCTGGCGGTCGCCCTCGAGCGGCTGGCCCGCGTCTTCGGGGTGCACGTGAGCACGTCGCCCGTGCCCGTGGGGTACCGGGAGACGATCCGGCGCGAGGTGACCGCCGAGGGCAAGGTGAAGAAGCAGTCGGGCGGGCACGGGCAGTTCGCGGTGGTGCAGCTGCGGGTGGCGCCGCTGCCGCCCGGCTCCGGGGTCGAGTTCGTCGACGCCGTCGTCGGCGGTGCCATCCCGCGGACGTACGTGCAGGCGGTGCACAAGGGTGTCCTCGAGGCGATGGCCGCGGGTGGCCCGCACGGGTACCCGGTGGTCGACCTGCGCGTCGAGGTCTACGACGGCAAGTCGCACTCGGTCGACTCCTCGGACATGGCGTTCCGGACCGCCGGTGCGGCGGGCGTGCGCGAGGCGTTGCACGCGGCCGGCACCATCGTGCTGGAGCCCGTGAGCCACGTGTCCGTGACGGTGCCGATCGCCGCGCAGGGCGACGTGATGAGCGACCTGTCCGCGCGCCGCGGCCACATCGACGCCACGACCTCCCTCGACGGCGGCCTGGTGCAGATCGAGGCCTCGGTGCCGGAGGCGGAGCTCGCCCGCTACGTGCTCGACCTGCGCTCGCTCACCGGTGGCCGCGCCGAGCTGTCCATGGCGCCCGACCGGTTCGAGGTGTGTCCCGAGCACCTGGTCCCGGCCTGAGATCCTCGTCCCGTGACCGACGAGACCGCAGAGCCTGAGATCGCAGAGCCAGAGATCGCCCAGCTGACCCGCCTCGTCCGGGAGTTCAGCACCGAACGGGACTGGCAGCAGTTCCACGACCCGAAATCGGTGCTCCTCGCGCTCGTGGGCGAGGTCGGCGAGCTGGCCGAGCTGTTCCAGTGGGTCCCGGCCGATCAGGCGGTGGCACGGTTCGCCGACCCCGCGCGCAAGGCCCGCGCGGCCGAGGAGATGGCCGACGTCCTCGTCTACCTGGTCTGCCTGGCGGACGTGCTCGGCGTCGACCTGGGCGAGGCCGCGCGGAGCAAGCTGGCCGCGTCGCACGTACGGTTCGCGGCCGACCAGGTCCGCGGCGTCGCGCCGGACAAGCCGTAGCCTCGTCACCATGGCCCGGTACTTCGACGTCCACCCCGAGAACCCCCAGCCGCGGTCGATCGCGCAGGTGGTCGACCTGCTGCGCAAGGACGCGCTGATCGCCTACCCCACCGACTCCTGCTACGCGCTCGGGTCCCGGATCGACAACCACGCCGGCGCGGACCGCATCCGGGCCATCCGCCACCTCGACGACCGGCACCACTTCACGCTGGTGTGCGCCGACTTCGCCCAGCTCGGGCAGCTGGTCCAGCTGGACAACAGCGCCTTCCGCGCGATCAAGGCGGCGACGCCCGGCCCGTACACGTTCATCCTCCCGGCCACGTCCGAGGTGCCCAAGCGGCTGGCGCACGCCAAGAAGCGGACGATCGGCGTGCGCATCCCGAACCACCCGGTGGCGCTGGCGATCCTGCGCGAGCTCGGCGAGCCCCTCCTGTCCAGCACGCTGCTCATGCCCGGCGCCGAGTGGCCGATGGTCGAGGGCTGGCAGATCAAGGAGGAGCTCGACCTGGTGCTCGACGCGGTGGTCGACGCCGGTGACTGCGGCACGGAGCCCACGACGGTCGTCGACTGGACCGAGGGCGCCCCCGAGGTCGTCCGCGTGGGCGCCGGCGACCCGGACCGCTTCGGCTGATGTCCCGGGCCGGCCGCGCCCGTCGCCGCGAGATCGTGGCGTCGGCACCAGATCGTGGGTGCGCACGCACGATCTCGTGCCGGAGCCACGATCTCGTGGGGGTCGGATGAGCTACGTGGGGGTCGTGGGACCGTCTCGCGCTTCCGAGGCGGAGCTCGGGGACGCCGAGGCGCTCGGGCGCGGGCTCGCCGAGCGCGGGCACGTCGTGGTCTGCGGCGGGCTGGGCGGGGTCATGGAGGCGGCCGCGCGCGGCGCAGCGCAGGCCGGTGGCGTCGTCGTCGGGTTGCTGCCCGGAGCGGACCGTGCCGACGCGAACCCCTACGTCACCGTGGCGATCCCCACCGGGCTCGGCGAGCTCCGCAACGCCCTGCTGGTGCGGTCGAGCGACGTCGTCGTCAGCGTCGGGGGCTCCTGGGGGACGCTCAGCGAGGTGGCGCTCGCCGTGCGCACGGGCCTGCCGGTGGTCGCGGTCCGGGGCTGGGGCCTCGACGGGCCCGCACCCGGGGCGGGGCCGCGCGACGTGGCGTCGGTCGACGAGGCACTCAGCCTGCTGGACGCGCTACCGGCCGGCGCGCGCACGATCGGGGTCCGCGACGTCCCGGAGCCGGGTGCCGCCGCGAGCGCACCGTGACCCCGGCAGGCGTTCCGACGACGCCGGAGGACGTCGTGCGCGCAGCCGCCGGCGCACGGGACCTGGCCGCGCTGGACGCGGTGGTCCCCACGTGCCGTGCGTGCCCGCGACTGGTCGCGTGGCGGGAGCTGGTCGGCGTCGAGAAGCGGGCCGCCTTCCGCGACGAGACGTACTGGGCACGCCCGGTGCCGGGCTTCGGCGACCCGCACGCGCCCGTGCTCGTCGTCGGGCTCGCGCCCGCCGCGCACGGTGCCAACCGGACCGGCCGGATGTTCACCGGCGACCGGTCGGGCGACTTCCTGTTCGCGGCGATGCACCGCACCGGCTTCGCCAACCAGGCGACCTCGACCCGACGCGACGACGGGCTGACGCTCACCGACATCCGGGTGACCGCGCCCGTGCGCTGCGCCCCGCCGGCCAACGACCCGACGCCCGAGGAACGTCGGACGTGCGGGCCGTACCTGGGCAGGGAGCTGGCGCTGATCCGCCCGCGCGTGGTCGTCGTCCTCGGCGCGTTCGGCTGGCAGGCCCTCCTGACGACCCTCGCCGAGCAGGGCTGGCACGTCCCCCGACCGCGACCGCGGTTCGGGCACGGCGCGGAGCTGGTCCTCGCGGGGCCGGACGGCGCAGAGCTCGTGGTGCTCGGCTGCTTCCACGTGAGCCAGCAGAACACCTTCACCGGACGACTGACGCCCGAGATGCTGGACGCGGTCCTGCTCCGCGCGCGCCGGCTCGGCGTGACGGGCTAGAGGAGCCGCCCGCCAGTCACCGCGATGCGGTCGCCGGTCACGTAGCTGGACTCCTGCGAGGCGAGGAACACGTACGCCGGTGCCACCTCCGCGGGCTGCCCGGCCCGGCCCAGCGGCGTCTCGGCACCGAACTGGTCCACCTTCTCCTCGTCCATCGTCGCCGGGATCAGGGGCGTCCAGATCGGGCCCGGGCACACGGCGTTGACGCGGATCCCCTTCTCCCCGAGCTGCTGCGCCAGCCCCTTGGTGAAGTTGAGGATCCCGGCCTTGCTGACCGCGTAGTCGAGCAGCCCCGGGCTCGGCTGGGTGGCCTGGATCGAGCTCGTGTTGATGATCGCGCTGCCCGGCTCCATGTGCGGCACGGCCGCCTTGGTCAGCCAGAACATGGCGTAGAGGTTCGTCTTGAGCACGCGGTCCAGCTGCTCGGTGCTGATCCCCAGCAGTCCGTCCTCCTGGGACATCTGGTAGGCCGCGTTGTTCACCAGGACGTCGATCCCGCCGAGCTCCGCGACCGCGGTGTCGACGATCGCCTGGCACTGCGACTCCTCACGGATGTCGCCCGGCACGGTCACCGCCTTGCGCCCGGCCGCCTCCACCAGCCGCACCGTCTCCTGCGCGTCCTCCTCCTCCTCGGGCAGGTAGGAGAGCACCACGTCGGCGCCTTCGCGCGCGAACGCCAGCGCGACCGCGCGCCCGATCCCGGAGTCGGCACCGGTGATGATGGCTCGCTTGCCCTGGAGCCGCTCGGAGCCGCGGTACGTCTCCTCGCCGTGGTCGGGCTCGCTGGGCATCTCGCCGGTGAGTCCCGGGTGCGGGATCTTCTGGGCCGGCTGGGCCTCGGCACCGGGGTGCTGCGTACGGGGGTCCTGGGGCGTGGTCTGATCGCTCATCCCTCCATCGTCCGCATTTCGCGCGCCGCCGCCACCCGACCGGGCATCGTCGGTCGGCGACGTGCGCAGCGGCTAGACGAGGAAGCCGAGCAGGGAGACCACGCCGAGAACGGACGCCAGCACGCCGGCGACGATCGCGAACCACGCCCGCCCGGAACCGCGGCCGCCGGTGCGGGCCTGTCGCAGGCCGAGGACGCCGAACAGGATCGCCACGGGTCCCAGCACCCACAGCACCAGCGCGACGAGTCCCACGTAGCCCGCCAGCACCGACTGCCAGGAGCGGCCGACGGGGAGCAGCCAGTGCAGCGTCTCGTCGGGCGCGGCGCCGACGATCGCAGCCGGCGGCCACGGCGCGGCCGCCACGGTCCCCGGCATCGGGGGCAGCATCGCCGTGTGCTCGGTCCAGCCGGCGCCGTCGAACCAGCGCAGCACGCCACGCGTGGCGCCGTCGTCGTACCAGCCGGGAGGGGTACTCATCGCACCGAGACCGTTCCGACGATCTTGTCGGCGAAGGTCTGCCGCTTCGCGTCCCAGAGCGGGAACCAGTAACCGAGCCCCAGGAGCCAGCCGTCGAGCCAGTGCGCCAGGTCGCGCAGGAGCGCCCGCCACACACCGACGTTGGCCCCGGTCGCCTCCGCGGCGAGACGCAGACCGACGATCTTCTTGCCCCACGACTGGCCCGTGCGCGCCTGTCGGAAACCGCGGTTCCACACCCAGAGCGCGAACGACACCGACCCGCCGATCAGCAGCGCGGCCGACCCGGCCGGTGTCGACACGGTGGTCGGCTGGCCGTACTGGTCGTACCCCGGCGTGGACAGGAAGCCGGAGACGAACGCGCCGACCCAGTACGGGATCGCCGCCAGCAGGTCCAGCAGGTACGCGGCGACGCGCAGCCCCCAGTGCGCGTACGTCGGCGCGGGGGTGAACGGCATGGGCTGGTAGCCGTACGCGGGGTACCCGTAGGCGGGGTACCTCTGGCCGTACTCCGGCGCCGTCGCACCGTACGGCGCGAAGGACGGGTGCCCCGGCGTGGCCGGCGCGGTGCCGTAACCGGGCTGCGTGCCGTAGCCGGGCTGCGTGCCGTAGCCGGGCTGCGTGCCGTAGACCGGCGGTGCGCCGTAGCTGGGGTACTGCGGCGGCGGCGCGTAGCCGCCTGTCGGCGACCCGGTCGCACCCGGCTGCTGGTAGGGGTCCTGCGTGCTCACTGCTGCTCCTGGATACGGGTCGCGCGCGCGGGTCGTTCTCTGCGCGGACATCGGCAGAACGCCCGCCGGGGTTGAGCCCCGGCGGGCGTCGACGTGCAGCCGCGTCCTCGCCTCACCGGGTGTGCGTGTGGTCGCGGGCGGAGGAGTCGAACCTCCCGGGGCGAGCCGTCGGCGACCCGCCGGCGACCTGCGCCCGCGGCGACCAGGGTCCACTCGGCGGCGCTGTCGCTGCCAGGGATTTACGGCCGTCTGTCGGCGGCCCGGCGTAGCGTCGTGCGCATGAAGTTCGGTGTCACCGCCACGTGCGGGTCCGCAGCACAGAACGTCGCGATGGCCGTCGCCGCCGAGGAGGCGGGCTGGGACGGCTTCATGGCCTGGGACGGCATCAGCGTGGGCAGCATGGACACGTTCGACCCCTGGACGCTGCTCGGCGCGGCCGCCGTCCGGACCAGCCGCATCACGCTCGGCGCGATGGTGTTCTCGCTGCCGCGGCGCAAGCCCTGGGAGGTGGCCCGGCAGGCGCTGACCGTCGACCAGCTCTCCGGCGGTCGGCTGGTGCTGCCCGTCGGGCTCGGTGCCGTCGACGACGGCGCCTACAGCCGGGTGGTCGGTGAGCACGTCGACGTCAAGGAACGGGCGGCGCTGCTCGACGAGTCCCTCGCGATCCTCGACCTGGCATGGACCGGCGAGAAGTTCAGCTTCCAGGGCGAGCATTACCAGCTCACCGACTTCGAGTTCCAGCCGCGGCCGGTGCACGGGACCATCCCCGTCTGGGTGATCGGCGCCTGGTTCGCACCCAGGTCCATGCGCCGGGCGGCGGCGCGTGACGGGGTCATCGCCGTCCGGCGGGAGGACGGGTTCGACCCGCTGAAGCCGGACGAGCTGCGTGAGGTCGCCACGTGGGTCGCCGAGCAGCGCGGCGGGAGGCCTTTCGAGCTCGTCGCCGAGGGCGTGCTGCCGGACGATCCCGCCGCGACGACGGACCAGATCGCCGCTCTCGAGGCCGCGGGTGTGACCTGGTGGATCGACTCCAACTGGGACTTCGACACCGTCACGCCAGACGGGCTGCTGGAGCGGATCCGGCGCGGCCCGCTCCCCGCGTGAGCCCGACGGTCGCCGACTGCGAGCGCGTCCAGCTGAGCTGGTTCCAGCTGCGGGCCGACGTCCTCGGCGGGGAGTCATGGGAGGACGGCGGGCTGCGCTGGGTGGACGGGAACCTCCTCTTCCCGCAGGTCATCGACCCGAGAGCGTTGGCTCGCGGCATCGAACGCGCCCGGAACCTCGGCAGCACGGTCCTCGGCGCGTGGCTGGGGCTCGATGTGGACCCGAGCCCGCTGGCGGCGGCCGGGTTCGAGAAGGGGTGGTCGCCCTGGTGGATGGCCGGCCCCGTCCCGCGCGACGTCCCGGCCGATCCCCGGGTGCGGTTGCAGGAGGAGACCACCGACTACAGCGGCGAGCACTCCGCCTACGCACGCGAGCTCGCGATGGCACGCCTGCGGCCGACTCGCGCCTGGTACGCCGCCGCGTACACCGGCGGCCGGTTCGCCGGCCGGGCGTGGTCGCACCGCGTCGGTGACCTCGCGGGCGTGTTCGACGTCGACGTCTGGCCGCCGTTCCAGCGGCGCGGACTGGGCACCGCGCTCATGCAGGCGGTGTGCGGCGCCGCGGCCTCCGCCGGCGCGCGGGACGTGGTGCTCAACTCGACACCCGCGGGCGTCGGCCTCTACGAGCGGTGCGGTCTGAGGCGCATCGGAACAGGGATCACATGGTGGCTGCACCCACGGAGCGTCACCGGGCAGTCTCCGGGTGCGTCACAATCTCTGTAGAGACGAAGGAGCACCATGCTGACATGCCCGGTCTGTAAGTCCGGAGACCTCGAACTGGTCGAACGTCTGGCAGACGATCGCCGCACCATCCGATGCACCGCCTGTGCACACCAGTGGACGCGCGGGGAGTCGAAGTCCAAGTCGATCCGCCCCTCCTCGTCGGCCGATCTCCAGGCCCGCTTCCCGGATCGATCCGCGGTCGACTCGGCCCGCCTGGCGCTGGTGAACGAGCTCGCCGCGTCCGCCCCCCGCACCGACTCCGGCTTCGACTGGTCGCACTACCAGCAGGTGTTCAGCCGCGAGCAGATCGTCGACTGCGACCCCCGCGACCTGCTCTCGTTCGTCAACGAGACGCCCGGCGCCACCAACGCCACGACCGCGACGTTCAACCGGGCGTGGAAGACGATGGGCCAGCACGAGGCGTCGGCCCGCACCCGCAACACCATCCGCTACCTGCTCTACGGGCCCGCGACCGTGCCGCTGCCGGACCGCCTGACGCGCCTCATCCTCGGCCAGGGTGGGCTCGGCATGGCGGGGTTCAAGGAGCCCGCCCTGACCCGCGTGCTCGTGGCGAGCGCCCCCGACAAGTACCTGCCGATCCCGACCTACGGTGCTGCGCGGGGCGGCAAGCGCGAGATCGCCCAGCGCGTCTACGGGCTGACGCTGCCGGAGGTCGCCAAGGAGCAGTTCACCATCGGGCGGTTGATCCTGTGGAGCAACGACCTGCTCGTCGACCTGGTCGACGACCAGTTCGACAACCTCGCGCAGGCCGCGGCGTTCCTGACCACCGTGAAGGTGCCCGCCTGATCACTCGTCGTGGGGCCGCGCCAGCTCGTCCCGCAACGCGGCGACCACGTCCGGACCCAGCTCGAACCCCTGCGAGCTGCCCGGGTTGATCACGATGCCGACGTCCGCGGGCATCCGCAGCAGGACCTCGCGGACCGGCATCGAGATCGCGTCACCGCCGAGGCGCCCCTCGTCCCTGAACCTCTGCTCGGACGAGAACGCCACCAGGTGGTTGGTGCCGTCGCGCGGCACGAGCGCCGGGATGAACCCCGTCAGGTGCTCCCCGACGGGCCCCGCGCTCGGGACGGCCAGCTGCTCGTAGGCGAACCGTGTGAGCAGCTTGGCGCCGTCGATCGTGCCGGGCGCCGCCGTACGCAGGGCCTGGTCGAAGTCCTTCATGGCGGTGCTCCTCGTCGTCGTGGGCGTGGTGCACGCTACCCGCGGCGAATCACTCCGTCGGCGGTGGCCCGCCGCGCGGGTCCACCTTCTTGGGAAGCACGAACACCAGCGCGAAGCTGACCACCGAGAGCACGGCGCTGACGGCCATCGCGTGCGCGGCGCTGTCGACGAAGGCCTGCGGGATCTGGGCGGGGTCCTTGCCCGCGACGTGCAGCGTGCCGAACAGGACGCTGCCGATGACGGCGATGCCGATGGCCGCACCGACGCGCTGCATCACCGAGATGACCCCGCTGGCGGCGCCCGCCTCCGAGCGGTCGACGGTGGCGACGATGAACTGCGCGTTCGGAGCGATGAACAACCCGCTGCCGATCCCGGCGATCAGCAACGGGACCAGGAAGTCCCAGTGCGTCAGGTCCGCCGCGGGCTGGACCCGCAGCACCAGCCACACCCACGTCAGCCCGACGGCCACCATGCCCGTGCCGACGATGAGGACCGTCCGGCCCAGTCGCAGGGACAGCCGGTTGCTCTGCGAGGCGCCGAGGATGCTGCCGAGGGCGAACGGCACCGCGACGATCCCGGACTCGAGCGCGGTGTGCCCCAGCCCCGCCTGCCACAGCAGCGCGATGGTGAAGAAGATGCTGGTGAACGCCGCGAAGTAGACCAGTGCGAGGATCGTCCCGCCCGTGAACGCCGGGTGCGAGAACAGGTGCGGCGGCACCATCGGGTTGTCGTCCTCGATCCGCTTCTCCCACCACCCGAACGCGACGAGCAGCAGGATCCCGGCCGCCAGCGTGACGAAGGTCCACGTCGGCCAGCCCTGGTCCTGCCCCTCGATCAGGGGCACGAGCAGGGCGATCAGTCCCGCGGTGAGCAGCAGCAGCCCGACGACGTCGTACCCGTGCTGGCTGCGCGCCTCGGCGCCGGACGGCAGGATCCTCGCGGCGGCGATCAGGGCGACGATCCCGATCGGGATGTTGACCCAGAACACCAGCCGCCACCCGGACTCGTCGCCGAACGCCTCGATGATGAGCCCGCCGAGGATCGGGCCGAGCGCCGTCGAGACCCCGATGACGGACCCCAGGATCGCGAACGCCTTCCCGCGCACCTGCGGCGGGAACAGCAGCTGGATCATCGCGGTCACGGCGGGGACGAAGATGCCGCCCGCCAGTCCCTGCGCCACCCGCGCCACGACCAGGTGGGCGCTGTTGCTCGCCAGGCCGCAGAAGACGCTCGCGACCGTGAACAGCAGCAGCCCCGTGAAGAACACCCACTTGTGCCCCACCCGGTCACCGATCCGACCCGCCGGGATCAGCGCGATGCCGAACGCCAGCGCGTAACCGCTGATGATCCAGCTGAGCGTGGCCTCCGACGCGTCGAGGCTGACCTGGATCGTCGGCAGGGCGACGTTGACGATGGTCGTGTCCAGCAGGGCCATGAACATGCCGGCCATCAGCACGACGAGCGCGTTCCACGCACTGCGCGGGACGGTGGGTCGGACCTGGTCGTCCGTCATCTGACGCATACCCTTCGATCAGATGGTCACGCGGCCCGCTGGCGCGCAGCCATTCACCTTGCCTCGGGGAGCCGACGGGGCGCAAACGCGTGCAGACGCTGCGTCGAACGATCAGAACAGTGTGCCGATCAGCGACCGATGCCGCCGTATCCGAAGACGTGCGCACTCAGGACGTCGACCTCGCGGCGCGGATCCCCGAAGAAGGCCTGGATTCGGCGTGCCACTCGTGCGAACGGGCGTTCACGGGCTTTGCCCGCCGCGTTCCAGTTCGCCATGGGAACGATCAAGAACAAGTGATGTGCGTCGGGCGCGATGTGGACCTTCCAGAAGTCCTTGAGGTCGTGGTTGTTGGTGGTCGTGCCCCCCCGCTCAACCTCCGCGACAATCCCGCGGCCTTGACCCAGCGGATAGACGAAATCTGGCCTCGCTCGCGTAACCAGCCCCACCTCGGGCGTGAGAACGACCTCTTCGCGAAAGCCCAACTCGGCGAAGAGCAGCTCGGACACGATGGTCTGAACCGCGCTGCTGCCTGCCCCGTGGATGTGAACGAGGTCGATGGCTGCTGTGCGAGATTCCAGGTGTCGGGACAACTGAGCCGCGACCACATCGACGCGCCCAAGCTCCACGGCTTCGGTCGACGTCACGTCGCTACGCGTGAAACGTGCGTAGCGCTGAACCATGGTCAGCAGCTTCATCCGTGTCGTCGCGGGAAGCTAGCTCCGAACGGATGGAAGTTGCTTCGGGCAGGTCACCGTCCGGGCCAGGCCGGAACACATCGCGAAACCCCCCGGCAACACACCCGACGTACCGTCGCCCCAACGAGGCATGGACGCAGGCGCCGCCCGCAGGGGACCCTGACGTCCCCGTACGACGAGCGCGAGGAGCGGCGGATGTTCGAACGCGTCGACCCCTTCATCGGCACGGAGGCCACGAGCCTGCCGCAGCAGCACGGCATCGCCACGAGCTGGTGGTGGCCGAAGCCGCAGGTGGGCAACACGCACCCGGGCGCCACCTACCCCCTCGGCATGGTCAGCGCGTGCGCGTACTCGGGTGCGTACCCGACGGGCTACGGGCGCTACGACCTGGGCACCGAGGGCCTGCCCACCGAGCTGTACGACCGGCAGGTGGCCAGCGGGTTCACGCACTTCCAGCAGTCGGGCACGGGTGCGATCCGCAAGTACTACAACTACTTCCGCGTCACCCCGATGCTCCAGCCGCTCGACGACTTGGGCCAGCTGTGGGACGTCGTCGACGAGAGCGCGGCCCCCGGCTACTACTCGGCCACTCTCGACTCCGGCATCCGGGCGGAGATCACGGTCGGCCCGAAGTCCGCCGTGCACCGGTACACGTTCCCTGCGCACCGCGACGCGCGGTTGGTCATCGACTTCTCGCTCGGCGGGCTGACGATCCCGCACGGCCGCACGGTGCCGCTGCGGGCGCACCTGCATTCCATCAGCCCCGGGATCGCGCAGGGCGAGATCGTCGTCGAGGGTGCCCCGCTGGCCATCCACGTCGAGTGCGACGACCCGCGCTGGCGCCAGATGCTCTGGTACGACCGGCGGCTGATGCCCGGTGGCACGCGCCTGGACTTCGACCGGATCCGGCCGACCACGCTGCGCCCGTTCGGGCTCATGTGGGCCGGTCCGTCCGAACCCGGACAGGTGGTGGAGCTGCGGTTCGGCTTCTCCCTGCGGGGCGTCGACCAGGCACGCGAGAACCTCGAGCGGGAGTGCGGGCCGGGTCCGTCCAGCTTTGCGACGAGGCGCGTGGCGACCGCCGACGTCTGGCAGGAGGCGCTCGGGAAGATCCGCGTCGACACGCCGTCGAAGGACAAGCAGACGGTGTTCTCGACCGCGCTGTACCACTCGCTGATCAAGCCCTGCCTCGCTCCCGACGAGTCACCGTTCTGGCCGGCCGACGGACCGTTCGCGTTCGACATCGCGACCATGTGGGACATCTACCGGACGCAGCTGCCGCTGCTGACGACGCTCCTGCCCGACAAGGCGGTCGAGCTGGCGAACGCGCTGCTGTACATCTCGGAGGAGGAGGGCAACCTCCCCATCGGGTACCGGATGGCGCGCGGTGCCGACCAGTTCAGCCGTCAGGCGTCCGCTCTCGCGCACACCTTCCTCGCCGACCTGTGCCAGCTGGGGCTGCCCGGGATCGACTGGGACTGGGCGCTCGTGCACATGCACAACGACCTGCGTCGAACCTACGGCGAGGACTTCCTGCTGCGCGGCAAGGTCCATCCGATCAGCCACACGCTCGACCTGGCGTTCGGGTACTGGTGCACGTCGCAGATCGCGGCTCACGTGGGCGACCCGATGCTGGTGGAGCAGTTCACGCCGCTCGCCGCCCGCTGGGTCAACGCGTTCGACGAGGAGACCGGGCTCCTGCAGGACTCGACGTACTACGAGGGCGGGCGCTGGAACTACTCGTTCCGGCTGCTGCACGACATGGCGGCACGCATCAAGCTCTCGGGCGGGGACGACGCCTTCGTCGCCCAGCTGGACGAGTTCTTCGGGTTCGGTGCGCCGCCGGTGCGCCAGCCCGGGCTCCGGCCCGACCTCGCGGAGATGGCTGCGGGGTACGGGCTCAACCGGTTCGAGGGCCTGAACAACGAGCCGGACATGGAGGCCCCGTGGTCGTACCACTACGCGGGCCGGCCGGATCGCACCGCGGAGGTGGTGCACGCCATCGTGCAGAACCAGTTCGGCACCGGTCGCGGCGGCCTGCCGGGCAACGACGACTCGGGCGGGCTGTCGTCGTGGTTCGTGTGGGCGTCGCTCGGCCTGTTCCCCGTCGCCGGCCAGAACCTGTTCCTGCTCAGCGCGCCGGCCTGGCGGGAGTCGAGCATCGACCTCGGCGACCGCAGTCTCACGATCGAGACCTCCGGATTCGTCGAACCGACCCCGGACGGGCCTGTCCAGTATGTACAGTCCGTCCACCTCGACGGTGATCGGCTCGACCGCACGTGGTTGACCGGCACCGAGCTCCATCGCGGCGGACGCCTGCACCTCGAGCTCGGGCCCGCCCCGAGCGACTGGGGCACCACCGTCCGGCCGCCGTCCGTCAGCACCCACCCCCCGACCACCGCGCTGCGGCGCTGAAGGAGTCGACGTGACCACTCATCGCCGTCTCGTGATCGTCGTCCGCGCCGATCCGGTGATCTGCGGGCACTCGGGTGAGGCCCGCAACCTCGCGGAGGCGGCCCTGCACCGGGGTTTCGACGACGTCCGCATCGTCACGTGGCCGATCGACCGGCTGCAGGCGACGGGCCTGCCGCTCAAGCCCTTGGACGGTGTGCTGCCGTACTCCCCGGGCATCACCGTGGAGCGCCCCGAGCCCGTCGGCGACTACAAGGTCCCCGACGGGCGCTGGCTCGCGGGGATCGTCGGCCGGCTGGTCGAGCTCTTCACCGACGGCGTGCCCACCGTGGCGATGTCGCTGTACCTGAGCCCGCACTCGCTCGCCGTCGCCGACGCCGTCCACGTCGCCCGTCGGACCGGGCTGCCGGTCAACGTGACCACGGTCGCCGAGGCCGTGGGCTCGGACGTCACGAACGTGGTGCGCGCGTGCGTCGAGAAGGACGAGTTCGGCGCGGCGGCGCACGTGCTGTCGAGCTACCTCGAGCACGACGTCTGCCTCGCGGTCTCCGACTACACCCGCGAGCTGATCATCGCGGAGGCCGCCGCCATCGACGCCAAGCACGGCACCACGTTCGCCGCCCAGTGCCGCGAGCGCGTCACCGTGTCCTACCCGGCGATCGACGTCGGGTCCTACCTCGACCTGGACACGTCCGAGACCGCGCGCGTGCTCGACTCCCGCGGCCTGGTCGCCGACGGCTACGTGCTGTTCCTGTCCCGGCTGGCGCACGCCAAGGGGGTCGACGACCTCATCGGGGGGTTCGCCGCCAGCCGCGCGGCGGAGTCGCTGCGGCTGGTCGTGGCGGGCAACGGACCGGACGCCGCACGGCTCCAGGAGCTCGCGGCGGCGTCGTCGGCCGCGGACCGCATCGTGTTCTTCGACGACGTCGACGACGACGAGAAGGCGCACCTCATGGCGGGCTCGGCGGCGTACGTGCTGCCCAGCAAGCCGCGTCCGGAGTTCGTCGAGACGTTCGGGATCGCCCTCGCCGAGAAGATGCTCGCCGGCGGCGGGCCGATCGTGACGACCGACACCGGCGGGATCGGGGAGGCGGTCGGCGACTGCGCACTCATCGTGCCGGTCGAGTCACCGTCGGCGATCGCAGAGTCGCTGGACCACATCCTCGCGATGTCCGCCGACGAGCGCGCCGACTGGGAGACCCGCGCCCGCCTGCACGCCCTGCAGTTCGACCGCGGGGCGGTCCTGGACGCGATCCTCGACCGCGTGGCGGCCGTGCAGCGCGTGCCGGCCCCGGTCGGCTGAGCTCGAGCCGCCGCGCGCTCGTCGGCCACCGAAAGTACGGTCGAGGCTCCGCCCGTCACCGTCGTGAGGACCCAGCCCGATGGCACCGACCGATCCCCTGATCTTCGTCCTGCACGGCGCCCGTGGTGATCTCGCGAAGCGCATGGTGCTCCCCGCCCTGGCCACCCTGCAGCGCCGCGGGCTCCTCCCGGAGCGCTGGGCCCTGCTCGGCACCGGCCGCACGCCGATCAGCTCGGCTGACTTCGACGTGCTGCTGCGCGAGGCCGTCGAGGAGTTCGGCGACGACGAGGCCGCGGAGGGTGTCCCGGAGCTGACCCAGCACACCGCGTACTGCGGGGACGTCAGCGAGGACGACAGCGCCGCCGAGCTCCCCGGCGAGCTGGACCGGCTGCGCGAGGTGCTCGGCGGCGACGTCACCGTCATCCACTACCTCGCGGTTCCGCCGTCGTCGTTCGCGCCGATCACGCGCGCGCTGAAGGAGGCGGGCCTCACCGACGGCATCCGCATCGTCTACGAGAAGCCGTACGGGACGTCCCTGGAGTCGTTCCGGGAGCTGGACGCCATCGTGCACGAGGTGTTCGACGAGGAGCAGGTGTTCCGGATCGACCACTTCCTGGGCAAGGAGGCGACGCAGAACCTGCACGTCCTGCGGTTCGCCAACGAGCTGTTCGGCGGGATCTGGAACCGGCAGCACGTGGAGCAGGTGCAGATCGACGTGCCCGAGACGCTCGACGTCGCGCAGCGCGCCCAGTTCTACGACGCGACCGGCGCCGCCCTCGACATGCTGGTCACGCACCTGTTCCAGGTGGCCGCCGAGGTGGCGATGGAGCCGCCCCGCCGGCTGGACGCGGCGAACCTGGGCAAGGCGCGCGAGGACGTCATCGCCCACTTCCGCCCGCTCGACCCGGCGGACGACGTCGTCCTCGGACAGTTCGACGGCTACCGGGACATCGACGACGTGCCGGACGACTCGACGACCGACACGTTCGTCGCCGCGCGCCTCTGGGTGGACACGGAGCGGTGGCGGGGGGTGCCGTTCCTGCTGCGCACCGGCAAGCGCATGGGCGCGTCGGCACAGCAGGTCACGCTCGTGCTGCGGACGCCGGACGAGCTCTTCGGATCACCCGTCGGCCCCAACCGTGTGATCGTCTCGCTGGCGGGCTCGGGCAATCTCCAGGTCACGACGACCGTCAAGAAGCCCGGTGCGTTCCTCGAGCTGGGCACCGGCACCGCCGACCTCGCCCTGGCCGACGTCGAGCCCGGCGAGTCGCTGCCGCCGTACGCGGGGCTGCTGGAGGACGTGCTCGTCGGCGATCGGACGCTGTTCACCACGGCCGCCGGCCTGGAGTCCGCCTGGAAGGCGTTCGCGCCCCTTCTCGGCCCCGACCGCCCGGCACCCGAGCCGTACCCGGCCGACTCGTGGGGTCCCGAGTCGGCGGGTCGGCTGGCGGAGCCGCACGGCTGGGTGCTGGGCGGCTGACGTCCAGAGCCCGGTCGAGCGCGACCGGAGTCCGTCCGGGGCGCACGCTCCTGGGAGAAGGCCCGCTGCCGGCACCCCCCGGTGCGTCGGAACCAGCCGTTCTTGGTACGAGAGTGACGGATGCGACCAGGGGGACTCACCTGGGCCCCACCAGCCCCTCCCGCCACAACTGCGGCTGGTTCCGACAGCGGCGGCGCCTTGAGGGCAACCCGGTCAGCGGCCGGTGACGCGCGCCTTGCCCGCCGCGAGGTCGAAGAGCCTCGGCAGGATCGCGTCGCCGGCCACGCGCAGCCCGTCGTGCAGGTGCTCGTTCGTGATCCACACCTGCAGGTTTCCGACGTCCGTCGCCAGGGCGAGGTCCAGGTCCACGTACGGGTCGTCGTAGTACTGCACGGCGGCGACCGGGACCTCGTTGGCGGCCAGCGCGGCCAGGTCGTACAGCGCGGGCCACCGCGTGCGGGCGGCGAGCTCCTCGGCCGCCGCGCGGAACGGCCGCAGGGCGCGGTGCTGCTCGTACATCCACGGGAGGACCACCTCGCCGGTGAGCTGCAGCGGGCGGGCCGACGCCGCGAACGACGGCCACCGGTCGTGCTCGGCCTGCGCGGCCCAGCCCGGCTCACGCTCCCCCTGGTGGTAGATGACCTCCTGGAGCACCGCGTAGAGGGGCCCGTCGTCGAAGCCGGTCTCGCGGACCACCGCCCCGAGGAACGCGTCGGACAGCTGGCCGGCCGGCGTCAGCGCGGTGTCGAGCAGCCAATGCACCTCGTCGAGCCCCGTGCTCATCCCGAACGGCTGGCCCAGCTGCTGCAGCCGCTCGACCGTGAAGGGCTCGCCCGTGGGCAGGGTGACGGACCCGTCGGACAGCAGGTCCGCGATGCGCGCCAGCACGGCCGCGTCCGACGGGTGCAGCCGGGCGTGCTCACGGTTGCGCGCCGCCTGGCGACGGTAGGTCGCGGCGTAGACACCCTCGGCGTCGGTCGTCGCCGGCGGCAGCCCGCCCGTCACGAAGCACCGGGTCAGCGCGGACGGGTGCCGCGACAGGTACGTGAGCGTGAGGAAGCCTCCGTAGGACTGCCCGAGCGTGGCCCACTGCCTGCCGCCGTACACCGTCCGGCGCAGGTGCTCGGCATCGGCCACGATCGCGTCACCGCGGAAGCAGGCGAGGTAGTCGGCGGCCTGTGCGGCGTCGTCGAACCCGCCGACCACGCGGCCGTCCACGGGCGAGGAGCGGCCGGTCCCCCGCTGGTCCAGGAGGATCACGCGGTACTTCTCCAGGGCGGTGCCGATCCACCCGCCGCCCAGCGGTCGGGGGCCCTGCCCGCCGGGGCCGCCCTGCAGGAACAGCAGCAGCGGCAGGTCGTCCGACGCCTTCTCCGGGTCGACCAGCTCGCGGGCGAACACCTCGATCGAGCCGAACCGTTCCGGCGCCGACCAGTCGACCGGCACCTGCACCCGGTGCTCGCGGACGGTGAACCCGGTCATCGCGTACTCGTGCGTCACGTGGGTGAGCCTAGATTCACAGAGCCGGGATGCCGAGGGTGTCGCATGCTGAGGGCTGATTCCGAGGAGGCTCCCCTGAGCAGCACCACGACCAGCACCGGCGTCGGGTTCCGGTCCGAGCGCGGACCCATCCTCATCGCCCTCATGGTCACCACGGGCCTGATCGCCATCGACGCGACGATCCTGGCGACGGCCGTCCCGACGATCGTCGCGGACCTCGGCGGCTTCACCAGCTTTCCGTGGCTGTTCTCCGTGTACCTGCTGACGCAGGCCGTCAGCGTGCCGATCTACTCCAAGCTCGCGGACACGATCGGGCGCAAGCCCGTGATCCTGCTCGGCATCGGGCTGTTCCTGCTCGGCTCGGTGCTCTGCGGGTTCGCGTGGAGCATGCCCGCGCTCATCGCGTTCCGGGCGGTGCAGGGGCTGGGTGCCGGGGCGGTGCAGCCCATCGCGATCACGATCGCCGGCGACATCTACACGGTCGCGGAGCGCGCCAAGGCGCAGGGCTACATCGCGAGCGTCTGGGGCGTGTCGTCGGTCGTGGGCCCCACGCTCGGCGGCGTGTTCGCCGAGTTCCTGTCCTGGAACTGGATCTTCTTCGTCAACATCCCCCTGTGCCTGGCGGCGGCATGGCTGCTGGTCCGCCACCTGCACGAGACCGTGGAGCGCACGAGCCACCGCATCGACTGGGCCGGTGGGCTCCTGCTGACCACCGCCATGAGCCTGCTGATCCTGGCGCTGCTCGAGGGCGGGAACGCCTGGGAGTGGCTGTCCGTGCCGAGCGTCGGCGCGTTCGCCCTCGGCGTGGTGCTCCTGGTCGCGTTCGTGCGCGTCGAGCGGCGGGCCGACGAGCCGGTGCTGCCGCTGTGGGTGTTCTCCGACCGGCTGCTGCTCTCGGCGTCGCTGGTGTCGGTGGGGGTCGGCGTGCTGCTGATCGGCATCACCTCGTACGTGCCGACGTTCCTCGAGGCGCTGCTCGACGTCTCGCCGCTCACATCGGGCCTCACGCTGGCCGCGCTCACGATCGGCTGGCCGATCTCCGCGTCGCAGTCCGGCCGGCTCTACCTGCGGGTCGGGTTCCGCACCACGGTGCTCGTCGGGTGCGCGGTGGTGGTCGCGGGGACCGCCGGGCTCGCCCTCGCGGCGATGCGCCCGTCGTTGCTCGCCGTCGGTCTCGCCTGCTTCGTCATCGGAGCCGGCCTCGGTCTCGTCGCCGCCCCCAGCCTGATCGCCGCGCAGTCGAGCGTCGGCTGGAGCGAGCGGGGGGTGGTCACCGGTGCCAACCTGTTCTCGCGGTCCATGGGCAGCGCGCTCGGGGTGGCCGCGCTCGGCGCGCTCATCAACGGCCTCATGCGCGGAGCCAGCCCGGCGCAGGACCCCGAGCAGTTCGGCGATGCCGTGACGCTGTCGTTCGCGGCGCTGGTGGTCGTCGCGCTGGCGACCGTGGCGGCCGCGGCTGCGATGCCGCGCACCACCACGGAGCACGGTTCGGCGGGCACTCCGCTCGGTGACGTCGCAGACTGAGACGTCACCGAGCGAAGGGTTCACCATGGGTATCGACGACCTGGTCAAGCAGGCCAAGGCAGCCGTCTCCGGCCGCGAGGAGCAGGCGAAGGACGCGCTCGACAAGGCTGCCGAGGCAGTCAAGTCGAGAACGGGCGACCGCCAGGACGCCCAGATCGACAGCGTCGTCGAGAAGGCGAAGACCTACCTCGACGAGCAGCAGAAGAAGTAGGTCACTTCTCCTCGAGGCACAGGATGCCGTCCTCGTCGTCGGCCTCGAGATACAGGTCCTGCGGGCACTCGTCGGCGCTGCTGACCTCGGAGATCGCCTTGAACTGGTAGTCCGAGTCGCAGCTCACGGCCTCGGCCATGCCGTCCTCGTCGACGATCCAGCACGATCCCGTGCCGGTCGTGATCGACGCGGTCGAGATGAAGCTCGTCGCCGCCCCGATCCCGGTGCCGAGCACGAGCACGAGGCCGACGATGACGACGCCCTTGGCGAGGCCGCTCAGGCTGGGCGCGCCCTCCTTGCGAGCGGAACGGTAGGCCGCGAACGCGCGCGCCAGCCCGATGAGGCCGATGACCATGCCGCCCCACCAGTAGAACCCGCTCTTCGAGTTCGCCGTGACGATCGTCGAGATCGAGCCGGCGAGGAAGAACGCGACGCCGACGAGGAACGTCGTCGTCGCCTGCTTGTAGTGCCGCGTGGCGTCCGTGGTCTCGCCGGGCAGCGCGACGTCGTCCTCGACCCACAGCTCCCACCCCGGAGGCGGCGCGGGCAGCGAGGGGTCGGGGGCCCAGCCGGGCTCCGGGCGGAACCCTTCGGGCGGCGCGGGCCAGTTCGGGGGCGGGTTGAACTTCATCGGGCTCCGATCACGTGCCGCCGCGGCGGCTGGGAGAATGCTGGACGGCGCCAATGATGCCGTCTCCCGCGCCGCCCCCGTGACCGCGCCGGTGTCGCGCGGCGCAGGTCGCGTGTGCAGGTCAGGCGGTGCATCCTGAGGCCATGCCTCTGACCGGTGAGTACCAGCCGAGCACCTCCGAGTGGGCCCGCACGCAGGCCGAGACGTACGAGCGGACCGACGGCCGGGAGGCCAACACCCTCCAGGGCAAGCCGGTCATCGTGCTGACGTCGGTCGGCGCCAGCAGCGGCAAGCTGCGCAAGACCGCCCTGATGCGCGTGGAGCACGAGGGCCGCTACGCGGTGGTCGCGTCGAAGGGGGGCACGCCGGAGAACCCCGCCTGGTACCGCAACCTCGTCGAGCACCCCCACGTGGAGCTGCAGGACGGGGCGGTGAAGAAGGACTACGTCGCCCGGGAGACCAGCGGCGCCGAGCGCGACGAGTGGTGGGCGCGCGCCAACGAGGTCTGGCCGGCCTACGAGGGGTACCAGGCCAAGACCGACCGGCAGATCCCCGTGTTCGTCCTGGAGCCGATCGACGACTGACCGGCGCTAGAGCTTGGCCCCGGTCCGGGCGTCGTGGCCGGGGTTGGCCGCGACGGCGTGCCGGTACGAGTACGCGAAGTAGATGACGACGCCGACGGCGAGCCAGGCGAGGAACCGCAGCCACGTCAGCGTGGTCAGGTTCGCCATCAGCCAGAGGCACGCCACGCCCGCGATGATCGGCAGCGCCGGCGACCACGGCACCCGGAACCCCCGCTCCAGGTCGGGCCGCGTCCGCCGGAGGATCGGGATCCCGAAGCTGACCAGCACGAACGCCGACAGCGTGCCGATGTTGATCATCTCCTCCAGCAGCTCCACCTCGGACAGGCCCGCGATGAGGGCGACGATGATGCCGACCCCGATCTGCAGCCGGACGGGTGTGCCGTACTTCGGGGACGTCCGCGACGGGCCGCGGGGCAGCAGACCGTCGCGGCTCATCGCGAAGACGATGCGGGTGAGGCCCAGCAGCAGCACCATGAGGACCGAGGTCAGGCCCACCAGGATGCCCAGCGAGATCACCCGTCCGGCCCAGTCCGCACCCACGAGGACGAACGCGGTGGTCAGCGAGGGCGTCTCCACCTCGGCGAGCTCGCGGTAGGAGACCATCCCGGTCACGACGACGGTCACCAGCACGTACAGCACGGTCACGATCGCGAGGCCGCCCAGGATGCCGCGGGGAACGGTGCGCTGCGGGTTCTTGGTCTCCTCGGCCGTCGTCGCGACGACGTCGAACCCGATGAACGCGAAGAACACGAGGGCGGCACCGGACAGGATGCCGATCACGCCGTACGCGCTCGGCTCGAGGCCGAAGAGGTACGCGAACACCGGCTGCTCGAGGCTCGTCCGCTCCGGGGCCGGCTCCGACGGCGGCACGAACGGCGAGAAGTTGGCGGTGTTCACGTAGAACAGGCCCACCACGATGACGAAGAGCGTGATGGCGACCTTGATGACGGTGAACACGCTGTTCACGCGCGTGCTCAGCTTGGTGCCCAGGGCCAGCAGCGTGGAGAACACCGCGACGATGACCACCGGCCCCCAGTCGAGATCCACTGACCCGAGGCTGATCGTCGTGGGGATCTCGATGCCGAACAGGGCGAAGGCGTCGGACAGGTACACGCCCCAGAACTTCGCGATGACGGCCGACCCGAGGAGCATCTCCAGGATCAGGTCCCACCCGATGATCCAGGCGACGAACTCCCCCATCGAGGCGTACGAGAACGTGTACGCGGAACCGGCGACCGGCAGCGTCGAGGCGAACTCGGCGTAGCACATGATGGCCAGCCCGCACACGAGCGAGGCGATCAGGAACGAGACGATGACCGCGGGTCCCGCGTAGTTCGCCGCCGCGGTCGCCCCGACCGAGAAGATGCCCGCGCCGACGGCCACCGCCACGCCCAGGACGATGAGGTCCCACGTGGTGAGGTTGCGCCGCAGCGACCGCTCGACGTCCAACGTCTCCTCGAGGGAGTCCTCCACGGACTTCCTGCGCCAGATGCTCGTGCTGCTCGCCATGGACGCCACCTCCGCGATCGAGCATGCCGGGTTTGGAGGGCTTCGTCACCCGCTGCGCTCAGCCGAGCAGGAGGTACCAGCCGCCGACGCCGATGATCCCGCCGAGCAGGGGCGCCGCGACGGGCACCCACGCGTAGCTCCACTCGGACCCGCCCTTGTGCTGCAGGGGCAGGACCGCGTGCATGATCCGGGGCCCGAGGTCGCGCGCCGGGTTGAGGGCGGGACCCGTCGGACCGCCGAGGCCCGCGACGAGCCCCCAGACCAGGAAGCCCAGGGCGAGGTGCGCGACGGCCGGCTCGTCCGTGGTCAGCGGCGAGTTGACGATCGCGAGCGCGCACGAGAACAGCACCACGGAGCCGAGCAGCTCGCTGAGGAAGCCGTTGAGGCGCGAGTGCGCGGCGTTGATGGTCGAGAACGTCGCGAGGATGTCCTCGGGGTCCGTCGTGAGGTCGTAGTACGGCTTGTGCGTCACGACGATGGCGAGCTGCCCGGCCATCGCGCCCAGGAGCTGCGCCACGACGTACGGCGCCACCTCCGACCACGGGAACAGGCCCCACACCGCGAGGCCCAGCGTGAAGCCGGGGTTGATCTGGTTGCCGCTGATCCCGCCGAACATCAGCGCGGGGATCATCACCCCGAAGCCGTAGCCCATCGCGATCAGCGACCAGCCGCCGCGGTATCCCTTGGAGCCCTTCAGGTGCACGTTGGCGACGGTGCCGTTGCCCAGGATGATGAGGATCGCGGTGCCGATGAACTCGCAGGCCAGCCTGACGGCGAGGCTGTACGTCGGATCCATGCGGCCCCCGCGGTCGGTCTGCTCGGACCGTCAGCGTGGCACAGCGGCGACGCGACGGACGATCAGCGCGAGCGCCGCCCCGGCGGCGTAGGCGACCAGGTCGACGGCCGCGAACGTGGTGCCGAGCGCGTACCTGAGCAGCGGGACGGCGTCGACGGCGCGGGCGGGCACCCCGGTGAGCTGGGCGAGCTCGACCAGCGTGCAGAGCCCGAAGGCGACGAGCGCGACCGCCACCGGACGGGCGCGTGGCGCGATCACGACCAGGAGCGCGACCACGAAGGCCGCGTAGAGCGAGTCACCGACGGGATCCGCGAACGCGGCGTCGATGCGGCTCACCGCGACACCCACCACGACGAGCGCGACGGCGACCAGTACCGCCGCGAGGCGGGTCCGCGGGCGCGGGCGCGGGCGCGGTCCCGGCGACGTCGGCACACGGAGCTCGGGGGCGTCGGGCGCGGTCACGCGACGACCGTACGCGCGCGAGCCGTCCACAGCCCGACGCGTCCTCAGGGGTGGCGGCCGTCGCCCCTGGTCGCACGCCAGCCTTTCGGGATGACGACGTGGCGCCGCCCCGGCCCGTGGCTCGTCGGCCTCGTCGTCTGCGCGGTGGTCGGCGCGGGCGTCCCCGCCTGGACGCAGGGGCGCGTCGCCGCCCGGTACGCGGTCGGTGCGGCCGATCTGGCGGCCGGGCGGGCTGCGCTCGACACGCTCGACGTCCGCGGCCGGGCGCCGAGCACCGGGTACGCGCGCGAGCGGTTCGGGCAGGCGTGGGCGGACACCGACCGCAACGGCTGCGACACGCGCAACGACGTGCTGCGCCGCGATCTCACGCAGCCCGCGGTGGAGCACTGCGTCGTCATGTCCGGCACGCTCGACGACCCCTACACCGGCGTGCGGATCGCGTTCACGCGCGGACCGGGCTCCGCCGAGGTGCAGATCGACCACGTCGTCGCCCTCTCGGACGCCTGGCAGAAGGGCGCGCAAGGGTGGTCCGCCGCCCAGCGCGAGGCGTTCGCCAACGACCCGGCCAACCTGCTCGCCGTGGACGGGCCGGCCAACCAGGAGAAGGGCGCCGGGGACGCGGCCACGTGGCTGCCGCCCAACCGCGGGTACCGGTGCGTCTACGCGCTGCGCCAGGTCCGGGTGAAGGCGGCCTACGGGCTGTGGGTGACGGCGGCCGAGCGCGACGCCCTGGACCGCGAGCTGGGGCGGTGCGTGGTCGGCGTCGCGCGGTCGCCGTGAGCGGGACCGGCGCCGGACGCGGGGGTTCGGCTAGACCTGCAGACCGATCAGCCAGGCCGCGCCGAGCGCGAGGGCGGCCACGCAGACCACCAGCAGGATCGCGACCCAGACCGCGCCGGGCAGGTGCGTCAGCCGCCCCAGCAGCCCGGCGTCCGAGGTGTCCGAGACGCCGCGCCGCCGCGACCGGCGACGCTCCGTCTGCATCTCGAGGACCGCGCGCGGGGCACCGAGCAGCAGGAACCAGGTGACCGCGTAGGCCGCGACGCTCTGCACCGTCGCCGACCCCCACACGGTCACGCCGACCAGCAGGGCACCGGTCACCAGCACCGACCAGAGCCCGTACCAGTTGCGGATCTGCACCAGCACCAGGACCAGCACCACGAGCAGGGCCCACAGCAGCGCGACGGCGTAACCCCGGGACAGCAGCCAGGCGGCACCCACGCCGAGCAGCGCCGGACCGGTGTAGCCGGCAGCGGCCGTCGCCACCATGCCCGGCCCTCTCGGCCTGCCCACCGAGACCGTCAGACCGGAGGTGTCCGAGTGCACGCGGATGCCGGACAGGCGGCGCCCGACGAGCACGGCGACGCCCGCGTGGGCGGCCTCGTGCACGATCGTCAGGCCGTGCCGCGCCACGTGCCAGGCCGCGGGGACGACGAGGATCAGCAGCACGGCCGCCGCCGTCAGGAGCACGACCGTGCTCGACGGCACCGGCTGCGGTGTCGTGATGTCCTGCCAGGCGGCGCCGAGCCAGTCCACGGGTGGGTCCTTCGGTCGGTCGTCGTCCACCCGGGCGGGCGGGGCAGGCAGGACCCTACCCAGCCGGGGGCGCCTCGGTGGGCAGGACGACGTCGCGGCCGGTGGCGGTGATGCGCACGCCGTCGGGCACGACGGTCGCCTCCGACAGCACCAGCCCCTCCGGCAGACCGGCGACGGGGATCTCGACGTCGGTCAGGCGGTCGCCGAGCGCGCTGGGCAGGTCGTCGACGTCGACGGTCAGCCCGGCGACCTGGACGTTCCGCACGTTCACCAGGAGCGTGCCGTCCTCGACCCGCGGGACCAGGTCTGCCGCCAGCGACAGTCCGAGCACCCTGCCGGACGCGGTCAGTGCGTCCCCGTCCACGGCCAGCGTGATCTCGAGGTCGGAGCGCTCCGCGACGATCCGCTCGATCGAGGCGGTCGGCAGCGTCGCCGAGATCGTCGCCGTACCCATGGTGTACGGCTCCGAGGTGCTCACGTCGTGCGCGTCGATCGTCACGTCCGTGGCGTCGATGCCGTCGAGCGTGACGCCCGCGACCTGGCCCGTGACGTCGTCGATCGAGCCGGCCAGCACCTGGGTCAGGAACGGGAAGCCGCCGAGCTCGACCGTCGGGGTCCCGACGACGTCCAGGTTCTGCTCGATGGCCTCGACGACCCGCTCCTCCGCTGCCGACTCCGCCACCCGGTCGCCGACGTAGGCGCCGCCCACCAGGACGACGACCGCGACCACTCCGACAACCACTCCGCGTCCGCTCACGCGCCTCACCGTAGGGGTGGGCACGTCCGTGCGCTGGTCAACCCACGGGCAGCGGCTCGCTCGGGCACGTCGAGAGCACGCGGACCATCGCGTCCTGCTCCGCCTGCGTGACCCACAGCCCGTACGCGTGCTTCACGCCGACCTGCCGCGCCACGTAGGCGCAGCGGAACCCGGTGTTGGGCGGCAACCACGTCGCCGTGTCACCGTCCCCCTTGCGCTGGTTGAGCGGCCCGTCCGCGGCCAGCAGGTTCAGCGGGTCGTTCGCGAACGCCTCCCGTGTCGTCGTGTCCCACTGCTGGGCGCCCTTCTGCCAGCTGTCCGAGAGCGCCACGACGTGGTCGATCTGGACGGCCGACGAGGTCCCCTGCCCGCGGACGAACGCGATCGGCTCGCCCGAGTACGGGTCGTGCAGCGTGCCGGCCGCCACCACGCACCCGTGCGTCCCGTCCTTGATCACCTGGTCGACCAGGTCCCGGCGCAGGATGTCGTTGCGGGTGTCGCACCCGTTGCGGTCGACGTCCTTCCAGGCGTGGCCGTACAGGTCGCGGTCGTACCCCGTCTTCGGGGCGCGGCCCTTCACCGGCAGCAGTGCCACGGTCGCCAGAGCGGTCGACGGCGTGACCGGCTCAGAGGTGACCGGCGGTGTGACCGGGGCTGGTGTGACGGGCTGGGGTGTGACCGGCTCCGGCATCGTGGCGACGGCATCGGGCACCGTGACGGCCTGTTCCGCAGCCGGCGTCGGCACCGGGCGGACGTCGGTGACGCCCTGCTCCTGGCACCCCGCCAGCAGGGCCGACACGGCCACCGTGACGGCCAGGCAGGCGGACAGCGGAGATCTCACTGCCTGAGTATCGACACCGCGGGAGCCGCAACCGAGGCGACGCCCCGGTCGGCGTCCCAGAAAGTGGACAGCCGGGAAGAATGCGCGCACCCCGTCGCCTTGGACTGTCATGGTTCGCAGCACCTCGGCGCGGGTGAGCGTCGGATTCGTCCTCCTGCTGTCGGCGCTCACGGCCCTCGGCCCACTGACGTTCGACACCTATCTCGCGGCCTTCCCCCAGATCGCCGACGACCTCGGCACCACGTCCGCTGCCGTGCAGCTGACCGTCGCCGCCTCGCTCGCGGGCCTGGCCCTGGGCCAGCTGCTCATCGGGTCCATCTCCGACGCCTACGGTCGGCGCCGTCCGCTCCTGGCCTCGCTCGTCGTCTACATCCTGACCTCCGTCGGCCTCGTGCTCGCCTCGGGCATCACGACGTTCACGGCCCTGCGGTTCGTGCAGGGCTTCACGGCGGCGGCCGGCATGGTGCTGTCGCTGGCCATCGTCCGGGACCGGTACGAAGGGCTGGCCGTCTCGAAGGTCATGGCCCGACTGATGCTCGTCGTGGGCGTCGCGCCGATCCTCGCGCCGACGATCGGGGCGCAGCTGCTCCTGCTGGGGTCCTGGCGGCTGATCTTCGTGTTCCTGGCCGCCGCCGGGGCCGCGCTGCTCGCCATCGCCTCCTTCGCGCTGCGCGAGTCGCTGCCGGTCGACCTGCGGCGCACCGGCGGGACGGTGGCCGCGCTGCGCACGTACCGCGACCTGCTGACCGACCTGCCCTTCCTCGGGCTCGCGCTGATGTCCGCGTTCTACCTGTCGGCGATGTTCACCTACGTGGCCTCCTCCACGTTCGTGTTCCAGGGCGGGTACGGCCTGACGGCGCAGCAGTTCGGCTGGGTGTTCGCCGCCGGTGCGGTCGCCATCACCGCCGGCTCCCAGGTGAACGGAGCCCTCGTCGGGCGGTTCCGGCCCGAGCAGGTCCTCTCCGTCACCGTGGGCGTCGGGCTCGTGCTCGGCCTCTCGCTGTTCGCCGTCACACTGTTCGGCGCGCCGTTCTGGCCCGTCACGGTCCTGGTCGTGCTCACCATGGGCACCGCCGGGTTCGTCCTGCCGTCCGCACCCGCAATCGCCCTGGCCTCGAACCCGCACCGCGCGGGGTCTGCCGCTGCGCTGCTCGGCGCTCTGCAGTTCGGGCTGGGCGCGATCCTCGCCCCCGTCACGAGCCTCGGCGGCGAGCCGACCGCCGTGACCATGGGTGCGGTGATCGCCGGGGTCATCGTGGTCGCGGCGCTGCTGCTCGTGCTGGTGCGGCGCTCCTGGGCTCGCCGTCCCGTCGAGGAAGCCCGTGCGGTGCCGCGGGATCCGGCCCCGGTGGACGAGCTGGACGCGGTGCCGCGCCCGGCCTGACCGCCTGGCTCGCCCGGGCCCGACCGGACCGGCAGCCCGACCCCGAGGAGAACGAGGGCAAGGCCGTGGGCCGGACGGTCGGCGGCGCCCTGCGGTTCGACGGCGTCTCACCGCAAGTCACACCCTCGCCGGGGCACCCCGCAATGATGTGGCGCGGGTCACATTCGCAACTTAACCTGAGGAGAACGCGCTCGACGAAGGACGCACCATGAGCTGGGTCATGCTGGTTGCGATGATGTTCGTCCCGGCGCTCGTCTTCGGTGCGATCTGGCAGCTGTTCCCGTCGCCCGACGAGCCGCCGCGATGGCGCACGTTCCTGGCCAACCGCCTCGAACGTCTGGCCGCCCGGCTGCGCCCACCGCGTCCGCCGGAGTACGACCCGTTCATGACCCTGCGCGTCCAGGAGCGGCTCGGGGCGGTGGCCGACCACGTGCGCGCGCTCGAGCGGGACCCGCACACGTTCGCTCGCGCCGAGCGGATCATCGCGTCCCAGCTGGCCTACGACCAGCTGCTGCTGGAGGCGTGCCTGCTGGCCGGCGTCGAGGTGAAGCAGGCTGCCAAGGGCGACCCCGCCGAGCGGTTCCGCGAGGAGGTCGAGCTCGCGTCGCGGGGCTGGGCGTGGTGACCGAGGGCTGGGCGTGGTGACCGAGGGCTGGGCGTGGTGACCGAGGGCTGGGCGGTGGCGGCCGAGGCAGGTGCGCCGTGACCGGGGCGGTCCCGATGCCCGCGTCGTGATCAGCCCGCGCGCACCGTCAGCGTGCTCGGCCCGGCGGGGGTCGGCCGGATCTCGATGCGGTCCGCGATCGACTGCTTCAGCGCCTCGACATGCGACACCACGCCGACCACGCGACCGCCCGCACGGAGCCGCCCGAGCTCGGCGAGGACGGCGTCGAGCGTGTGCGGGTCGAGCGACCCGAAGCCCTCGTCCACGAACAGCGTGCCCAGGTCGATGCCGCCGGCCTCCGCCGTCACGACGTCGGCCATGCCGAGCGCCAGGCACAGCGACACGTAGAACGTCTCGCCGCCGGACAGGGTCCGCGGGTCCCGGGCCTGCTCGGTGCGGTGGTCGATCACACGCATCGCGAGTCCCGTGTTCCGCGCGCGGACGTCCTCCTTCTCGTCGCTGCGCACCAGCTCGAAGCGACCGTCGGACATGACGAGCAGGCGGTCGTTGGCCGCCGCCACGACGTCCTCGAAGCGGCGCATGAGCACGAACGTGGCGAGCGAGAGGTTGCGCGCATTGTCGCCGCCGCCGCCAGTGAGGTCAGCGAGCCTGCTCACCGGGCCCGCCACGTCGACGGCCTCGGCCAGGACGGCAGCCGCCCGGTGCACGGCCTGCGCCGCGGCGGCTGCGGCGGCGGCGCACTCCTGCGCGACGCTGGCCTCGCCGCTCGTCCGGTCAGCCTCGGCGCGGGCCGACGCCTCCGCCTCCCTCGCCGCACCGACGTCCACCGCCAGGTCGTCGTCGAGCGCGGCGATCGCCGGCTCGGCGAGACCCGCGGTCGCCCGGTCCAGCCGCGTGGCGTACGCGGTGACCACCCGATCCAGCTCGTCGAGGACCGCCGCGTCGACCGCTGCGGCGCGTGCCTCGTCGGCGGACTCGAAGCCGTGCTCCGCGAGGCCCTCGGCCAGCTCGTCCTGTCGCCGACGCGACTCGTCCTGGGCGGTCTCCTGCTCGGCGAGCGCGTCGAGCACCGCGCTCGAGGCCGCGACGCGTTCCAGCAGCTCCGAGTGTCGCGCCGCGACCGTCGGGTGGTCTCCCCGCCCGGTCACGACCTCGGCCTCCGACGCGTCCAGGTCCTGCAGCGTCACCTCGAGCGTGGCACGGTCCGCGGCGAGCCGAGACACAGCCGCCGTGCGCTCGGCCTCCCGCTCACGCGTCAGCGTGTCGAACCCCTCGAGCGCCGGCAGCAGGCGAGCCACGTCCGCGGCGGCCGCCCGTGACCGCGCGAGCGCTGCCCGTGCCGCCTCGCACCGCTCGCCCGCGGCCTCGGCGGTCACCGTCCCGACCCGCGCCAGCAGGGCCTGGGACCGCTCACCCAGCACGCTGCACAGTTCTGCGGCGGCGTGCAGCGCGCTCTCGGCCGCCGCACGCGCTGCCTCCGCGCGCTCCACCTGCTCGGCCGACACGTGGTCGTCCTCGAGGACGGCCTTGGCGGGATGCTCGACCGAACCGCACACCGGGCACGCGTCACCGTCGCCCAGCCCGGCGGCGATCTCGCCCGCCAGGTCCGCGATGCGCGCGGCGCGCAGGTCGCGCTCGGCCGCGAGCGCCGTCGCCGCCACGGCGCCGGCGGTGGCCCGGGCGGCCACCGCCTCGGCGTGGCCGAGCTCGGCCGCGGCGAGGTCCCGGTGCGCGGTGACGGTCTGGAGGGCCGCGGCCAATGCCGACTCGTGCTCACCGGCCGCTGCGGCCAGCGCGCGGGCGGCGTCGAGCTCGGCCACCAGCGCGCGCCGGGCGTCCGGACGGGCAGCGAGCCACCGGTCGTCTGCCGCGATGGCGGCGATCAGGTCGTCGATGCCGTGGTGCGCCCGGCGGACCGCCCGGCGGCGCCCCTCGAGCCCCGCCTCGACGTCCACCAGTCGCGCGAGCGCCCCCGCCGCCTCGGCGGCCGACCGGCCGGCCACCTGGACGTGGCTGCGCAGGTCCGTGCCCGCGGGCGGGGTCGCGATGTCGTGCGGTGCGGCGTCCAGGGCGGCGGTCACCGTCTTGCGGGCCGCCTCGTGCGCGGCCCTGGCCCGGTCGGCTCCGCGGAGCAGGGGGCGCACGGCCTGGGCGGCGCGCGCAGCGGTCAGCTGGAGGATCGCCTCGGCGTTCACGTCCGCTGCGGCGTCCAGCGCGGCGTGCTCCGCGCGCAGGGCGTCGCGGCGGCGCAGCAGTGCCTCCGTGGCCGTCGACCGGTCCAGGTGCTCCCGGGCCGCACGCCGCGCCGCGTCGGCCGTGGCGGCTGCGGTGCGCGTGGCGTCCGCCCGCGCGTCGAGCACCTCGGTCCGCGCGCGGACCGCCGCCCGGACGGCCTCGACCAGACCGTCACCGCGTACGACCGCGGCATCGACCGCTGCCCGGATCTCGGCCGCCTCCTGCTCGCCGAGCCGCGCGGCCCCGACCAGCTGCGACACCCCCGAGGTGAGCGCAGCGCGGGCCGAGGCGCTCGTGCGGTCACCCTCCCGGCGCATCTCCGCCAGGCGCAGCGCGAGCCGCTCGTACACCTCGGTGCCGAAGATCTTCTGCAGCAGGCCGCGCCGCTCCTCCGGCTTGGCGCGCAGGAAGTGGGCGAACTCGCCCTGCGGCAGCACGATCGTCTGGACGAACTGGGTGCGGTCCAGCCCGACGACCTTCTGGATCTCGGCACCGATCTCGTCGAGCCGGTTGCCGAGCGGGACTCCGAGGGAGTCGAGCGCGTCGGTGCCCGCGGTGACGTCCGCACCGGCGGGCAGGCGCCACGCCTTCACGCTCGCGTTCGCCAGGGTGGTGCCGCTGCCGCGCCGCTTGGCGCGCTGGTAGGCCGGCGTGCGCCGGACCCGGAAGGTGCCCGCGGGCACCTCGAAGACCAGGTCCACGACGCTCTCGACGTCGTCGGGCGCGTACGCGGAACGGAGCCGGTCCTCCGACGCCTCGCTGGACGCGACCTTGCCGTAGAGCGCGAACACGATCGCGTCGATGAGGGTGGACTTGCCGGAGCCGGTCGGCCCCTCGAGCAGGAACAGCCCGGCCTGGCCGAGCGCGTCGAAGTCCACCGTGTGCGAGCCGGCGAACGGCCCGATCGCCTGGAGGGTGAGCGTGCGCAGGTGCATCAGGCGCTCCGCTCCATGGCGGTGACGTCCTCGTACGCGCGGCGCAGCACGTCCGCCTCGGCCGAGGTCGGCCGGCAGCCCGTGACGTGAGCGAGGAAGTCGGCGGCCACGTCGAGCGGGTCGTGCGCGGCCGTGACCACCGCGGCGTGCGACGCCACCGCCGGGCCCACGGCCCGGTGCTGCACGACGAGCGCGTGCGCGAACCGCTGCTTGACGCGCCGGTAGAGGTCGTCGGGGCGGTGCGCGTCCGTCACCGTCACCCGCACCCACGCGTCCCTGTGCGGTTCACCGGTCGCGCCCAGCAGGTCCTCCAGCGTGCCGGTCACGTCCGCGAGCCTGCGCGGCACGGGCGCGTCGACGAGCGACGTGCGCACCTGCCCGCCGGAGAGGTCCACCAGGACGGTCGACTTGGCATGGTGCTGCTCGGAGAACGAGTACGCGAGGGGCGAGCCGCTGTACCGCAGCACCGTGCCGTCGGCGCCGGTCACCTTCTGCGGTCCGTGCAGGTGCCCGAGCGCCACGTAGTCCGCCCCCGTGAACACGCCCGCGGGGACCTGGTCCACACCTCCGACGCGGATGTCACGCTCGGAGTCCGTCGGCGCGCCGCCGATGACGAACGCGTGCGCGGCCACCACCGACCGAGGACGCGCGGACCCGGACCGCGCCGCGACGTCCGCCCGGACGCGCCGCATGGCCGCGGCCGCCACGGCCTCGTGCGACCGGACCAGCGGCTGGGGGCCCTCGGCCAGCTCGACGCGGGCGAAGTCGGGGTCCAGGTACGGGATGCCGTACACGAGCACGTCACCCTCGTCGTCGGGGAGCACCACCGGCTCCGCCAGGCCGGCGACCCTCGTGCGCAGGCGGACCCGGTCCCGCATCAGCGACGAGCCGAAGCCCAGCCGAGTGGCCGAGTCGTGGTTGCCGGACGTGACCACGACGGTGGTGTGCTCCGCCAGCCGCGCGAGCGTCTCGGACAGCAGCGTCACGGCCTCCACGGGCGGGATCGCGCGGTCGTAGACGTCCCCCGCGACCACCACGGCGTCGACCTGCTCGGCGCGCACGACGTCGACCAGGTGCTCGAGGTACGCCGCCTGGTGGTCGAGCAGATCGACCCCGTGCAGCGTCCGGCCCAGGTGCCAGTCCGACGTGTGCAACAACCGCATGCGGGGAACGTAAACCAGGCCACTGACACCCCGGCCCACCGGCGCGCAGTCAGACGGACGACACAGGCTCCGTCTCCAGCTCGCTCGAGAGGCCGACCATGTCCAGCACGTCCCGCAGGACGCGGTGCGGGTCCAGCAGCGTGACCGGGATCCCCGCCTCGGACGCCGCCAGGTGCAGCTGCAGGACGAACGCGATGCCCGACGAGTCGACGAAGGTGGCATCGGTGGAGTCGACGACCACCGGGTGCCCGCTGACCAGGGCGAGGCCCATGCACGCGCTGGCCTCGTCCCGCAGGGCGGCGTCGATCTCTCCGACGAGGACGATGACCGTCCGAGCGTCCTGCGCGTCGACCCGGATGGTCCCGGCCGCTGCCGCGTGCTCGATCACGTTCCCTCGCTCCTTTGCGGTTGCCCCCGGCGGGAGGACGCCAGCCGTCCTGCCGGACGTCGTCATCCGCGAGAAGAACGCCCGAGAGCGACCCTGGGTTCCCGCGCGCCTCCGCACTAGCCTCGTCCGATGGCCTCAGATGAGGTCCCGAGGAGGCGCGCGCCGATGTACGCCATGCAGTACTTCGTGGGACTGCCGAGCGACTACGCCATGTCGACCATCCGCGACCGGGTGCGTCGCACCAGCCACCTCATGGACGGCTTCGCCGGTCTCGAGCTCAAGGCCTACGCCGTCCGGGAGAAGGCACGGGGCGCCTCGCGCAACGAGTACGCACCCTTCTACGTCTGGCGGGACGTCGACGGCATGCGCTCCTTCTGCTGGGGCGAGACCGGCTACTCCGCGATCGTCCGCGACTTCGGCCGGCAGCCCATCCAGGACTGGACGGTCGCCGGCGTCACCCAGGGACCCCACGGGTACGCAGACACCACCAGCCTGCTCCTGCGCACGGTCGACCTGCCGGAGGGGATCGCGCCCTCCCAGTGCCTCGAGGCGGTGACCGAGCCGTTCCTCGGCGGGACGGATCCCGACACGGTCGCGAGGGTCGCAGCCGTGGACGTCGGCACCTGGCGCGTGCTCCTCGCCGAGCTCAGCACCCGACCTGCCGACGAGGGCGCACCCGACCACACCGGCTACGAGGTCCTGCACGTCGCTGCCGGTCCGTGACGGTCAGGTCGCGGGGTCGGTGACGTCCGCCACCGTCGCCGCCAGCGCCCGGACCAGCTCGGCGCCGTCGACGTTGGCGGCCACCCCGTGCGCACCGCCGCCGATCGACACCGTCCGCGTGGGCACGCGGGAGTCGGCGACGACCGGCCAGGCGGTGAGGGCGCCGAACGGCGTGATCGTGCCGCGCACGTAGCCGGTCACGTCCTTGGCCGTCTCCGCGTCCGGCATCGACAGCCGCGCCACCCCCAGCAGGGCGCGCAGCTTGGGCCACGAGATGGTCCGGTCGCCGGGCACCAGCACGAACAGGAAGTCGTCGTCGCTACGGCGCACCACGATCGTCTTGACGATGCCCGCGGGGTCGATGCCGCGCACCTCGGCCGCCTCCTCCAGCGAGGCGACCGGGCCGTGCCGGGTCACCTGGAACCGGATCCCCGAGGCCTCGAGGCCCGCGAGCGCGCGGCGCTCGCCGTCGGACGGTGCGGCGGCTGCATCGCTCATCCGGTCACTGTAGGACCCGGGACCTCACCGGGCAGGCGGAGCAGCCGCCATCGCATCCGCGAATGCAGCGGTGTCGAAGACCAACGTCTCCGCGGCGATCCGCCCGTCACGCACCACGAAGTGGTCGACGGTCCGTGGGAGCGCTTGGCCGTCGGGGCCACGCAGCTCGTACATCACGAGCACCTCGTCCGCGTCGCCGAACGCCGCGACCTGGCGCCACCCGGAGCCGATGCGCGAGCGGAACCGGGTGAGGAACGGCAGGAACTCGACCGGCGAGGAGAAGCGCGCTCCGGGGCCCTCGAAGGTGAAGTCGGGTGCGAGGAAGGTCGCTGCCCGGTCCAGGTCGCCGGCAGTCCAGGCGTCCTGGTAGGCGGTCACGAGGTCGATCGGTTGCATGGTTCCTCCGCGGTGATGACGGGACTCAGCTGGACCAGGTGTCGGGGCCCGGGTCGTCGCCCGCGGCCCGCATCGAGAGGCGGGTGAGGAAGTGAGCCCAGCCGTCGGCGTGACCGGCCGCGCGCGCCTCGGGCAGGCCCGTGTGGGAGAGATCGACCCGGGTCCCTCCGGCCACAGGCGTGAGGACGAACTCCACGCGGCTCGCGGAGGGCGGCAGGTCCTCGCTGCCGGCCATCCCCCAGGAGACGACGACCCGGCGGTCCGGCTCGACCTCCAGGTACTGCCCACGCACCTGCGACCCGCCGATGTCGACGCAGAACTCTCCTCCGGGTACGGCGTCGAGGATCGCCCGGTGCCCCATCCAGGCGACCATGCGCGCGGGCACGACGAGGTGGGCGAACACGACGGTGGGCGGGGCATCGATCTGGATCGACGTCGCGTAGTCAGCCACGGGAGGACGCCTCCGCAGCCGCCTTGAGTGCGCGCAGGTGGTCCGGCCAGAAGTCGTCCAGGTACTCGCGGACGGCCGCCAGACCGTCCGTACGGATCGTGTACAGGCGCCGGGTCCGGTCCCGCTCCTGCGACACGAGGCCCGAGTCCCGCAGGACCTTCAGGTGGTGCGAGACGGCCTGCTGCGACATCTCGACCTGAGCGGCGATCTCCCCGACCGCGTGCGGCTGGTCCCGGACGACGGAGAGGATCCGCCGACGGTTCGGGTCGGCCAGGGCGTGCAGTGCCGCGGCTGCGCTGTCCATCAAGCCTCCACAAGTTGCTGCTTGTACAAGCAGACACTATCCATCGGTGCCGTGCCCGGCAAGGCCCGCCGACAGGGGATGCTGTGTGACGACACCGACGGGGAGGACCCACCGATGCCCGCCATCGCCACGGAGATCGTCCGGCTCGCCGCCGCCGCGCTCGGTACGCCCGTGACGGACCCCGAGCCGCTCGCAGGTTCGGACCGCTCGACGGTGCTCCGTTGCTCCGTCCCGGGCGGGACGGTCGTCGTCAAGAAGTACCCGGAGGGGACGTCCTCGTCCTTCGCCCGTGAGGTCGCGGGCCTGGCCGCGCTCGACCACACCCCGGACCTGCTCGCCGTGGACCGCGAGCACGGGATCGTCGTGATGACCGACCTGGGCACCGGCCCGACCCTCGCCGACCTGCTGCTCGGCGAGGACCCGGCGGCCGCCTGGGCAGGGGCGCTCGAGTGGGTCGAGGCTCTCGGCGACGCCCTCGGGCGGTCGCGCGACAGCACGGCGGTCTTCGACGCGGCGCTCGGCGACCTGTCCCCCGAGGAGCCGTCGGCCGCTGCCCGGGTGGGCGTCCGCATGCTCCTCGACGACGTGCTCGGCCTCCCCGCTGACCCGGCCCTCGACGCCGAGCTCGACCTGATCGCGACGCTCGACCGCCGCGACCCCGCGTCGGACGTCGTCTCCCCCACCGACACCTGCCCGGACAACGCGGTCCGCACCGCCGGCGGCTGGCGCTTCCTCGACCTCGAGGGTGCGACCGTGCACCATGCGGCGTACGACGCCGCCTATGCCGCGATGCCGTTCTCCACCTGCTGGTGTGTCTTCGACCCGCCGCCCGGGTTCACGGACCAGCTGGTGGACCGCTTCACCGCGGCACTCGGCGCGCACCTGCCCGACCTGGTGCGCGAGCCGGGCTGGACCCGGTCGGTCGACCTCGCATCGGCGGCGTGGATCCTGGCGATGACGGGCTGGCTGCTGTTCGGCGCCGACGAGGACCGGCCCCGCGTCGGGCCCGCGGGCGTCCCGTCGCCGAGCTATCGCCAGCTGCTCACCACCCGCTGGCGCTGGGGCGCGGTCCGCCTGCGGTCCACCCTCCCGGCGGTCGCTGGCCTGCTGGGCGCGGCCGCAACCTGGGCCGACGACGAGTGGGGTGCGTCCGCCGCGCCGGTGGGTGCGTACCGGGCCTTCGCTCGCGACTGAGCCCCCCACTCGGCCGACCCGGTCGCTCCCTCGGCCTGTCGTCCGCGTGCCGCGAGAGCGCCCGGCGTTCGCCCGCGACGAATCAGCGAGCGGCCGACGCCCCGCACCTGGGAGACTGGACCGTCGTGAGCCTGCCGTCCCCCTCCCCCGTCGACCCGCCCGGGTCCGGGTCGGGGCGACCCCCGAGACGCCGGGTCCGCGGGCGCCGCAAGCCGGCCGCCGCCGTCGCCGAGCAGCCGACGCAGCCGGGCCAGCGACCGCCGGCTCGCCGTGCTCCGGGTCGCGACGACCCCGCCCGCACGGCCGCCCGCCGTGCGCGTGCCGCCGAGGTGCGCCGGGCCGTCGACCTTCCGCCGATCACCTACCCGGAGCAGCTGCCCGTCAGCGCGCGACGGGCAGAGATCAGCGACGCGCTGCGCGACCACCAGGTCGTCGTCGTCGCAGGCGAGACCGGCTCCGGCAAGACCACGCAGATCCCCAAGATCGCGCTCGAGCTCGGGCGGGGCCGCGCCGGCCAGATCGGGCACACGCAGCCGCGTCGGATCGCCGCGCGCAGCGTCGCGGAGCGGATCAACGAGGAGCTCGTCGGGGACGTGCCCCTGGGTGGGGTCGTCGGCTACCAGGTGCGGTTCACCGACGAGTCGAGCGAGTCCACGCTGGTCAAGGTCATGACCGACGGCATCCTGCTGGCCCAGATCCAGCGCGACCCGATGCTGTGGGCATACGACACGCTGATCATCGACGAGGCCCACGAGCGCTCGCTCAACATCGACTTCATCCTCGGGTACCTCACCCGGCTGCTCCCGCAGCGACCGGACCTCAAGGTCGTCATCACGTCGGCGACGATCGACTCCGACCGGTTCGCGCGGCACTTCGCCTCGGCCGACGGGGAGCCGGCGCCGGTCGTCGAGGTCACCGGGCGGACGTACCCGGTCGAGATCCGCTACCGCCCGCTGTCGCCGGACGTCGAGGAGGGCGCGCCGGTCAAGAAACGAGCGGCGGACGACCGCGACCCGATGACGGCCATCTGCGAGGCGGTCGACGAGCTCTGCCTGGAGGGGCCCGGCGACATCCTGGTCTTCCTGTCCGGCGAGCGGGAGATCCGCGACGCCGAGGAGGCCCTCCGCTCGTCGCTGGGCGTGCGGGCCACCGACCCGCGCAGCCCCGGCGCGGTCGAGCTCCTCCCGCTGTACAGCCGGCTGTCCGCCGCCGAGCAGCACCGGGTGTTCGAGCGGCACCAGAACCGCCGCGTGGTGCTGTCCACCAACGTCGCCGAGACGTCGCTGACCGTCCCCGGCATCCGGTACGTGATCGACCCGGGCACGGCCCGCATCTCCCGGTACTCCAAGGCCACCAAGGTGCAGCGGCTGCCCATCGAGCCGATCTCGCAGGCCTCGGCCAACCAGCGTTCGGGCCGGTGCGGGCGCGTCGCGGACGGCATCGCCATCCGCCTGTACTCGCAGGAGGACTTCGAGTCCCGCCCGCTGTACACGGAGCCGGAGATCCTGCGCACCTCGCTGGCGTCGGTGATCCTGCAGATGATCTCGGTGGGCGTCGCGACGACCCCGGAGGACATCGGCGACTTCCCGTTCGTCGACCCGCCCGACACCCGGGCCATCCGGGACGGCGTCCAGCTGCTGACGGAGCTGGGCGCGCTCGGGGAGGGCCGGCTGACCGACACCGGCCGCGCCCTGGCGCAGCTGCCGATGGACCCGCGGCTGGCGCGCATGATCGTCGAGGGCGGGCGCCGGGGCGTGGCACGCGAGGTCATGATCATCGCCGCCGCCCTGTCCATCCAGGACCCGCGCGAGCGACCGGTCGAGGAGCGCGAGAAGGCCGACCTGTCGCACTCGCGGTTCACCGACCCGACCTCCGACCTGCTCACGTACCTGAACCTGTGGCACTACCTGCGCGACCAGCAGCGGGACCTGTCGGGCTCGGCGTTCCGGCGGATGTGCCGTTCGGAGCACCTCAACTACCTGCGGATCCGCGAGTGGCAGGACGTGGTCGCCCAGCTGCGCGAGCTGGCCAAGCCCCTGGGCATCGTGATGAACGCACCGCGTCCGGCGGCCGAGGACGACGGCCTGCAGCTGGAGTGGGACGGCGACCGGATCCACGTGGCGATCCTGTCGGGGCTGCTCTCGCAGATCGGGATGCAGGAGGCGACCGAGGTCTCGACGCAGTCCAAGGGCCGGGCGCAGGGCCGCCCCGACCGGCGCGGCCGCAACGAGTACCTGGGCGCCCGCGGCGTGCGGTTCGCGATCTGGCCCGGGTCGGGCATGGCCCGCAAGCCGCCGGCCTGGATCATGGCCGCCGAGCTCGTCGAGACCTCCCGGCTGTGGGGGCGCGACGTCGCCCGGATCCAGCCCGAGTGGGCCGAGGAGGTCGGCGCCCACCTGGTCAAGCGCACGTACTCCGAGCCGGCCTGGTCCACCAAGCAGGGTGCGGCGACCGCGTTCGAGAAGGTCCTGCTGTACGGCGTCCCGATCGTCAACCAGCGCCGGGTCCTGTACGCCAGGGTCGACCCCGAGCACGCCCGCGAGCTGTTCATCCGGCACGCGCTGGTGCAGGGCGAGTGGACCACGCACCACCAGTTCTTCCACGAGAACCGGCGCCTGCTGGCCGAGGCGGAGGGTCTGGAGGCGCGGGCGCGCCGTCGCGACCTGGTGGTCGACGACGACACGCTGTTCGCGTTCTACGACGAGCGGATCCCCGACGACGTCGTCTCCAGCCGGCACTTCGACCAGTGGTGGAAGCGGGCCCGGCGCGACGACCCCGACCTGCTGACGTTCACGCGCGAGCTCCTGGTGGGTGAGGCCGGCGCGATCGACGAGTCGGCGTTCCCGTCGCGCTGGCCGCAGGGTGACCTGCGCCTGCCGCTGACCTACCAGTTCGAGCCGGGCACAGAGGCGGACGGCGTGACCGTGCACATCCCGCTGTCGACGCTCGCGCGTCTCACGCCCGACGGCTTCGGGTGGATGGTGCCGGGCCTGCGCGAGGAGCTCGTGACGGCGACGATCCGCTCGCTGCCCAAGCCGGTCCGCGTGCAGCTGGTCCCCGCACCCGACGTGGCGCGCGGTGTCATGGCCTGGATGGACGAGCACACGGCCGGCTGGGAGGACACGGTGCGCGCGGGCGACGCCGCGCCGTCGTTCCGCGAGGTGTTCCGCCGGGCCGTGCGCGAGCTGCGCGGCGTCGACGTGCCGGAGGACGCCTTCGACGACGACCGCCTGCCCCCGCACCTGCGGATGACGTTCCGCGTGGTCGGCGACCGCGGGGGAGTGGTGGACGAGGGCAAGGACCTGCTCGTGCTCCAGCGCCGGCTGGCCGACCGCACCCAGCAGGCGGTCGACGACGCGGTGCGCACCGCGGTCCGGGCGGCGATGGAGGAGGCGCGCAAGGCCGCGCCCGCAGCCCCGGCTCCGACCGCCGTGCCGCCTGCGCCCGCGATCGACGTCGAGCGCACCGGCCTGACCACGTGGCCCGCGGACCTGCCCGAGCTCCCGGAGGTCGTCGAGGTCGGTCGCGTCCGGGCCTTCCCGTCGCTGGTCGACGAGACGCGGTCGGTCGCCGTGCGTGCCCGCGCCGACGAGTCGGCCGTCCCGGAGGCGTCGCGGCTGGGCCTGCGTCGCCTGCTCCTGCTCGACGTCGGCCTGGCGACCGGCCGCATCACCTCCCGGTGGACCGGGACGCAGGCCCTGACCCTGGCCGCGAGCCCCTACCCGAACACGCAGGCCCTGGTCACGGATGTGCAGCTGGCCGCCATCGAGCACCTGGTGACCGTGCCTCCCCAGAGCGTCCGCACCGCGGAGGCGTACCGGTCCCTGCGCGGCACCGTGCAGGGACGGCTCGAGGACACGGTCTTCACCGTGGTCTCGGACCTCGTCGCCGTGCTGACCGCCTGGCGCGAGCTCGATGCCGAGATCCGGGCCCGGTCCAGCCTCGCGCTGCTCGCCACGGCGCAGGACGTCCGCGCGCAGGCCGCCCGTCTCGTGCACGACGGTTTCGTCAGCGAGGTCGGGGCAGCCCGCCTCCCGCAGCTGACCCGGTACCTGCGGGCCGCCCGCCACCGGCTGGTCAAGGCCGCGGACAACCCCCAGCGCGACGCCGACCTGGCGTGGCAGGTGCACGACGTCGAGGCGCTCTACGACGAGGTCGCCGCCCGTCGCGCGGGCGACGCCGCGCTGACCGACCTCCGGTGGATGCTCGAGGAGCTGCGGGTCAGCCTGTTCGCCCAGCAGCTGGGCACCCCGGTGCCCGTGTCGACCACCCGCATCAAGAAGGCCCTCAGCGCGTACTGACGCTCAGCGGGTGCGCCGGAAGAGCCAGGCCGCCCCCAGCCGGGCCACCAGGAAGATCCCCGTGCACCACACGACCGCCGCGAGCCACGAGTCCCCGGCGCCCGCGCCGGCGAGCAGGCTGCGGAGCGTGTCCGTGACGGGCGTGATCGGGTTGTAGGTGGCGAGCACCTCGAGCACCGCGGGCATCGACTCGGGCGGGACGAACGCGCTGGACACGTACGGCAGGAACAGGATCGCGAACGTGAACCCGCTCGCGGCCTCGGGCCCGGACGCGACGAGCCCGATGGCGACGGCCACCCAGGTCAGGGCCAGCACGAAGAGCGCGATGAGCCCGATCGCCCCGAGCCACGCCAGGGGCGACGCGGCGGCGTCGAACCCGATCACGAAGGCGATGCCGATCACCAGCGCGGTCGAGATCGCGTTGCGCGCCATGCTGGCGACCACGTGCCCGGTGAGCACGCCGGTGGGACGGATGGGCAGGGACCGGAAGCGGTCGATGATGCCGCCGGTCATGTCGCCGGCGACGTCGACGGCCGTGGTGGCCGAGCCGTAGCCCGCGGTGAGCAGGACGATCCCCGGCACCACCCAGTTCACGTAGGCGCCACCGGTCTGGATGGCTCCGCCGAACACGTAGACGAACAGCAGCAGCAGGACCACCGGCAGGATCACCGCCATCAGGACGGTGTCCAGCTGACGCAGGGACCGCCGCACGCACCGGCCGATCAGTGCGGACGTGTCGTGCACGGACCAGCCGAGGGCCGGCGCGTGCGGGGCGAGGGTGCTCATCAGGACTCCCGGGTGGTGACGAGGTCGGCCTCGGTGGGCCGGCCGGTGAGGGTGAGGAAGACGTCGTCGAGAGTCGGTGAGCGGACCTCCCAGTGCTCGACGTCGACGCCGCGGCGCTCGATGTCCCCGAGGATCCGTCGGACGTCCGCCACCGACCCGTCGGTGACGACCCGCTCCTCGCGACCGTCGCGGAGCCGCAGCTCGACGTGCGCCGAGCCGACGGCCCGCTTGAGCTCCGGGGCGGTGCCGTTGGCGATGACCCGCCCGTGGTCGATGACCGCGACCCGGTCGGCCAGCTGGTCTGCCTCCTCCAGGTACTGCGTGGTGAGCAGCACGGTGGTGCCGGCGGCGACGACGGAGCGGATGACGTCCCACAGGTCGTTGCGGCTGCGCGGGTCCAGGCCCGTCGTCGGCTCGTCGAGGAACACCACCTGCGGCCGGGCGAGCAGGCCCACGGCGAGGTCGAGCCGCCGGCGCATGCCGCCCGAGTACGTCTTGACCACGCGCCTGCCCGCGTCCGTGAGGTCGAACAGCTCCAGCAGCTCGGCGCTGCGGGTGCGCACCTCGGCGCGGCCCAGGTGGGCCAGCTTGGCCATCAGGTGCAGGTTCTCCACGCCCGTGAGCAGGTCGTCGACCGCGGCGAACTGCCCGGTGAGGCTGATGGCCGCCCGGACCTGCGCGGGCTCGCGCAGGACGTCCCTGCCGGCGACGCTCGCGGTCCCCGCGTCGGGGCGCAGGAGGGTGGACAGGATCCGCACGAGGGTGGTCTTGCCGGCGCCGTTGGGACCGAGCAGCGCGAGCACCTCACCTGTGCCGACGTCGAGGTCGACGCCGTCCAGCACGGTCAGGTCGCCGTAGGACTTCCGCAGCCCTCGGGTGATGACGACGGCACTCATCGCGTATCCCTTCTGTGTATGCCATAAACTGTATGTGTACTTCATACACACTTGTAGGATCGCGGGTCAAGGGAGGTGCCGTGGACCACGACGAGGCCGAGCTGGCGCGGCACGAGGCCGAGGAGGCCCGGCGGGAGGCCGAGCTCCTGCGACGCGACCGCGACAAGGCGGAGCGCGCCGAGGCCAAGGAGGCGGAGCGCGCCGAGGCCAAGGAGGCGGAGCGCCTCCGCCGGGAGCTGGCGAAGGCCGACCAGCAGGCCGCCAAGGAGGTCGCCCGCCGGGAGCGGGACCGGCTGAAGGCCGAGCAGCAGGCCGCCAAGGACCTCGACCGCCGCGAGCGCGACCGCCGCAAGGCCGAGCAGGACGCCGCCAAGGGGGTCGAACGGCAGCGCAACGAGCAGGAACGCGCCGCCCAGCAGGCGGTCCGCGAGGCCGCCCGCCAGCTCCGGGAGGCGGAGAAGGCCCAGCGCGCCGCAGCCCTGGCCCAGCAGCAGGCGGCCCGCGAGGCGGAGAAGGCCCGCCGCCAGGCGGTGCGCGTGGCCGGCTCCGACAGCGTCCCGGCCGACCTGCCGCCCGGCATCGCGGTCCTGTGGCGCACCCCCAGCCCCGGCCGCCCCGGACCGCGGCCGGGTCTCACGCTGGACCGGATCGCCGACGCCGCCATCGCCCTCGCGGACGCCGAGGGGATCGAGGCCGTCTCCATGGCGCGGCTGGCCGAGTCGCTGGGCTTCACGACGATGTCGCTCTACCGCTACGTCTCCTCCAAGGACGAGGTGGTCAGCCTGATGTCCGACCGCGCGAGCGGCCGCCCCCCGGCGGTCGGCCCCGAGGTCGGTGGCTGGCGGGAGCGGCTGGAGCTCCTCCTGGCGGTGCAGCAGCCGATCCTGGCCGCGCACCCGTGGCTCGCGCGAACGTCCCAGGTGCTGCACGCGGTCGGCCCGGGCCGGCTCGCGTGGATGGAGGCGATGCTCTCCGCCCTCGACGGCACGCCGCTGACGGAGGAGCAGAAGGTGGGCGCGATCGGCCTGCTCGCGTCGCACACGCTCGACCAGCTGAGGATCGGCGAGGAGCTGAGCGGCAGCGGGCGCGCCACGGCCATGGGCAGCCCCGCCGACGGTGCCCCTGCGCCGGACCTGGGCGAGCTGATCACCACGCTGGCCTCACCGGACGAGCACCCGGCGCTCCTGCGGGCTGCGGCGCAGGGGGCGTTCTCGTTCCCCGAGGACGCTGCGCAGGGGGACGAGGACGAGGACGAGGGCGAGCTCGACTTCGGCACCGTGCTGATCCTCGACGGCATCGAGCGACTCATCGCACTGGCGTCCTGAGCCGCCCACAGCCCTCGCCGTGCACCTCCGGCTACCGCGGTGACGGCGGCGCTCGGCAGACTCGGCGCATGACCACGCCCGATGCCCCCGTCACCGGCCGCTGCTTCGGTGACGGCAACCCGCTGTACGAGCAGTACCACGACGAGGAGTGGGGACGGCCGGTCCACGGCGAGCACGCCCTCTTCGAGCGGCTCGCGCTCGAGGCCTTCCAGTCCGGCCTCGCCTGGATCACGATCCTGCGCAAGAGACCCGCGTTCCGGGCGGCGTTCGCCGACTTCGACCCCGAGGTGGTCGCCGCGTTCGACGACGACGACGTCGCCCGGCTCCTGGCCGACGCCGGCATCGTGCGGAACCGGGCCAAGATCGACGCGACGATCGCGAACGCCCGGGCCCTGCGGGACCTGCACGCGTCGGGACGCACGCTCGACGAGGTGGTCTGGTCGCACGCACCGGACCGCACGGGTCACGTCCGGCCCGCCACGTGGGCCGACGTCCCGGCGCAGACGCCCGAGAGCCGCGCCCTCGCGAGCGAGCTCAAGGCGTTCGGCTTCCGGTTCGTCGGCCCGGTGACGGCGTATGCGGCGATGCAGGCCTGCGGTGTCGTCGACGACCACCTGGCCTCGTGCCCCATCGCCGGGCGGTCCGCCCCCGCGGCTCCTACCCGCTAGTCCCGCCGGGTGATGCTGGGGCGACGGGCTCGGCACCACGGACCGCGCGGACTACAGTGCCCGCATGACCGACATGCCCCTCGACCCTGGGCACGACCCAGCGCGCGCGGCGGCCGCGGCCATGGCGGACGACATCGCGCCCGACGCCGAGATCCTGGCGGCGGTGCAGGACGGGCTCCTGTCCGTCCCCGCCGGCTCCCCCACGTCGTGGTTCGACGTGCCCTCGCAGCGCACCCGCCTCCGGTCCAACACGCTCGCCGCGCGCCGCCGACGCTGAGCGGGCGGGTCGTCGCGGCAGCCTCCGCCGCACGGCAGGACCGGTCGCCGACGCACAGCGGACGGCGGCGTCTCAGGCAGCGAGCATGGTTGCCCAGCATGTGGTCGGCGGTCTAGCATCGCGCCTACCATCCAGAGCGGCCGAGAGACCTGGCTCGACGACGCCGCAGCAACCCCCCTCGTGATGAGGGTGTGGGTGCTTCCGCCAGGGGCGATGGAGTGAGCTATGTCCCTGCAGGTCTTGGCTTCGTGCACCGCGTCGGTGCCGACGACGTCGGTCGCGCCGTGAGCGCCTCCGCCGTGGAGCCCCGCGTGCGTGCCGCACGAGCGCTCTCGGCGCCGTCCGCGACCGACCGGCCGACGGTCTCCTTCGAGCTCTTCCCCCCGCGCAACCCCGACGCGGCCCCTCGGCTCTGGGCGACGATCAAGGAGCTGGAGTCGGTGCACCCCGACTTCGTCTCGGTCACCTACGGCGCCTCGGGCAAGACCCGGGTGACCACCCGCGCGCTGGTCCGCCGGCTTCTGCAGGAGACGTCGCTCAACCCGATCGCGCACCTGACCTGCGTGGGGACCTCGCGCGAGGAGATCACGACGATCGTCGGGGAGTTCCTCGACGAGGGACTGCGGTCCTTCCTCGCCCTGCGCGGAGACCCACCGACGGACCAGAGCGGCTGGTCCGCGCACCCCGAAGGCCTGCAGACGGCCGGTGAGCTGGTCGCCCTGCTGCGTGAGATCGAGGCGCAGCGCTGCGCGGACAGCCCGTCGCAGGCGGTGCGGGCGCGGGTCCGCCCGCTGTCGATCGCGGTCGCGGCGTTCCCGCGCGGCAACCACGCCACCGGCGGCACCCGGGCGCAGGACGTCGCGTCGCTGCTCGCCAAGCAGGAGGCCGGCGCGGACTTCGCCATCACGCAGGTGTTCTTCGACGCGGACGACTACCTCGGCATCGTCGCGGAGGCGCGCGAGGCGGGGGTGACCATCCCGATCATCCCTGGCATCATCCCGACCACCGACCCGGCCCGGTTGCTGCGCGTGCAGGAGCTGACCGGTGTCCCCGTGCCGCGGGACCTGATCGACCTGCTGGGCAGCGCCGACGACGAGCTCGAACGGCACCGCCGGGGCATCCGGGCCAGCGTCGACCTGGTCAACGGCGTCCTGGACGGCGGTGCCCCCGGCGTCCACCTCTACACGTTCAACCAGCACCATGCCGCACTTGACCTGCTCGAGGGTGCACACCTCGACGGCGGAGCTCGGACAGCTCCTGACCTGGCCAGCCGGCCGCAGGACACGGCACCCGCCCGAACCCCGAGGGACTGAACCACATGACGGACACCACCGCACCGAGCGCTACCTTCCCCGCCAGCTCCGTTCTCGGCTACCCCCGCATCGGCCCACGCCGCGAGCTCAAGAAGGCCCTCGAGGCATTCTGGGCGGGCCGCACGTCGGCCGAGGACGTCGAGGCCACGGCAGCTGAGCTGCGCCGTCGGACTCGCAACCGCCTGGCCGAGCTCGGCCTCGCCACCGACGTGCCGGCCATCCCGAGCGCGTTCTCGTTCTACGACCAGGTGCTCGACGCCACCGCCGTGGTGGGTGCCGTCCCGGCGCGCTTCGCCGACGTCGTCGGCGCCGACGGTGCCCTCGACCTCGCGGGCTACTCGACCGTGGCGCGCGGGCGCGGCGACGACCTGCCGCTCGAGATGACCAAGTGGTTCGACACCAACTACCACTACCTGGTGCCGGAGATCGGCCCCGGGACGACGTTCCGCTACGCGAGCGACCGCCCCGTGCGCGAGTTCAAGGAGGCCCTCGCGGACGGCATCCTCACGCGCCCCGTGATCGTCGGACCGGTCACGTACCTGGCCCTGGCCAAGCCCACCGAGGACGCCCCCGACGGCTTCGCCCCGATCGACCGCCTCGCCGACCTGCTACCGGTGTACGCCGACCTGCTCAAGGACCTCGCGGCCGCGGGTGCCACCTGGGTCCAGCTCGAGGAGCCCGCTCTCGTCTCCGACTCGGTCGCCGTCCCGGCCGAGCAGCTGCTCGCCTCGGTCATCGAGGCGTACCGCGCCCTGGCCACCGGGCTGGCCCGTCCGGAGCGCCCGGCGATCCTCGTCGCGGCGCCCTACGGCGACCTCGGTGCCGCGTTCCCGGTGCTCGCCGCCACCGACGTCGAGGCCATCGGCATCGACCTGGTCCGCGGGCACGTCCCGGCCGAGACCGTTCCCGGCCTGTCCACCAAGACGCTGGTCGCCGGCGTGATCGACGGCCACAACATCTGGCGCGCGGACCTCGACGCCAAGCTGGCGGTCCTGGAGCAGCTCGAGGGCCTCGGTGCCGCCTCGGTCACCGTCGGCACGTCGACGTCGCTGTTCCACGTGCCCCACACGCTGGAGGACGAGCCCGCGCTCGACGCCACGCTCAGGACCTGGCTCGCGTTCGCGGACGAGAAGGTCGTCGAGGTCGTCACGCTGGCCGAGGGGCTGACGGAGGGCCGCGAGGCCATCCACGAGCAGCTCCTCGCCGCCGGCGACGCGGTGCGCTCCCGCCGGTCGGCACCCGGCGTGGTGAACCCCGCCGTCCGCGACCGGGTGGCCGCCCTGGACGAGTCCGCGTTCGGTCGCGGTCCGTTCGACGAGCGCAAGGTCGCCCAGGCGGACCGGCTGAACCTGCCGCCGCTGCCGACCACGTCGATCGGGTCGTTCCCGCAGACGACCGAGATCCGCACCGCCCGTGCGGCGTTCGGCAAGGGTGAGCTGACCCCCGAGCAGTACGCCGACGAGATGCGGGCGGAGATCCGCCGCGTCGTCGAGCTGCAGGAGAAGATCGGCTTCGACGTGCTGGTGCACGGCGAGCCGGAGCGCAACGACATGGTGCAGTACTTCGCGGAGAACCTGGACGGGTTCGCCGTCACGCAGAACGGCTGGGTGCAGTCCTACGGCTCGCGCTGCACGCGCCCGTCGATCCTGTGGGGCGACGTCTCGCGGCCGAAGCCGATCACGGTCGAGTGGTCGTCGTACACGCAGTCGCTCACCGACAAGCCCGTCAAGGGCATGCTCACGGGTCCGGTGACCATCCTCGCGTGGTCGTTCGTCCGCGACGACCAGCCCCTCGGCGAGACCGCCAACCAGGTGGGCCTCGCCCTGCGCGACGAGATCGCCGACCTCGAGGCCGCCGGCATCGCGGTGATCCAGGTGGACGAGCCCGCCCTGCGCGAGCTCCTCCCGCTGCGGGTGGAGGACCACGCCGCCTACCTCGACTGGTCCGTCCGGTCGTTCCGGCTGGCCACGGCGGGCGTCCGCCCCGACACCCAGATCCACACGCACCTGTGCTACTCGGAGTTCGGGGAGATCATCGGCGCGATCGACGGCCTGGACGCCGACGTGACGTCCATCGAGGCGGCCCGCTCGAAGATGGAGATCCTCGGCGACATCTCGGCGGCGGGCTACCCCCGCGGCATCGGCCCGGGCGTCTACGACATCCACTCGCCGCGCGTCCCGAGCGAGTCCGAGGTCGAGGAGCTGCTCACCGAGGCGGTCAAGGCCATCGCGGTCGACCAGCTCTGGGTCAACCCGGACTGCGGCCTGAAGACCCGACGCTACGAGGAGGTCGTCCCGTCGCTCGAGCACATCCTCCAGGCGACCCGGGCGGTCCGCGCCACCCTCTGACGGGCGACGTCGGCCCCGGACCCAATCAGGGTGTCCGGGGCCGTCGTGCGTCCTAGGGTCGGTCGGGTGACGATCTTCGACACCGTTCCCCTCGACCAGCTCCGCACCCGCACGAGCGAGAAGTGGCGGCACTACCCGGCGGACGTGCTGCCGCTGTTCGTCGCGGAGATGGACGTCCCGCAGGCCGAGCCGGTGGTCCGCGCGGTGACGGACGCCGTGCGTCGCGGTGACACCGGTTACCCGTCGGGCTCCGGCTTCGCCGAGGCGGTGGCCGCGTTCGCCGCCGACCGCTGGGACTGGGCGGTCGACGTGGCGAGCACGCGGCTGGTCCCCGACGTCATGCTGGGTGTCGTCGAGCTCCTCCGGCTCGTCACCGACCCGGGCGACGCGGTCGTGATCAACCCGCCGGTCTACCCGCCGTTCGCCGCGTTCGTGGCGTACGCCGACCGACGCGTCGTGAACGCGCCCCTGGGACCGGACGACCGCCTGGACCTGGAGGTGCTCGAGGCCGCGTTCGCGCAGGCGACCGGCACCGGCGGGCGGGCCGCGTACCTGCTCTGCCATCCGCACAACCCCACGGGGACGCTGCACACGGCCGAGGAGCTGCGGGCCGTCGGTGCGCTGGCGGCCCGGTACGGCGTCCGGGTCCTCGCCGACGAGATCCACGCCCCGATCGTCCTCGGCCGGGACGCCCGGTTCGTCCCCACCACGACGCAGATCCCCGACGCGATCGCCCTGCACTCCGGGTCCAAGGCCTTCAACCTGGCGGGTCTGCGGGTGGCCGTGGCGGTGCCCGGACCCGACGCGGCGGCGGACCTGGCCCGGCTGCCCGAGGTGGTGGCCCACGGGGTGAGCCACCTCGCTGTCATCGCGCAGCAGACCGCGTACCGCGAGTGCGGTGCCTGGCTGGACGACGTGCTCGACGGGCTCAGGCAGAACCAGGCGCTGGCGGCACGCCTGCTCGGCGCGCAGGTGCCGGCGGCCGGGTGGTCCCCGCCGGAAGCGACGTACTTCGCCTGGCTGGACCTGCGCGCGGTCGAGGCGGTCCGCGCGGGCGCCGATCCCGCCGCGCTCGCGCTGGACCGGGGCCGCGTCGCGCTCAACCCCGGGCCCACCTTCGGCGCCGGGGGCGTCGGCCACGTCCGCCTCAACCTCGCCGCCTCCACCGCGACGCTCACGGACGCCGTGGCGCGGCTGCGCGCGGGCCTGGGGGCCGTCGCAACCGTTTCGTGACCAAGACGCGGGTCGGCGGACCTCATGTCCACCCCGCCTTCGTGCCGATCTGTCCCACAGGAGCCCACGGAGGCCCACGCCAGTACAACGATGTCTTGGGGAGTTCGACGTGGTGAAGTGCGATGAGTGCAGCTCGGCGGTGCAGGTGTGCGAGCGGTGCGACGGCGCGGGGCGCAAGCGGTGGTCGGGGGAGTGCAGCTACTGCCGCGGGACCGGGCAGCTGTGCATGAAGAACGCCAACCACCGCTGGTGACGGACCCGTCCGTCAGGTGAGGCGGACCAACCGGCTCGCGAGCTCGTCGACGATACGGACGTCCGCGTCGAGCCAGGGGACGTCGTGCCACTGGTTCGCAGGGAGCCACCGCAGCTCGTCGTGCTCGACGAGCGGCTCCGGCGTGCCCTCGACCACCTCGGCCAGCCAGATGCGCATCACGTACTCGTCCGACAGGCGCCACATGCCGTCATCGGGGCCGACGAGCTCCTCACCGAGGCCCACCCGGACGCCCAGCTCTTCACGGATCTCCCGGTGCAGCGCATCCTCGGCGGTCTCGTCTCCGTCGACCTTGCCGCCGGGAAACTCCCACCGGCCGGCGAGCCGCGCTGGAACTGCACGACGTGCGGCCAGGAGCTCGCGGGGATCGTCCAGGTCATCGACGATCGCGGCGGCCACGACCAGCACGGGTGCGCTCATGCGGTGAGTCTGCCAGGCCCGCGTGACGCGAGCGTGGCGACCTGAGGACGGCCCGGTGTCTTGAGCCGTCATGCCTCGGGTCAGCGGATGCCGTGCTCCACGGCCCACGCCACGGCCTCGGCGCGCGTCGAGGCGCCGATCTTGCGGTACACGCTGCGCACCTGGGACTTGACGGTGTTCCGGGTGACGAAGAGGCGCGTCGCGATCTCCTCGAGCGTGACGTCCTCGGCGAGCTCCGCCAGCACGACCCGCTCACGCCGCGTCAGCGCTTCGTTCGTGAGTCCGACGGTCCTGCTCGTCTCCAGCATGCTCATGATGTCCTCCGGTGTGCTGCATGGCTCCGGTGGGTCCGGGCCACGCGATGGGCTGCGTACCGGATGAGAGAGGGCAGGTCGTGAGCCATGACGCCACTTCCCACAATCTCGTCATGCGGGGTCGCCCCCCGCCGTCCGCCGATCTCGCGTGCCATCCACAATGAGTGCCGCCCTGGCCCTCGAATACGCCGTACGAGTGGTGTTCGGAGATTTTTCACTCAGATGGCGTACTGGCGTGCGTGACGGCTCTCACACCCCGGCCGAGGCCGTTGGGCCGTCCGGGTCACCCGGCGTTCTGCGCGCCGTACTCCTCGGCGGTGAGCACGGGACCGGTCGACGACACGTCCACCTTCAGGAGCCAGCCCTGCCCGTACGGGTCGGAGTTGACCACCGACGGGTCGTCCACGGCGGTCTGGTTGACCTCGGCAACGGTGCCGGACACGGGCGAGTACAGCTCCGAGACCGACTTGGTGGACTCGATCTCGCCGACGACCGCGCCGGCGGTGATCTCCTCGCCGACGGCGGGCAGCTCGAGGTAGACGATGTCGCCGAGCGCCTCTGCGGCGACCGCCGTGATCCCGATGGTCGCCGGGGCACCGTCGTCCAACCACTCGTGCTCGACCGTGTAGTGCAGGTGAGCGGGCAGCTCCGTCATGTGTCTGGCTCCTGTCGACAGGCTTGGTCTACCGCGGTCGGCGGTAGAAGGGAAGAGCAACCACGCGGACGGGTTCCAGGCGTCCGCGCACGTCAACGGCCAGCTCCGTGTCCGGCGCACTGACCTCGGGGGTCACGTAGGCCATCGCCACGGGGTGGCCGAGGGTCGGTGAGGGTGCCCCCGAGGTGACCGTACCGACCGTCGGGGCGTCGGCGGCGGTGGAGTACCGCACCGGGTAGCCGTGCCGGGCGGCGCGTCGGCCCAGGCCTTCCAGGCCCACGAGCACCCGGGCGGGCTGCGACTGCCCGCGGGCCTCGAGGGCGGCGCGGCCGACGAACGGCAGCGGACTGCCGTCGGCGTCGACCTTGTCCAGCTTCACCACCCGACCCAGGCCCGCGTCGTGCGGGGTGGTGGTGCGGTCCAGCTCGTTGCCGTACAGGGGCATGCCGGCCTCGAGGCGGAGGCTGTCGCGCGCGGACAGTCCCGCGGGGACCAACCCGAACGGTTCGCCTGCGGCGAGGAACGCCCGCCACAGCGCCGGGGCGAGGGGCGCGTCGAGGAAGAACTCGAAGCCGTCCTCGCCGGTGTAGCCGGTGCGGGCGACCAGCACGGGCTGTCCGTCGAAGGTCATCGGCATGGCCGCGTAGTACTTCAGCGACCCGGCGTCGACGCCGGCCTCTTCCAGGCCCGGCGTCGCGCGCAGGATCTCCAGGGCGCGCGGGCCCTGGACGGCGATGAGGGCGGTCTGCGGGGAGCGGTCCTCGACGGCGACGTCGAAGCCGGCCGCGCGCGCCGCGAGCTCGGCCAGGACGGTGTCGTGGTTGGACGCGTTCGCCACGACGAGGAACGTGTCGTCGGTGTCGCGGTAGACGATCAGGTCGTCGACGACGCCGCCGTCCTCGGCGCAGATCATCGTGTAGCGGGCACCGAGCGTGCGCAGCGCGGAGAGGTTGCCGACCAGCGCGTGGTCGAGGAACCGGCCGGCGTCCGGACCGGTGATCCCGATCTCCCCCATGTGCGACAGGTCGAACAGCCCCGCAGCAGTGCGGACCGCGGTGTGCTCGGCGATGTCCGAGGTGTACCGCAGCGGCATCTGCCAGCCGGCGAAGCTGGTCAGGGCGGCCCCGAGGGCGACGTGCTCGTCGTGCAACGGGGAGAGCGTGTCGGTCACGACGTCCTCTTTCATTCGGCGTAGGCCTCGATGGGCGGGCAGGAGCACACGAGGTGGCGGTCGCCGTGCGCGCCGTCGATCCGGCGGACCGGCGGCCAGTACTTGCCCTCGCGCAGCGCGGCCACCGGGAAGGCGGCGAGCTCGCGCGGGTAGGCGTGGTCCCACACGTCCGCGCTGAGCGCCGCCGCGGTGTGCGGTGCGTTCCGCAGCGGGGAGTCGGCGAGCGGCCAGCGGCCGGCCTGCACCGCGTCGATCTCGCCGCGGATGGCCACCAGCGCGTCGACGAACCGGTCCAGCTCGGCCAGGTCCTCGCTCTCGGTGGGCTCCACCATGAGCGTGCCGGCCACCGGGAAGGACAGCGTCGGAGCGTGGAAGCCGTAGTCCATCAGGCGCTTGGCGACGTCCTCCGCGGTCACCCCGGTCTCCTTGGTGATGTCCCGCAGGTCGAGGATGCACTCGTGCGCGACCAGGCCGTTCGGACCGGTGTAGAGCACCGGGAAGTGCCCTGACAGGCGCGTGGCCAGGTAGTTCGCCGCGAGGACGGCCGTCTCGGTCGCGGCCTTCAACCCGTCGGGACCCATGAGCGCGACGTACGCCCAGGAGATCGGCAGGATGCCCGCGGAGCCCCAGGGCGCGGCGCTGACCGGGGGCGTGCCCTCACGCGTCGCCGTCGGCGTGGGGTCGCCCGGCAGGAAGGGTGCCAGGTGCGCCGCGACCGCGACCGGGCCCACACCGGGTCCGCCACCGCCGTGCGGGATGCAGAACGTCTTGTGCAGGTTCAGGTGGCTGACGTCGCCGCCGAGCTCGGCGGGACGCGCCAGCCCGACGAGCGCGTTGAGGTTGGCGCCGTCGATGTACACCTGGCCGCCGGCCTCGTGCACGAGGTCGCAGACCGTGCGCACGCCCTCCTCGTAGACGCCGTGCGTCGAGGGGTAGGTGATCATGATCGCGGCCACCTGCTCGCCGTGCGTCTCCAGCTTGGCGCGCAGGTCGTCCAGGTCGATCGACCCGTCGCCCGCCGTCGCGACCACCACGACCCGCATGCCCGCGAGCGCCGCGGACGCCGCGTTGGTGCCGTGCGCGGAGGCGGGGATCAGGCAGACGTCCCGCTGCGTGTCGCCGCGGGACGCGTGGTACCCGTGGATGGCCAGCAGCCCGGCGAGCTCGCCCTGGCTCCCCGCGTTCGGCTGCACGGAGACCGCCGCGTAGCCCGTGATCTCGGCGAGCCAGTCCTGCAGCTGCGTGACCAGCTCCGCGTAGCCCTGCGTCTGGTCGGCGGGGGCGTACGGGTGGATGGTCGCGAACTCGGGCCAGGAGATGGGCTCCATCTCCGCGGTGGCGTTGAGCTTCATGGTGCACGAGCCCAGCGGGATCATCGTGCGGTCCAGCGCCAGGTCCTTGTCCGAGAGGCGGCGCAGGTAGCGCAGCATCGCGGTCTCGGAGCGGTGCAGGTGGAAGACGGGGTGCTGCAGGTAGGCGGTGGTGCGAGCGGCCCAGGCGGGCAGCGGTTCGGCACCCGTGCCGGTGTGGAAGAAGCCGATCGAGGCTCCGTCCTGGTCGACGTCCACCGTCGTCGCGCGGGCCTCGACGAACGCGAGCAGCACGGCCGCCACGTCGTCCGGGTCCGTGGTCTCGTCGCAGGAGATCTGGACGTGGTCGGCGTCGGGGGCCCACAGGTTGACCCCGTGCCGGGCGCCTGCCGCGACCACGTCGTGCGCGAGCCCGGGCACGACGGTGCGGACCGTGTCGAAGAACAGGTCGTGCTCGACCTGCACGCCGTTCTCGCCCAGCAGCTCCGCGACCGCCCCGGCGAACCCGCGCACCCGCTCCGCGATCGCCTTGAGGCCGTCCGGCCCGTGGTAGACCGCGTACATCGACGCGACGATCGCGAGCAGCGCCTGGGCGGTGCAGATGTTGCTCGTCGCCTTCTCGCGGCGGATGTGCTGCTCGCGGGTCTGCAGGGCGAGCCGGTAGGCGCGGGCGCCGTCGGCGTCGATCGAGACGCCCACGAGGCGGCCGGGCAGCATCCGCTCGAGGCCCTTGCGCACCGCCATGAACGCGGCGTGCGGTCCGCCGCCGAACAGCGGGACCCCGAAGCGCTGGGCGGAGCCGACGGAGACGTCGGCGCCGAGCTCGCCGGGGGAGGTCAGCAGCGTGAGGGCCAGCAGGTCCGCCGCGACGGTGACCAGGCCGCCGCGCGCCTTCGCGGCGTCGATGACCGGTCGCAGGTCCCGCACGCGGCCCGACGCACCGACCTGCTGCAGGACGACGCCGATGAGGTCACCCTCGATCTCCGGCAGCCCGTCGGTCAGGTCCGCGACGACCACCGGCAGGCCGATCGCCTCGGCGCGGCCGAGCGTGACGGCGAGCGACTGTCCGAACAGGTCGGCGTCGAGCACCACGGTGCCGGCCTTGCCGCGGGCCGCGCGCCACATGAGCGCGACGGCCTCGGCCACCGCGGTGGCCTCGTCGAGCAGCGAGGCGTTGGCAAGGTCGAGACCGGTGAGGTCGGTGACCATCGTCTGGAAGTTGAGCAGCGCCTCCAGTCGGCCCTGCGAGATCTCCGGCTGGTACGGGGTGTAGGCGGTGTACCAGGCGGGCGACTCGAGGACGTTGCGGCGGATGACGGCCGGCGTGACGGTGTCGGAGTAGCCCTGGCCGATCATCTGCGTCATCACGCGGTTGCGGCCCGCGATCGTGCGCAGCGCGGCGAGGACCTCCTCCTCGGAGCGCGCGGCGGGCAGGTCCAGCGGGCGGTCCGTGCGGATGCTCGCCGGGACGGCCGCGTCGACCAGCGCGTCGAGGGACCGGTAGCCGACGACCGACAGCATCTGGGCGGTCTCGCGGCCACGCGGTCCGATGTGCCGGTCGGCGAAGCTCTCGGCCGCGGGCGTGTGCTCGACGCGGGTGAGGGCGACGGCGTCCGTCGAGGGGTCCAGGTGGAGGGCAGGGACACCGTTGACGACGGCGTCGTGCAACTGGCTCAGATCGGTCACGGGCTGCTCCGCAGGGGTCGCCCGGACATGCCGGGGCGGTGGGTGGGCTCCCCGCTCTGTCACCCGCGCGGATCCGCGCGACCTGAGAGTTTTGCCGGTCCGCCTGTCGGGGCGCGCCGGCTTGCACCGTCGGTAGGACCTCGTCCTGGGGAGTCGGTCCGCTTTCCAGAGTCGCCTCGCCGTGGCGGTACAGGGGCCTGAGAGATTTCCGGGGAGGATTGCTCCTTCGGCGCCCCGCACGTTCTGCGGGAGCTCTCCCGCCGCGGTTCGAGCAGCATGTGAAGTTGTGGGCTCAGCGTACCGGGCGATGTCCAGGGGACAGTTGCGTGGGTCACAACGCGCCGTGGTCTGCGTAGATTGGCCAGGTGCAGACGCCCACGCCACCTCCGGCTGCGGTGGTCGTCGTGTCCGACCGGTCCGCCGCCGGGGAGCGCGCGGACCGTTCGGGGCCGGTCGCGGCCGACAGGCTGGTCGCGGCGGGCTTCGCGGTGGGTGACGTCGCGGTCGTGCCCGACGGTGCGTCGTCCGTGGAGGCGGCGCTGCGCTCGGCCCTGGCTGGCGGGGCCCGGTTCGTCGTCACCTCGGGGGGCACCGGCGTCGGCCCCCGCGACCGGACTCCCGAGGGCACCCGCCCCGTGCTGGACCGCGAGCTGCCGGGCATCGCCGAGCTGCTCCGCCGGGAGGGCGCGACGACCGTCCCCACGGCCGTGCTCTCCCGCGGCCTGGCGGGCGTGACCGAGGCCGGCGCGCTCGTCGTGAACCTGCCCGGCTCCCCGGGCGGCGTGGCCGACGGTCTCGATGTCCTGCTGCCCCTCGTGGGGCACGTGCTGGACCAGGTGGCCGGAGGCGACCACCGGTGATCGCCCGCGTCGTGGACCAGCCGCTCGACCTGCAGTTCCACGTGGAACACGTGAGCGACCCGCGGGCGGGGGCGGTGGCCACGTTCGTGGGCCTGGTGCGCGACCACGACCCGTCCGTCGAGGGCCGGGTGGTGGGCCTGGACTACACCGCGCACCCCGACGCCGGTGCCGTGCTCGCGCGGATCGCGCAGGAGGCGCTGACCGACAGCGTGCTCGGCCTCGCCGTGAGCCACCGGACCGGGCACCTGGCCGTCGGGGAGGCGGCGATCGTCGCGGCGGTCGCGACCGCGCACCGGGCCGAGGCCTTCGACGTCTGCCGGGCCCTCGTCGAGACCGTGAAGGCCGAGCTGCCGGTGTGGAAGCGAGAGATCCTGGACGACGGGTCGCACGTGTGGGTGGGGATGACATGACGGAGCAGCTCGTCGACCGGTTCGGGCGCGTGCACCGCGACCTGCGGATCTCCCTGACCGACCGCTGCTCGCTGCGCTGCACCTACTGCATGCCCGCCGACGGCGTCCCGTGGCTGGCGCGCTCCACGATGCTCAGCACCGAGGAGATCGTGCACGTCGCGCGGGTGGGTGTGGACCTCGGCATCACCGAGATCCGGCTGACCGGCGGCGAGCCGCTGCTGCGTGTGGACATCGTCGACGTCGTCCGTCGGCTGACGGCGCTGAGCGGGCCGGCGGGCAGCCCCGAGGTGTCGCTGACCACCAACGCGCTGCGCCTCCCCGGACTCGCCTCCGACCTGGTCGATGCGGGGCTGTCCCGCGTGAACATCAGCCTGGACACCCTGGAGCGCGCCAAGTTCCTCCAGCTGACCCGCCGCGACAAGCTGGTGGAGACGCTCGCCGGGATCGCCGCTGCCGACGCCGCGGGGCTGCACCCCGTGAAGATCAACGCGGTGGCCATGCGCGGGGTGAACGACGACGAGGTGGTGGCGCTCACCCGGTTCGCCGTCGAGCGGGGCTACCAGATGCGGTTCATCGAGCAGATGCCGCTGGACGCCGGGCACACGTGGGACCGCGCCGAGATGGTGACGCAGGCGGAGATCCTGGCGCGCTTGCGCGCGGTGTTCCGGCTCGAGGAGGTGCCCGGGCGGGGCGCCGCACCCGCGGAGCTCTGGACCGTCGACGGTGGCCCCGCGACCGTCGGGGTCATCGCGTCGGTCACCGCGCCCTTCTGTGGTGCGTGCGACCGGCTGCGCCTCACCGCCGACGGTCAGCTGCGCTCGTGCCTCTTCTCCCAGACGGAGACCAACGTGCGTGACCTGCTGCGGGGCTCCGGGCAGCCACCCGCCGAGGTCGGCGTAGGACCCGGTCAGGCGCTGCGCATCGGCGCGACCGCCCCGGAGCGGCCCGTGCCGGTCGCCGACGTCGACCTGGCGCTGGCCGGCGCCTACCGGCGGTGCCTGGCGGGCAAGAAGGCCGGGCACGACATCGACGACCCGGCGTTCCTCCAGCCGGACCGCCCGATGAGCGCGATCGGCGGCTGAAGACGTCGTCCTGCTGGGCAGGACCAGGTCTTCAGGTTGTGGCGAGCGGGCGTCAGCCGCCTGCGAACGGGGGCAGCACGTCCAGGGTCGCGCCCGCCGCGATGTCGTCGTCGCCCTCCACGCGCGTGCCGTCCGCCAGGAGCGCGCACCGGTCGAGCACGCGGTCCAACCCGGGGCCGTGCGCGGCCACCATCGCGGCCCTGACCTGCGCCACCGTGCCCCCCGGCAGCTGCTCCGAGTCCACCCCGGCAGCCTCCGCGGCGGCGGCGAAGTAGCGGACGGTGATCACTGCTCGGCGGTCCACGCGGTGGCACGCGACTCGATCCAGGCGAGCACGTCGGACGGGTTGGAGGCGGCCGCCGCGAGGCCCGCGACGAACATGGTCACCGGGACGGCCGGGCGGGCGACCTGGTGCGCCACGTCGGACGAGACCTGCAGGAGCCGGTCGATGTCCACGAGCTCCCGGTCGACTCCGAGCGCGGCGGTGAGCTGGTCGATCCACTCCGGCAGGTCGGCGCCGGGGGCGCGGCGGGGGTCGTCGGTCATGGGTCGATCCTGTCACCGAGCGCCGCGTCGAGGCGCTCCACGTCCGCCCAGGTGTCGGCATCGGCGCTCGCCCCCCGGTCGTCGACCACGTCGACCAGCCGCAGGCCGCCGACGAGCCGGTGCGCCGCGGCACCGTGCACCGCGGGCAGCGCGTCGAGGGCCGCGCGCAGGGCGGCGCGCCGGTAGACCGCGACCAGGTGCTGCGCGCGACCGTCGGCGACCGTGCGGGCCCCGTCGGCGTCCCCCACGGCGGCCAGCAGTGCGGGCAGCACGTGCGCGGCCCGCGGCACGTCGCACGCGAGCACGACGACGAGGTCGGGACCGTCGGCCGGGAGCGCGTCGAGCCCCGCCGCGATGCCGGCGACCGGGCCCCCGTCCGGCGGGTCCTCCAGCACCGTGGCGACCCCCGGCCGGGCCAGCGTCGGCGGTCCGACGACGACCGCGGCCGTCGCTCCGGCCACGGCCGCGAGCGCGTGGTCGAGCAGGGCGACGCCGCCCACCCGGACGTCCGGCTTGCTGACGCCCCCGAGCCGGCGAGCGCGCCCACCGGCCAGCACGATCGCGTCGAACCGTGGCGCGGCGCCGGTCACGCGTCGCGCCGCCAGTCGCCGGACCGCCCGCCCGACTTGGCCTCGAGCCGGACGTCGGCGATGCGCACGGACCTGTCGAGCCCCTTGACCATGTCGACGACCGCGAGCGCCGCCACCGACACGGCGGTGAGCGCCTCCATCTCGACCCCCGTGCGATCGGCGGTGCGGACGGTGGCCGTCAGCGACACGCCCTCGTCGGTGAGGTCGAGGTCCACCACGACGCCGTGCACGCCGATGACGTGCGCGAGCGGCAGCAGCTCGGGGGTGCGCTTGGCGGCGGCGATCCCCGCGATGCGCGCGACCGCGAGCACGTCCCCCTTGGGCACCGTGCCGTCGCGCAGCGCCGCGACCACCGTGGGGTCGCAGACCACCCGCCCGCTCGCCGTCGCCGACCGGACGGTCGGCTGCTTGGCGGTGACGTCCACCATCCGGGCGTGCCCGGCGGCGTCGAGGTGCGTGAACTGCTCGGTCATGGGCTCACCTTCAGGACGGTGACGCGGTCGCCGGCGGCGACCCGGTCGATCTCGGCGGGGATCACGGCGAGCCCCTCGGCCAGGGCCAGGCGGGCGACCAGGTGCGAGCCCGAGCCGCGCGCGGTCGCGCGGACCACGCGGTCCGGCCCCACCCACCGCACCGGCATGAGCTGGGCGCGGCCGGGCGGGGTGGTCCAGCCCTCGTCGGTGACGGCCTGGCGCGTCGGGCGCTCGACGTCGCGGAGCCCCCGCATGCGCAGGATCGCCGGGCGCACGAACATCTCGAACGACGCGAACGAGCTCACCGGGTTGCCCGGCAGGGTCCAGATCGGGGTGCCTCCGGGCAGCCGGCCGAGGCCCTGGGGCTTGCCGGGCTGGACCGCCACCGACACGAACTCGACGTCCGGCTCGTCGGCCAGCGCCGCCTTGACCACGTCGTAGGCGCCCACGCTGACCCCGCCCGAGGTGACGATCGCGTCCACGTCGAGGCCGGCCAGCAGCTCGCGCAGCACCGCCACGTCGTCCGGGACGGGTCCGAACCGCACCGGGATGCCGCCCGCCTCGCGCACGGCGGCTGCGAGCAGCCAGGAGTTGGAGTCGGGGATCTGGCCGCGCCGCAGCGGTGTGCCGGGCGCGACCAGCTCGTCGCCCGTGGACACCACGGCGACCCGCGGGCGGCGGTGTGCCCGGACCACAGGCCGACCGAGCGAGGCGACCGCGGCGATCGCGGCCGGTCCGAGCAGCGTCCCGGCGGCGACGACCACGTCACCGGGGACGGCGTCCTCACCCGCACGCCGCAGGTGGGTCCCGGCTGGCGGCGCCTCGCGGACCACCACGGTCCCGGTCCCGGCATCGGTGGCCTCGACGGGGACGATCGTGTCCGCACCGGTCGGCACCGGCGCGCCGGTCATGATCCGCGCCGCGGTGCCCGGGGTGACCAGGGGTTCGTCGGCCGAGCCCGCCGGCAGGTCCGCGACCACCCGCAGCGTCGCGGGAAGCTCGGTGACGTCGGCCTGCCGCACGGCGTACCCGTCCATCGCCGAGTTGTCCCAGCGCGGCAGCGGCTCGTCGGTCACCAGGTCGTGGGCGAGCACCAGGCCGTCCGCGTCGTCGAGTAGCACGTCGACCGCGGGCAGGGGTGCGGCCAGCGCGAGGGCCGCCGCGCGGTGCTCGGTCAGGGAGCGCACGTCAGCGTGCATCCATCCAGGCCACGATCCCGCCGTCGACGTTGGCGGCGTCGAAGCCCGCGTCGCGCAGGATCCTGGCGGCGGTCAGCGAGCGGCCACCCACCTGGCAGTGCACGACGATCTGCGCGTCGCGCGGCAGGTCGGTGAGCGCAGAGCCGTCGAGCACGGTGCCCAGCGGGACGAGCACGGCGCCGGGGATGGCCGCCTGCTCGTGCTCGGCGGGTTCCCGCACGTCGACGAGCAGGAAGTCGTCGGTGCCGGCCTCCCGGTCGGCGAGCCGCCGCACCAGCTCGGTGGCGGTGAGGACAGGGACGTCGGGCATGGGCTGAGCCTCCAGGCTCGGGGCGGGAGTCGGGCGGCCGACGAGCGGGACCTCGGTCCACCGGCCGCGCAGGGCGTCGACGACGAGCACCCGGCCGAGCAGCGGCTCACCCGTACCGGTGACGAGCTTGACCACCTCGGTGGCCATGATCGAGCCGATCTGCCCGCACAGGGCGCCGAGCACCCCGGCCTCGGCGCAGGACGGTACCTGGTCGGGCGCGGGCGGAGTGGGGAACAGGTCGCGCAGCTGCACGCCGGCGCGGCCCCAGAAGACCGTCGTCTGCGCGTCGAACCGCAGCACCGACCCCCAGACCTCGGGCAGCCCGAGGCGCACGCACGCGTCGTTGACGAGGTAGCGGGTGGGGAAGTTGTCGGTCCCGTCGACGACGACGTCGTAGCCCCGCAGCACGTCGTCGACGTTCGCCCCGGTGAGCCGGGTGCGGTGCGTGACCACCCGGATGTCCGGGTCGAGCGCCTCGACGGCCTCGCGGGCGCTGTCCACCTTGGCTCGTCCGACGTCCGCCGACCGGTGCACGACCTGGCGCTGCAGGTTGCTCAGCTCGACCACGTCGTCGTCGACGATGCCGAGGGTCCCGACGCCCGCGGCGGCCAGGTACTGCAGGACGGGCGCACCCAGCCCACCGGCGCCGACGACGAGCACCCGCGCGTTGCGCAGGCGGCGCTGCCCGTCGACGCCCAGCTCCGCGAGCAGCAGGTGCCGTGACCCCCGCTCGACCTGCTCGGGGGTCAGCGACGGTCCGGGCGGGACCAGCGCGGGCAGCGGCACGACGACCAACCTACGTCCCGAGGGGCGGCTCGATCACCGTGGCCGCCGTGTGGGCACCGGCGGCGAGCGCGGCCGCGACGACGGCCTCGACATCCACCAGCGGGCCCTCGACGAGCACCGGCTGACCCAGCGCCGACGATCCCGACCAGCTCACCGCGGCGTGCCTGGGTGGCCGGAACTCGACGCCGCGGGGGAGGTGGACGACGGCCGCGGCACGCACCCCCAGGTCCTCGGCGCGCCGCACCTGCACGCTGCGCACGGCCGCCAGCCGCTCCACGCTGCGCACCAGCATCCGCTGCTGCCGCTCGTTCGCCCGGAACGTCACGATGACCAGCCCGTGCTCCCCGTCCACGTCGCGGGTGGCCAGCGAGTCGAAGTTCATGCCGCGGGTCGCGAACACCCCGGCGAGCGCCGCGATCGTGCCGGTCCGGTGGTCGGCGCCGACGAACGCCACCCAGCGGTCGTCGTCGTCGGCGGCAATCATGCGGCACCCCTCAGCCACGGTGCGTTGGCCGCATCGATCCGCTCCGCGACGGCAGCCAGCCGGCGGGCCTCGTCGGGGGCCGGCTGGTCCAGCAGTACCCGCGTCCAGCCCTTCTGACCGACCACGACCGGCACGCCCAGGACGCCCGTGCGGTCCAGCACCTCGCCCGCGAGGGCCACCTGCCCGGCCACCACGATGTCCCGGCCGTCGAGGATCGTGTCCACCAGGTCGATCGTCGCGCTCGCCGTGCCCGCGGCGGTCTTGGCCCCGCTCTGGTGCGTCATCCACGGGCGTGCGACCACCCGCAGGTCAGGCGGCCAGCTGTCGATGAGCGCGAACGCCTGACCCATGTCGGAGGTGGCCGCGAGCTGCTCCTTGGCGGACGCGACCTCCGCGGCGAACCCGTCGAGCGAGCGACCCCCGCGCAGGCGGTCCACGGCCCGGCGCCGCTCGTCGACGTCCAGGCCACTGATCCGCACCGTCGACCACAGTGGCACCAGGTCCTCGCCGTGCTGCCCCCCGACGAACCCGCCGACGCGGTGCCGCCGGACCCCGAGCGACACGGCGATCTCGCGCCGGAACCGGAGCGTGTCCAACCAGGCGCCCATCCCGATCACGCGCTGCCGGCCCAGCGCCGACGCCATGATGGCGACGCCGAGCTCCACGGGGTTGGAGACCACGACCACGACCTCCTGGCCCGAGCCGTGCCGGGCGAGCGCCTCCGCGTAGGCGGTGAACACCCCGACGTTCTTGTCCGCGAGCGCGGCGCGGGACATCGGCACCCCGCTCGTGGCCGGCGCCGTCATGCCGGCGGCGACCACGACGACGTCGGCCACGACCTCGGTCGGGTCCAGCGCGACGTCGAGCAGCGGGGCGTGCTCGTCGTACGCGTCGATCAGGTCCGCCCGCAGGCCGTGCACCGCCCGCCCGGACGCGCCGCCCGGGCGGCCGACCAGCTGCAGCCGCGACGTCGTGGGCAGGATCCGCCGCTCCACCAGCTGCGTGCAGATCTGCCGTCCCACATCACCGGTCGCCCCCAGCACCGCCACGTCCATGCGGCGACTGTAGAGCGCGCGTGTTACGCCAAGGTCCGTTGCCAGGCGACGATCCGGTCGACGGCCGCGCGCACCACGTCCACGGAGGACGCGAACGACAGCCGCACCCAGCGGTGGCCCTCCACCGGGTCGAAGTCCGTCCCGGGCGTGAGCGCCACGCCCGCCTCGTCCAGCAGCCGCGCGCACCAGGTGACCGAGTCCAGGCCGCTCGCCGAGATGTCGCCGTACAGGTAGAACGCCCCGTCGGCCGGCGCCACCCGCTCCCAGCCGAGCTCCGGCAGCCGCTCGAGCAGGTGCGCCCGGGCGGCCGCGTAGCGCGCCACGTTCTGCCGGGCCGCCTCGTAGCCCTCCGCGCTGAACGCGGCGACCCCGGCGTGCTGGGCCAGGGCGGGCGGGCAGAGGGCGACGTTGCCGGCCAGCGCGCCGACCGGCCCGACCAGGTCGTCCGGGAGCACGAGCCAGCCGAGCCGCCAGCCGGTCATCGCCCAGTACTTGGAGAACGAGTTCACGACGACGGCACCCCGGTCGAGGGCGTGGGCAGCGGTCGCGGTCGCCGCGGAGCCGTAGGTGATCCCGTGGTAGATCTCGTCGCTGATCAGCCGGACGCCCCGGCCGGCGCACCACGACGCCAGCGCGGCCAGCTCGTCGGGGTCGATCATCGTGCCCGTCGGGTTGGCCGGGCTCGCCACGACGAGGCCGTCGAGCGGTCCGTCGAGCGCCTCGAGCTGCGCGACGGTCGGCTGGTAGCGGGTCTGCGGGCCGCACGGCACCACGACGACCTCGCACCCGAGCGCCGCGAGGATGTTGGCGTACGCGGGATACCCGGGCACGGCGAGGGCCACGCGGTCGCCCACGTCGAACGCGGCGAGGAACGCCAGCACGAAGCCGCCCGACGAGCCGGTGGTCACCGCGACCCGCCCCGGCTCGACCGGCACGTCGTACCGGTCGCGGTAGTGCTGCGCGATGGCAGCCCGCAGCGCCGGTGCACCCATCGGCTCCGTGTAGCCCAGGTCGCCGCTGGTCAGCAGGTCGATCGCGCGCCGACGGACCACGTCGGACGCGCCCGTCGCGGGCTCGCCCGCGCACAGGTTGAGGACGTCCTCACCGGCGGCCCGGCGGGCGTTGGCGGCGGCGAGGATCTCCATCACGGCGAACGGCGGCACGTGGGCGCGCGCGGCAACCTTCATGCCCGCCATTGAACACGTCTAGCCTCGGACCGTGATCGCTGACTGCGCGCTGTACTCCGACGGCCGGCGCCGGCATCGGCTCGACGACCTGCGCGTGGCCCTGCGCGAGGCCGAGAAGGACGACGGCTTCGTCTGGATCGGTCTCGTCGAGCCCACGGCCGACGAGTTCGCCGCCATCGCGGAGGGCTTCGAGCTGCCGCAGCTCGCCATCGACGACGCGATCCGCGCCCACCAGCGCCCCAAGCTCGAGCGCTACGGCAACGTGACGTTCGCCGTCGTCAAGCCCGTGCACTACGTGGACCACGTCGAGGTGGTCGAGGTCAGCGAGCTCGCCGTGTTCCTGGGTGACCGGTTCGTCATCGTCGTGCGGCACGGTGACACCGAGATCCCCGCGCAGGTCAGGGCCGCGCTCGAGGTGGACCGCGACATGCTCCTGCACGGGCCGCCCGCGGTGCTGCACGCGATCCTCGACAAGTCGGTCGACCAGTACCTCGACGTCAGCCGGGCCATCGACGTGGACCTGGACGAGATCGAGGACCAGGTGTTCGGGGACGACCCGGGCAGCGACCACGCGAAGCGGATCTACAAGCTCAAGCGCGAGGTCCAGCAGTTCCGCCGCGCGGTCGTGCCGCTGGTGCAGCCGCTGACGCGGCTCGCGGAGGACGACGTGCCGTGGATCCCGGCCTACGCGCGGCCGTACTTCCGCGATGTCCAGGACCACGCACTGCGCGCCGCGGAGCAGATCGAGGCGGCCGACGCGCTGCTCACCAACGTCATGCAGGCCGACCTGGCCCAGGTGACCGTCGAGCAGAACCGCGTGACCGTCCAGCAGAACGCCGACATGCGCAAGATCTCCGCGTGGGCGGCCATCGCGCTGGTGCCGACCGCGATCGCGGGCCTGTACGGGATGAACTTCGACCAGCTGCCGGCGATGCACTCGCCGGCCGGGTTCTGGGTCGTGCTGGCCGGGATCGGCGTGGTGTGCGTCGCGCTGCACCGCGCGTTCCGCCGCAACCACTGGCTGTAGGTCAGCGCGGCAGGGCCGCGGTGATCACCTCGACGACCTCGGGGGCGTCCGGGCGCGTCTGCGGACGGAACCGGTGCACCGCGCCCTGCGGCGTGACGACGAACTTCTCGAAGTTCCACGTGATCCGGCCGGCCTTGCCGGACGCGTCCGGTGCCTTGGTCAGCTCGGCGTACAGCGGGTGCTGCGACCGGCCGTTGACCCTGGTCTTCGCGAACATCGGGAACGTCACGCCCCAGGTCGCCGAGCAGTACTCGGCGATGGCGTCCTGCGAGCCGAGCTCCTGGAGGAACTGGTTGCTCGGGAAGCCGAGGACCGTGAAGCCACGCTCGCCGTAGGTCCGCTGGAGCGCCTCGAGCTGCTCGTACTGCGGTGCGAGGCCGCAGCGCGAGGCCACGTTGACGACGAGCTTGACCTGGTCGGCGTACGCACCGAACGTGGTGGTCTCGCCGCGCAGGGTGGTCAGCGGGATGTCGTCGAGGTGCATGTACCGGTCAACCGTTCTGCTGCAGGAGGGCATTCCCCAGGGCAGCGCGGACGTGCTCGACGATGCCGTCGGCCGCCGCCTCGATCTGCGCGAGGCAGTCCTCGAAGTCGCTCGCACCGCCGTACCAGGGGTCGGCCACGTCCAGGTCGCCCGTGGCGTCGGGGTCGAACGAGCGGAACAGCACCGGCTCGATGCCCAGGCGCCGCAGCGCGCGGGCGTGCGCGTTCGTCATCGCCAGCACCAGGTCGCGCTCGTCGCCGGGCCGGACCTGACGTGCGCGGTGCCCGTCGCCGGCGGGGTAGCCGTGGCTCACGAGCACGGCCCGCGCCCGGCGGTCGATCGGGTTGCCGTCCTCCTCGTCGCTGACGCCGGTCGAGTCGACGACCACCTGGTCGCCGAGTCCGGCGGCGGCGAACCGCTCGCGCAGCACCACCTCCGCCATGGGCGAGCGACAGATGTTGCCGGTGCAGACGATCATCACGCTGTAGGGCTGGGGCACCCAGCGATCGTCGCACAGCCCGGTCCGGTGGTCGCCCCGACGGAACACGCACCACCGCCGACCGGTTGTGCGAGTCATGCGAGCAATCACGTACTCCCGCTACGGCGGTACCGATGTCCTCGAGCTCACCGAGCAGCCCACTCCCAAGGTCGGACCCGACAGCGTGCTGGTGCGGGTGCGCGCCGCCTCGGTGAACCCGGTCGACTGGAAGGTCCGCGAGGGCTACCTCGACGCGCTCCTGGACGTGACGTTCCCCGCCGTCCCGGGCTGGGACGTGGCTGGCGTCGTCGAGCGCGTCGGGCTGGACACTCCCGAGCTGCAGGTCGGTGACGAGGTCTACGGCTACGTCCGTCGGGACTGGGTGCACGGCGGGACGTTCGCCGAGTACGTTGCCGCGCCCGTGCGCACGGTCGCGCGCAAGCCGTCGTCGCTGTCGTTCGAGGAGGCCGCCGCGGTGCCGCTGGCCGGGCTCACCGCCTACCAGAGCATCGCGCGCGCCGGCGTGCGCGCCGGTCAGACGGTCCTCGTGCACGCCGCAGCGGGCGGCGTCGGCGGGTTCGCGGTGCAGATCGCCCGGTCGCTGGGCGCGCGCGTCCTCGGCACCGCGTCGGCGGGCAACCACGAGTACCTGCGCGGGCTCGGTGCGGAGCCGGTCGAGTACGGCGACGGGCTCGTCGAGCGGGTGCGGGCGCTCGTCCCCGACGGCGTCGATGTGGTCCTCGACTACGGCTCCGACGACCTCGTCGCCACGTCCCGCGCCCTGCTGGCCGACGGCGGCACCGTGGCCTCGATCGTCGACGCGGCAGCGCGCGACGAGCTGGGCGGCCACTACGTCTGGGTCCGGCCCGACGCCGGGGACCTGGCCGCGCTGGCCGGGCTGATCGACGCCGGGACGGTCAAGGTCGAGGTCGCCGAGGTGTTCGAGCTGGCCGACGCGGCCGCCGCCCACCAGGCCAGCCAGACCGGTCACGTCCGCGGCAAGGTCGTCGTCCGCGTCGACTGACCCCGACCCCCCCGCGCAACGTCCGAGCACGTGGTCGCTAAGGCAGCCAGATGCTCGGACGTCGCGGGCGGTGGGTGCCGTCAGCGGGGTGCGGTCAGTGGGAGGTCGTGCGGCCGAAGTGGAAGCGGGCAGTGGCCGGGCTGGCGGGCCAGCGGCTGGTGACCACCTTGCCGCGCGTGTAGAACCGCACGGCCTCGGGGCCGTAGATGTGGCTCTCGCCGAACAGCGAGTTCTTCCAGCCGCCGAACGAGTGCCAGCCGACCGGCACGGGGATCGGCACGTTGATGCCGATCATGCCCACGTTCACGGCCCGCTGGAACGTGCGGGCCGCGTCGCCGGAGCTCGTGAAGATCGCGGTGCCGTTGCCGTACGGGTTGGCGTTGACCAGGGCGATCGCCTCGGTCAGGTCCGCCGCCCGGATGACGACGAGGACCGGCCCGAAGATCTCCTCGACGTACGCCCGCATGTCCGTGGTGACGCCGTCCAGCACGGTGGGGCCGACGAAGAACCCGTCCTCGTGACCGGCCACCGCGTGCCCCCGGCCGTCGACCACCGCGGAGGCACCGCTGTCGACCGCGTCGGTGACGATCTCCTCGATCCGCAGCTGTGACGCCCTGGTGATCACCGGGCCCATGTCGCTGTCCGGGTCCGTCCCGGGAGCGACCCGCACCTTCTCCGCCCCCGCGCGCAGCCGCTCGAGCAGCGCGTCCGCCACCTCGTCGACGACCACGGCCACCGAGATCGCCATGCACCGCTCGCCGGCCGCGCCGAACGCGGCGCCGGTCAGGTGGGTCGCCGCGAGGTCCAGGTCGGCGTCGGCCAGCACGACCGCGTGGTTCTTGGCGCCGCCGAGCGCCTGCACCCGCTTGCCGTGCGCGGTCGCGGTGGCGTGCACGTGCTGCGCGATCGGGGTCGACCCGACGAACGACACGGCCGCGATGTCGGGGTGCGTGAGCAGCGCGTCGACGGCCACCCGGTCGCCCTGCACCACGGAGAAGACCCCGTCGGGAAGCCCGGCGGCCTGCCACATCCGGGCCAGGAACAGCGACGCGGACGGGTCGCGCTCCGACGGCTTGAGGACGAACGCGTTCCCGGTCGCGATGGCCATCGGCGACATCCACAGCGGCACCATCGCCGGGAAGTTGAACGGGGTGATGCCGGCGACCACACCCAGCGGCTCCCGGAACGAGAACACGTCGACACCCGTGGCCGCCTGGTCGGTGTACTCGCCCTTGAGCAGCTGGGGCATGCCGCACGCGTACTCGATGACCTCGAGCCCGCGGGCGATCTCCCCGCGCGAGTCGGCGAGCACCTTGCCGTGCTCGGCCGTGATGATCGCGGCCAGCTCCTCGGCGTGCTGCACGATCTGCTCGCGCAGCGCGAACAGCACGGCGGCGCGCTTGGCGACGGGCTCCTGCGACCACGACTGCGCCGCGACCACGGCCGCCGCGACCGCCGCGTCCACGTCGGCCTGCTCCGCGAGGAGCACCCGACCGGACACCCGTCCCGTCGCGGGGTCGAACACGTCCTGCGTGCGCGAGCCGTCCGGGGTCGTCACCCGCCCCCCGACGACGTGACCGATCAGTGGTGCGGTGTCGACGAGCGCGGACATCGGAGCCCTCTTTCCTACCGGATCGAACGGCAGTGCCGGATCGAGCCAATCTAGATCCGTCGTCAAGAACACGGAACGTCCGAGCACATGTGGCCCCTGGCCTCCATCTACTCGGACGCTGCCGCCCCTCATGACGCAACGTCCGAGCAGATGTCGGTCAGGGCCTCCATCTGCTCGGACGCTGCGGCCCTCAAGACGAGGTCAGTCGCGGGCCGTGAGGACCAGGGGGCCGTCCGGGGTGATCGCGATCGTGTGCTCGGCGTGGGCGGCCAGCGACCCGTCGGCCGTGCGGATCGTCCAGCCGTCGTCGTCGATCGTGTACTCGTCGCCACCGGCCATGAACCACGGCTCGATCGCGATGACGAGCCCCGCCTTGAGCTTGAGCCCGGTGCCGGGGCGGCCCAGGTTCGGCACGTGCGGGTCCTCGTGCATGGTCCGTCCGACGCCGTGACCGCCGAAGTCGGCGTTGATCCCGTACCCGCCGGCGCGGCCTATGGTGCCGATCGCCGACGAGACGTCGCCCATCCGGGCGCCGACGCGGGCCGCCCTGATCCCGGCGTCGAGGGCGCGCTCCGTGGTCTCGATCAGCTTCTGGACGGCCGGGTCCTGCGTCCCGATCTGGAACGTGAGCGCCGAGTCGGCCACCCAGCCCTGGACCTGCGCGGCGAAGTCGATGCTCAGCACGTCGCCGTCCGCCAGCACGTAGTCGGAGGGCAGGCCGTGCAGCGCGGCATCGTTGACGGAGGTGCACAGCACGCCGGGATACGGCATCGCGCCGAACGACGGGTGGTAGCCGAGGTACACCGAGTGCGCGCCGGCGGCGTCGATCATCTGGTGCGCGTGGGTGTCCAGCTGCTTGAGGGTCATCCCCTCGCGGGCGAGGTCACGCAAGGAGGACAGCACGCCGGCGACGAACTTCCCGGCGGGACGCATCTGGTCGATCTGAGCGGGGTTCTTGAGGGCCACGGCTCCACCCTGTCACGAGATGGGCAGGCAACAGCCCGTGGGCCGGACCCCTTGTCGGGGGCCTGCCGCGAAGGACGAGGTCGCGGCTCCCACGGGCTGCGGTGACTGCCATGGATTCGCTCGCCGGTCCGGGTGGGCCTGCGGGCGGATCGTGCGTGCAATCCGTCCGAGTACTTGTTCGGGCGACTAGCGGACAGTCACCTCACGCGTCCTGGAATAGAACATGTCCTGGACCACCTCCTTCCCGTGTCCGACGACCGTACGTCCGTGCGGCCGCGCCGCCAAGGGGTTTTCCGGGTGGCGAACACGGGAACACGGGGCAACCCTGGTTCGGTGATCGCTGCGCTGCACGTGCTGCTCTCGAGCTCCGATCCCTCGGCGGACCGCGCCTTCCTGCGGGACGTGCTCGGCTGGTCGTCGGTCGAGGACGCGACCTCGGGCGACGGGTGGCTGATCTTCGCGCTGCCGCCGGCCGAGCTGGGGGTGCATCCGGGTGACAGCGCGGACGGCGCGACCCTGCACCTGATGTGCGACGACCTGGACCAGACACTCGCCCGCCTGGCCGAGCACGGCGTGCGGCCGGTGGAGAACCCGCACACCGAGACCTGGGGCGTCGTCACCCGGATCGGGCTGCCCAGCGGCGCGACGCTCGGCCTGTACGAACCGAGCCACCCGTCACCGTTGGCGCTGTTCGGCGGGCCGGCCGTCCGCGAGCCGATCACGCGCCACGCGGGCCTGGAGTTCTCCCTGTCGACCACCGTGCTGGAGGCACGTGACGCGAACGCGCTGGCCGACTTCTACCAGCGGCTGCTCGGCTGGCAGGTGATGGTCGAGGAGCCGGGCTGGGTGATCCTGCGGCCGCCGGGCGGGGGGACGGGAATCTCCTTCAGCTCCGACCCGCTCTACGCGCCGCCCGTCTGGCCGGCGACCACGGACCACCAGCAGATGATGGAGCACCTCGACATCTGGGTGAACGACATGGCACGCGGCGTCGAGCACGCCCTGTCGCTGGGGGCGACGCTCGCGCAGTTCCAGCCGCAGGACGAGGTGCGCGTGCTGCTGGACCCGGCCGGCCACCCGTTCTGCTTCTTCGAGAGCTAGTCGTTCGTCGAGAGCTCGTCGTTCTTCGGGAGCTCGGCGGGGCCGCTCAGCCACTCGGCGAACGTCACCCGACCGTCGGCGTGCTCCGGGGTCAGGTGGTACCCGCTGCGGAAGCCGCCGATCCCCGGGACCGGCGCGGCCCACACCGGCCGACGCCGACCGGTCGCCGCGAGGTAGGCCCGCATGAGCTCCGTGGTCGTGAACACCTCCGGGCCGCCCAGGTCGTCGGCGCGCCCCGACGGCCCGGCGTCGACGATCTCGACGAGGCGGGACGCCACCTCGCGCACCTCGACCGGCTGGTCGCTGACGCCCGCGAGGGTCACGGCGACCGGCCCGCGGGACAGGTGGTCGAGCACGTTCGCGACGAACTCGTGGAACTGCGTCGCCCGCAGGATCGTCCACGGCACCCCGCCGTCCTCGACGATCTGCTCCACGCGGTACTTCGCCCGGTAGTACGGGTACGGCACGCGGTCGACGCCGACGATCGAGACGTAGACCAGGTGCGGGACGTCGGCCGCGCGCGCGGCGAGCAGGAGGCGCACGGCGGCGTCGACGTCGTCGCCGGGCCGGCGCGGGTTGCTCGCGCAGTGCACCACCGCGCGCACGCCGGCCACCGCCTCGGACAGCCCGTCGCCGGTGAGCAGGTCCCCGACCACCCAGTCGACGGCCGCCGGGGCGGCCGGTGAGCGGTCACGTCGGCTGAGCACCCGCACGGGCCGACCGGCGTCCAGCAGGGTGTGCACCAGGGAGCGGCCCAGGGTCCCGGTGCCGCCGGTGACCAGCACGGGGCGATCGTCGTCAACCATGCCGGCCATCCTGGCCTACCTCTCGGGGCCGCGACGAGCCCTTACCGACGGAGAGATACCGGTGCGCGACCCGGGCCGTCGACCCGGGCCGCGCACCCGTCACGCACCCTCGACGAGGAACTGCGTGTACGCCGGCACCGTGAGGAACGTCGGGAAGTCCTCCGCCAGCGCGACCTGCCGGAACAGGCCGGCCGCGTCGTCGTACCGGTCCCCGTCTCGACGCGGCAGCTGCGCGAGCACGTCGGCCAGAACCTCCTCGACGCGGGCTGCGTCGATCCGCGTGCCTTCCGCCGTCACCACCTCCTGCCGGACCCACTGCCACACCTGCGACCGCGAGATCTCGGCCGTCGCGGCGTCCTCCATGAGGTGGTCGATCGCCACGGCTCCGCTGCCCCGCAGCCACGCCTCGAGGTACCGGACACCCACCGACACGTTGCTGCGCAGCCCGCCGTCGGTGACCGCCCCCGGCTCGCTGCCACCGGCCGACGGGATGTCCAGCAGCTGCCCCGCGGTCACGTGGACGTCCTCCCGCAGCCGGTGACGCTGGTCGGCGCGGTCGCCGAGTACCTCGTCGAACACCTCGCGCGCGACGGGAACGAGGTCAGGGTGGGCCACCCAGGTGCCGTCGTACCCCTGCCCGGCCTCCCGCTGCTTGTCCGCCCTGACCTGCGCGAGCGCCGTCTCGGTGACCTCCGGGTCCCGGCGGTCGGGGATGAACGCGCTCATGCCGCCGATGGCCTGCGCCCCCCGCTTGTGGCAGGTGGCGACGAGCAGCTCGGTGTAGGCCTTCATGAACGGGACCGTCATGGTCACGCTGCTGCGGTCCGGCAGGACGAACCGCGGGCCGCGAGCGCGGAAGGTCTTGATGACGCTGAAGATGTAGTCCCAGCGGCCGGCGTTCAGGCCCGCGCAGTGGTCGCGCAGCTCGTAGAGGATCTCCTCCATCTCGAACGCCGCCGTGATGGTCTCGATCAGGACCGTCGCGCGGATGGTGCCGTACCGCAGGCCCAGGTACGTCTCGGTGAACCGGAAGACCTCGTCCCAGAGGCGGGCCTCCAGGTGCCCCTCCAGCTTGGGCAGGTACAGGTACGGGCCGCGGCCCGAGTCGATGAGCGCCTGCGCGTTGTGGAACAGGTAGAGGCCGGCGTCGACCAGGCTCGCGGAGGCCGCACAGCTCTGCCCCGCGCGGTCCGTGAACTCCAGGTGCTTCTCGGTCAGGTGCCAGCCGCGCGGCCGGAACACGATCGTCGGGGTCTGGTCGCCGACGCGGTACTCCTTGCCCTCGGGCGACGTGAAGTCGACCTGCCCACGGATCGCGTCGAAGAGCGACGCCTGCCCGCCGATGACGTTGCCCCACGTGGGGCTGGTCGCGTCCTCCATGTCCGCGAGCCACACCTTGGCGCCCGAGTTCAGTGCGTTGACGGTCATCTTGCGGTCGGTGGGGCCGGTGATCTCGACGCGACGGTCCTCCAGACCGGGTCCCGGGCCGGCCACGCGCCAGCCCGGGTCGGCCCGGATGCCGGCGGTGAGCGGCAGGAAGTCGGGGTCGGCACCGTTGGAGACGGCCGTCCGGCGGTGCTGACGGCTCAGCAGCAGGTCGTGGCGCCTCCCGCCGAACCGCACGTGCAGGTCGGTGAGGAAGTCGATCGCCTCGGACGTGAGGATCTCGGTCGCGCCGGACACGGCCGGTCCGGTCAGGTCGAGATGGGGTCGGGTGGTCGGCGGGATGATGGTGACGGTCATGGCGGGTGCTCCTGGATCAGTGGGTGAACTGCGCCGTCTCGGTGCTGCCCGCGAGCGCGAGGGTGGCGCTCTGCGGGCTGATCGCCGTGGCGACGCGGTCGAAGTAGCCGGTGCCGACCTCGCGCTGGTGGCGCGTGGCGGTGTACCCGTCGGACTCGGAGGCGATCTCGGCCTCCTGCAGCTCGACGTACGCGCTCATCCCGCGGTCGGCGTAGCCGTGGGCGAGCTCGAACATCGAGTGGTTCAGGGCGTGGAACCCGGCCAGGGTGATGAACTGGAAGACGTAGCCGTGGCTGGCCAGCTCGCGCTGGAACCGCGCGATCTGCAGGTCGTCCAGCTGTGAGCGCCAGTGGAACGACGGCGAGCAGTTGTAGGCCAGGAGCTTGCCGGGGAACGTGTCGTGGATGCGCTCGGCGAACTCGATGGCCAGGGAGACGTCCGGCGTCGACGTCTCGACCCAGATCAGGTCGGAGTGCGGGGCGTACGCCTCGGCCCGCGCGACCACCGGGTCGAGCCCGGGCCGCACCCGGTAGTAGCCCTCGGCCGTGCGCTCACCGGTGAGGAACGGCTGGTCCCGGGGGTCGACGTCCGAGGTCAGCAGGTCGGCACCGAGGGCGTCGGTGCGGGCGACGACGACCGTCGGCACGCCCGCGACGTCGGCCGCGAGCCTCGCCGCCGACAGGGTCCGCACGTGCTGCGACGTGGGCACGAGGACCTTGCCGCCGAGGTGGCCGCACTTCTTCTCGGCGGCGAGCTGGTCCTCCCAGTGCACGCCCGCCGCGCCCGCGGAGATCATCGCGTGCATGAGCTCGTAGGCGTTGAGGGGGCCACCGAAGCCCGCCTCGGCGTCCGCAACGATCGGCGCGAGCCACTCGCGGCCGCGCCGGCCGGTCTCGGCGAACTCGACCTGGTCGGCACGCAGCAGCGCATTGTTGATCCGCCGGACCACCGCGGGCACGGAGTTCGCCGGGTACAGCGACTGGTCGGGGTAGGTCTGGCCGGACAGGTTGGCGTCGGCCGCGACCTGCCAGCCGGACAGGTAGATCGCCTCGAGCCCGGCCCGCACCTGCTGCACCGCCTGGTTGCCGGTCAGTGCACCCAGCGCCGGGAGCAGCGTGCGGGAGTGCAGCAGCTCCCAGAGCCGGTCGGCGCCCCGCCGGGCGAGGGTGCTCTCCTCGCGGACCGATCCCCGCAGGGCCACGACGTCCTCGGCGGTATGGGTGCGGCTGATGCCGGCCCAGCGCGCGTCGAGGTCCCAGCTCGCCGCGAGCTCGGCCGCAGTCTCGGTCTGGTCGCCGTGCCTGTACGTGCTCATCGTGTCCTCCGTCGTCGGGGCGAACTTCAGCGGCCCTTCGGCCTGACGACCACGTTCCTCGGACTTCCGCGGTTCTTCCCGGGGTAAGCGCGCAGAAGATCGGCAATCCTTCTCCTGGACAGAAGCAGCACCCCCGGGCAAGGGTGGACGGCATGACGACGACGGCCAACGGCGGCCTGGACACGCTGGTGCTGGGACGACGGATCCGGCACCTGCGCACGGGCCGGAACATGACGCTCGACGACCTCGGCACGGCGATCGGTCGCGCGGCGTCGCAGGTGTCGATGCTGGAGAACGGTCACCGCGAGCCCAAGCTGTCGCTGCTCGCGCAGGTGGCGGAGGCCCTCGACGTCCCCCTCTCGGAGCTGCTGCGCACCGAGCCGCCCACCCGCCGCGCCGCCCTGGAGGTCCAGCTGGAGCGCGCCCAGCGGGGACCGCTCTTCGCGTCGCTGGGCGTCCCGCCCGTGAAGGTCGGACGATCCCTGCCCGGGGACGCGCTCGAGGCGCTGGTCCGGCTGCAGGCCGAGATCCAGCGGCTGCTCACGGAGAACGCGGCGACACCCGAGGAGGCCCGGCGCGCCAACGCCGACCTGCGCGTCCGGATGCGCGCGCAGGACAACTACTTCGCCGACCTCGAGGACCACGCACGGCGGCTGCTCGATGCCATCGACCACCCCGGCGGCCCGCTCTCCCAGCGCGCCACCGCGGACATCGCGGCCCACCTGGGCTTCAACCTGCACTACGTGCCCGACCTGCCGCACTCCACGCGCTCCGTCACGGACCTGGCGCACGGCCGCATCTACCTGCCCCAGGGCAACCCCGGCACCAGCGACGCCCGCTCCCCGCTGCTCCAGGCCCTCGCAAGCCACGTGCTCGGCCACGCCGAGCCCACGGACTACGGCGACTTCCTGCGCCAGCGGGTCGAGGCGAACTACGTGGCCGCAGCGCTGATGCTGCCCGAGGACGACGCCGTGCGGTTCCTGCAGGAGGCCAAGGCCGAGCGTCGGCTGTCCGTGGAGGACCTTCGCGACGCCTTCGCCGTGCCGTACGAGACGGCCGCCCACCGGTTCACCAACCTGGCGACGCGCCACCTGGGCATCCCGGTGCACTTCATGAAGGTCCACGAGGGCGGCACGCTGCACAAGGCCTACGAGAACGACGGCGTGAAGTTCCCGGCGGACCCGCTGGGCGCCATCGAGGGCCAGCCCGTCTGCCGGCAGTGGACCGCCCGCGTGGTCTTCACGCTCCCCGACCGGTTCTCGCCGTACTACCAGTACACCGACACGTCGTCCGGTACGTACTGGTGCACCAGCCGCGTGCAGCCGTCGTCGCAGGGTGCGTTCTCCGTGTCGGTCGGCGTCCCGTTCGCGCACGTGCGCTGGTTCCGCGGCCGGGAGACCACCGAGCGGGCGGCCTCCAGGTGCCCCGACCCGATGTGCTGCCGGGAGCCTCCGACCGACCTGGCGGAGCGCTGGGCCGACAAGTCGTGGCCGAGCGCGCGCCCGCACGCGTCCCTGCTCGCCGCCCTCCCGGTGGGCGTGTTCCCCGGCGTGGACACCACGGAGGTCTACCGCTTCCTGGACCGGCACGCGCCCGCGGAGTGACGCCCGCGACGGCGGTCAGCTCCCGGCCGGTGTCCGGTGCGCCGGCTGGGGTGCCGGCCGGGGTGCCGTTGCCTGCTCACGACGCGACGCGCTGAGCGCCAGCGCGAACGCGACGGTCGCGACGGCCATGAGCACGATCGGCGGAGCCGGGAGCAGCAGCACCGCGGTGACCAGGAGTGTCAGGGACAGCGCGAGCAGGAGGACGACCTGCTGCCGCTCGGGCGTCGCGCCGTGGCGCGTCATCAGGAGTGCCGACAGTCCCTGGCCGATCAGCAGCAGCGACATCGTGACGCTGAAGCCCTCCAGGAGGTCGGCCATGCTGTGGCTGGGCGCCATGGGGAACAGCACCCGCGCCATCTGGCGCTCGAGGACGAGCAGGTCGCCCGTCGACGGCAGCAGGGTGTCCAGGATCAGGTGCCCGGCGCCGGTCAGGACGAATGCCCACCCGCCGATGCGCGTCGCGGTCTGCACTCTCATCGCACTCCTCCTCGCGGAGCGTCCTCTACAGATGTCGAGGACACTACGCGCGTAGAGTGCGGGCATGTCAACAGACCGCCTGTCCGCCCTCGCCGACGCCGGGCTGCAGCTGATCGCCCGCGAGGGCCTGCGTGGACTGACCCACCGGGCGGTCGACGCGGAGGCGGGGGTGCCGCTCGGCTCCACCAGCTACTACTTCCGCACGCGTGACGCGCTGGTGGCCGCGTGCGTCCGACGCCTGGTCGAGCTGGACCTGGCCGAGCTGGCAGCCGCAGGCGTCGCCGAGCGCAGGATGACCCCGGAGGTGCTGGCCGACCTGGGCGCCGACCTGATGTGGCACTGGATCACCGTCGACGCGCACCGGCAGCTCGCCCGCTACGAGCTGCTGCTGCACGCCCGCCGCCGGCCCGAGCTGGCGGCGGAGCTCCACGCCGCGGGGGACCGGCTCCGGGACGCGATGACCACGGTGCTCGCGACCCAGGACTGCGCCGACCCCGCGACGACCGCGCTCTGGTTCGCCGGCTGCATCGACGGTGTGGTGCTGGACCAGCTCACCGGGCCGGCGGAGCGCCGGATGTCCCGGGCCGACCTGCGCGTCGTCGCGATGGCCCTGGTGCGGGCCGCCCTGCCCTGACGCGCCCGGCTCAGTCCCACCAGACGGTCCACCCCGAGGCGCCGTCCGGCTCGTTCGAGCTCGGTGGCCGCAGCTCGTCCGGCGGCGCGAGCGCGTCGTCGATGCCGAGTGCGACCACCCGGTCCCATGCCCGTGCGACATCGGCCTCGCCGAGGCCGTCGAGGACGGGGTCGCCACTGACGACCAGCCCGTCGACCGTCAGGCGCTCGTCCTCGCGCGACGGGCCGATCACGTGCCCCGTCAGCAGGACCACGCCGGGATGCGCGGCCGCGGCTCGTAGCGCCGCGCCGAGGCTCGGGCCGGGCCCCGCGCGGGCGTCGAGGACGTCGGGGTCGAGCGCCGCCAGCAGTGGGACGGCGTGCTCGGCGCCCAGGCCTCGGAAGAAGAACGAGTCGGCGGCGGCGCCGTCCGCCAGGTCGAACAGGAGGTCGGGCACCCCGGCGTCCACGGTGTGCCCCACAGGACCGAAGGCGCCGCCGGGCCGTCCGGAGGCGCGCCGCCTGAGCCTGCGCCTCCCAGGACTCGCGCAGGGCGGCCGGGGACGACACGCGGCGGGCACGCGCGGCCATGGCGGTGAAGACGGAGCCGCCCGGCGGCATCCGGTCGATCGAGTAGTCGCCGTCGGCGGGCGGCAGCGCGGGCAGCACCGCCTGGTGCAACGCGTGCATCGTCGCATCCGGCACCGCGGCGGGGTCGTCGCCGAGCGTCACCCAGACCCGGCCGTCCGGGAGCTCCCGGACACGCGCGCCCGGCACTGCCGCCACCGCCCGCACGCCGCCGATCGCGTCGAGGTGAGCGGCGTTCAGCAACGTCCCCCAGCCCTCGCCCCACGCCCGGCGCGCGGATTCACGGAACACCGGCGAGATCTGGTGCCGGTACTCCCACGCGCTCTGCGTGTCGTCACCGCGGGCGGTGTCGAGGATGGCGTACCCCGACTCCGCCCGGAGGGCGACCGCCGTGTCGACCATCCAGCGGTCGAGCGGCGCGGCGAACCACGGCAGGTCCACGCCCGACCCGTACATCGCCCAGCGCTGGACCGACAGGCACACCGACGTCTGCCCGACGTCCCGGGACAGCTCGGGCACGTACTGCGGGAGCGTGGCCGTGATCACCGCGATCTCCCGGTTCGGGTGGTCCGTCAGCCCCAGCAGGGCGGTGCTCTCCCCACGGACCTCGATCCCGTCCAGGTGACCGGGGAGCTCCGCCCAGATCTCGTCCGACCAGTCGATGTCCGACCGCTGCCTGTCGTCGCTCCACACCGACCACGTCACCTCCACGCCGATCCAGCCGGCGGCGAGCTCGACGGCGGCCCGGAGCCGGCGGACGAGGACCTCGTCGTCCACCCGCGCGTCCGTCATGACGCCCCCGAACAGGGTCGGCAGCCTGACGTCGTCGCCCGGCAGCAACCACGGTGGTCCGTCCATCGCGCGCGTCCGTCGCTACCGGTCAGTACAGGGGCCGCGACGGGTGCATGTCACCGTCATCGGCGACGAGCTGCGGCCGCTCCACCGGTCCGCGGCGATTTCCCCCGTCCGCCAGAGCGGGGGCGTCCCGCCCACGACCTCACGCGACCGCGGAGCGCTCCTGGTCCAGGTGCGCGAGCGCCGTCGCCAGCCCGAAGCGGGCCGCGAGCGCGTCGACGCGCGTGAGCCCCTCGAACCCCCGCTCCCGGTGCACGGCGATCAGTGCGGGGAGCAGGTCCTCGTGCGGGACCGGCACGGTGGCCTCGAGCAGCGTCTCGGTGCCCTCGGTGACCACGTACGACATCGCGGGGCCGAACTCGTCGGCCGGTGCGACCCGGAACCGCACGGACCCGACCTCCACGGGCGCCGGGAGCGACTGGCCGCGCACGTGACCGATCTCGAGCAGGTCCCGGATCGCGGTGGCCCCGGCGGCGTCCAGACCCGCCGAGGCGTCCAGCGAGTCCAGGTCCGCCAGCACGACGCACGACTCGGTCGGCTCCTCGGAGCCTGGGTGCCACGACGCGTCGACCTCGAGGGCCAGGAAGCCGCCGCTGACGGAGAACGCGCCGCGGATCAGCGCGGCACGCTCGTCGGCGGACAGCCCGCGCATCGGGTGACGACGGGTGATCCCTGCGGAACCGCACGAGCAGGAGAGAGTGATCATGGGACCAGGGTGCAACGGACCACTGACACTGCCCGGCAGCACACGCGACACGACCCCGAACCGGCCAGGTCCGGGGTCGTGTCACCGTCGCTACCGAGTCATCGCGCGTACGTCTCGAACTCCGCGATCCGCGGCGTCCCGTTCGCACCGGTGATCTCGAACGTGATCTTCTTCAGCGAGGTGGACGCGAAGCCGATCACGCCGGCGCCCGTGCCGGAAGCCAGCACCGCACCGGTGTCGGCGTTGAGCACCCGCCACGTCCGCACGTTGCCGACCGCGCCCGAGGCCTCCCGGATGTTGATGGAGGACACGGTGGTGGCCGATCCCCACTTGATCGAGATGCTGCCGGTGGACCCGCTCGGCGACCAGTACGTGCTGGTGGAGCCGTCCTTGACGTTGCCGTAGCTGGTGCCGCTGGCCTTGCTCGAGCCGTCGGCGCCGGCGCCGATGCTCAGGTTGGTCCCGCTCGGCGCGGTCGGTGCCGGGGTGGTCGGCGTCGGGCCGGGTGTCGTCGGCGTCGGCCCCGGCGTCGTCGGCGTCGGGTCCGGCGTCGTCGGTGTGCACGAGCCGTCAGAGACCCGCAGGCCCGTGTTGGCCCCGGCGGTCTGCGCGACGATCGCGGGCACGCAGCTGGCCCCGTCCAGCGTGTACGCGTAGGGGATGCTGACCGTCGTCGTGGACGTCGGGTTGGGCCCGGCCGGCTGGTTGTCGCCGCTGCGGCTCGACCAGGTCACGTTGTCGAAGATGTTCCCGGCCACCTGCCAGGTACCGGCCTGGTCCGTGTAGAAGGTGCCCAGGACGTCCTTCGAGTCCTTGAAGTAGTTGTTCTCCACCTTCGCCCTGGCGCCGGCCCGGGAGTTGATCCCCGACTCGTGGATCCGGTTGTAGGAGTTGTTGTAGATGTGCGCCACGCCGCCGCGCAGCAGCGGCGTGCGCGAGTCGATGTTGTCGTAGCGGTTGTGGTGGAACGTGATGTACCCGCTGCCGCGGTCGTCCTCGCTGGAGCCGATGAGCCCGCCACGACCCGAGTTGCGCAGGATCGAGTAGGACAGGGTCACGTACTCGACGTCGTTCTTCAGGTCGAACAGGCCGTCGTAGCCCTCCGACTCCCCGCCCGACGCCTCGAGGGTCACGTGGTCGACCCACACGTTGCGGACCGTGCCCTCCATGCCGATCGCGTCCCCGCCGTTGGAGGTGGGCGAGCCGGACTTCTTGACGTTCTTGACCGTGACGTTCTGGATGACGATGTTGCTGGAGTCGCGGATGTGGATGCCCAGCTGGTCGAACGTGGCGCCGCTGCCCACGCCGACGATGGTGACGTTGCTGATCTGCTTGAGCTCGATCACGCCGGCCGCCGTGCTGCAGCTGTTGCCCGACACCTTCGCGGTGTTGCCGTGGTTGATGGTGCCCTGCACCTGGATCGTGATCGGGGTGCTCGCGCTCGCGCGGTTGCACAGTGCGGCGTGGATCGCGGTGCCCGTGGTGGCCGTGACCGTCGCGCCGCCCGCGCCACCGGTGGTGCCGCCGTTCTGGGTCGCGAATCCGCTGACGCCACCAGTCGCCGCCTGCGCGGCGGACATCGACACCGCGGTCACGCCGAACGCGGCCGCCATGGCCACGGTGGCCACCGCCGCGAGGGGTCGTCGTGCGAGTGTTCGTCTCATCGTGTGCCTCGTCTTCGTCATTGAATGCAGGCTCGCCGTCCGTTCGAAGGTCGGCGCCCGGCGCCCTGCCGAGCGTGAGCAACCGGTTTCTGGATGCTAGGAGACCGCTTTCCGACGAGCCACGCCCAAAACGATTCGGCACCGTGTTTCTCATCGGACCGACCTACGTGATCGGCTCCACCGGCTGCCGCAGGATCGTCCGCTGCCGCTCGGGCGGCACCCGGCGGAAGTCGCTCAGGTAGATCTCGTGGTGGGTGCCGGTGCGGCGCAGCCCGTTGTCCGGGAGGAACTCGTGGTGCAGCTGCGCCAGCACGCGCGCCTCGTCGTCGAAGGTGCCGACGTGCAGGGTCTGCACGCACCGACCCTCCGACAGGGTGGCGACCCGGACCCCGGCCGCGCGGGACATCGCGGCGGTGACCAGCTCCGGGCCGACCCAGTCGGGGACCAGGACCATGAGCGTCCAGTCCCACCGCGACTTGTCCCGCGCCGTCGTGAAGGCGTCCATGTCCTGCGCCCACCACAGCCCCTCCAGCGGAGGCACCACGTAGTCGCGCCCGAGCTCGCGCCGACTGGCGAACTTCAGGGCGTACGCCACCGGGTAGAGCGCCTCGACGGCCGTCGTGAACGCGGGAGCCGTGTTGGGGTCACCGTGGCCGTCGACCATCAGGTACCGCTGGTCGGGCACGTCGACCACCCGGAACCGGCCCCGCCGCGCCCGGTAGGAGTCGAGGGACTTCTTGAGGTCGGTCTTGTCCGTCATCGCCCGGCCCTTCCTGCCTCCGGAGGCTCCGCGAGAACGGTGTCGGGGGGAGCGCCGCACCGTCAACAGGTCCCGGACGTGCCGGGGGCCCGCACAGCTCACGCCGTGCGGGCCCCCGGGTGCACTCACCTGCCGACGGCCACGACGCCCTTCGCCGGGCGACCCGCACCCGTGTCGAGCACGCGAGCCGCGGGATCGTCCGCTCCGCCCACGCGCGGGTCCCAGACCTGGACCCGGACCGACGACGGCGAACCCTGCGCGACGGTCACCCGCTGGAGGAAGCCACCGCGACCGTTGACCACGGCGGCGGACTCGAGCACCGCCGTGCGGCCCGTCACGACGAGCCACCGGACGTCGTGCCCGACGACCGTCAGCCGCGCGCCCGGCCAGCTCACCAGGGTCGCGCCGACGGCCCGCTTCGGGGAACCGACCCAGCTCGCTCCGACCACGACCGACGCCGATCCGCTGGCGTGGGGCGCAGACGCCGCGGCACCCGCCACCGGCGTGAGGGCGGCGACCGCCGCGACACCGCCCGCAGCCGGGTCGACCACCACGACGCGCGTCGCCGTGGAGCTGACCGTGCCTCCGTCGGCCGTCAGCGTGACCGCCACGTCATAGCTCCCTGCGGCGGCGAAGGAGTGGCTGCCCGACGCGATCGGGGCGTCCCCGCCCGTGACGGCACCGGCGCTCGTGCTGCCGTCGCCCCACGACCAGGTCGCGGTGACGCCGGCCGCGTCGCCGGTCACCACGAAGGGGACCGTCGCCGTGACCTGGGTGCCCACGGCCACGACGGACGGCGTCACGACCGGGGACGCGCTCACCGCCGGCACCGTCGTCGGGGTGTCCGCGTCGAGCCGCTCGCTCTCCTCCTGCGTGAGCTCGGGCTCGACGGGAACCGTCACGTCCGGCAGGTCGACGATGCCGCCGGGCATGCCGATCGCCCCACCGGTGAACATGAGCTCGCCCCAGTCGCGCGCACCGTGCAGCACGCCACGCGAGCCGTCGTCGTTCGCGTCGCGGGCCACGGTGTCGTCCCAGTCGCCGTCGCAGTTGAAGTCGATCCTGTCGCCGGCCGACCCGCGCGCGGACCCGCACGCCATGTGCTCGGTGCGCACGGACTGCGGCGCCCCGATGCCGTCCGCCTCCACGAGCGCGTCCTCGTCGAGGTCGGCCCGAGCGAACGGCGAGTAGTCGAACGTCTCGCTGCCCAGGGGCAGGCCGCTCTGGAACAGGTAGTTCATCACGCTCAGGTAGTTGGGCTTGCGGTTGGTGTGGTCGTCACCGCCGTGCCCGAGCCCGAGGTTGTGCCCGAGCTCGTGCATGAACGTGCCGGCCTGCTCGTCGACCGCCCCGACGTCGCCGGACCAGCCGCCCAGCGACACGACGAAGTCGCTCGCACCCTCCAGGCTGCCCCGGGACATCCCGCTCGTGCTGCCGAGCTGCTCGGAGAGGTGGTGCGACCAGACGTTGTAGTGGAAGACGGGCAGCCGGACCTCGGCGAAGTGGTCGTCCTTGAGGTCGTCGAAGTCGCCCCACTGGTAGCCGAACCAGCCGAAGAGCCCGTTGTTGCCGAGGTGCTCGTCGTGGTCGAGCTCCTCGCCGCCGCTGAGGTCACCCCAGGTCGCTGCGGAGCCGTAGGTCAGCGGCGCGGTGGGCCCGTAGTCGACGTGCAGGTGGACGCCGTGCCGCGCGAACGAGTCGACGACCGCCTGGATCGCGGCGGGCTCCGGCAGGTGCGAGTGGTTGCCGTCGGCCATGTGGTCGATCTCGACGAAGATGTCCGGCACGTTCGGGTCGGCGCCCATCGCCGGCAGGTCCACGACGTCCTGGCCGTCCCCGGTCAGCATCGTCAGGCCGTGGGTCTCCCACTCGTCGAGCAGGCCGTCGCCGTCGCTGTCCTCGGTCGAGCCGAACCGGCAGTTGTTGTCCGTGGACCAGAAGAAGTTGTCGAGGAACGCGGCCGAGTCGTACGAGGAGTCGCCCAGGTCCTGGATCGTCAGGTAGATGTCGACGAAGCCGCTCAGCACCGGTGCACCGGCCCGCAGGCGTGCCGTCCCGCCGTCGTAGGTCGTCCCGGTGCCCGCCTCCATGCCGAACACGGTGTTGATCGACAGCGCGTTGCCCTGGAGGTCCTGGGCGAAGTTGGAGCGTGCCTCGACGGACCCGTCGACGATCTCGGTGTGCCCGTCGCCGATCTGCGCCGTGAAGGCGTCGTTGAACGACGAGCCGACGAACTCGGGGTACTCCTCCGAGTAGAACGCGACGTCGAACGCGAAGCAGCGGGCGTCGCCCGGCGCCTGCAGCTGCAGGTGCAGCTGCACCAGGTCGTCGCCGCCGCTGTTGTCGGAGCCGTCGAGCCCGGTCGTCAGACCGGTGTCGTCGTCGGGCCGCATCGCCTGCGACGCGTCGCCCGTGGACATCACGAGGAAGTCGGAACCGCGGCTCGGGAAGCCGAGTCCGCCCGCGTCGGCGGCGGCGAGCGTCGGCTGCGGACCGGTCGGCGGGTCCGGGTTGGGGTCCTCGGGGTCGGGGTCGACCGGATCTGGCTCGATCGGCACGCCGTCGGAGATCGCGAAGCCCCGCGGGTCCGAGTCCCCGATGTCGGCCGACACGAGGGAGTCCGCTGGGACGTCCATCGCTGCGGCGAGGTCCTCGGCACTCGGCGCTGCCGCCCGGGCGAGAGCGCGCGACGGGTACGTCGTTCCTCCGCGGTCGGGGTCGTCGGCTGCGGAGGCCGGTACCGCCGTGGCGACGAGCGCGACCGCGAGCGCGCACGCGGTGATCAGACGACCGTGCATAGGGGTTGTCTCCTCGGTGGGGTCAGGGCTTGACGACGATGCTGAGGGTCGCGACGGGGCAGGGGGCGTCGGTCGCGCAGATGTCTGCCGCCGAGCGCACGCAGCTGCCCTCGACGGCGACCGTGTACTCGGCCAGGGCGCCGTCGGGCGGGGTGTCGACGAGCAGGGTGTCGACGTGCCGGCGCTCGGCCTCCGGCTCGAGCTCGACCGTGCCGACGACCTCCCAGGCGTCCGCGCCCGGTGCGCGCCGCGCGACCCAGTACTCGGTCGCGCCCAGGTACGCCCGCGTGTCCCGCCACGTCACCACGACGTCGGCACCGTCGGCCTGCGCGACGACGTCCTCGACGTCCGGCGCGCCCGCACACTGCTCCTCGAGGGCGACGCCGTCGCTCGACGACGGCTCGGCCGCCGGTGCCCCGCCGCAGCCGGTCAGCCCGACGACGACGGCCGCGACCAGGCACGACGCCCGCAGCACCGACCTCATCGCGCCCCCTCGACCGGCCGCCCGGTCGGCGGTGACCCGAACGGTAGGGACCGGGACGGGCGTCCGGGGGCGATATGGGCGGGAAGTCACCTGATCGGACGCGGCGCGGGGTCGGGGTGGGCGGCGGAACGGGTCAGCGGATCCGGAAGACGTCCACCACGTGCGGGGCATCGATCAACGTGTGCGGCGCGAGGGCGTGGTAGGCCCAGACGTGCACCCACGCGTTGCCGGTCCGCACGGTGAGCACGGTCTTCACCATGCCGGGCGTGAGGTAGACGAAGAACAGGAAGACGACGGACAGCACGGCGTCGGTGGGGCTGGTGAACACGGTCCAGGCGTCCCACACGTGCAGGAGCGTGTAGGCGACGCCGCCCAGGACGACGGTCGTCGCGGCGGAGCCGGTGAGCTTGAGGAACCGCGGCACGAGCAGCGCGTAGACGAAGACCATGGCCGGCAGGACCGCCCCCGCCAGGTAGAGCAGGAAGGTGGCGGGCAGACCGACCAGGTACTGCCGCGGTGACAGCTGGCCGACCACGGTCGACACGGTGGCGAACTGGATCGCCGACTCCACCAGCAGGACGACCACGATGAGGCGCGCGTCGCCGCGCCGGTCGCTCGACACCAGGTTCAGCTGTTCCGCCGAGTACCTGCGCCGGAAGACGACGAGTGGCACCACGGCGTAGGCCAGCAGGTTGTAGCCGGCCCACGTCAGGGCCTCCGCAGGCCCGACGTGGTCGTGCGCACCGACGACCGAGCCGGCGAGGTGCAGCCCGAACGGGTGCCAGCCCAGTGCCCTGCCGAGCGCGAACCCGACCATCAGCGCGAGCACCCCGTAGGCGACCAGCAGGACCGTCTCCCGTCGCGTCGTCGCCAGGTCCGGGGCACGCGCGGCGAGGTCCGGGCGGTCACGCCGCCGGGTCAGTGCGCAGACGAGGACCATCATGGCGAGGCCGGTGAGGAGCGCGAGGTTGGTCCCGATCACGTGGTCGACCGACGTGCCCGGGACCCCAGGCCAGTCGAACGGCAGGTTGCGCCCGGCCAGCAGGAGGACCAGGACGTTCGCCGTCACCCACAGGACGGCGGTGACCTGGACGCTGCGCTGCCGGGCGAGCGCACGGAGGGTGGCGCCCGGCGTGGCCGCGCGGGACTCGATCTGGCTGACCATGGCGCATCCCTTCGTAGTACGACTGTGCTAACTCCAGGAAGTTAGCACGGCTGTGCTACAAAGGGCAGGTGCCCAAGCTCGTCGATGCCGACGCCCGACGCCGCGACCTCGCCGAGGCGACCTGGCGGGTGATCCGCCGCGACGGCCTCGAGAACGCGTCCGTCCGCAACGTGGCGCGCGAGGCCGGCCTGTCCGCCGGCTCGCTGCGGCACATGTTCGCGACGCAGGCCGAGCTCCTGGTGTTCGCCATGAACCAGGTGGTCGACCGCGTCGAGGCGCGGCTCGGCGCGCTCGATCCCGCCGGCGACCCGCTCGACGCCGCCCAGCGGCACCTCGTCGAGCTGTTGCCCCTCGACGACGAGCGCCGCCAGGAGAACGAGGTCTGGATCGCGTTCACGGCCCGTTCGCTCGTGGACCCCCTGCTGCGGGAGTGCGCCGCGCGCAACCACGACCTCCTGCTGGAGGGCTGCCGCCACTGGGTCGCCGCCATCGCGGGCGGACGGGTGGACGTCGACGTCGAGGCACAGCGGCTGCACGCCCTGCTCGACGGCCTCGCGGTGCACGCGGCGATCCGCCCGCAGGTCGACTCCGCCGACCGGTGCCGCGAGATCCTGCTGCACCACCTGACGACACTCGCCGGCTGACGCTCCCCACGGCCCGGAACGCCGAACCGTGCTGTCGTCCCCGACTCAGTCGGTAGTCGGTGGTCCTGTGGCCGATCTCCGGTCGTGGGTGGGGTGGGGCGCCTGTCGCAACCCTCCGCTCTCTGGGGTTCGCCACCAGCCGGCGCACCGCGTGGCTGCTGGCCGTCGGGGTCGCTGGCGCAGTGGCGCTGCTGGGGATCTTCGTTCTGACTCAGCCGTAGACGCAGACGGAGGCACCGCCGGTCGATGTTGGCATCGATGCTGCGCAGGGCAGACGTTCGCGACGAACATGGTTCGCTGGTGGCGTGAGTAGATCCGACCATGTCTCCGGTGGTGGTGCCGGGGTGGCTGTCGCAGCTGTGACTGCCTTGGCCGGTGTGGCACTGGTGGTCACCGCGTGGTTCGTCGTGGGGTCGAGCCACGCCGTCTTCCCCGCACTGGTCACGTGCCTGTGGGTCGGGGCCGCCGCATTCGTCGGTCCTGGGGTCGGGGACTCGATACCGGTGCACTGGACGCGCGTGTCGTCCCGGGAGCTGAACTGGCACCGCCGGTTGGGTGTTGCACGGTTCGACCGGCTCCTTGAGTGGATCGGCTGGAATCGGGTGGTCCGCGCGATGCGCGGCGCAGCGGCACCGCTGGACCGCTCCGCAGTGGGGGACCTGCAGCGCCACGTCCGTGCGGCGATGGCCGGTCACGCCATGGCGGCGGTCGTGCACCTGGCGGTCACGGTCGCGTGCCTGCTGGCGGGGTCGATGGTGAGTGCTGCAGTCACCGCCGCGGCGGGAGCTGTGCTGCACGGCTGGCCGATGCTGTTGCAACGGTCGACCCTGGCGAGGATTCAACGTCTTCGACGAACCCGTTCGGTGCACAGTTCCTGGCACGAGGAGAACGGCCCGTAGCACGGGTCCTTCGACGAAGGGTTCCGGGGACACCGGGGCTGGACGCCTCCGAAGGGCGGCCTGATGATCGATGCAGTGACGGCATGTCTCCCCTGGGGTCCGGGGCGGCAGACCCCACCTGTTCAGGGGAACGACAAAGAGTCGGGAACCCTGGGGTCCCCGACTCTCGGTCTCCCTGGAATATCTCCCAAGGATCTGTGCGCGAGGGGGGATTTGAACCCCCACGCCCTTTCGGACACTGGCACCTGAAGCCAGCGCGTCTGCCGTTCCGCCACTCGCGCGCGCCGCAGAACATTAGCACGACGGAGGGGCAGCTCTTGAACCGGCCGAGGCGCCCCGGGGCCTCCCGGGAACGACGCCGCGCGCACATCACCCGACAAGAGGCCCCGTACCGGCTGGTCGCAGATACGATCAAGGCGGATTGCGGGTACAGCACCGGCACAGAGACGCGCACGAGGGACGGGGAGGTGGGCATGGGCATCCTCGACAGGTTCGAGAACGGCGTCGAACGGGTGGTCAACAACGCCATCGCCAAGGCCTTCAAGAGCGAGCTCAAGCCGCTCGACCTCTCCAGCGCGCTGCGCCGCGAGGTCGACGACCGGGCGGCCGTGGTGGGCCGGGACCGAACCGTCGTGCCCAACGAGTTCACGATCGAGCTGGCAACTGCCGACTACGACCAGGTGGAGTCGTGGGGTGCGGAGGCGTTGGCGGACGAGTTCGCCAACAACGTCACGGACTACGCGGCCAGCCAGCGCTACGCGTTCGTCGGGCCGGTGACCGTGTCGTTCAGCGAGGACACCGAGCTGGAGCCCGCCCGGTTCCGGGTGCACAGCGCGACGGTGCGCGGTGCCGTGGCCCCCGCATCGGCCACCTCGGCGCCGAGCGCGCGGCACCCGCTGGTGGACATCGACGGTCAGCGCTACATCCTGACCGGGCCCGTCACGGTCATCGGCCGCGGGTCGGAGGCGGACATCATCGTCGACGACCCGGGAGTCTCCCGTCGGCACCTGGAGATCCGCGTGACGCCCGACGGGGTCGTCGCGACGGACATGGGCTCGACCAACGGACTGTTCGTCGAGGGCCACCAGGTTCCGGCCGCGACCCTGCTGGACGGCAACACGCTGACCATCGGGCGCACCCGGATCCTGTTCTGGACAGGCGGCGAGCCGGACCCCGACGAGTGACGCGCACCCATGAGTGAACTGACCATCACCCTGCTGCGGCTGGGGTACCTGGCCCTGCTGTGGGTGCTGGTGATCTTCGCGATCGGTGTGCTGCGCCGCGACCTGTACGGCACCCGGATCACCGACCGCCGACGGCGCAAGTCGCCCGCCGTGGCGGCGGCGGTCGCGACGGAGCCCGCCAAGCCCGAGACGGCGCCGGTGCGCACTCCGCGCTCGAGCCGCAGCGGTTCGGGACCCGGGCGGCTCGTCGTCACGGAGGGTCCGCTGCGTGGCACGATCGTCCCGCTCGGGTCGTCGGCGGTCCTGATCGGTCGCGCGCCCGGCTGCACCCTCGTCCTGGACGACGACTACTCGTCGTCCCGGCACGCCCGGATCTTCCCGCAAGGGGGTCAGTGGTACGTCGAGGACCTCGGATCGACGAACGGGACATTTGTGGCTGACCAGCGCGTCGAGGCTCCGACCCCCGTGCCGACGGGTACACCCGTCCGCGTGGGCCAGAGCGTTCTCGAGCTGCAGAGGTAACCGGTGACCGTCGCACTCAGGTACGCGGCACGGTCCGACGTCGGACTCGTGCGCTCCAACAACCAGGACTCGGCGTACGCCGGTCCGCACCTGCTGATGGTCGCGGACGGCATGGGCGGGCACGCCGGGGGCGACGTCGCCTCGTCGGTGGCGGTCGCCGCGTTCGCGCCGCTCGACGGCGAGTCCCACGGCCCCGACGACGCGCTGGACGAGCTCGAGGCGGCGCTCGCCGACGCCCGCGACGAGATCATCGCCCGCAGCGACGCCGAGCCGGACCTCAGCGGCATGGGCACGACCGTGCTCGCCATCCTGCGCGCCGGGAACAAGCTGGCCATGGTGCACCTGGGCGACTCGCGCGGCTACGTGATGCGCGACGGCGTGCTCACGCAGGTCACCACGGACCACACGTTCGTGCAGCACCTGGTGGACATCGGCCGGATCACGCCCGAGGAGGCCGAGCACCACCCGCAGCGCTCCGTCGTGATGCGTGTGCTCGGCGACTTCGACCCCGAGGTCACGCCCGACCTGTCGGTGCGCGAGGCCCGCCCGGGCGACCGCTGGCTGCTGTGCTCCGACGGGCTGTCCGGCTTCGTCAGCGCCGACACCATCGAGGAGACGATGGCGTCGATCAAGGACGTCGACGCGTGCGCGGACCGGCTCGTGCAGCTCGCGCTGCGGGCCGGCGGCGGGGACAACATCACGGTCGTGCTCGCGGACGTCATCGAGCTCGACGACGTCGCGGACGGCGCCGGACCGACGACGAACGCGACCGTGGTCGGCGCGGCCGCCCTGACCCGCAACGACCCGACGGCCGCGGCCGACGGACCGGCTGCGCGTGCGGCCGGCCTGGCGCGCGCCGCGCAGGCCGAGCAGAGCGACGACGAGACTGCCGTCGCGACGACGCCGGACGACGACGAGCCGCCTGCGCCGCCCCGGCGCTGGCGAGCCGTGGTCGCCTGGGTGGCCACCGCGGTGGTCGTCCTGGGGGCCGCCGGGATCGCGTACGGCTGGACGCAGACGCAGTACTACGTCGGCGTCGACGACGGGGAGGTCGCCATCTTCCGCGGCCTTCCGCAGACGCTCGGGCCGGTCGCCCTGTCCTCGGTGGTCGGGCAGACCGGTACCGCGCTCGACGACCTGACCTCGGGCTACCTGCGCGAGCGCGTGGAGCAGACCATCCACGCCGACTCCCTGGACGACGCCCGCGAGCTGGTCAGCATGCTCGAGGACGACACGGTCACCCGCCGGGCGGCGACGCCGGCCCCGTCCTCGTCAGCGACGGTCGCCCCGTGAGCAGCGCGTGATGGCTACCGTCCAGCCGCACCGGGTCCGGGCCGGCCGGGGGGTCGAGCTCGGCCTCCTGCTGCTCGCGCTGGCGATCGGCGTGGCGTCGTACGCGCTCGTCGGCATCGGCACCACCGACCAGGTGCCGCCCGACGTGCTCGGTTACGGCATCGGCATGGCCGCGCTGGCGATCGGCATCCACCTGGTGCTCCGGTGGCGGGCACCCTTCGCGGACCCGGTGATCCTGCCGATCACGGTGGCGCTCAACGGCATCGGCCTGGCGATGATCTACCGGATCGACTTCGCCTACGCCGCGCGCGGCCGGGAGGACACGTTCGCGCAGCGGCAGCTCGTGTGGACGGCGATCTCCGTGGTCCTCGCGGCGGCGGTCATCGTCCTGCTGCGCGACCACCGGACGCTGCGGCGCTACACCTACACCGCGATGGTCGCCGGTCTGGTGCTCGTGGCGCTGCCGCTGGTCCCCGGCCTCGGCGTGTCCATCAACGGCGCGAGCATCTGGGTCCGGGTGGGCGGGGTGGGCTTCCAGCCCGCCGAGTTCGCCAAGATCGCCTTCGCGATCTTCTTCGCGGGGTACCTGGTCACGCACCGCGACACCCTGGCGCTCGCCGGGCCCAAGGTGCTCGGTCTGCAGCTGCCCCGGCCGCGGGACCTGGGGCCGATCCTCATCGTCTGGGGTGCGTCGGTCGCCGTGCTCGTGCTCGAGCGTGACCTGGGCACCTCGCTGCTGTTCTTCGGGTTGTTCGTCGCGATGCTGTACCTGGCCACCGAGCGGCTCAGCTGGATCATCATCGGCCTGCTGCTGTTCGTCGTGGGCGCGGGCGTCGCGGCCAGCACGTTCTCCCACGTCGGGGCCCGCTTCGACGCCTGGCTGCACGCCTTCGACCCCGCGGTGTTCGACCAGAGCCCCGGAGGCTCCGGGCAGCTGGTGCGCGGCCTGTTCGGCATGGCCAGCGGTGGGCTGTTCGGCACCGGCTGGGGGCAGGGCCGGCCGGACCTCGTGCCGTTCGCCGAGTCCGACTTCATCGTCGCCTCGCTGGGCGAGGAGATCGGCCTGACCGGCCTGCTCGCCGTGCTGGTCTGCTACGCGATCCTCGCCGAGCGCGGCATGCGCACGGCGATCGGTGTGCGCGACGGGTTCGGCAAGCTGCTGGCGGGCGGGCTGGCGTTCATCGTCGCGCTGCAGACGTTCGTCGTGGTCGGCGGCGTCACCCGGGTCATCCCGCTGACCGGCCTGACCACGCCGTTCGTCGCGTACGGGGGCTCCTCGCTCGTCGCCAACTGGGTGATCGTCGCGCTGCTGCTGCGGATCTCCGACGAGGCCCGACGCCCGGCGCCGTCGATGAAGCCGTCCCTGACGCCCATCGCCGGTACGCCGGTCGTCGGCGGCAGCACCGAGGATGATCGGCCGACCGAGATCGTGCAGGGGGTGCGATGAACACGCCCCTGCGACGCCTGGCGACGGTCGTCCTCGTGATGTTCGTGGGCCTCATGGCCAGCGCCACGTGGGTGCAGTACGTCCAGGCGGACCGCCTCAACAACGACAGCCGAAACGTCCGCACGCTCTACCGCGAGTTCGGCAACGCCCGCGGACCGATCGTCGTCGCGGGTGAGGCAGTCGCGCTGTCCACCCCCGTCGAGGACTCCTACGGGTACCAGCGCTCGTACACCAACGGTGACCTCTACTCCACGATGACCGGGTTCTACTCGGTGGTGAACGGCCGCAGCGAGCTCGAGCGTGCGGCGAACGCCGAGCTGACCGGCCGCGGTGACCAGTTGTTCTTCTCCCGCATCAGGGACCTGGTCACCGGCCGCCAGCCCGAGGGCGCGGCGGTCGAGACGACGCTCGTCCCGGCGGCGCAGCAGGCCGCGCTCGACGGCCTGGGTGGTCAGCAGGGTGCCGTCGTCGCGATCGAGCCGTCGACCGGCAAGATCCTCGCGCTGGTCTCGACGCCTGGGTTCGACCCGAACGCGCTCGCGTCCCACGACACCAAGGCCGCGGGCGCGGCGTACCAGGCGCTGAGCTCCGCCGAGGGCAACCCCCTGCGCAGCAAGGCGACGCAGGAGCGGTACCCGCCCGGGTCGACTTTCAAGCTGATCACCGCGGCGGCCGCCCTGGAGAGCGGGCAGTACACGGTGGACAGCACGCTGCCCGCACCGGAGCGGCTCACGCTCCCGCAGACCACCGCGACCATCGGCAACTTCGGCGGCGGCGGCTGCGGTTCCGACCCCATCACGCTGGCGGACGCGGTCCGCATCTCCTGCAACACGGCCTTCGGCCAGCTGGGACTGAACGTCGGCAGCGACGCCCTGCTCGAGCAGGCGGAGCGGTTCGGCTTCAACGACCCCGACCTGACCATCCCCATGCTGGTCGCGGACAGCGTGTTCCCCGAGGAGATGGACGGGCCCGTCACCGCGCAGTCGGCCATCGGCCAGCGCGACGTGCAGGCCACGCCGATGCAGATGGCGATGGTGTCCGCGGCGATCGCCAACGGCGGCCGCCTGATGACGCCGTACATCGTGCAGACCGTGCGCTCCGCCGACCTGCAGCGGGTGTCCGAGACGGAGCCGGAGCTGTACTCGACGGCCGTCTCGCCGGGGACGGCCGCGTCGCTGCGGGACATGATGGTCGGCGTCGTCGACAGCGGGTCGGGCACCTCCGCGAAGATCTCGGGTGTCCAGGTGGCCGGCAAGACGGGCACCGCGCAGACGGCCGACGGACAGGCGCCGCACGCGTGGTTCACGGCCTTCGCCCCCGCCGATGCCCCGCGCGTCGCCGTGGCGGTGTTCGTCAAGAACGGCGGCAACGCCGGCGACGAGGCGACGGGCGGCCGGATCGCGGCGCCCATCGCGAAGGCAGTCATCCAGGCGGTGCTGGGCCAGTGAAGACGGCATCGGGAATCCTGCTCGGCGAGCGCTACCGGCTGCTCCGCCAGATCGCCGTCGGCGGCATGGGTGAGGTCTGGGAGGGCTACGACGACGCCCTCGCCCGGCCGGTCGCGGTCAAGGTGCTGCGTTCCGAGTTCGCCGGGGACCGGGGCTTCCTCGAGCGCTTCCGCACCGAGGCCCGCAACTCCGCGTCCCTGTCGCACCCGAACATCGCGCAGCTGTTCGACTACGGCGAGCAGGACGGCTCCGGGTTCCTGGTCATGGAGCTGGTGGTCGGCGAGCCCCTGTCCGACCTGCTCGAGCGCGAGCCCGTGCTGCCGCCCCGGCGGCTGCTGCCGATCCTCGCGCAGACGGCCCGCGCCCTGCACGCGGCACACCTGGCGGGCGTCGTGCACCGGGACGTCAAGCCCGGCAACATCCTGCTCGGCAGGGGCGGACGGGTGAAGATCACCGACTTCGGCGTCTCGCTGGCGCGCAACCAGGTGAACATGACCGCCACCGGGATGGTCATGGGCACCGCCCAGTACCTGTCCCCGGAGCAGGCTGTCGGCAAGCCCGCGACGCCCCTGTCGGACCTGTACTCGCTGGGGATCATCGCCTACGAGGCCCTCGTCGGTCACCGGCCCTTCACCGGGCCGACGGCGGTCGACATCGCGGTGGCGCACGTGAACAACCCGGTTCCGCCGCTGCCGTCGAGCGTGGACAAGCCGCTCGCCGAACTGGTCCTGCGGCTGCTGTCCAAGGACCCCAGCGCACGGCCCGCGTCCGGTGAGGAGCTCGCGCAGCTGCTCGACAAGCTGGTGCCCCGCACGCCGCCCTCGGGGATCCCCGTGCTGGTCGGAAAGCCGCAGCGGGCCCCCGACACGTTCGCGACCGCGGTCACCACGGCCAAGGACGCGGCGGCGGCACGGCCGCCGTCGTACCCGCCCCGGCGCACCCGTCGCAGCGACGAGCCGACGGGACGCGCCGCCATCCGGCGGGCCTCGACCAGCACGGGGCTGCGACTGGGACGCTCCGGGCACCTGTCGTGGCCGCTGCTCGCCCTCGCGCTGCTGCTCATCGGCCTGCTGGGTGCCGCGGTCGCGACGCAGCTCACCAAGGCCGACGGTCCCGCGGACGGCGGAAGCCGGTTGACCGCCTCGGCCCCCCATTACCCTCGTGGCGACACCCTGGATGGGATGATCACGGAGAACGGGACAGCGGCGCACGCCGCAGTCCCGGCATCGACGGAAGCAAAGGACGCCTAGTGGTGGACGACGGATCCCGCACCCTCGCCGGACGGTACGAGGTCGGCGAGCTCATCGGCCGGGGTGGCATGGCCGAGGTGCACATCGGCCACGACACCCGGCTCGGCCGCACGGTGGCCATCAAGATCCTGCGCTCGGACCTGGCCCGCGACCCCTCGTTCCAGAACCGGTTCCGCCGGGAGGCCCAGTCCGCCGCCGCGCTGAACCACCCGGCCATCGTCTCGGTCTACGACACCGGTGAGGACGTCTTCACCGAGCCGACCGGCGTCGTCGCCCACGTGCCGTTCATCGTCATGGAGTACGTGGAGGGGCACACCGTCCGCGACATCCTGCGCGACGGCCACGCGGTGCCCATCGAGGAGGCCGTGGAGATCACCGCGGGCGTGCTGTCCGCGCTCGAGTACTCCCACCACGCCGGGATCGTGCACCGCGACATCAAGCCCGCCAACGTCATGCTCACGCCGACGGGCGCGGTCAAGGTCATGGACTTCGGCATCGCCCGCGCGATGGCGGACTCCGCCGCGACGATGACCCAGACGCAGGCCGTCATCGGCACCGCGCAGTACCTGTCGCCCGAGCAGGCCCGCGGCGAGACGGTGGACGCCCGCTCCGACCTGTACTCCACGGGCTGCCTGCTGTTCGAGCTGCTCACCGGCCGGCCGCCGTTCACCGGCGACTCTCCCGTGGCCGTCGCCTACCAGCACGTCCGCGAGGCGGCTCCCGTGCCGTCCACCTTCGCCTCCGACGTGCCGGACGCGCTCGACCGCATCACGCTCAAGGCTCTGGCCAAGGAGCGCGACGCCCGCTACTCCAGCGCCGCCGAGTTCCGCTCGGACCTCGAGGCCGCGGTGCGCGGCGGTGCCGTCGGCGCCCCGGCCGTGGGGGCGCTCGCCGCCGCGACGCTCGTGGCGACGCCCGCGACCGAGGCCACGCAGCTGATGGGGCCGCCGGTGACGGCGACCCAGACGATGCCGCCCGCGACCGCGCCCTGGGCGTCGACCGGCGCAGGCGTGACCACCACGACGACCGGCGGTCCGGGCGACGAGGAGGAGCCGACCAAGCGCAAGTGGCTGCTGCCGCTGCTCGTCGGGATCGCGGTGCTCGCGGTCGCCGGGATCGTCGCCCTCCTGATCGCGAACGCGAACAGGACCGCGGCACCCACCACGGTCGAGGTCCCCTCCGTGGAGAACCTGACCGCGGCCGAGGCGCAGGCGGCGATCGAGGCCAAAGAGCTCGTCTTCGTGCGCGCGGAGGAAGCCTCGGCCACCATCGCTGCCGACCACGCCATCCGGTCGGACCCGGCGGAGGGCGAGCCGGTCCTTCCCGGCTCGGAGGTCACGGTCTTCATCTCCACCGGACCGGCCAGCCTGGCCGTGCCGTCGGTCGCGGGCAGGACCGAGCAGGAGGCCACCGACATCCTCACCGACGCCGGCCTGGTGGTCTCCGCCACGCGGCAGGCCGACGACAACCCCGCCTTCCCGCAGGGCCAGGTCACCAAGACCGACCCGGCCGAGGGCGCGTCGGTGAGCGCCGGGTCGACCGTCACGCTCTTCGTCTCCACCGGCAACGTCCTGGTCCCCGACGTGACCGGCAAGACCAAGGCGGAGGCGACGCAGCTGCTCAACGACGCCAAGCTCCAGGTCAACACCTCGACGGTGGAGTCGTCCAACCCGCCGGACACGGTGGTGTCCCAGGACGTCCCGGCCGGTACGCCGGTCAAGCAGGGCCGGGTCATCAACCTGCAGATCGCCGTCGCGCCCACCACGGCCACGATCCCGCAGGGGCTGGCCGGCCAGACCTACGAGCAGGTCGTGGCTGCCCTCCGGGCGGTCGGGCTCAACAACGTCAACCGCATCGACGACACGTCCGACGAGCCGGCCGGCACGGTTCTCCGGACCGACCCGACCGCTGGCGACGAGGTGCCGCTCGACCAGCAGGTCGACGTCCACGTGTCGAAGGGACCGAGTGGGCCCAACCCCAGCCCGTCGGGCACGTCGGGCCCGCCGAGGCCGTAGCGACCACGAAGGGGCCGTCCCGCCGGGACGGCCCCTTCGTCGTGCGGTCAGAGGCGGACGAGCGGGTGCAGCCCCTCGGAGCGCGCCACGGCCTGGTCGTCGCCGCAGATCTCGAGCCAGTTGGCCAGCAGGCGGTGGCCGCCCTCGGTGAGCACCGACTCGGGGTGGAACTGGACCCCGTGCAACGGCAGCGAGACGTGCTGCAGGCCCATGATGATGCCGTTCGCGGTCGCGGTGACCTCGAGGTCGGCCGACACGGTGCCGTTCACGACCGCGAGCGAGTGGTAGCGCGTGGCCGTGAACGGGTCGGGCAGACCCGCCAGCACACCCTCGCCCTTGTGCTCCACCCGGCTGGTCTTGCCGTGCATCAGCTCGGGCGCGTGCGTCACCGTGCCGCCGAACACCTCACCGAGCGCCTGGTGGCCCAGGCACACCCCGAGCATCGGCACGCCCGCGTCGGCGCAGTCCCGGATCACCTGGATGCTCTGCCCCGCGTCGGCGGGCGTGCCCGGTCCCGGGGAGACGAGCACCCCGTCGAAGTCGGCGCGCTCCTCGACCGGCGGGACCGCGTCGTTGCGCACCACGACCGTCTCGGCGCCCAGCTGGTTCAGGTAGCCGACGATCGTGTAGACGAACGAGTCGTAGTTGTCGACCACGAGGATCCGCGTTGTCGATGGCACTGTCACTCACCCACAGTCGTCTCGTTGAACGGCATGAACGGCGCGATCGCCGGGAACAGCCACAGGAAGCAGACGGCGAGCACCGCGAACGCCGCCAGCGTCAGGATCAGCGCACGGACCGCCGCACGCCCGGGCAGCCGGCGCCACAACCATCCGTACATCAGCGCCCTCCGTCCTGCTCCACGGTGACCATCATGCGCCACCGGTCAGCTCGACCGGGATCCCGTCCGCCGTCGGTGCCCAGTAGTCCAGCACCCCGTGCACGATGAACCGCTCCCGCGCGGAGAACATCGGGTGGCACGTGGTGAGGGTGATCAGGCGCTCGGTCGGCACCGCCCCGGGCTCGCCGGGCACGGGTGCGATGACGTCGACCTGTCCGGGGTCGACGATCTGCGTGGACGTCACCCGGTAGACGTACCAGACGTTGTCCGTCGTCCGGATCACGAGCGGGTCGCCCGGCTGTAGCTCCGCGACCCGGTTGAACGGCTTGGCGTAGGTGGTCCGGTGACCGGCCAGGGCGACGTTGCCGAGCCCACCCGGCATCACCGTGCCCTCGTAGTGCCCGATGCCCAGCACGTCGAGCACGGTGGCCCGCTCCGTGCCCTCGCTGACCGGCCGCGCGGGCTCGCCGTCCCAGCGCGGCACCTGGATCGTCGCGAACGTCGTCCCGTACGCCGGCTCCGCCATCACGGGCGGCTCGTCGCGGCGCGGGGTGGCGATGACCGGCCCGGCGTTCACGCTGTCGGCCGTCGGCACCGGCTCGAACGGGAGCTCGCGCACGATCTCCGCCTGCACGCGGTTGCCCTCGACGTCCGTCCACCACAGCTGCCACACCAGGAAGGCGAAGATCAGGACGCCGAAGGTGATCAGGAGCTCCCCGACGACGCCGACGACGCCGTAGACCGTGTCGTGCCGGCCGGGCTGATGCCTGCGCGTCTCGGTCGCCGTCGCGCCGGTCATCCCGTGCCGTCCGGGTCCATCCCCGCGGGCGGCGTCCGGTCCTCGCTCTCGGCCTCCGCCCGCTCGAGGCCGGGCAGGATCTCGACGCCGTCGGGGACGGTCGCGGCGCTCAGCTCGGTCGCGCCCGAGTAGGCGTCGAGCACCAGCGGCTCGTCGGCGTCGGTCACCGACCAGCCGAGTCCCACGTCGGCGGCGTCACGCACGTACGACTGCACCGCCGACGACGCCAGGAGCGCCCGGCGCAGGTCCTCGGGATTCCCGATGGCGGTCACCACGTAGGGGGGCGAGTAGAGCCGACCGTGCAGCTTGAGCACGTTGCCCGCGCACATGAACGCGCTCGTGGAGATCACCCGCTGGTCCATGAGCTCCATCGCCTCGGCGCCGCCGGCCCACAGGGCGTTCATCACGGCCTGCAGGTCCTGCTGGTGCACGACGAGCACGTCCGCGCTCACCTCCTCGCGCCGGGGCGAGTCCGTGGGCGCGTCGTCGAGGCGGACGGTCAGCCCGGGCCCGGTGACCGGCACGAGGCCGCCCTCGACCACGTAGGCCGGGCTCGGGGTCCCCACGGACGTCCCGGCCGCCTCGTTCGCGGTCGAGGTCAGAGAGTCGACGTGGGCGCGCAGGGAGTCGACCTCCGTGGCCAGACGCTCGACCCGGCCGGTCTCGACCCTCGCCAGGTCCCGCAGGTCCTGCGGGTGCCGCTCGCCGGACGCGCGCGCGAACTTGGCGTTCGCCGCGAACAGGGCGCCCGACAGGGCCAGGACGAGCGCGACGGAGAGCGTCCCGCGCGCGACGCGGCGACGCACGCGGTGCGGGTGATCGGTCACGGACGGCTCCTCGGACGGGTCCAGCCAGTGCGGGTGGGCACTACGCTAGGTCACGATGCGACGAGTCCGTGACGATGCGGCCCCGGCGCAGCTTGTTCGACCGCCCCACGACCACGGCGTCACGCCCGTGGTCCCCCGCGGCCCCCGGGCCGCACCGCCGCAGGACAGGAGCACCGGACGTGCCTGAGTCGAAGTCGCGCAAGAAGGCGACGTACACGCCGCCGCCCGCCAAGTCGGACGGACCCAAGGTCAACGCGCCCTGGTTCCTGCCCGTGATGCTGGGCCTGATGATCCTCGGGCTCATCTGGATCGTGGTCACGTACCTGACGCAGTCGCAGTACCCGATCCCCGAGATCAACCAGTGGAACCTGCTCATCGGCTTCGTCTTCATCATCGCCGGGTTCGCCATGACGACCCGCTGGCGCTGACCGACCACAGACCGCTCGCCACGGCGCCGCTCGCATCCGCGGGCGGCGCCGTCGCCGTCTGCGCCGCGCTCTGTCCCCAACCGTCGCCCACCGCGGCGCCCGGTTCATCGTCCACAGGCCGGCATCCTGACCTGCGGGTACACCCGCTCCGTCCCCAGCGGTGCACAACTCTGTGGATAACTACAGCGGTGTAGTTCCACAGGTGTGGGTAACCGTGGGGACGGGCTCGGGAGGGTCGAAACCTGCTCTCCGCGGCCTCGTGCGGGCCGGGAGTCCTGCCGCCGCGCGCGCCCATCGTGACGGATGCGGCAGGAGGCCGCACCACGAGCCGGGGTCAGCTGAAGGTGAGGACCGAGGCGTAGGTGAGCAGCGTCGCGACGACGAGCACGGCGGCGATCGTCAGGGGCGCGGCCACGGCGACGAGCCGGCGCCGAGCGGCGGGGGCGTAGGCGTAGGCAGCCGCGAGCGCCGCGCCGGTGACGAGTCCGCCCACGTGCGCCTGCCACGCGATGTTGGCCATGACGAACCCGAGCGCGAGGTTGATCCCGATCAGCACGAGGATGCCGCGCACGTCCCCGCCCAGCCGCCTGCTGACCACGAGGACCGCGCCGAACAGGCCGAAGACGGCGCCGGACGCGCCGACGCTGCCGACCGTCCAGCTGTCCGTCGCGGAGGCGAGCAGCACCGATCCGACGGAGCCACCCACGGCCGAGAGCAGGTACAGCGTGATGTAGCGCGCGCGGCCGAGCGTGTTCTCGAGCGTGGGCCCGACGAACCACAGGGCCACCATGTTGAACACGATGTGCAGGTACTGACCGGGGGAGTGCAGGAACGCGGCGGTCAGGAACCGCCAGGGCTCGTAGTACCCGAGGATCGGCGAGAACAGCCAGCGCCCGGTCCAGGTCGGCACCACAAGCTGCAGGACGAAGCTCGCCACGCACAGCCCGATGAGCGTCAGCGTGACGACCGGCCGGCCGTCGTGCCGGACCCCGCCGAGCGCGGTACGGGTGGACGGCAGCGCTCGCGCCGCCTCGGCGACGCAGTCGACGCAGTGGATGCCGACCGCAGCCTGCCGCTGGCACTCCGGGCAGGTGGGCCGGCCGCACCGCTGGCACCGCACGTACGACACCCGGTCCGGGTGACGAGGGCAGACCGGCGGCGCGACCGGCGCGCCCGGCACCCCGCTGTCCGACGAGCCGCTGATGGTGGTCTCAGTCCTCGATGGTGATCGAGTTGATGACGATGTCCTCGACCGGGCGGTCGCCGGGGCGGACCTTGGTCTCCTCGATGGCGTCGACCACGGCGCGGCTCTCGTCGTCGGCCACCTTGCCGAAGATGGTGTGCTTGCCGTTGAGCCACTCGGTGGGTGCCACGGAGATGAAGAACTGCGAGCCGTTGGTGCCGCCGACCTTGCCGGTGGTGGGGTCGAGACGCTTTCCGGCGTTGGCCATCGCGAGCAGGTAGGGCTCGTTGAAGGTCAGCTCGGGGTGGATCTCGTCGTCGAAGTTGTAGCCCGGGCCGCCGCGGCCCGTACCCAGCGGGTCGCCGCCCTGGATCATGAAGCCGGAGATGACGCGGTGGAAGACGACGCCGTTGTACAGCGGGTCGGTCCGCTCCTCACCGGTGGCCGGGTCCGTCCACGGGATCGTTCCCGTGGCGAGTCCGACGAAGTTCTGCACCGTGCGCGGCGCGTGGTTCGGGAAGAGCTCGATCCGGATGTCGCCGGCGGTCGTGTGGAGGGTCGCAAACATGCGAGAAGTCTCGCACGCGCGCCTGCGAGAGGCCTCAAAAACTGCCATTGTGCAGGCCACGGGCCGAAGACCGGCCTGCACAGCGGCCTCCACGGTGGCAGAGTAGGGGGCCAGTGCTGCAGACGACACGGGAGCCGAGAATGCCGTTCACGAAGAGCCGCCCGAACATCGACGTCGACACGGAGAAGCTGAAGGACCAGGCAGCCGACCTGGGTGCCACGCTCGCCGACGCGGCGAAGAGTGCCAAGGAGACGGCGGGGATCGCCGCATCGCGGGCCGGGGACGCCGCGGCCCAGGCCAAGGACTGGACCACCCCGAAGGTCGAGGCGGCCATCGACTGGCTGCTGCCGCGCGTCGAGCACCTCTACAAGGAGAGCGTCAAGGCCGCCGCACCCAAGGTGGAGAGCGCGGCCGAGCGGGTGTCGCCCGCCATCGACACGGCGCACGACAAGCTGGTGGACGACCTGCTGCCCAAGCTCGTGGCCGCGATGAACGACGCCGCGGTCAAGGCCGGTGCGGCCGTCGAGCACGTCGCCGACAGCGCCGCGGTCAAGAGCAAGGGCAAGGCGGCCGCGATCGCCGCCGCCGCCGAGGCCGCGTCGGGCAAGAAGAAGCACACCGGGGCCAAGGTGTTCTGGCTGCTGGCGGCCCTCGCCGGGCTCGGTGCCGGGTTCGCTGCCTGGACGCGGTCGCGGTCGAGCGTCGACCCGTGGGCCGAGCCGTGGGAGCCCGCGGACGCCAGCGGTGCGCACGGCCGTGTGGGCGACGCCGCCGACGCGGTCGGTGAGGCTGCCGGCAGCGCCGTCGCCAAGGGCCGGGACGCCACGCGCAAGGCCGCCGAGAAGGTCACCGCCGCGACGGAGACCTTCACGGACAAGGTCACGGAGGCCAGGGACGACCTGACCGAGAAGGTGGCCGGTGCGACGGACGTCGCCAAGGAGAGGGTCGCCGAGGCCACCGAGGCGGCCAAGAAGGCGACCACCCGCCGCTCCGCCAAGGCGTCCGAGACCGACGCGCCCGACCCCGTGGTCAACCCCGTGGTCGACCCGCCGGTCGAGGGCGGCACGCCCGCCTGACCTGCTGCACGCGAACGGCCCCCGGTCCTCACGGACCGGGGGCCGTCGTCGTCTACCGAAACGTTTTGGCCGTTGACCCTCCCACCGCGCGCTCTGCACGATGCGCGAGGCGCGTCGTGCCGGGGCCGCACGGACGCGACGCCGGGGCGGACCCGCCGTTCCCGCCGTCCCCAGTGCCGTGGAAGAGGACCCCATGCACCGCCCCCGAACTCGCGTCGCGATCGCGTGCAGCACCGTGCTCACCGTCGCCGCCGGCCTGCTCGTCGCCCCGCTCGCGGGGACGGCGACCGCCGCGGAGCCGGCGTTCAACTACGCCGAGGCGCTCCAGAAGTCGATGTTCTTCTACCAGGCGCAGCGGGCGGGTGACCTGCCCGCCGACAACCCCGTCTCGTGGCGGGGCGACTCCGCCCTGACCGACGGCGCCGACGTCGGCAAGGACCTCACCGGCGGCTGGTACGACGCCGGCGACCACGTGAAGTTCGGCCTGCCGATGGCGTTCAGCTCGACCATGCTCGCGTGGGGTGCCATCGCCGCACCGCAGGGCTACACGAAGGCCGGTCAGCTCGACGAGCTCAAGGGCAACCTGCGCTGGGTCAATGACTACTTCGTCAAGGCGCACACCGCACCCAACGAGCTGTACGTGCAGATCGGCGACGGCGAGGCCGACCACAAGTGGTGGGGCCCCGCCGAGGTCATGACGATGGCGCGGCCGTCGTACAAGATCAGCCCGTCCTGCCCGGGCTCCGACGTCGCGGGCGAGACGGCGGCGTCGCTGGCCTCCGCGTCGATCGTGTTCAAGTCCGAGGACCCGACGTACGCGGCGACGCTCCTGTCGCACGCCAAGCAGCTCTACTCGTTCGCGGACACCTACCGCGGCAAGTACTCCGACTGTGTGACCGCCGCCGCCGCGTACTACAAGTCGTGGTCCGGCTACCAGGACGAGCTGGTCTGGGGCGCCTACTGGCTCTACAAGGCGACCGGCGACGCGACCTACCTGGCCAAGGCGGAGGCCGAGTACACCAAGCTCAGCGTCGAGAACCAGACGACCACCCGGTCCTACAAGTGGACCGTCGCGTGGGACGACAAGAGCTACGCGATGTACCCGCTGCTGGCCATGGAGACCGGCAAGCAGCAGTACGTCGACGACGCCAACCGGTGGCTCGACTACTGGACCGTCGGCGTCAACGGGCAGCGGATCCCCTACTCGCCCGGCGGCCAGGCCGTCCTCGACTCGTGGGGCTCGCTGCGGTACGCGGCGAACACCTCGTTCGTCGCGCTGGTGTACTCGGACTGGCTGACCGACACCACCCGCAAGGCCCGGTACCACGACTTCGGCGTCCGGCAGATCAACTACGCGCTCGGCGATAACCCGCGCAAGTCCAGCTACGTGGTCGGCTTCGGGGCCAACCCGCCGCAGAACCCGCACCACCGCACCGCGCACGGCTCGTGGCTCGACTCGCTGACGCAGCCGGAGAAGACCCGTCACGTCCTGTACGGCGCGCTCGTCGGCGGACCCAGCGGTCCGAACGACGCCTACACCGACCTGCGGTCCGACTACACGGCCAACGAGGTCGCCACGGACTACAACGCCGGGTTCTCCAGCGCGCTCGCGCGGCTGACCCAGGAGTACGGCGGCACCCCGCTGGCCGGCTTCCCCGTCGCCGAGCGGCCGGACGGCGACGAGATCTTCGTGGAGGCCATGCTCAACCAGCCGGCCGGCGGCACGTTCACCGAGGTCAAGGCGATGATCCGCAACCAGTCGGCGTTCCCCGCGCGGGCGCTCAAGAACGGCACGCTGCGCTACTGGTTCACGCTCGACGCCGGTGACTCGGCCGCCAACCTCACCCTCTCGGCCAACTACAGCGAGTGCGGCCCGCAGACGGCCACGCCGGTCAGCGCAGGCGGGGGGCTCTACTACGCCGAGCTCACCTGCGTGGGGCAGAACATCCACCCCGGCGGTCAGTCGCAGCACCGGCGGGAGATCCAGTTCCGGGTCAGCGGTGGTTCCACGTGGAACGCCGCGAACGACCCGTCGTTCGCGGGTCTGAGCACCGCCGGTCTGGCCAAGACGAAGGCGATCACCCTCTACGACGGCGGCCGGCTCATCTGGGGCGCCGAGCCGACGGGCACGGTCACCGACACGACCGCGCCGACCGTGCCGAGCACCCCGGTCGCGGCCGGCATCACCTCGACCGGTGCCTCGCTGAGCTGGACGCCGTCCACCGATGCGGGCAGCGGTGTCGCGGGGTACGAGGTCTACCGCGTCCAGGGGACCACCTCGACGCTGGTCGCCTCGACCACCAGCCCGTCGACGGCCCTGTCCGGCCTGACGCCGAGCACCGCGTACTCCTACACGGTCCGGGCCAAGGACGTGGCCGGCAACGTGTCCGCCGCCTCGGCGGCGGGCACGTTCACCACGGCGGAGTCGCCCGTCGAGGTCGTCCCGCCCGGCACACCCGGCACGCCCGTGGCCTCAGCGGTGACGGCGACCGGCGCCACACTGACCTGGACGCCGTCAGCGGCCGGCACCTACGCGGTGGCCGGGTACGACGTGCTCCGGGTCACCGGGACCACGTCGAGCGTCGTCGGCACGGCGACCGGCACGACGTTCGCCGTGACCGGCCTGACGGCGGGGACGGCGTACACGTACGCGGTGCGCGCCAGGGACGCGGCCGGGACCACCTCGCCCGTGTCCGCGGCGGTCACGTTCACCACGGGCGCGGCCACGGACACCACGGCTCCCAGCGTGCCCGGCACCCCGGTCGCCTCGTCGATCACCCAGACCGGCGCGACGCTCACCTGGGCCGCGTCGACCGACGCGGGGGGCAGCGGGCTCGCGGGGTACGACGTGCTGCGGGTCAACGGCACCACCTCGACGGTCGTCGGCACCGCGACGGGCACCACGTTCGCGCTCACCGGTCTCACGGCGAACACCGCGTACACGTACGCGGTGCGCGCCAAGGACGCCGCCGGCAACGTGTCCGCCGCCGGCACACCGGTCGGCTTCTCGACGCTGCCGGCGACGTCCACCAGCAGCTGCGCCGTGACCTACTCGACCAACAGCTGGAACGTCGGCTTCACGGGCAGCGTGCGGATCACGAACACGTCGACCGCGCCGCTGACCTGGACGCTCGGGTTCGCCTTTCCCTCCGGTCAGCGCCTGACCCAGGGGTGGAGCGCGACGTGGGCCCAGACGGGGTCCGCCGTCACGGCCACCGGCCTCGGGTGGAACACGACGCTGGCACCGGGGGCGAGCACGGACATCGGGTTCAACGGCTCGCACGCCGGGACCAACACCGCGCCGACCGCCTTCACTGTCAACGGCACGGCCTGCACGGTCTCCTGAGCGCACGAGAGGGGCGGCGCACCCAGCGCCGCCCCTCTCGTCGTGCCCGGGCTCAGTCCGCGCTGTGCACGGGACGGACCCGCTCACCCAGGTCGGCCAGCTGCGCCTTCATCTCCCCGACGGACAGGGTGTGCTCCACGCGCGGCGAGTAGAGCATCGAGCTCACGATCGCCCCGGTGGCACCGATCCGGAACGCATCGCTCACGTGGCTGACCAGCCCCGCTCCACCCGACGCGATCACGGGCAGGCTCACCGCCTCGGTGATCATGCCGGTGATGTCGAGGTCGTAGCCGGCGCCCGTGCCGTCGCGGTCGATGCTGTTCACCACGATCTCCCCGGCGCCGAGGTCCTGACCGCGCTTGGCCCACTCCACGGCGTCCATGCCCGTGTACGTACGGGCACCGTCGATGGCGATCTCGTAGCCGCTGGGGATCTTGGCGGTCGGCTCCACGCGCTTGACCTGCATGCTCAGCACCATGCACTGCCGGCCGAACTCGACCGAGCCCTGCGTGATGATCTGCGGGTTGCGCACCGCCATGGAGTCGATGCTGATCTTCTCCGCCCCGGCGCGCAGGACCTCGTGCATGTCCTCGAGGTGCCGGATGCCCCCGCCGACCGTCAGCGGCACGAATGTGCGGTGGGCCGCCCTGCGGACCATGGCGAGGTCGATCTGACGCTTCTGGGCGCTGGCCATGATGTCGTAGATGACGATCTCGTCGACGTCCTCGTGGTAGAGCCGGTCGGCCAGCTCCGCCGGGTCCCCTACGTCGATGTTGTCCTGGAACTGCTGGGCCTTGGTGACGCGCCCGTCCTTGACGTCGAAGCAGGCGATCAGCCGGTTAGCGAGCATCGAGATCCTTCAGGTCGGCGACGTCCAGGTCGCAGAACGACTTCAGCACCTGCAGGCCGGCGCGTGCGCTCTTCTCGGTGTGGAACTGCGTCGCCATGATGTTCTTGTGCGCGACCGCGGCGGCGAACTCCTGGCCGTAGGTGGTGACTCCCACCAGTGAAGAATCCTCCGCGGGAACCGCGTAGAAGGAATTCACGAAGTAATAGAAACCGTCCGGCGTGAATGCGCGCGAGAACGGGTGGTCGCCGCGGACCTCGACATTGTTCCAGCCCATGTGCGGCACGCGTACCTCGGACTTGTCGAACTCGCGGACGCTGCCCTTGAGCCAGCCGAGGCACTCGACGTCGTCCTCGTCCGAGCGCTCGAACAGGACCTGCAGACCCACGCAGACACCCAGAAATCCCTGGCCCTCGCCCAGGATCTTCTCGTTCAGGTGGTCGATCCACCCCTCCTGCGCGAGCGACTCCATGGTCACGCCGGCCGCCCCGACGCCGGGCAGGATGTACTTGTCGACGTCGTCGCACTCGCCGGGCTTGGTCACCAGCGCGTGCGGGACACCGAGGTGCTCGAGGGCAAAGGAAATGCTCTGCGAATTGCCGGTCCGGTAGTCGATGATCCCGATCACTTGCCCAATCCTACACCTGGACGCATGTCTCACATTCCGGACATCAGTCGAGGAAGAGCGCCCGCAGCCGGACCGTGGTGAACGCCAGGCCGAGCCCGATCATCACGACGAAGTACGCCACGTGCGTGAGCATCGACCCATCGATCACGCCGAGCGTCAGGCCCCGGACCAGCTCGACGGCGTGCCACAGCGGGAGCGCCTTGATGAGCCCCTGGATCCAGCCCGGGTACACGGTGATGGGGTAGAAGGTCGCGGAGAACAGGAACATCGGCAGCATCACGAAGTTGATCCAGTCCATCTGCTGGAAGGTCTTCATATAGCTGGTCACGGCCATCCCGACGCTCGCGAAGCCGAAGGCGACCAGCAGCACGGCCGGGACGGCGAGGGCAGCGGTCCACGCCAGGTTCAGGCCCATCACCTGCATGACCGTCAGGAAGCCGATCGCGTACACGCCGCCTCTCAGGAGCGCGTAGGTGATCTCGCCGAACGCGACGTCCAGGGGTCCCAGCGACGTGGCGAGCATCCCGTCGTAGAGCTTGCCGAAGTGCATCTTGAAGAAGACGTTCCACGTGGAGTCGTACACGGCGCCGTTCATGGCGGACACCGCCAGCAGCGCCGGGGCGATGAAGGCCGCGTACGGCACGGAGGATCCGTCGGGCAGCTCGACGTCTCCGATGAACGAGCCCAGGCCCAGGCCCATGGCGAGCAGGAAGAACACGGGCTCGAAGAACCCGGACAGCACGATGATCCCGCTGGAGCTCTTGGTCGCCTTGAGCCCGCGCGCGACGACGGCCCGCGCGTTGCCCGCGTACAGCGCCCCAAAGCTCCGTCGGGGAGCCGGCGTGGAGGTGGTCGTGGTCGTCATCCTGCGCGGAGCCTCCTCACGAACACCCGCCGGGCCGTGACCCAGCCACCCGCCGCCAGCACGACCAGCACCACCAGGTGCCACCCCACCGGCCAGGCGCCGGGGGGCGAGCCGTACGAGAGCGACCGGCCGATCTCGCTCGCGTGCCACAGCGGGGAGACCCAGCCGACCCACTGCAGCCACACGGGCAGCGTGGCCAGCGGGAAGAACGTGCCCGAGAACAGGAACAGCGGGGTGAACACGAAGCGCTGCAGCAGGGCGAACTGCCCCTTGTCCTCGGTCAGGCTCGCGGAGAACGCCATCACCGGAAGCCCGAACGCCAGGCCGGCGAGCACACCGACCAGGGGCATCAGGGCGCCGGTCAGCGGGTCGCCGACCGCACCGAACGCCAGGATCAGCAGGTAGTAGATGGTGCAGGTGAACAGCATCCGCGCGATGACGGACAGCACCAGTCCGGCGGCGATCTGCGGCGGCTCGATCGGGGAGGCGTTCATCCCCCAGAAGATCCGTCGCCACTTGAACCCGGCCATGATGACGAACGTGAACTCGTCCATCGCGACCGTCACCGCGGCGGTGGCCAGCAGGGCGGGCGCGACGAACCAGACGTAGTCCACGAGCCCGTCGGCCCCGGAGGCGATCGGCTGGTCGAGGAACGTCGCGAGGCCCAGCCCGATGCCGAGCAGGTAGAGCAGGGGGTTGCCGACGCTGCCCACCACGATGGTCCAGCCGTACGCCCGCATGCCGCGCAGCTGGTGCTCGGCGATGTACAGGGCGCCGAACCGTCGGGGCCGCGCGGCCGCCGCGACCGCCGCGTCCGTCAGGGTCGTGGTCACTCGATCAGGCTCCTCCCGGTCAGCCGGAGGAACACGTCCTCCAGGCTCGAGCGCCGCACGAGCGACGTCGTCGGGTGCAGCCCGAGCTCGGTGACCCGCTCGAGCACCGCCTCCCCGTCCTGCGCGTACAGCAGCACCCGGTCCGGGAGGACCTCGATCCGCTCCACCAGCCCTGCCATCCGCGTCGCCGCGTCGGCGTTGCGGTCGGACCCGAACCGCAGCTCGACCACCTCGCGCGTGGAGTACTGCCGGATCAGCGCGGACGGGCTGCCCTCGGCCATGATCCTGCCCTTGTCGACGACCACCAGGCGGTCGCAGAGCTGCTCGGCCTCGTCCATGTAGTGCGTGGTGAGCACCAGGGTGGTGCCGCGCTCCTTGAGCCGGAACAGCCGGTCCCACAGGACGTGCCGGGCCTGCGGGTCCAGCCCGGTGGTCGGCTCGTCCAGCATCAGGATGCGCGGCTCGTTGATGAGCGCGCGGGCGATGGTCAGCCGCCGCTTCATGCCTCCGGACAGGTCGTCGACCTTGGCGTTGCGCTTCTCCTCGAGCTGCGCGAAGCCCAGGAGCTCGTCGGCGCGCGAGGCGCACACGGACCGCGGGATGCCGAAGTAGCGGCCGTAGACGATGAGGTTGTCCCGGACGCGCAGCTCGGTGTCGAGGTTGTCCTCCTGCGGCACGACGCCCAGCAGCGAGCGGATCTCCGGACCGTGCGTGTCCGGGTCCAGGCCGAGCACGCTCAGGTCCCCGGCCGTGCGCTGCGACACCGCACCGATCATGCGCATGGTCGTCGACTTGCCGGCGCCGTTGGGCCCGAGGAGGCCGAACGACTCTCCCGGTGGGACCTCGAAGTCGATGCCGTCGACGGCGGCGAAGTCGCCGAAGCGCTTGGTCAGGCCATGGGCGGCGATGACGGGTGCGGTCACAGCCGATCAACCTAGACGAGCGCACCGACACGGGCGAGGACAATCGAGTTGACCCGGGCAGCGGCGGCGGGGAGCCTGCACCGATGGACGACCTCTGGCCGCTGACCGGCCTGCGTGTGCACAGCGACGACCTGGAGCTGCGGTACATGGACGACACCGACGTCGTCACGCTCGCGCGGCTCGCCGCCGACGGTGTGCACGACCCCGAGGCCATGCCCTTCACGGTGCCCTGGACGCGCGGTACCCCGGTGCAGGTGGCCCGCAGCGTCCTGGCCTACCAGTGGGGTGCACGCGCCGGCGTCACGCCCGACAGGTGGAACCTCGAGCTCGCGGCGGTGCGCGGCGGTGAGGTGCTCGGCTCGCAGTCGCTCTCGGCGCACGACTTCCCGGTGACGCGGACCGCGGAGACCGGCTCGTGGCTCGGGCGACGACACCAGGGCCAGGGCATCGGCCTGCGCATGCGGCTGATGATCCTCACGCTGTTCTTCGACGGCCTGGGCGGCCTGCGCGCGACGACGAGCGCGTTCGCCGACAACGCCGCCTCGAACGGTGTGACCCGGCGCATCGGCTACGCCGAGAACGGCACCGAGGTGCTGGTGCGGGAGGGCCGCCCGGCGACGCGCCGCGCGTACGTGCTCGACCGCGCCGCCTGGGACGCCCGGCCCGCGCACCTGCGGCTCGACGTCACGCTCGCCGGCGTCGACGGGGCACGCGAGCAGCTGGGGATCTAGCGGTCGTCCGCCGCGTCGTGGACGTACCGCGCCACCTGCACGCGGTTGGTCACGTCCAGCTTGGTGAACACGCTGCCCACGTGCGTCTTCACCGTGGCGACCCCGAGGTGCAGCGCCTTCGCGATCTCGGTGTTCGTCATCCCGTCGCTCACCGCCACCGCGACCTCCCGCTCCCGGTCCGTGAGCCGCGCCAGGAGGCTGCGCGCCTTGCGCCGTCGTCCGTCCTCCGTCGGCCGGGTGACGACGGCGATGAGCTGGTTGGTGACGCTCGGCGAGAGCATCGGCTCTCCCAGTGCCACCCGACGGACGGCGACGACGATGTCCGCCGGTGCCGTGTCCTTGAGCAGGAACCCGGCGGCGCCGAGCTGCAGGGCGGACAGCACCATCTCGTCGGTGTCGAACGTGGTGAGCACGATGATCCGCGCGGCCGAGCCGCGCTCCCGCAGCCGCCGGGTCGCCGCGAGGCCGTCCATCCGCGGCATGCGGATGTCCATCAGGACGACGTCGGGCAGCTCGCGCCCGATCACGTCGAGGGCGTCCTGACCGTCGACCGCCTCGCCGACCACCTCGAGGTCGGGTGCGCCGCCCAGGATCAGGCGCAGCCCGGCACGGACCAGGGCGTCGTCGTCGACCACGACGACGCGCACGGTGCCGCCGGCGCTCATGCCGGCCACGGCAGCCGAGCGCCGACGACGAAGTTGCCGTCCGGGTCCACGCCGTGCTCGAGCTCGCCCCCGGCGAGCTCGGCACGCTCGGTCATGCCGGCCAGACCGACACCCCGGTGCCCGTTCGGTGGGGTACGGACGGGGTTCCGCACCTGGATCTCGAGCGTCGCGCCGGGACCGCCGGCCAGGCGGACGCTCACCGGCTCTCCGGGTGCGTGCTTGCGGGCATTGGTCAGGGCCTCCTGGACGATGCGGAAGGACGTGCGGGACAGGGTCGCAGGTCGAGGCTCGTCGGCCAGCCCCGTCGTGTCGAGGTCGACCGCCGAGCCCGCCTCCCGGGCGTCGGCCAGCAGCGCGGGGAGCTCGGCGAGGGTGGGCTGCGGGGGCTCGACGCCCTCGACGCTCTCGGTGTCCGCGCCGGCCCGCAGGACACCCAGCACCTGACGCAGCTCGCTCAGGGCCAGCTGGGCGTTGCCCTGGATCGTCTGCGCCGTCTCGCGCGTCTCCGTGCGGGTCAGGTCGTCGCGGTAGGCCAGCGCACCGGCGTGCAGCGCGACCAGGGAGATCCGGTGGGCGAGGACGTCGTGCATCTCGCGGGCGATCCTCGTGCGCTCCGCGTCCCTGGACCGCTCGGTAGCCAGCTCGCGCTCACGCTCCGCGGTGGCCACCTGCTCGCGCAGCGACGACACGAGCTCCCGCCGGGTGCCGATGTAGTAGCCGGTCGCGACGCAGGCCACGTAGTGCATGACGCTGATCAGCAGGGTCACCACGGTCACGTAGCCGTCGTCGGGCATGCCGGGGAACGCCGTCCGGTTGTAGACCATCGACAAGCCCAGCGCACCGAGCGTGACCACGCCCGCGATGACGACCCAGGCCCGGCGGCGCCACGTGGCCATCGAGATCACCGCGATGGTGGCCGCGCCGATGCTCGCCGCGGACACCGAGGTGGCCGCGATCGTCAGGCACGCCACGGCAACGGGGTACCGGCGACGCAGGCCCAGCAGGCAGACGGTCATCACACCGAGCAGGAGGTCGAGGGTGATGAGCCCGCCGAGGACCTCCTCCGGCGCTGTCGACACCGACATGTTCTCGCCGGTCGAGATCGCCCACGCGAGCAGGCCGACCACCGCCGCCAGCAGGTAGCGCCAGGTGCTCGACCACCGGGACAGCGGCGTCTCCGCGGACAGGTCGGTGGTGAGGAGCATGACGGCAGCCTAGGCAGCGCGCCGCACGGCTCGCGCCCACCTTGCGGCCGGTCGTGCTCCACCGTCCGGTGGAGAGGTCAGGCCTCGCCGGCAAGGCTCCTTGCGATCTCCGCCGACGCCGGTGACCCGAGCGCCGCCCGGTTGACCGGGTCGAGGAAGTGACGCAGCACGGCACCGTCCCGCTCGGCGTCACCGCAGCTCATCGTCACCCCGTCGCGCACGTGCGGGCGGGGCCTGCGACGGCCTGGTCCGCCCACCTCCCGCACGGTGCCGCCGGGGACGAGCTCGATGCGCAGCGTCCGGGGTCCACGGTCGGGCGACGCCTCGACGGTGCGGATGTGCTCCCACCGGATGTCCAGCGCCTCGGGGTGCTTCCCGCGCTCACGGGCGGCGATGACGAAGACCGTGTCGGGATCGAGGGTCGCCACGGGTGCTCTGCCCGCAGCGTGCCCGGCCACGTGCGGGCCTGCAGCACGGCCAGGACGGCCCACCCCAGACCGAGCGCGACGCCGACCGCCAGGTAGACCCAGGCGGCGGTGCAGAGCGTCCCACCGCGGACGATCACGCAGGCCTGCGCGGTCCACGGCCCTCCGGCCACATCCGCGGCACGCAGCGACGAGACGAGGAAGGCCGCGGGGATGACGGCGAGTGCGGCCATGACCGCCACGTCCAGGGCGATGTCGGCGGCGGCCCGCCAGCGCGGCGGGCGAGCAGATCCGTAGAGGGTGCCCGAGCGCCAGCGCCAGGTGCTGGCCGCGCCGTGCCGGTCCGCTCGTCCCACCGTGCCGTCCCCCATCGGTTGCCCGTGCGTACTGTATGGCCGCATGGAGACCGATGCGCCGGCCGTCGACACCCTCGCGGCCCCCTGGCGCGCCGTCGAGCGGCGGGCGCGGCGCGTGGTCGGCGCGATCCTGCTCGGCGTGCTCGCCACGGCCCTGGTCGGAGCGAGCGTCCCGCTCTGGTCCTCCGCCGAGTCGCTGCAGCTCGCGGCCGCCGTCTACCGCTCGGGAACCGGCTCCGTCCTGAGGTGGGAGGTCGCCCCGAGCGACGCCTGGTGCGTCGGACTCGTCGCCCTCATCCTGCCGGGTATCGCTGCGGTGGTCGGCTGGGCGCGGTCACGCAGCGCGCGCTCTCACGCGGTGCCCGCCCTGGCCGCGCTCGTGGCGGGCGGGTCCGCCGGGGGCCGCTTGTCCGAGGCGCAGCGCAGGGCCCGGGAGCGGGGCCGGCAGCAGGAGGTCACCACGCAGGTGCGCCACTACACCGAGCAGCACCGTCCGCGGCTGAGCGCGTGGACGACCCTCGGCGGGACGTTCGCGATCCTCGGCGGTGTGTGGGCCCTCGTCGCGGTCGTCCTGTCCGCCGCGGGGGCGACCTCCACCGTCGTCGGAGCGTTCGTCGCCGTCTACTCGTGGTTCATCGTGCTCATCGGCGCGGTCGTGGTCTACGCGCTCGCTCACGGAGCCGGTGCGCTGCGACGGCGGCGGGGCGCGGCGCCCCGCCCGCCTGCCACAGCCGACCGCACCCCCTGACGCCGCCACATCGTTGGTCGGACAACCGGGTCACCTACCATGGCGAGGTGGGCGCAGCGGATGACGGCAGGACGCCAGGTATCCCGGGAGCAGATCTCGGGTGGTCCCTGGGCGTGATCCTGCGGGCATGGCACGAGCAGGTCGAGAACGCCGTGAGCGAGCTGCCGCACGGCTTGCGGGGGTATCAGATCCTGTCCGTCGCCTCGCGCATGGAGCCGACGCAGAGCAACCTCGCCAAGCACCTGTTCATCGACAAGACCGTGATGCCCTACGTGATCGACGCCCTCGTCGACGAGGACCTGGTGGAGCGCCGGATGGACCCGTCGGACCGTCGCGTCCGGCGGATCGCCGTCACCGCTCATGGACGGGCCGTCCTGGCACGTCTCGAGGAACAGGTGGCCGCCGCAGAGGACCGGGTCTTCGCCGGGGTGTCCGCGCAGGACCGCGCGGCGACGCTGGAGCTGGTCGAGCGGCTTGCCGTCTCTATCCACTCCGACCAGCCCTACCTCGACCCGTGCCTGGCGATCGAGCGCGCGATCTCGGAGTCGACGACGACCTGAGGCCGGTCAGCCGGCACGGACGAGTCGTGCCCACCTTCTGGTGGAGCCAAGGGGACTCGAACCCCTAACCCCCTGCTTGCAAAGCAGGTGCGCTACCAATTGCGCCATGGCCCCGTCGAACGAGGCCCGTCACTCGAAGGTGTCGGTCACCTCAGCCCACAGGTCGCGCTCGTCGCGATCCTGCGAGTACTTCTGCCACACGACGAAGCCGACGGCGGCCGCAGCCACCAGGAGCAGGAGCTTCTTCATCGGTTCCCCCACGGGTCGGGAGTGGGCCTAACAGGACTTGAACCTGTGACCTCTTCCTTATCAGGGAAGCGCTCTAACCGTCTGAGCTATAGGCCCGTGCACTGCGCGCGCCGCGGTGGCGCCGGATGAGACTACCCCAGGCCGAGGGCGCCACCCAAACCGGCTGCGGTCACTCGTCCGTCATGGTCACGTGCACGCCGCCGACGAGGGCGGCGACGATGTTGTAGAGGAACGCGCCGATGGTCGCCATGGCCGTGAGCAGAAAGACGTCGATCACCGCGACGAGGGTCGCGCCGGAGATCACGCGCTGGAACTCGACGAACTGCAGGATCTGGATGTCACCCTCGGCGCCCGTGATCGTGGTGACCAGGGTGTCGATCTTGCTGAACACCTGGAGGCCGTTCAGGGTGAACCAGATGACGGCCGCCGCCACGACGATCATCACGCCGATGGCGACCGACAGCAGGAACGACAGCTTCATCACCGACCACGGGTCGACGCGCGAGATCGAGAGCCGGACCCGGCGCGGTGCACCGTGCGGCCCGACGGTCGGGATGCGTCCCGTGCTGGGCCGGGCGCCCGCGAGGTTGTCGGACGAGGTCGTCGTCCGCGGGGTCGCGGTACTGGCCGCCGGGGTGGTCGTCATGGTCGGTTCCTTGGTACGGGATCGAGTGGCCGCGGCGAATGCGGCGGACGTGGCGACGCCGGCCCTCTTGACCCACGCGGTCGCGGTGTCCACCGCGACCATCATCGGGGACGGAGGGTCGTGCTCGTCGCCGACCCCGGGTGTCGTCGTGTCACGATCCTGTGGAGATGTCGGGGCGGCATCCCTCGCGACGGACCCGTTCCGGCGCTCCGGCGACTCCGGTCGGGCAGCCTCCGGGCGAGCCGCCGCGGTCGGCGCCTGCGTGGCGCCCGACGGCGACACGGCGAAGGTCCCGTTGCTGCCGGCGGTCGGCACCGGGGGCGCAGACTCATCTGACCGCGGACCGTCCCACGCCGTGGTCGATCCCGCACGTGGTGCCGACGTCGTCTGGCGACCTGCGGTCGTCGGCGTCGTCGGACGCTTGCGTGGTGGGATCGAGGGGGGCGTGGAATCGGTCATGCGTCCTCCGCAGGCGGCTCGGGCACGGTCTCGTCGGCGGACGGCTCGGCGTCGCCGGTGGGCGCCGCGGAGTCCGATCCGTCTGAGCCCGGGCCGTTCTCAGTGCCCACGGTACCCGCCTCGTCTCCGAGGTGTCGCTCCGTGTTCCGGGCCACGGCGATGATCCGGTCACCCTTGTCCGGCTTGGCGAAGATGACGCCCTGCGTGGTGCGGCCGGTCGCGCTGACCTCCGAGGTGGCCGAGCGCACGATCTTGCCGCGCTCCATGATCACCAGCACCTCGTCGTCCGGGTCCACCACGAGCGCGCCGACGAGGTCGCCGTTCGCCTCCGGGAGGTTCGCCACCTTGATGCCCAGGCCACCGCGACCCTGCTGGCGGTAGTTCTCCACCGTGAGGGCGGTGCGCTTGGCGATGCCGCCCTGCGTCACGGTGAACAGGAACGCGTCCTCGCGCACGACGTCCATCGCCAGCAGCTCGTCGTCGGCACGGAACTTCATGCCCGTGACGCCCGAGGTGGCGCGGCCCATCGGGCGCAGGGTCTCGTCGGAGGCGGTGAACCGCAGCGACTGACCCTTGCGGGAGACCAGGATGAGGTCCTGGTCGGAGTCGACGAGCCGTGCCGAGACGAGCTCGTCCGGCAGGCCGTTCTCGTCCTCGCGCAGGTTGATCGCGATGACGCCGCCCGACCGGCTGGAGTCGTAGTCGGACAGGCGCGTCTTCTTCACCAGCCCGCGCTGCGTGGCCAGGACCAGGTACTCGGCCGTGGTGTAGTCGCGGATGTCGAGCACCTGGGCGATGGTCTCGCCCGGCTGGAACGCGAGCAGGTTGGCGACGTGCTGGCCCTTGGCGTCGCGACCGCCCTCCGGCAGCTCGTACGCCTTGGCGCGGTACACGCGGCCCAGGTTGGTGAAGAACAGCAGCCAGTGGTGGGTGGTCGTGACGAAGAAGTGGTCGACCAGGTCGTCCTCGCGCAGCTGCGCTCCCCGCACGCCCTTCCCGCCGCGCCGCTGCGCCCGGTAGTTGTCCGAGCGCGTCCGCTTGGCGTACCCGCCGCGGGTGATGGTGACGACCATCTCCTCCTCGGCGATGAGGTCCTCGACGCTGACCTCGCCGTCGAACGGCAGGATCGTCGTGCGGCGCTCGTCACCGAACTTGGCGACGATCTCGCCCAGCTCCTCGGAGACGATGGTGCGCTGCCGCTGCTCGGACTCCAGGATCGCGCGGTACTCGAGGATCTCGGCCTCGAGCTTGGCGTAGTTCTCCAGGATCTGCTGACGCTGCAGCGCGGCGAGCCGGCGCAGCTGCAGGTTGAGGATCGCGTTGGCCTGGACCTCGTCGATGTCGAGCAACGCCATCAGGCCGGTGCGCGCCTCGTCGGAGTCGGGCGAGCGCCGGATCAGCGCGATGACCTCGTCGAGCGCGTCCAGGGCCTTGAGGTAGCCGCGGTAGATGTGGATCTCCGCCTCGGCCTCGCGCAGCTTGTAGGCGGTCCGGCGGACGACGACCTCGAGCTGGTGGGTCACCCAGTGGCGCACGAACGCGTCGATGCTGAGCGTGCGCGGCACCTCGTCGACGAGGGCCAGCATGTTGGCCCCGAACGTCTCCTGCAGCTGGGTGTGCTTGTAGAGGTTGTTGAGCACGACCTTCGCGACGGCGTCGCGCTTGAGCACGATCACGAGGCGCTGGCCGGCGCGGCCGGACGTCTCGTCGCGCATGTCCGCGATGCCGGTGACCTTGTTCTCGCGGACCAGGTCCGCGATCTTCTTCGCCAGCGTGTCGGGGTTCACCTGGTACGGCAGCTCGGTGACGACGAGGCAGATCCGGCCCTGGATCTCCTCGACCTCGACGACAGCACGCATGGTGATCGACCCGCGCCCGGTGCGGTACGCCTCCTCGATGCCCTTGTGGCCGAGGATCGTCGCGCCGGTGGGGAAGTCGGGGCCCTTGATGCGCTGCAGGAGCGCGGCCAGCAGCTCCTCCCTGGAGGCCTCCGGGTGGTCGAGGTGCCACTGCACGCCCTCGGCGACCTCGCGCAGGTTGTGCGGCGGGATGTTGGTGGCCATGCCGACCGCGATGCCTGCCGAGCCGTTGACCAGCAGGTTCGGGAAACGGGACGGCAGGACCCGGGGCTCCTGGGTGCGGCCGTCGTAGTTGTCCTGGAAGTCGACGGTGTCCTTGTCGATGTCCCGGACCATCTCCATGGACAGCGGGGCCATCTTGCACTCGGTGTACCGGGGCGCGGCCGCCGGGTCGTCGCCCGGGGAGCCGAAGTTGCCCTGCCCGGAGACCAGCGGGTAGCGCAGCGACCAGTCCTGGACGAGCCGCACGAGGGCGTCGTAGATCGACGTGTCGCCGTGCGGGTGGTACTTGCCCATGACGTCGCCGACGACCCGCGAGCACTTGGAGAACTGGCGGTCCGGGCGGTAGCCGCCGTCGTACATCGCGTACAGGACGCGCCGGTGCACCGGCTTGAGGCCGTCGCGGACGTCCGGCAGTGCGCGGCCGACGATGACGGACATGGCGTAGTCGAGGTACGAACGCTGCATCTCCAGCTGCAGGTCGACCTGGTCGATGCGGCCGTGGTCGATCTCGTTGCCGGTGGTCTCGCTCAACGGTGTTCCTTACGTGGGTGCGGGCGATCGGCGACGTGGTTGCTCGACTAGACGTCGAGGAACCTCACGTCCTTCGCGTTGCGCTGGATGAAGGAGCGACGGGACTCGACGTCCTCGCCCATGAGGACCGAGAAGATCTCGTCGACCGCCGCGGCCTCGTCGAGCGTGACCTGCAGCAGGGTGCGGTGCTCGGGGGACATCGTGGTCTCCCAGAGCTCCTGGTAGTCCATCTCGCCCAGACCCTTGTAGCGCTGCACCGCGTTGTCCTTGGGCAGCCGCTTTCCGCTGGCCTGGCCGTCCGTGATGAACGCGTCGCGCTCCCGGTCGGAGTACACGTAGTCGTGCTCGGCGTTGGCCCACTTGATCCGGTACAGCGGCGGCTGCGCCAGGTACACGTGGCCGTGCGTGATGAGGTCCGGCATGTAGCGGAACAGGAGCGTGAGCAGCAGCGTGCGGATGTGCTGACCGTCGACGTCGGCGTCGGCCATGATCACGATCTTGTGGTAGCGCAGCTTCGACAGGTCGAAGTCCTCGCCGATGCCCGTGCCGAACGCCGTGATGAGCGCCTGCACCTCCTGGTTGCCCAGGGCCCGGTCCAGTCGTGCGCGCTCGACGTTGAGGATCTTCCCGCGGATCGGCAGGATCGCCTGCGTGCGCGGGTTGCGGCCACGCACAGCGGAGCCGCCGGCCGAGTCACCCTCGACGATGAAGACCTCGCACTCCTCCGCGCGGCTCGACTGGCAGTCGCGCAGCTTGCCCGGCATGCCGCCGGACTCCAGCAGACCCTTGCGCCGGGTCGCCTCGCGCGCCTTGCGGGCCGCCATCCGCGCGGCCGCCGCCTGGATCGACTTGCGGATGACGTCGCGCGCCTCGTTCGGGTGGGAGTCCAGCCAGTCGCCGAGCTGCTCGTTGACCACACGCTGCACGAACGTCTTGGCCTCGGTGTTGCCGAGCTTGGTCTTGGTCTGGCCCTCGAACTGCGGCTCGCCCAGCTTGATCGAGATCACCGCGGTGAGGCCCTCGCGGATGTCGTCACCCGTGAGGTTCTCGTCCTTCTCCTTGAGGATGCCCTTCTCGCGCGCGTAGCGGTTGATCAGGGACGTCATCGCCGCACGGAAGCCCTCTTCGTGCGTGCCACCCTCGGTGGTCGAGATCGTGTTGGCGTACGTGTGCACCGACTCCGAGTACGCGTTGGTCCACTGCATGGCGATCTCGACGGCGATCCGGCGCTCGGTGTCCTCGGACTCGAAGTCGATGATCTCCGGGTGGACGACCTCGACCTTCTTGGCGCTGTTGAGGTGCTTGACGTAGTCGACGAGCCCGTCGTCGTACTTGTAGGTGACGGTTCGGAAGGCGGGCTGGTCGGCGTCGCCCTCCTCGTTGCCGGCGACCTCGTCGCCGGTGTCGAGGTGCTCGGGACGCTCGTCGGTCAGCGAGATCTGCAAGCCCTTGTTGAGGAAGGCGTACTGCTGGAACCGCGCGCGCAGCGTCTCGAAGTCGTAGTCGGTGGTCTCGAAGATGGCAGGGTCGGCCCAGAACGTCTGCGACGTGCCGCGCTCGTCCGTGGGCTCACCCTTGCGCAGCTCGCCGAGCGGCTTGCCACCGTCGGAGAAGTTCTGCTGCCACACGAAGCCGTCGCGCTTGACCACGGTCTCGACGCGGGTGGAGAGCGCGTTCACCACGGAGATGCCGACGCCGTGCAGACCGCCGGAGACCGCGTAGCCGGCGCCGCCGAACTTGCCGCCGGCGTGCAGGATGGTCATGACGACCTCGACGGTCGGCCGGCCCTCGGTCGGGTGGATCGCGACGGGGATGCCGCGGCCGTTGTCGACGACGCGCACGCCTCCGTCGGCCAGCAGCGTGATCTCGATGTGGTCGCAGTAGCCGGCGAGCGCCTCGTCGACGGAGTTGTCGACGACCTCGGTCACCAGGTGGTGCAGGCCGCGCTCACCCGTGGAACCGATGTACATGCCGGGGCGCTTGCGCACCGCCTCGAGTCCCTCGAGCACCGTGATCGCGCTGGCGTCGTACCCGCCGTTGCCATCCTTCGTGGTCCTCGTCGTGCTCGTCGTGGGGGTGCTCTGCTCGGCCACGGGCGGTGATGCTCCTCAAGCTCTCACACGCGACGGAGCGCGCCGACCGAACTTCACCGGGTCGGATCACTCCATGACGCTGGAGTTCCGGGCACAGATGCGCCAGGAATGACCTTCACAGTCTACCTGGTGGAACGGCCCGGACCTGGTTTCCACACGGTCGAGTCCCACGGCGCCCGGATCGGGCGGACGCTCACCGGAACGTGTCCCGCTCCCCGCGGCCCTGCACGCGCTTCGGACCCGTCTTGAAGCGCGGTCCGCCGGGGTTCAGCACGGTGATCTCTAGGACCACACCCTGCCCCAGGTCGGCGGCGAACCGCCCGATCATGGCCGGGGCCAGGAACTTGAGCTGCGTCGCCCACGACGTCGAGTGCGCGCGCAACGTCAGCGAACCGCCCTCGAACGACACGTACTCGCAGTGCTCGGCCACCTGCGGACCGACGAGCTCGGCCCACCGGTGCTTCAGCACGCCCGCCACCTGGTCCGACGTCCCGCCGAGCTGGTCGAGCAGACCACTGACCGTCGACCCGATGAGCTGGGGGTCGCGGGCGCCCGGGCCGGCGGTCCCCATCTGCACCTGGACCAGGGGCCGCCGCCGAGCCGGGTCACCGGGGCGGAAGCCGCGCTGCGCGGCGGCCGCCTTGGCCCGGCCGAGGGCACCCGACGCCACCTGACGTGGCGGGGTCAGCTCGACCAGCTCGCGCAAGGGCGTGCCGTCCGGGGGGGTGGGGGGTGGGAACAGGCCCGGGTCAGAGGACACGCGCCACCTCCCCGCCCATGACGTCCACCCGGGCGCCCGCCAGAGGTGCGGGCACGTCATCGGCGACGGCTGCCGTGATCAGCACCTGCCGGGCCGGCGCCACGAGCTCCGCCAGCCTGTCGCGTCGCCGGGCGTCGAGCTCCGCGAAGACGTCGTCGAGGATCAGGACCGGCTCTCCGTCGGGTCCCCAGTCACCACCGACGCCCTCGTCCCCGCGCGTCAGCAGCTCGTAGGACGCGAGTCGCAGCGCCAGGGCGAAGGACCACGACTCGCCGTGGCTGGCGTACCCCTTCGCCGGCAGCCCGCCTAGCGTGAGGACCAGGTCGTCGCGGTGCGGACCGACCAGGCTCACACCGCGCTCGATCTCCTTGCTGCGCAGCCGGCCGATCGCCTCCAGCAGCTGCGCCTCCACCAGCTCCACGCCGGCCGCGTCGTCGTCGATCTCCAGCACGGCGTCGAGCGATGCCTTGTAGGTGACGATCGCCTCGCCCTGACCGGCACTGACCTGCGCATATGCGCGCTCGACGTGCGGTGCGAAGGCCCGGACCAGGCTCCGCCGGGCCACCATGATCTGCGCACCGGTCTGCGCCAGCTTGGCATCCCACACGTCGAGCGTGCGCAGATCCGCACCCGCACCACGGCGCGCCACGGCGGCCGACTTCAGCAGCGCCGAGCGCTGCCGGAGCACGCGGTCGTAGTCGGCGATCGTTCCCGCCACCCGCGGGGTCAGCTGCACCAGGAGGTCGTCGAGGAACCGACGCCGACCGTCCGGGTCGCCCTTGACCAGTGAGAGGTCCTCGGGCGCGAACAGGACGGTCCGCAGGATCCCCAGCACGTCCCGCGCCCGGGTCGGCGATCCGCCGTTGACCCGCGCGCGGTTGGCCTTACCCGGGGTCACCTCGACCTCGACCAGCGTCGAGCGGGGACGGCCGGGCTCCAGCGCGCGGACCACCTTGGCCCGCACGACCGCGCGCGAGGTCCCGGCGCGCACCAGCGCCGCGTCCGTGGGCACGCGATGGCTGCCGAGCGTCGCGATGTACCCGATCGCCTCGACCAGGTTGGTCTTGCCCTGCCCGTTGGGCCCGACGAGCGCGGTGATCCCGGGCTCCAGCGGGAGCTCGACCTGCGCGTACGAGCGGAAGTCCGTCAGAGACAGATGGGCGACATACATCGACGGGTCAGGTCAGAGGGACTGCGCGGGCGGCGTGCCCGTGACCGGGCCGGTGGTCCCCGCAGGCTTGACCGCGTGGCCACCGAACTGCTGACGCAGGGCGGCGACGGCCTTCATCGCGGGGGACTCCTCCTGGCGGGACTGGAACCGAGCGAACAGCGCCGCGGAGATCACGGGCGCCGGGACAGCGAGGTCGATCGCCTCGTCGACGGTCCACCGCCCTTCGCCCGAGTCCTCGACCCAGTCGTCGATCTCCCCCAGGCCCGGGTCCTGCTCCAGCGCCTTGACCAGCAGCTCGAGCAGCCAGGACCGCACGACGGTGCCGCGCTGCCACGCGCGCATCGTGCCGTGCACGTCCGTGACCAGGTCCTTCGCCGCCAGGAGCTCATAGCCCTCGGCGTAGGACTGCATCAGCCCGTACTCGATCCCGTTGTGCACCATCTTGGCGAAGTGCCCCGCGCCGACGGTCCCGGCGTGCACGAAGCCCTCGGCGCGCGGACCCTCCGGCCGCAGCGCGTCGAAGACCGGCATGACCTTCGCGACGACGGCCTCGTCTCCGCCGACCATGAGCCCGTACCCGTTCTCGAGGCCCCAGACACCACCCGAGACCCCGGCGTCCAGGAAGTCGACACCCAGCTCCGTCAGGACGTCCGCGTGCTTCTGGTCGTCCTGGTAGTACGAGTTGCCGCCGTCGATCACGATGTCGCCCGAGCTCAGCAGCCCGGCGAGGTCGTTGATCACCGCGTCGGTGATGACCCCGGACGGGACCATCACCCAGACGATGCGCTCACCCGCCGGGAGCGCCTCGACGAGCGCCTCCAGCGACGGCACGTCGGTGACGTCCGGGTTGCGGTCGTACCCCGTGACGTCGATGCCCGCGGCACGAAGGCGGGTGCGCATGTTGGCACCCATCTTTCCCAGACCGACCAGTCCGATGTGCATGAGTGACCTCTCTCGGTGCGCGCTGTTCCCACTGTGCCGCGTGCGGCGGCGGTGCGCCGGTCAGCTGGCGAATCGGATGGGGACCAGCAGGTAGCGGTACTCCGGGTTGTCCTCGCCATCGAGCGACTCCTGGCCGGTGAACTCCACCGGCTTGTTGGGGTGCGTGAACGACAGGCGGACGAACGTCGTGCTCAGGGCACCGAGACCGTCCAGCAGGAACTGCGGGTTGAACGCCACCGAGATGTCGTCGCCCACGAGCGTGGCCTCGATGGCCTCGGAGGCCTGTGCGTCGTCGCCCTGGCCGGCGTCCAGGACGACCTGGCCCTCGCTGAACGACAGGCGGATCGGGGTGTTGCGCTCCGCGACGAGGCTCACGCGCTTGGCGGCGTCCGCCAGGGCGTGCGTGCTGACGACCGCGTGGATGGGCGTCTCGTCGGGGAAGAGCCGGCGGACGGCCGGGTAGTCGCCGTCGACCAGCAGGCTGGTGGTCTGACGACCGGCCGCCTCGAAGCCGATCATGTCGACGCCGGAGCCGGTGGACAGCGCCACCGTCACCGAGCCGGCGCTGCCGAGCGACTTGGCGGCGTCCGACAGCGTGCGTGCGCGGACGAGCGCGACCGTCGAGATGTCGGGCGAGGCCGGCTTCCAGGTGAGCTCGCGCAGGGCGAGCCGGTACCGGTCGGTCGCCAGGAGCGTGACCTTCTCGCCCTCGATCTCGACCCGCACGCCGGTGAGCAGCGGAAGCGTGTCGTCGCGGCTGGCGGCCACGGACACCTGGGCCACCGCGTGCGTGAGCTCGTCGCCGTCGACCGTCCCGGTGGTCGGGGGCATCACCGGGAGGTTGGGGTAGTCCTCGACCGGCATCGTCAGCAGGGTGAAGCGGCTGGCACCGCAGGTCACGATGACCTTCGTGCCCTCGAGCACCACGTCGACGGGCTTGTCCGGCAGCGAGCGGGAGATCTCGGCGAGCAGACGCCCGGAGACCAGCACCGTGCCGGCCTCGCTCACGTCCGCCGGGATCTGCGACCGCGCGGAGACCTCGTAGTCGAAGCTCGACAGCTGCACGGTGCCTGTGGTGTCCGCCTCCAGGCGGACTCCCGCCAGGACCGGGACCGGTGGCCGGGTGGGCAGGCTGCGTGCCGTCCACGTGACGGCGTCCGCGAGCACGTCGCGGTCGACCCGGAACCTCATACCTCACCTCTCGTCGAGCTGGCCTGGCCGGGTGCCGACACGGTTGTGCGGAGATCCGGCGGGCAGGCGTCAGCCGAACACTACGCGAGAGCCCCGACGCTCGGTACGGGCAGGCGGATGACAACGACAGCCGTGTCGTTCGGGAGCGGCCGGGGTCCTGTGGCGGTGTGTGGATCCACCACCTAGAGAAGTCTCGTCGTCGTCATCGGTCCTGTGCACTGTGTGGATGATCGACGTCTGCGCAGGTCACGATGCGATCTGCCTGTGCACGTGGGGTGTGGGCCAGATCGGACGGCCGGTGGACGGCCGTGGACGGCGCCGGAAGGCCGGTTCTGCGTCCACCGTTCGGGGGCGTTCCGTCCACACCCACAGGGGCGTCGTCCACGGTCATCCACAGGTGAGTGCACAGGTGTGGAGATTCGTCCCATGCATGTCTCACTCGGAGGGTGAAGGTTGGGGTCAAGGCCTTCGGATCGTTTCGACGGTGAGAGTTCACTCATCCAACGCACGTCGGAGAGAGCCCTCGAAAACCGTGAGATTCGCCCCGGGATGTCCGAAAGAGTGTGTTCTTGCAGGCCAGCGCGGTGCCATGCGTGATCGCACCCGGCGTCGCGGCACATGGGTGAACGTCGTCACAAACATCCCCAGGTGCCTGTGGATGGCTGTGGATAACTAAGGGCTCTCAGCCGCGATTCTGCTGCTTGATCCGGTTGGTGAGCTCGGTCACCTGGTTGTAGATCGACCGTCGCTCAGCCATCAGCTCGCGGATCTTGCGGTTGGCGTGCATGACGGTGGTGTGGTCCCGCCCGCCGAAGGCCTGGCCGATCTTGGGCAGCGACAGATCCGTCAGCTCGCGGCACAGGTACATCGCGATCTGGCGTGCCGTGACGAGGACGCGTGAGCGGCTCGAGCCGCACAGGTCGTCGATGCTGAGGCCGAAGTAGGCCGCGGTCTGGCCGATCACCTGGGTGGCGGTGATCTCGGTGGTCTGGTCGTCGGTGATGAGGTCCTTGAGGACGATCTCCGCGAGCGACAGGTCCACCTGCTGGCGGTTGAGGTTGGCGAACGCGGTGACCCGGATCAGCGCGCCCTCGAGCTCGCGGATGTTGGTGGAGATCTTGCTCGCGATGTACTCGAGGACGTCCGGCGGTGCCTGCAGGCGTTCGCTGCCGGCCTTCTTGCGCAGGATCGCGATGCGGGTCTCGAGGTCGGGCGGCTGCACGTCGGTGATCAGGCCCCACTCGAAGCGCGACCGCATCCGGTCCTCGAACCCGTTGAGCTGCTTGGGGGGCAGGTCGGAGGTGATCACGACCTGCTTGTTCGCGTTGTGCAGGGTGTTGAACGTGTGGAAGAACTCCTCCATCGTCTGTTCCTTGCCCTGCAGGAACTGGATGTCGTCGATGAGGAGCACGTCGACCTCGCGGTAACGCCGCTGGAACGCGCCGGCCTTGCCCTCGCTGATCGAGTTGATGAAGTCGTTGGTGAACTCCTCGGAGTTCACGTACCGCACCCGGACGCTGGGGTAGAGGTTCTGCGCGTAGTGCCCGATGGCGTGCAGCAGGTGGGTCTTGCCCAGGCCCGAGTCGCCGTAGATGAACAGCGGGTTGTAGGCCTTGGCGGGGGCCTCGGCGACCGCGACCGCCGCCGCATGGGCGAAGCGGTTCGAGCTGCCGATGACGAACGTCTCGAAGAGGTACTTCGGGTTCAGGCGCGCGGGCTCCGCGGGGGTGCGCCTGTTGGCGGGCGGCGGGCGGTCGTCGTTGCGTCCGCCGTAGCGGCGCTCCCGGACCGAGTCGTCGCGGCCGTCGTGCTCGTCGTCCGACACCAGGGACAGGTCCGGGCGGGCCTCGCGGCGGGCGTCTGCCTCGTCGGCCTCGCGCTCGTCGCGGGACTGGCTGTACGGCTCGTGCCTCTGCTCCGAAGCGGAACCGACGATCCGCAGTGCCGGCGGTGCGTCCTCGGCCAGCTCGGGGTCCACCGTGATGGCGAAGCGCGCCTCGCGGTCGAGCGCGCTGCTGAGGGCGGCGGTCACCTCACCGCGTACCCGCGACTCGAGATAGTCCTTGGTCAAGTCGTTGCCGACGGCGAGCAGGAGCGTGCCGTCGAGGAGACCCAGCGGGCGGGCGAGCCGGACGAATGCGATCTGGCGCGGGGTGATGTCGGGACTCGACTCGAGGGTCGACACCACGTGGCCCCAGACTCGGGAGAGTTCTTCGTCCTGTGACACGTGCTACCTCGGCTGTTCGATCGCGTGAGTGGTCGAGTCTCGCATGGCCGCCGTTGTCCACACAGTTGTCCACACCTGTGAGCAGATGGTCACGACGGTGTCATGGGACCTTGGGCACGGTGGACACGGCGTTCTCGGCGCTGTTCTGGACGTGATGGTCGTCGCGTCCGGCGGCCGTCCACCACGTCGTGGTCCACAGGCCGCACGCCCCCGGCGACGATCTCCGATGCTAGTGGCCCCGGAGACCCACGG